>CAZKBQ010000023.1:0-64753 GCA_964550855.1 uncultured Anaerolineae bacterium
GCGCAGGGCGGCGATGCCGGCTTTCAGGGCGTCCGGCCCGACGGCGGGCGCGGGCTGCCCTTCGGCCGCCGCCGCCGGGGCGGGCAGTGTGCCCATGGCGATCTGGCAGGCGTCGATGGCGCGTTCCAGTGTGTCCACTTCGCCCAGCAGCTGCAGGTCAAAGTTGTACAACTGCTCCAGCTGATCTTCTTTGACCTGCACGGCGTCAAACAGACCGGCGTAGCCGCGCGGCGCCGTCTTGACGCGATCGATGAAACGTCGCAGCTTGATCGCGCTCTGCTCCACATCGTCGAGGAACTCAAAGCCGCCGCTGGGGATCAACTCCGATTGGATCTCGGTGAGCCGATCGAGCTGCGCGCCGAAGCGGGCAGCCAGCACGTCGCGCACCGCCTTGTCGGCATCGCGGCGCGTCTCCTTTTCCATGTAGCCTTTGAAGCCTGGAATTTTGGACAACAGTTTTACGAAGCCGCCGCGCTGGTCCTTGAATTGTCCGACGAGGTCAGTCATGTTGAGCTCCTTGGAGAATAGAGGTGGAGATTGCAGATCGGAAATGGGGGCGGGAAGTTGAGGCCTGATGACCGAAGACACCTCAGCAACAGGCGCGTCTCACCAGCCTCCAACTTCCAATTACTAACTCCCCAGAAACACTTCGCTGCCGCATGCCGGGCATTTTACCACACCCTTGCCGGCCAATTCGAGTTTTGCGCCGCAATTGGGGCACACGCCGCTCTTCAACTGGCTGGCCTGCCTGGAATACAGCATGCCATCGTCCCAATTGATGTAGCCGCTGAACAAGCCCTTGCCGACCAGATCGTAGATCATGGCCTTGATCTGATCGCGCGTGGCACCCAGCTCCAGCGCCACGTCGGCCACGCGCACCTGCCCCTGGGTGGATACCATGTTGAGGATCTTGCGCTGCTGCGCAATGTCCTTCATCTCGGCTTCTTCGCGTCCACCGCGAATGAAGAGGAAAATGCCCGCCCCGATGAGCGGCAGCGCGATCACGGCCAACCCGCCGATGGCGAAGATCATGCCGCCCATGTCCAGCTTTTCGCCGGCGCGCTGCGCGGCCGCCCACAATCCGCCGATGGCGCCGCACAACAAGCCGCCCGCGATCAAAATGATGCCGATGAGTCTGCCGGAACTCTGCATAGGACCTCCGTGATGAGTGACGAATGACAAATGAGCCGTTCGCCCCGATCTAACCAAACCCCCGGCTGCCGCCGCCACCACCGCCGCCACCGGAGAAACCGCCGCCGCCCCAGCCTCCGCCGCCGCCCTTGCTCTGCGGCACACTGGAGAAGGTGCTGGCGGCACTGTTCAGCATCGTCGTCAGCCCCGCGCTCATGCTGCCCAGCGATCGCGCCAGCCCGTCGCTCATACCCTGCACCGACGGCGCCTGGCCCAGCCCGCCGCCACTGCCGCCCGACATCGATCCGCCGCCCCCGTGATAAGACGGCCCCCAGCCATACGGCCGGTACCACATCGGCATCGGCACCGTGTCGACGCGGGCGAAACGATTGATCCAGCTGCGCTCCAGACCAAAGGCAATGGCGTAAGGCAGATACTTCTCAAACTGATCGGCCGCCTCCTGAACTTTGGTGTACCGATCGAGATTGCTCAAATAGCGTTTGAAAGCCTGCCATTGCGCGGCCGCCTCGGCCCCGCGTGAGGTCTTCACCGGCATGGCGTTCAGCGACGCAGCTGTCACGATGCCCACAAAGCCCAGCGCCACAAACGGCAGCACCACCCAGCCGGTAATGTCGGCCAGTAGCGCCGATGCGCCAATCGCCCCGCCGATCGCCAGGATGATCAAGCTCGTGCCGGCGCATCCCCACTGGCTGCGCACCGTATCGGGCCGGCGCGGAAACAGCCCCTCGGCCACCACGTCTTTATACAACTCGCCTTGAATCTCGCTGACGTGCTGATAAAACTTGTTCTTGAGATCAGACAACCGCCGCTCATTGCCCGGGATTACTCGATCCAGCACCAGCCGTTCGTAGGCGCGCAGCGTGTCGCGGCTGGGGCCGGCCTCGCGGCGAAAGATGAAATCGCGCGAGGCGCCGATGCCCAAAAAGCCGGGCGTCTGCACTTCTTCCATGGTCACATAACCCCGCCGCGCCAGATCGATCAATGTGGCGATGATGTCCTGCATGTCGGCCCGCTCATCCAGCAGTGTACCGACCACGCCGGGCGGCAGATCACCGGGCGGCTCCGCCACATACTCGGCGGCCAACCCCACCTGGGGATCGCGCCCCTTGGTGTACCAGCGCAGCACGATCAGCAGCGTGCCGCCGAGGGCGATCAACGCCGCCAGCCCCAGGCTGGCCAGATCGAGCAAGGGCTTGTACTGCTCCTGCAGATCATACTTGAATTGCCAGGACGGCGCGCTGCCGGCCACCACGCCGTGCTGAAAATCCACGCGCACTTCAAGGCCCTCACCCGGCTGCAGCGGCCGGGTGCTCTCGAAGGTGGCCGTCAGCTGATCGGGGGACACGCTGTACACCGCCGGGCTGACACTGGCCGCGCCCGCGCGCAGAATCGGCGCGCCGGCCGGCGTGTGCACCGTCACCTGCGCCGCCGCCACCGGATAATCCAGATCGTACGGCACGGCAATCCACTGGACACGGTCATATTGTCGATCGGGATAATACAGGATGCCGTCGCGCACCGTATACTGCAAATTGAACGTGTGCGCGGTATTCACCGTCGGCGGAAAATACCACACAATTTCGATATCGCCGTTGTCATTCGTGGACGTTTCATACGTGTAAGGTTCATTGGAATAGCTGAATGAATAAGCCTGATTGCCCTCCCAGACCTTCACGTCCCCGATCGAGCCGCGCGCCTGAGGGATCACCGCGAAGCCCTTGCGATACGATTGACCGCCGCCAAACTGAATGGTTTGCACCTCAGTCACCAGCAGCGTGCCATCCGTGCGAATCTGGATGTCCACATCATACCGGTTCCACTGCACGCTGCTCAGCGGCCTCGCCCAGACAGCCGGCGCTACCATCAACGCCAGCCACAGCCCTGCCACACAGCCCATCAGCCATCGACGCATTCTGACCTCCAATTCGCCTCCCCAAGGCGCGCACTCATTATACAGAAAAGTAGCCGGAAAGAGAACCGCCACGCCCCCGCCGTCCTGACGTTCGGTTGACAAAGTCCCTGTCCGCCAGTACACTTTCTGGCGCAGGCCGTCAACGGCGAAGTTGCGGCGCCTGCCCCTGCTCAAGTCAGGCCCAATCATGACCCAACCCGATCGCGCTCTCATCTTCCGCGTGCCGCACGTTTACAACTGGGGTGGCGGCTTCGATCTGTCACCCGATGGCCGCACCGTCGTCTTCATGTGGAACGTCAGCGGCCACTGGGAGTTATACCTGCTCCCGATCGATCTGTCCGCGCCATCGCGCGCCCTGACCGCTGGCCCGGACAGCAAACTCTTCCCGCGCTTCTCGCCCGATGGCACGCGCGTGGCCTTTCTGCAAGATCGGGACGGCGATGAAGAATACGACGTACACGTCCTCGATCTGGCGACCGGCCTCATCACCAACCTGATGCCGAACACGCCCGAGGGCCTCAACGAGTGGCTGCGCTGGTCGCCCGACGGCCAATGGATCTACTACGCCTCCAATCGCGAAAAAGACTTCGCCACCTATGCCGTCAACGTGGCCGACGGCCGCATCCGAAGAATGTCGCATCACGCCGCCAGTGACGTCGCCGCTGAGCCTTCGCCCGACGGGCGCTGGCTGGCCGTCACAGCGCAGATGCTGGGTCAGGACAGCGCCACCTATTTGATCGACACCGCCACCGGCAAAGAAACCCGCCTCGGCGCTGAGTACGATCTCGCAGACGCCGCCTCGCCCGATTGGTCGCCCGACAGCCGGCGGCTGGCCTTTGTCTCCGCCGATCACGGCATGTCCGACATCGGCCTGTACGATCTCGACACGCGCCGCATCGAATGGTTGACGCACGGCGACTACGAATACTACGCGCCCGTCTGGTCGCCGCGCGGCGACCGGCTGGTGTACCAGGCCCATCGAGACGGCAACATCGATCTGGTGCTGCACGATCTCCACGCCGGCCCGGCCTTTCTAGCTCTTGCGCCCGGCCTGCACAACCAGACGCACTTCACGCCCGAGGGCCAACACCTCATCTTCAGCTTCGGCAGCGCCGATGAAATCCCCGACATCTGGCTCGCGTCGTTAAGCGATCAGACCACCCGACCGCTTACCCGTTCCGCGCCGGCCGAGCTCGATCGATCGGCTTTTGTGCAGCCGCGCCACGTGTGGTATCCCAGCCTGGATGCCGGCGTCAGCGTGCCCGCCCTGCTCTATGTGCCGCGCGATCTGCCCGCCGACCGCCGCCCGCCCGCCATCGTCTTCGTTCACGGCGGCCCCACCGGCCAGCACGAAAACGATTGGTATCCGGCTGTGCAAGATTTTATACAGCGCGGCTACGTCGTCATCTGCCCCAACTATCGCGGCAGCACCGGCTATGGCAAAGCCTACCGCGAAGCCAACCGCTTTGACCTGGGACGCGGCGACACCAACGACTGCGCCGCCGCCGCCGATTACCTGACGCGTGAAGGGCTGGCCGATCCCAAACGCATCGGCATCACCGGCATTTCCTACGGCGGCTACATGACCATGACGTGCGTCACGCGCTACCCAGACAAATGGGCGGCCGGCTCGGCGCTGGTCCCCTTCGTCAACTGGTTCACCGAGCACGCCTCCGAGCGCGAAGACCTGCAATACTGGGATGATCAAAACATGGGCGACCCGGTTAAAGATCACGATCGCTGGTACGCCATGTCGCCCATCTACTTTCTCGATCGGATCACGTGCCCCATCCAGTTGATCGCGTCCGGCAACGATGTGCGCTGCCCCGTGGCCGAGGCCGAACAGGTGCGGGACGAGCTGCTGAAGCTGGGGCGGCCGGTCGAGATGCACGTCTACGCCGACGAGGGCCACATCATTCGCAAGTTGGACAATCGGGTGGATGCCAACACCCGCCGCGCCGCGTTTTTCGATCGCTATCTCAAGTAAAGGCGCAACCGCCGATCATGATCGAAATCACGTTTATCGGCACCGGCTCCGCGCTGCCTCCGCCCGATCGCGGCAATACGTGTTTTACCGTACGCACGGACAACCTCTTGTTCCTGGCCGACGCCGGCCCCACCGCCTACGCCGATCTGTTGCGCTGCGGCATCGACCCGTGGCGCATCGACGCGCTGTTTTTGTCGCACGGCCACGCCGATCACATCCTGGGGTTTCCCACGCTGGCGCTGCAATTCAAGTTTGTGCCGCGTGAACCGCCCATGCGCGTCCTGTGCACCGCCGCCGTGCGCGACAAGCTCTTCAAGATCACGCAGCTCACGTTTCCCGAAGCGCTGGACATGCTGGACACGTTTCAATGGACGGAACTGCCCGAAGGGCCGCGCGCCACCAATGAGCTGGCCGACGGCCTGCTGCTGACGACCGAGCAGGTGCTGGGCCCGCCCTACATGCCCGTGCTGGGCTTCCGCATGGATTTCATTCGCAAAGGCATTTCGCTGGCGTTCTCGGCCGACACCGCGCCATCGGACACCATGGCCAGTCTGGCCACCGGCGCCGATCTGCTCATCCACGAAGCATCGTTCAGCGCCACCCTGCAGCCTGACACCAGCCCTGAGCTGTTTTTTCACTCCGACGCGCGTCAGGCCGGGCAGATCGCCACGCGCGCCCGCGTCCGACGGCTGGCGCTGGTCCACCTGAGCCGGCTCAATGGCAATCATCGCCGCGTGCTATCGGCCGAGGCCGCCGAATCGTTTGAGGGTCTCATCCTGGTGCCTGATGATGGTGACGTGATTCAACTGGACAAGGTGTGATCATGCGCGTACTCATCGCCTGCGACATGGAAGGCATCTCCGGCGTGGTGCACTGGGATCAGGTCTCGCCCAAACACGCCGAATACGCGCGCTTTCGTCAGATCATGACCGATGAGGTCAACGCCGCCATTGACGGGGCGCTCGACGGCGGCGCGACGGCCATCATCGTGACCGACGGCCACAACAACGGCCGCAACGTCTTAATCGAGCAGCTGCATCCCCCCGCCCGATTGGTCAGTGGCAGCCCCGCGCCCCTCTCGATGGTGCAGGGCGCGGCCGACGTTGACGCTGCGTTCTTCATCGGCTATCACGCGCGCGCCGGCACGCTCAACGCCGTCCTGTGCCATACCTGGACAGACGAGGTGCGCGGCGTGTGGCTGAACGATCGCGCGGTGGGCGAGATCGGTTTGAATGCGGCGGTGTGCGGACACTTCGGTGTGCCGATCAGACTGGTGACAGGCGATCAGGCGGCAGTACACGAAGCGCTTGAGCTCCTCGGCCCGATTGAGACAGTGGCAGTCAAACAGGCCCTGGGCCGCATGAGCGCGCTGTGTTATCCCATCGCCGACAATCACCGCGCCATCCGCGCCGCCGCGCAGCAGGCGCTGGCGGCCACATCAACGCCGCTGAAATTGGAAACGCCCGTCCGACTGCGAGTGGAACTCAATCGGCCGGATCAGGCCGATCGGGCTGCGCGCCTGCCTGGACTCACACGCCTCGACGGCACAACCGTGGAATGGATCGGCCGCGATATGATCGAAGTTTATTCGGCGTTTCGGGGAATCGCCGGGCTGGGGGACTGAAGCACCGGGATCAGATTTCGTCGGCGGGCGAGTGGCGGTTGAACCGCGCCGCCAGATTGATCACCAGCGTCTCCAGCTGGCGGTGGAAACGATAGAACAGTATCGCGGCCACTATGCCGCCGGCCACCACGCCGACGATCACGCCTGTGGGCAGCACGCTGGCATACGCCACCAGCCAGCACTGCACCACCACACTGGGCATGCGGCCAAACCACGCCATGGGCATCATCACTTTCAGCGGCAGGCGGCTCAGGCCGATGGCGTAGCAGGCCAGATCGTCGGGCACCCATGGCATCACGAAGATGATCAGGAAGAACAGCGGCCCGCGTTGCTGGGTAAACCGATCGAAAGTTGCCATCGACTTCGGATCGATCAATTTGTCCACCAGCGGCCGGCCGAAGCGGCGCCCCAGCAGCATGTTGATCGACGAACCTAGCCCCATGCCGATGAAGGTGTAGAACACGCCGCCCCAGAAGCCAAACACATAGGCCGAAGCGGCGGCCAGCAAACTGACCGGCGAGACGGACAGCACGGTCTGCACCACAATCATGCCGATGAGCGCCAGCGGCCCCCACGGCCCAAAGCCCGCGATCCACGCCTGCACGCGCGGTTGATCGGACAAAAAGTTGATCAACGGCGGCCCGCCGATCAGAAAGGTGATCAGCGCCACAGCGATCAGCGCGGCCAACACGCCCCAACGTTTCTTCATGAATCATGCTCCAGCCGGGCGTGACTATACCGCAGGATCGAGATTTGTGCTACGACGGCGTGCCACGTGGTGCCACTCGCCGCTCCGCGCGCTTCACGTTTCAGGCAACTCGTATTACAATCGGCTCATGCACCCCGACTCCTCCGTGCTCGTCGCCGTGATGAATTCGCCGCGCGATTTCGGCTTCGCCCGCGAGCACCGCTGGTATCGCATTCCGCAGAAGACCGCGCCCAGGTTCTTTCCGCCCGACTTCGTGGCGTTTTACTTCACCAAACCTTTCGGCGCGGAGGCCTTTAGCGTGCGCTATTACGCGCAGGTGCGCGGTCACGAGCTGCTCAAGCGGCGCGAGCTACTGCCCGACGAAACGCTTAATCCCAAAGCCGACGAGCTGTATTACAAGCTGCAGCTCGGCCCGCTGCTGGAACTGCCGCACGCCATCCCATCCAAGCGCTGGCGCCGGCTGACCTTCGTGCTCACCACCGGCGAGCGGCTCTTCAGCGCGTGGGAGATCAACGATCTGATTCTTGGCCCATACGAGCACGACTTGATGTGGCGCGCGCTCAAGGACGCCGGCATCGCCGCCGAGCGCGGCTACGTGATCCGCGAGGCGCGGGCGCGCTACAACGTCGATCTGGCCGTGCCCTGCACCGACGGCGATCTGGGCATCATCATCCGCGAGCGCAAGCCGCGCCAGGCGCATGCCAACGTGCTGCACTTCACGCCCAGGCAAGTGAACGAGGATTTGCCGGCGTGCGTGTATCAAGTGAAGCAGGCCGTCTGGCAGCGGGGCGGCCCAAAGTGACATGCTAATCAGCTGAAGTGATAAACCGCTGAGCCGGCAGTGCCATTCAAACGCCCATCATTCTGACTTCTGACTTCCGACTTCCCAAAGGAAAAACCATGCCCCCCGCCCTCGACGGCATCCGCATCATCGATTTAACCGAAGCCCTGGCCGGACCGTTCTGCACCATGATTCTGGGTGATCTCGGCGCAGACGTGATCAAAGTCGAGCGCCCCGGCGTCGGCGATCAGGCCCGCAAATGGGGACCGCCCTTCATCGGCACGGAGAGCGCCTATTTTCTGGCTGTCAACCGCAACAAGCGCAGCGTGGAGATCGACATCACCACGCTGGCGGGTCAGGCCATCATGCGGCGCCTGATCGATCGGGCCGATGTCTTCGTCTGCAATGTGCGCAAAGTCGAATCACTGCAAAAAGTGGGGCTTGATCCAGAGACGCTGCGCGCCGCCCACCCCCGATTGATCTACTGCTCCATCACGGGCTACGGGCGCACCGGCCCGTATGCGGGACGCGGCGGCTACGATCTGGTGGCGCAGGCCGAAGCCGGCCTGATGGCGGCCACTGGCGAACCCGATGGCGAGCCGCAGCGCTGGCCGGTCGCCATTGCCGACATGAGCACCGGCGTATGGTCGGCCGTCGCCATTCTGGCGGCCCTGTACGCGCGCGACAAGGCCGGGCAAGGCCAGTTCATCGATCAGGCCCTGCTCGACGGCCAGCTCGGCTGGGCGCCCATCATGGCAGGCGAATACTTTGCCACCGGCCAACGTCCGCCGCGGCTGGGCAACCGCCACGCCAGCATCGTGCCATACCAGGTCTTTAAGGCGCGTGACAAACACGTGATCATCGCCGTGGGCACTCAGGCCTTGTGGGCGCGCTTCTGCGACGTGCTGGGCGTCGGCCCCGAACTTCGCAGCGACGCCCGGTTCGCCTCCAATCCCGATCGGCTGCAGCACTACCGCGAACTCATGGACATCATCGAACCGATCCTGCTTCAGCGCGACGCCGCCGACTGGCTGGAGCAACTGCGCACCGCCGAAATCCCGTGCGGGGCCATCAACGCGCTGGACGAAACACTGAACGATCCGCAGATTCAGCATCGCGGCATGATCGTGGACTTCGATCATCCCGCCGGCCCGATCAAGGTGCTGGGCAGCCCGCTGCACCTGTCCGATACGCCGGTGACCTATCGTCGCCGTCCGCCGTTGCTGGGGGAACACACGGCGGAAGTCTTGAACGAATTAGCCGGCGATCAATAAAGCACACCCACCAACCCACCATCCACCGAGAGGCTACCATGCTCATCACTCACGGACGCATCGCCACGTTTGGCAAGAACCCGCAGGTCATCGACGACGGCGCGATCTACATCGAGGGCGATCAGATCGTCGAAGTCGGCGCAACGGCCGATCTGATCGCGCGCCATCCCGAAGCCGAGCGGCTTGACGCGCAAGGTCAGCTGGTGCTGCCCGGCTCCATCTGCGCGCACACGCACTTCTATGGCGCCTTCGCGCGCGGCATGGCGATCCCCGGCGAACCCGCGAAGAACTTCGTGGAGATTCTGCAAAAGCTATGGTGGCGGCTGGATCGCGCCCTGGACGAAGACAGCATTCGATTGTCCGCGCTGGTCTGCCTCGTCGACGCGATCCGCCACGGCACGACCACGCTGATCGACCACCACGCCAGCCCCAACTACATCGACGGCTCGCTGGACATCTGCGCGGACGCGATCGTTCAATCCGGCCTGCGCGTGTGCGAGTGTTACGAAGTCACCGACCGCAACGGCCCGGAGGGCGCTCGCGCCGGTATTGCGGAAAATGTCAGATTTGCCAGATCACTTGCCGGTCGTCACTCATCACTCCTGGCCGCCTCGTTTGGCTTGCACGCCTCATTCACCGTCGGGCCGGCCACGCTCGATCGATGCGTGGCCGAAGCGCACGCGCTGGGCCTGGGCTTTCACATCCACGTGGCCGAAGACGCCGCCGACGAAGTGGACGCCGAACGCCAATACGGCCTGCGCGTGGGCGAACACCTGCGCGCCGCCAACATCCTCGGCGAGAAGACGCTGTCGGCCCACTGCGTCCACGTCAACGACGCCGAGATCGAGCTGCTGGCCAAGACCCGCACCAAGGTCAGCCATCAGCCGCGCAGCAACATGAACAACGCCGTGGGAACCGCGCCCGTACAACAGATGCTCGATCGCGGCGTGACGGTGGGTCTGGGCAACGACGGCCTGAGCAACAACATGTACAGCGAGATGAAGGCCGCCTACTTTGTGCACAAAGCCAGCGCGCATGATCCGCGCGCGATGAGCGGCGATACCGTGGCCCGATTGGCCTACGACAACAACGCGCAAATCGCCGCGTTGTTCTGGCCCAAACCGATCGGGGCGTTGATCCCCGGCGCGTATGCCGACATCGTGCTCTTGGATTATTTCCCGTACACGCCGCTGACGGCGGGCAATTTGCCGTGGCAGATCATTTTCGGGGTGGACGGCTCGCATGTGACAACGACCATTGTCGGCGGCAAGGTGCTGATGCGCAATCGGGTCTTGCTGACGCTCGACGAAGAACGCATCGCCGCGCAGGCCCGCGAGATCGCGCCGCGCGTCTGGCGCAAGTTCGAGGCGATCACCGCGCAGGAAAGCTGAGATTCACGTTGTGACCGCCGGGCCATTGCCCACCGGCTGCGTTTGAAGTACGCTGAATCCAGCCTGACGATCAACAGGAGTTCAGCATGTTCAAGCGCCTCATTATCCTCAGTTTCTTGCTCGCCGGCCTGTCGACCGTTATGGCTCTCGCCGTCGTGGCCAAAGCGGGCGTCGTTGTCCTGAGCTCGTTCACCGTCAGCTCACCTTCTCATCAGGCCCTTGTCCAGGTGGAGTGGGAAACCGCCGCCGAGCTCGACGTGACCGGCTTCGATGTCGAGCGCAGTCTGTCTGCTGCCAACGTCTACACGACAGTCAACCCCACCCTGATCCCCGCGCAGGGCGACGCGTTGACCGGTTGGTCTTACGCGCTGACCGATCAGTCAGTGGTGCTGGGCACAAGTTACGACTACCGGCTGGCAGTCGTCAACGACGATCACACGATCGACTACTATCCGCCGGTCCGTGTCACGGCTGGCGGACCGTGCGCCGTCGTCAGCTGCACCGCCCACCTGCCGCTGGTCGCCCACTCCGTTGTCCCCATCGCCCCGCAGTTCGAAGTGACGCAGGGCGTGCAGCAGCCCGACAATAGTGTGCGCCTGATCGCCGGGCGCACAACGATCGTGCGCTGGACGTTGACCTCTGGCGCAGGCCAGACCGGCGTCAACGCTTATCTCGTCGGCACACGCAGCGGCGTGCCGCTGGCCGGTTCGCCGCTGGCTGCGCTCAACAACTCACGCGCGCTCAAAGCCACTGCCGATCGCGCCGTGTTGAACGATACCTTCAACTTCCAACTCCCCGCCGATTGGGCTTCCGGCGCGATCGCGCTCAGCGCCTACGCCGCCGACAGCGCCGGTTTCTTCACCTCAACCGCCGCGCAGACCTTTGCGTTTGTGTCCACGCCCGCGCTGCCCGTCACCGTGGTGCCCATTGAGTATCACTGCACCAACAGCAGCGCCGTTGTGCTGCCGGGCGATGCGCCGTACAGCTATCTCACGAACTATACTTATCGCACCTATCCGGTGCCGGCGGTCAATCAGGCCGGGCACGCCGCCGCGCGGTACGACGGCCCGTGCCTCAACGACCTGCCCCAACCCACCAGCACCGACTGGGTTAATATGCTCGGCGTGGTCACGTCGATCTGGACGGCCGAAGGCCAGCCCAATCGCTACTACTACGGGCTGGTGCACATCGACTGCGGCAGCAGCTGCATCGCGGGCCTGGGCTATCTGGGCTACTACCGGACCGCCGTCGGCTTCGACGGTTTCGGCGCGGCGCACAGCGGCGCCGGCGAGACGCACGCGCACGAAGTGGGCCACAATCACGGCCGCGATCACGCGCCGGGCTGCGGCACCGGCGACGCCGATCCGGCGTTTCCGTACGTGCCCGCCGACGGCAAAGCGCGCATCGGCGACGCCGCCCGGCCCAACTTCGGCCTGGACTTCAACGGACTCAAAATTTACACTTATAACGCCACCTACGATGTGATGAGTTATTGCAGCCCGAAATGGGTGTCTGATTACACTTACGAAGCGCTGTGGCAGTACGACAATGTGTTGCGGCTTTCTCCACCCGATGGGCTGATCGGCGCCCGATCGATCCTCGTCGCGGGCCAGATCGACGCGCCGACCGGCGAGGTGGCGCTGCGCCCCGCTTACGTGATCGATGAGCCGGGCCGGCTGCCCACAACGTCGTCCGGCACGTACACGCTCGAACTGCTGGACGCGAACGATCGCGTGCTGGCGGCGCAGCCGTTTGAGCCGGTGCGGGCGATCATCGATTGGTGGCATGGCTCGTCAGAGGAAACGCTGAGCTTTCACCTGCAGCTGCCCTACGTGGACGGCGTGAAGGCGCTGCGCGTGCGACACGGCGACCGCGTGGTCGGCCAACTCAAGCCCGGGCCGCAGCCGCCCGTCATCGGATCGCCGGAAAACCGCTCGGGCCAGCTTAGCTGGTCGGGCCGCGATGCGGACGGCGACACCGTCACTTATCTGGTACGAGCGTCGTACGATGAGGGCCGCACCTGGGACGTCATCGGGTTGTATTTGATCCAGCCGACCGTGGCTGTGGCTCGCGGCAGCCTGGTGGAAGTTACTGCCAGCGACGGCCTGAACAGTGTCAAAACCCTGACGCTCGCGCCCTGATAATTTTTTAGAAATCCATGATAGATATTGACAGCCTTTGCCCGTGTGGTACAATTTCCAAAGGCTCTTCCAGCCAGGGGAGGTTGAAGAGCCGGGAGTGGCACCACACATGGCGGATACGCGTCAAGACATTTTGCGGATTCTGCGCGAGCGGGGGCAGGCCGACGTCAACGAGTTGTCGGCCGCTTTAGGCTTGTCGCCGGTCACAGTGCACTATCACATCAATGTGCTGCAGCGCGACGGCCTGCTGGAAGTCCAGTCGCTGCGTCAGGGCGTGGGGCGCCCCAAGAATGTGTTTGCGCTGCGCGATTCGGCTTTTGAGCGGTTTCCACAGAGCTATCACCGGCTCAGCGACCGGCTGCTGGAGATGTTGAAGAGCCGCCTGACCGAGGCGGACATCCAGCAGTTGTTCGAGCGCATCGGGCAGGACATCGCCGCCGAGCACGCGGCGGCGCTGCAAGACAAGCCGCTTGAGGAGAAAATCGCCACGCTGATCAGCTTGCTGGGCGAAGAGGGTTTCATGTCACGGCTGGACAAGCTGGACAACGGGCAGTTTGTGCTGACGCAGTACAATTGCCCCTACCAGTACGTGGTGGCGCGGCATCCCGAGGTGTGCGAATTGGACCTGCAGTTGATGAACAGCGCGCTGGGCACGCCGGTGCAGCGGCATACCTGCGTGGTGCAGGGCGATGCGGTCTGCACGTTTCATATCAACACAACTACTTAGGAGTTGGCATGTCAGACACCGCCGAAGTCCAGGAATACACGCCTGAGGAGCAGGCGCTGCGCGACGCGCTGCGCACGGTGGTTGATCCCGAACTGGGGATGAACATCGTGGAGTTGGGATTGATCCGCAAGATTAACTTCAACCCCGATCTGGTGGAGATCACCATGATCATGACCACCCCCTTCTGCCCGTATGGCCCGGCGCTGCTGGAACAGACCCGCCGCGCCGCCGAGCAGCACGCGCAAGTGCCGGTGAAGTTGACGCTGGGCATGGAGATGTGGGAGCCGTCGATGATGGAGGGCGGCCCGCCGGCGGAGTGGGGCCTGTATTAGTGTGAGCATCCTCATCAACCCGCACCAACCATCGACCCTCCGGCCGTGACACCGCCGGAGGGTCATTTGATGTACAATGGCGCCCATGGATAACCCTGATTTTCGCGCGGTGGTTCGCCAGCCTGAGGAGCACATCGATCTGGCGCGCGCCGCCCTGTTGTTCGCCCGCGACGCTTTCCCCGGCCTTGATGTGGAGCTCTACCTCAATCAGCTGGCCGAATGGGCCGAGGATATCCGATCGGCGGTACAGACTGCTGCGGATCCGATCGATACGCTCAACCAGTTTCTGTTCGGGGTGCTGCAGCTGGCCGGCAACCGATTGTTCTACAACGACCCGCTGAACAGCTATCTCAACCAGGCGATCGATCGACGCACCGGGCTGCCCATCACGCTGGCCGTGATCTATCTGGACATCGCGCGGCGCTTGAATCTGCCGGTGGACGGGGTGGGGTTGCCGGGGCACTTCATTGTGCGGGCCACGCTGGGCGGCGTGCGGTACATCGATGTGTTTCACCAGGGCAAAGACCTGACCGTCGCCGACTGTCGCCAACTGGTCAGCGAACTCTCAGACGGCCAGATCGAATTTAACGCGGCCATGCTGGCGCCGGTAGGCCCGCGCCTGATCCTGGCGCGGATGCTGAACAACTTGAAGAACGCCTATCTGCATCAGCACAAGTTTGAAGCGGCCGTCCCGCCGGTGGAACGCCTGATCGATCTGCAGCCCGATGAGCCGGCGCATCTGCGCGATCTGGGTTTGCTGCACTATCAGCTGAATCGCTATGATCTGGCGCTGCCGCTGCTCAATCGCTACACGGTGCTGGCCAATCTGCCCACCGACGATCCGGTGCGGCAGATCATCGGCAACATTCACACCCACATCGCGCGGCTCAACTGAACGCCCGCCCGGAATTTAATCGTCATCCTCGTCGCGGGCCACGGGTCGGTCGCCGCCGGGCGAAGGCGGCAGGTTGCGCGCCGCCATGGCCGCACCCACGATGCCGGCCTCATTAAGCAGTTGGGCGGGCGTGATGCGCGTTTTGGATTCCAGGAAGCGGCCAAACTTGGCGAAGTTCTTGCTGACCCCGCCGCCCACAATATACAGGTCGGGTGAAAACAGCGCGTCCAATTCGGCCAGCACGGTGTTGACCCGCCTGGCCCACTTCTTCCAGCTCAGGTCCTTCTCCTCGCGAATCCGATCAGACGCATAAGCTTCGGACTCCTTGCCCCGGTGCAGCACCAAATGGCCCAGCTCAGTATTGGGCACCAGCCGCCCGTCCAAAAACAGCGCGCTGCCGATGCCGGTGCCAAACGTCAGCATCATCACCACGCCGGCCACGCCGCGCCCCGCGCCAAAGGTCATTTCAGCCAGGCCGGCCGCATCGGCGTCGTTCAACACCACCACCGGGCAGCCCGTCATGCGCTGAAACAGATTCTCGGCGTCATACCCGATCCAGCTCTTATCCACATTGGCCGCGCTCAGCGTGACGCCGCCCTTGATGATGGCGGGAAACGTGCAGCCGATTGGCCCTTCCCAATCGAAGTGCCGCGCCAGCTCGCCCACGACCGCGCCCACCGCCTCGGGCGTGGACGGGTCGGGGGTGGCGATGCGATAACGGTCGGCCGCCAACACCCCGCGCGCCACGTCCACGGGCGCGCCCTTGATGCCCGATCCGCCGATGTCGATGCCCAGGATGTGCATGCCGTGCCTCCCTGTCAGTGGTCTGCGCCCATTCTACAACAAAACGCTCCCAGGTGAGAACCGGCGTTGGTCGATTGTCGCCGCTTGACAAACGCCGCGAGCGGGACTATCCTGTAGGCAACTGGTCAGACCTCTTACCACGAGACGAAACCCGATGAACTGGGAAACGCCCGCCCGTCCCGCCGAACTGATCGAAACCCGGCTGATCAACGCCATCCTCGACGGCGACTTTCCCGTCAACTCCAGCCTGCCGCCGGAACGCGACCTGGCCGCGCAGCTGGGCGTGACCCGCCCCACCCTGCGCGAAGGTCTGCAGCGCCTGGCCCGTGACGGCTGGATCGAAATTCGCCACGGCAAGCCCACCCGCGTGCGCGACTTCTGGCACGAGGGCAACCTGAGCGTGCTGGGCGCGATCGCCCGCTACATGGATCATCCCCCGGCCGACTTCGTGCCCAATTTGCTGCAGATCCGATCGCTGCTCGCCCCGGCTTACGCGCAGCTGGCCGTCAAACGCTCGGGCAAGGCGCTGGGCAAATTTCTGGCGTCCTATCTTGAGCTGCCGGACACATCGGAAGCCTACGCGCAGGCCGATTGGGATCTGCACTACCGCCTGACGGTCGAAGCCGGCAATCCGATCTTCACCCTGATTCTCAACGGCTTCAAAGACCTGTATCCGGCGATGGGGCAGATGTACTTCGCGTCGCCCAACGCCCGTGCCCGCTCGCGGAAGTTCTACGCAGATCTGCTAAAGGCGGCGCAGGCTGGCGATGCGGCCAAAGCGGCGCGCGTCACCCGCGCCGTCATGAACGACAGCGTAAAGTTGTGGAAGACCGCCAGCCGGCGGATGAGCGATAAAGCAAGTCGGCGCTAAGGCGAATCAACCAACGTGCCTCACGTTTCACGTTTCACGCTTTACGCTTTACGTTTAACGTTTTACTCTTTACGTTTTACGCACTACGTTTTACGCCACAAGGAGCCTGCATGCGACGCTGGAACGGCTGGGGCGACGAAGCCACCACTTACCATTTACCCGAATCGGCCGCCGGTTTTCTGGAAACGGTGGTGGGCGCGGGCCAACCTCTGCCCGATGCAGATTTCAAGGACGTGCTGGCGGCCGTGCCTCACTCAGCGCTGAAGCCGCACACGCACCTCACCACCGACCCCGCCGAGCGGCTGTATCACGCGCGCGGCCAGAGCCTGCCCGATTGGGTGGCGCTGCGTTCCGGCCGCCTCGACGCCTTTCCCGCTGGTGTGGCCTATCCCACCTCGGATGATGATGTGCGATCGTTGTTCGATTATGCGCGCGTGACCGGCGTCAAGTTGATTCCCTACGGCGGCGGCACGAGCGTGGTGGGGCACATCAACCCACGCCCGATCGATCCACCGGCCCTCACGGTCGATCTCAGCCGCATGCGCCGTCTGCTCAACCTGGACGCGGTCAGCCGGCTCGCCACCTTTGAAGCCGGCGTCACCGGCCCCGATCTGGAAGCGCAGCTCAAAGCCCACAACTACACGCTGGGGCACTTTCCGCAATCGTGGGAACTGTCCACGCTGGGCGGCTGGATCGTCACGCGCTCGAGCGGGCAGCAGTCGTATCACTACGGCCGCATCGAAGACCTGTTCGCGGGCGGGCACGTCGAGACGCCGCAGGGCGCGCTCGATCTGCGCACCCTGCCCGCCAGCGCCGCCGGACCTGATCTGCGCCAGTTGATCCTCGGTTCGGAAGGGCGCTACGGCCTCATCACCCGCGCAGTGGTGCGTGTGCAAAAAGCGCCTGAATTTGAGGCGTTTTACGGCATCTTCTTCCGCGACTGGAGCGCAGGCGCGGACGCCGTCCGCGAGATGGCGCAGGCGGGTGTGCCCGTGTCGATGCTGCGCCTGAGCAACGCCGTGGAGACCGACACCACGCTGAGACTATCGGGCAAAGATCAACTCATCGGCTGGGCAAAGCGCGGCTTGAATGCCCTGCGCTACGACGACGATCGCGCCCTGTTGATCATGGGCCTCACCGGGGACAAGGCCGCTGCCCGATTCGCCTATCATGAAGCCGCGGCCATCATTCGCAAACACGGCGGCCTGATCACGGGCCAGACCATCGGCCGGATCTGGAACAAGAGCCGCTTTCTTACGCCGTACTTGCGCAACACGCTATGGGAGCGCGGCTACGCCCTCGACACACTGGAGACGGCGCTGCCGTGGTCAAAGGTGCTGAGCACCGCGCCGCTGATCCAGAACGCCATCCGCGACGCGCTGGCGAAGTTTGACGAGCGCGTGCTGGTCTTCGCGCATCTCTCGCACGTTTACGCCGACGGCGCCAGCATCTACACGACGTATCTGTGGCGGCGCCGCGCCGATCCCGACGAGACACTGACGCACTGGCGCGCCATGAAAGACGCCGCCAGCCGCGTCATCATCGAACACGGCGGCACCATCAGCCATCAGCACGGCGTGGGCGTCGATCACGCGCCGCATCTGAAGGACGAAAAAGGGCCGATCGGCTTGCAGATGATCGAGAGCGTGCGCGCCGGTCTGGATCCCGATCGGCTGTTGAATCCCGGCAAGTTGGTGGAGTAGAGGTGAGGCATGTGGCAGCGAGGCTGGCGTGATCGCGTGTGGCGCGATCTGGATCAGAAGTGGGACCTCATCATAATCGGCGGCGGCATCACGGGCGCGGGCATCCTGCGCGAAGCGAGTCGCGCCGGGCTGCGGGCACTGCTGGTGGAAGGCCACGATTTCGCGTCGGGCACTTCCAGCCGATCGAGCAAGCTGGTGCACGGCGGGCTGCGCTATTTGAGCAATCTTCAGATCAAAGTCACGCTTGATTCCGTGCGTGAACGCGATCGACTGCTGCGCGAAGGGCGCGGGCTGATCGAGCCGCTGGGCAACGTCATCGTCGGCTACCGGCATGATCGCCCGCCGCTGTGGGTGTTCGGCGCGGGCCTGATGATCTACGACACGCTGGCGCTGAAGTGGGCGCACCAGCGCCACACTGCCGCACAGCTGACGCAGCTGTGCCCATCGCTCAACGCTGGACAGCTGACGGGCGGCTATCACTACTTTGACGCGCAGACCGACGATGCGCGGCTGGTATTGCGCGTCATTCTGGAGGCCGTGCGGGCAGGCGGCGCGGCGCTGAATTACGCTTGCGTGGAAGGCCTGCTGCGAGATCGCACCGGTCAGGTGCACGGCATCCAGCTGCGCGATCAGGTGGGCGGCCGCACGCAGGAAGTGCGCGCGCCCGTCGTCATCAACGCCACTGGTGCGTGGGCCGATGAACTGCGCGGCCAGGTGAACGCCGCACCGCAATTGCGCCCGCTGCGCGGCAGCCACCTGTTCTTTCCGTGGAGCCGACTGCCGCTCACGCAGATGATCAGCTTCATGCACCCGATCGACCATCGTCCCGTCTTTGCCTATCCGTGGGAGGGCGTCACGCTGGTGGGCACCACCGATGTCGATCACGGCGGCGCGGTGCCGACCGATCCATCACTGAGCCTGCACGAAGTGGAGTATCTGATGCAGGCCGTGTCGCACGCCTTCAAACCGCTGAATCTGGGCCTCAACGATGTGCAAGCGACGCTGTCGGGTGTGCGGGCCGTGGTCAACACCGGTCAGGCCGAGCCGTCCAAAGAATCGCGCGAATTTGTGCTGTGGGATGAGCACGGGCTGTTGACCATCACCGGCGGCAAGCTCACCACCTTCCGCCTGATGGCGCACGATGCGCTGCGCGCTGTGCGCAAGCGCCTGCCCGATCATCCGCGCTTCAACGCGAAAGAGCGCGTGCTCGATCCGATCGACCTCGCCCCGATCGATCAACTCGATCCGATCGCGCAGGCGCGGCTGTTCGGGCGCTACGGCGCAGACACACCCGAATTGCTCAACGCCGCGCAGGCGGATGAACTGCAGCCGATCGGTTCGTCGCCCGCCCGCTGGGCCGAGTTGCGCTGGGCGGCGCGCGCGGAGGGCGTGGTGCACCTGGACGATCTGCTCTTGCGGCGCGTGCGGCTGGGTCTCATCGCGCCACAGGGCGGACTGCCGCTGATGGATCGCATCCGCGCCATTGCGCAGCCGGAACTGGGTTGGGACGATGAGCGCTGGCACGTGGAAGCGATGAATTACCTGCGCCTGTGGAAAGAAAGCTATTCGCTCCATTAGAGCAATTGCCTCTTTGGTTTGTGTTCACAACAGCTAACAGTCCGCTGCTCTTAAGCCGCCGGCTTGTCATCCAGCGGGTGCACCGGATGTGAAGCGCTGCTCATCGTTTCGAGATTCGTGTTCCTTCGTGTACTTCGCAGATCGATCCGGGAGGCGACATGACACGCGATCTGATTCTAGCCATCGACAACGGCACGCAGAGCGTGCGTGCGCTCATCTTTGACCTGCGCGGCAATTTGATCGCCAGGAGCCGCGTACCCATCGAGCCGTACTTCTCCACCGCGCCCGGCCTGGCCGAGCAAGATCCGCAGGTGTTCTGGGACGCGGTGTGCCGGGCCTGCCAGCAGTTGTGGTTGATGCCTGACGTCCGCAAAGATGCCATCGCGGGCGTGGCGCTGACCACGCAGCGCGGCACCGTCATCAACGTGGACAAGGCCGGCCGGCCGCTGCGCCCCGCCATGGTCTGGCTCGATCAACGCCGCACCGAGGGACTGAAACCGGTGGGCGGCGTGTGGGGGCTGGCTTTCGCGCTGTCGGGCATGAGCGGCACAGTGGCCTATTTGCAGGCCGAGGCCGAAGCCAACTGGCTCCGCACTTATCAGCCCGACCTGTGGGCCGCCACGCATAAGTATTTGCTCTTATCGGGCTACCTCACCTACCGGCTGGTCGATCAGTACGTCGATTCGATCGGCTGTCAGGTGGGCTACCTCCCCTTCGATTACAAGCACAAGCGCTGGGCGGCCAGAACCGATTGGAAATGGCAGGCCATCCCGATGGATCCCGCGCTGCTGCCCCAGCTGATCCCGCCCGCGCAGCCGTTGGGCCAGATCAGCCGATCGGCCGCAGAAGCCACCGGGATTCCCTCAGGATTACCCCTCATCGCCGCCGCCGCCGACAAAGCCTGTGAGGTGATCGGTTCGGGTGCGCTCGAGCCGTCGATCGGCTGTTTGAGTTACGGCACCACGGCCACGATCAATACGACGCATCGCAAGTACGTGGAAGTGATCCCGCTGATCCCGCCGTATCCCTCGGCCGTGCCCGACGCCTACGCGCTGGAGATTCAGATTTATCGCGGCTACTGGCTGGTGAACTGGTTCAAGCACGAATTCGGCCATCACGAGCAGCGCATCGCGGAGGAGCGCGGCCTTGAGCCGGAAGAATTGTTTGACGAGCTGGTGCATGCCGTGCCGCCGGGCTCGCAGGGACTGCTGCTGCAGCCGTACTGGTCGCCGGGCATCAAAGTGCCGGGGCCGGAGGCGAAGGGCGCCATCATCGGCTTCGGCGACGTGCATACGCGCGCGCACGTTTATCGCGCCATTCTGGAAGGGCTGGCCTACGCGCTGCGTGAAGGCGCGGAACGCACCGCCAGACGGAGCGGCGTGCCCATTACTTCGCTGCGCGTGGCAGGCGGCGGCAGCCAGAGCGATGCGGCGCTGCAATTGACCGCCGATGTGTTCGGCCTGCCCGCGTCGCGCCCGCACGTGTACGAGGCGTCGGGGCTGGGCGCAGCCATCGATGCGGCCGTGGGCCTGAAACTGCACCCGGACTTTGAGACGGCGGTGAAAGACATGACGCGTTTGGGTCAGACGTTTGAACCCGATCGATCCGCACAGGCGATCTACGATGAGCTGTATCGCGAGGTGTATAGTAAAATGTACGCGCGTCTGAAACCACTCTATGAAGCCATTCGCAGAATCGCTGCCTGAGGCCGCTCGTGAAAGAAAAACTGATCAAAGACTACTACACCGGCTATGTGCCAAGAGAATGGCGGCGGCTGTTTCGCGATCCGTATCACCGCCTCGAATTCGATACGACGTGGCACATCATGGAGCGTTACCTGCCGCGCGCCGGCCACGTGCTGGATGCGGGCGGCGGACCGGGCCGCTACACGCTGGAACTGGCGCGGCGCGGCTACGACGTGACGCTGCTGGACATGACGCCCGCCAACCTGGAATTCGCCCGGCGGCGCATCAGCCGATCGGGCGTAAAGGCCAACGTGAAAGCGGTGATCGAAGGCAGCATCGTCGATCTGTCGCGCTTCGCCGACGCGACCTTCGACGCGGTGGTGTGCACGGGCGGGCCGCTGTCGCACGTGGTGGACGCCCGGCAGCGCGAGCGCGCCATCGGCGAGTTGATCCGCGTGGCGAAGCCCGGCGCGCCGGTCTTCGTGTCGGTGATGAGCCGTCTCAGCCTGATGGTGACGGAGTTGTCGCTGTTTCCGCACGAGATTGAGCAGCCGCTGTTCAAGAAGATCCGCGATACGGGTACATACTTAGGCGGCTACGGCTTCACGGCCTGCCACTTCTATCTGCCCGAAGAGTTCCGCGCCGCCTTTGAGGCGCACGGGGTGGAGGTGCTGACGCTGGCCGGGGTGGAAGGCATCAGTTCCAATCACGTCAAGGCCTTCAATCGGCTGGCCAAACACCCGCGACGCTTGAAGATCTGGCTGGAGACGCACTATCGCACCTGCGAGCATCCGTCGGTGGTGGGCATGAGCGAGCACATGCTCATCGCCTGTCGGAGGCCGGCGTGAGCCGCCGACGGCGCAGCCCGCGCTCCACCTTCGGCCTGGCCAGCGTGGTGCTGGCGGCGATTGTGGGCCTCAGCGTCTTTATCTTTTCGCGCCAGCAGCAGTGGCACTGGTACTGGGTGTGGATCGTCACACTGAGCGCGGTCACGTTCTTCTGGTACGGCTTCGATAAGGGGCAATCCAAACGCGCCGGGCTGCGTGTCCCCGAAATCGTGCTGCATCTGCTGGCGCTGGCCGGCGGCTTCCCCGGCGGCTGGCTGGGTCGCCTGTTTTTCCATCACAAGACGCGCAAGGACTCTTTCACCATCATACTGGTCCTGGCCACGGTGCTGCACCTGGGCCTGGCGCCGATGCTGCTGCGCTAATGACGGGGTCAGACCCGGCCCCGAATTCGCCGCTGTTTCACGCTTTTCTCAACCTCCGGGCTGCCTTCGCCGGAGGTTTTTTGTGGGGACGGTCGGTTGCCAGCCGGCTGCAATCTGGCTATACTGTGCCCGCATCTCACAGCGTTAAAGGGCGACATGAACACCCGATTGACTGATGGCGAAAACCTGATCGAACTCAACGGCGTGCGGCACTGGCATCGCATCGCGGGCGCCGAGCGTGCCACCACGCCGCTGGTAATCGTCCACGGTGGGCCGGGCGGACACGTCTATAATTTCGAGCACACCATCGGCCCAGCGTTGGAAGCATTTAATACCGTGATCTATTACGAGCAGCGCGGTTGCGGCCGCTCGGATCAACCGGCCGACCCGTACACCTACTCGATCGAGATGTTGGTGGCCGATCTGGAAGCGCTGCGGACAGCGCTGCAGCTGGATCAGATCAACCTGCTGGGCTTTTCATTCGGCGGCGAACTGGCGTTGGAATACGCCCTGGCCCATCCCGATCGCGTCGAGCGGCTGATCGTGCAGGCGCCGTCGCTGGGACGCCGCGTGGGCGGGCCGGGCCTGTTCGACGATCACACGGCCTGTGTGCAGTTACACGGCTTTCAGATGGTGGCCTATGGCGACGTCGCCCGCCGCGTACACGACATCACCACGACCGACGACGCCATCAGCGTGCGGCTCGATCGGGTCTGGCAAACCGTCGACACGGAAACCGTCGATCGGTTGCTGTTTCACAACCACACCGCCGCCCGGCTCAATCGCCGCCTGTGGTCGGAGAGCGGCCTGATCAATACCGGCCACATGCTGGCCGCGTTGACGCAGCAGACCGCTGAGGTCTCGCTGCTCGATCGGCTGCCCGCGCTCAACATACCGGCGCTCGTCCTGGCCGGCTTGTACGATCGCAACATCGGCATCGAGGCCTGCCGCGATGTGGCGGCGCGTCTGCCGCAGGCGCGGCTGGTGATCTTCGAGCACAGCGCGCACTTCCCCGACATGGAAGAACCAGAGAAGTACGCGGCAGTCGTTCACGCCTTTCTGGCCGAAGCACAATAACGAAGACACAAGGAGCGCCATGCCGACCGATCGTGATACGCTGGCCGAACTGTATGCCGGCTGGGAAAATTATCAGACACACTTAATCGACGCGCTGAGCCCCCTCGCGCCTGATCAGCTGGCGCTGCGCCCCGCGCCGCACCTGCGCCCCATCGGGCAATTGGCCGCGCACATCGTGGGCGCGCGGGCGCGCTGGTTTCACGATTTCCTGCACGAGGGCGACGACCGCCTCGCGCCGTTGCTGCTGTACGGCGGCGCCGATCAGCCGATGCCCACCGCCGCCGAGCTGGTGGCCGGTCTGCGCCTGACGTGGCAGGTCATGCGCGCCGCGCTCGATCGCTGGACGCCCGACGAGCTGGCCGAATCGTTTACGCGCACGCGGCACGGTGAAACCGCCACTTTGTCGCGCCGCTGGGTGGTGTGGCACCTCATCGAGCACGACCTGCATCACGGCGGCGAACTGTTCTACACGCTGGGCATGCACGGTTTGCCCACCCCCGATATTTGATGCGCTGCGAAATCGTCGCCACGCTGGGGCCGGCCAGTCGTGCGCCCGCCGTCTGGCAAGCCATGCTGGACGCGGGCGCAACGGCCTTCCGCCTCAACACCTCTCACTTATCGCTCGATCAACTGCACGACTGGTTGACCCATTTGTCAACCGTCCGCGCGCCCATCGTGCTCGATCTGCAAGGCAGCAAATGGCGATTGGGCCAGTTGGAGCCGATCACTTTAGCCCACGGACAAACCATTCAACTGATCCTCGATTCTTCTTCACCCCGATCGGATCAGCTGCCCGTACCGCACCCCGATTTCTTCCGGGCCGCCTCGCAATCCAGCGGCGAGGTCGCGCTGAACGATGCGAAGATCAAATTGCAGATCGAATCGATCGAAGACGCGGCGCTCACTGTCCGCGTGCTGATCGGCGGCGAAGTGTCGGCGCGCAAAGGCGTCACCCTGCCCCAGACCGCTTACCGGCGCGAGGCGCTGAGCGAGAAGGATCACGCGATCGTGGCGCAGACCCGGCTGCAGCCCAATGTGCGTTACGCGGTATCCTACGTCAAAGACGCCACTGAAATGGCGCACTATCGAACCTTGATCGGTCCTCCGGCGTATCTCATTGCCAAGATCGAACGGCCGACTGCCGTGGAAGACATGCGCGCCATCGCCGCCCGCGCTGACGAAGTGTGGGTGTGCCGGGGCGACCTGGGCGCGGAGCTCGGCCTGCGCGCCATGGCCGAGGTTGTCGCGCACATGACGTCGCAGGTGCGCGAACTGCCCGTGCCCGCGCTGATGGCCGGGCAGGTGCTGGAGCACATGGTCGATCACGCTGCGCCCACCCGCGCCGAAGTGTGCGCCCTGCACGACGCGCTGGCGGCCGGCTATCGCGGCGTGGTGCTGTCGGACGAAGCCGCCATTGGCCGCTATCCGATCGAGAGTGTGCGCGCCGCAGCGCTGTTCCAGACATAGCGGCGGGCCGTCGGGCCGAGATCGCCGATCGGGTTGGCCGAACCACCGAAA
Organism: uncultured Anaerolineae bacterium; assembly: GCA_964550855.1. GTDB lineage: Bacteria > Chloroflexota > Anaerolineae > Fen-1058 > Fen-1058 > JAGOBP01. Next base: position 25,372 of record CAZKBQ010000023.1, read on the forward strand.
AACCCTATAATTACCGGCACTTTCTTATCCACAAGGAGATCGCATGTCCGATCCGGTTGAAACGCCCAAAGAGAAATCGACCGAAGCCGCGCCGCCTGAACCCAAAGATCAGATCGTCGAGACACAGCATCAGATCACCATCGGCGATCAAACCATTACGTACAAAGTCGTCACCGGCACCATCGTGCTGAAGGAAGAGTCGGAGAAGAAGGGCGACAAGGACGGCGAGGCCGAGGGCGAAAAACCCAGGGCGGCCGTGTTCTTTACCGCTTACACGCGCACCGATGTGGAGGACGTGGCGCGCCGGCCGATGACGTTCTCGTTCAACGGCGGGCCGGGCTCGTCGTCGGTGTGGCTGCATTTGGGCCTGCTGGGGCCGCGCCGCGTGGAAATGGACGAGGTGGGCCATCTGCCGCCGCCGCCCTATCGTTTGATCGACAATGCGTATTCGCTGCTGGATCAGACCGATCTGGTGTTCATCGATCCGGTGAGCACGGGTTATAGCCGCCCCGTCCCCGGCGAGAAGGCCAAGGATTTTTTCAACTTCAAGAAAGACATCGAGTCGGTGGGCGATTTCATCCGACTGTACGCCACGCGCTACGGCCGCTGGTTGTCGCCCAAGTTCCTCATCGGCGAGAGTTACGGCACCACGCGCGCGGCCGGCCTGAGCAGCTATTTGCAGGATCGGCACGGGCTGTACTTGAACGGCCTGATGTTGATCTCGTCGATTTTGGATTTTGGCACGGTGGATTTTCAGCCGGGCAATGATCTGCCATACATCCTGTATCTGCCCAGCTACGCGGCGGCAGCCTGGTATCACCAGCGCTTGAAGGGCCGCCTGCAAAGAGATCTGCGCCGGACGCTGGATGAAGTGGAAGCGTTTGCGCTGGGCGATTACGCGGCAGCGCTGATGCGGGGCGCGGCGCTGACGCCCAAGGCGCGCGCGGCCATCGTCGATCAACTGGCGGCGTACACGGGCCTGTCGGCCGGGTACATCGATCGGGCGGAGCTGCGCGTGGAGCATCTGCGCTTTTGCAAAGAGCTGCTGCGCGATCAACGCCGCACCGTGGGCCGGCTGGACAGCCGCTTCACCGGCATCGATAAGGATGCAGTGGGCGAAACGTTTGAGTACGATCCCAGCATGAGCAATGTGATGGGGCCGTACACGGCGGCGTTTTATGATTACGTGCGGCGTGAGCTGAAGTTTGAGGTCGATCTGCCTTACGAAATCCTGAGTTTCAAGGTGAACCAGGCGTGGCGCTTCAGCGATCATGAGAATCGCTACGTGGAAGTGGCCGGCGCGCTGCGGCAGGCCATGACGGTCAATCCGTACCTCAAGGTGTTCGTCGCCAACGGTTACTTCGATCTGGCGACGCCCTACTTCGCCACGGAATACACCTTCAATCATCTGGGGCTTGATCCCAGCCTGCGCAGCAATGTATCGATGGCCTATTACGACGCCGGGCACATGATGTACATTCACGCGCCATCGCTGACGAAGTTGAAGGACGATCTGAGCGCCTTCATCCAGCGCGCGGCGCCGGGGAAGTGAGGGTCACATGACGACCGGTACTTTGTTGCCCACCGAAGCCTTGCTCAGACTGAAAGAGGGCAATCAACGCTACGTGTCGGGCGCGGCGGCGCATCCGCATCAAGACGCCGCCAGCCGGCGGGCGGGGTTGAGCGGCCAGCACCCGTTCGCCGTCATCCTCACCTGTTCGGATTCGCGCGTGTCGCCGGAGATCCTGTTCGATCAGGGTCTCGGCGATCTGTTTGTGGTGCGCGTGGCGGGCAACATCGTGGACGAGGCGGTGCTGGGCAGCATCGAGTACGCGGCCCGGCATCTGGACACGCCGCTGGTCGTGGTGTTGGGTCACGATCAATGCGGAGCTGTCGAAGCGGCGATCAAGGGTGGCGACGAGGAAGGCCACATCGCCCGCCTGCTAGAGGCGATTGCTCCGGCGGTGGAGAAAGCTAAGTCGCTGTCCGGCAATTTGCGCGACAATGTGATCGAGACAAATGTCCGCCAGTCGGTCGCCGGGGTGAAGGATGATGCGCTACTGGCGCCGCTGAGGCGCGAGGGCCGGCTAAAGGTGGTGGGCGCGCGCTATCACCTGGACAGCGGCGCGGTGGATTGGTTGGATTGAATGACCATGACGGCACGCTTTGACGCAATCGGCTTTGACGCCGACGATACGCTGTGGCATTCAGAGATATTCTACGCCGAAGCGCAGGCGCAATTGCGGCAGATACTGGGCGGTTATGCCGTGCCCGATCGGATCGACGCGGCCCTGCACGATACAGAGATGCGCAATCTGCCGCTGTACGGCTACGGCATCAAGGGCTTCGCGCTGTCGATGATCGAAACCGCGCTGGCAGTGAGCGCCGATCAGCTGACGGGGCGCGAAGTCCGGCAGGTGCTGGACGCGGCGCGGCACATGCTGTCGGCCGAGGTGCGCCTGTTGGATCACGCCGCCGAAGTCGTGGCGCAGCTGGCCCAGACTTATCCGTTGATGTTGATCACCAAAGGTGATCTGTTCGATCAGGAACGCAAGATCGAACGATCGGGTTTAAGGTCGTACTTCAGCCAGATCGAGATCGTGCGCGATAAGACGGCTGAAGTTTACGCCGCGCTGCTGGACAGGCATCACCTCGCGCCGGAGCGCTTTCTCATGGTGGGCAACTCGCTCCGATCGGACATCCTGCCCGTCGTGGAGGTGGGCGGACGCGCCGTCCACATTCCCTATCACATCACGTGGGCGCACGAACATGTCGAAGCGCCGGGCACTGACGGTTACGTGACGCTCGATCATCTGGGGCAGCTGCCCGAGGTCATCGCGCGATTGACAGAGGTTTGAGGCCGCGCCTCTTACCGTCGAGACAATAACGCGCAAAAAAACGCGGCGGGCTGTCTTCAACCGCCCGCCGCGTGGGTGATCTATCGTGAGTCGGCTCAACCGGCCAGCGCCGCCCGCAACTTTGCCACCTGATAATCCGATTGCGCTTCGGCGGCCTGCAGCAGCTTGATCACGTCGTACGCGGCGGTGATCGCTTCGGCTACGGCCACGCCGCCCGCGCTGGCTTCCAGCGCCGCTTCGATGTGCAGCCACGCCAGCAGTTCGTCAAACGCCTCTTTGTTGTACCACTCCACGTCGTTGTAGCGGTTGACGTTGAGGAAGAGGCGCATCTCGTCGTCGCTTAACAGCCGATCGAGCAGCGCGGCCGCCCGCTTCCTGGCCGTGCCTTTGCCCGCATACCAGCCCTGATACTTGGTCATCAGCCGCATGGCGCCCACCGCTTTCTGCGACGCCCAGTCGTCCAGGCCGAATTCGCGCAGCGCGGCGGCGGTGATGCGGCCCAAAAACCATTCGTCGATCCACTGGCGGCTGAATACGGCGTAATCGATGGCGTCGTGCACGCGGCCCAGCGAGCGCACCATCGCCCAGCCAAAGAGCGCGCCCCAGATCAATTTTTCGTCGGCCGGCAGTGCGCTCGTCATCGGCGCGGCCGCAGACGCGGCTTCACCTTTCGCCGCACTGCGCGTCTTCTTGGCCGACGGCTTCGGCGCCGGCGCGGCGGGCAGCGGCAGACCCAGGTTGACGCGCAGGTATTGGATCGCGTCTGGGTACTTGCGCGATTTGGGCAGCGGGAAGCGCTGATCGACAATCGGCAGTTGCAGCACCGCTTCCAGATCGGCGCGCACATCCATCGCCAGGGCCACTTCGTCGCCGGCCGAGCCGAGCAGATCCTTGATCGCGCGCAGCAGCCGCTCGGCCTTGTCCTCCACCTCGTCGCCGATGGCGGCGTTTACTTCAACTTCGGGTTTGAGCACGCGATGCGGCATGAACCAGCCGAACATGCCCGCATTGACCAATTCGCGGAAGACGCTGTGCACGGCCTGCAGCACCAGTTCGCGCGCGGCCTCGTCGATGCTGGGCACGCCGCGCCCGTTCAGCGCCGCGGCCAGTTCCGAGTATTTCAGCTGCTCGGTGTCCTGCACTTCGCGGAAGTCCACGAAGACGTGACGTTTGTACGCGCCCAGTTCCACGTACAGGCCGTGCTGGCAGAGATCGCGGCAGTTGCGGATGTACTCCAGACCGCCGACCATGTCGCGATAGACCAGCCAGGTGGCTGGATCGTCGGGCAGACGCAGGCCATCCTTCAGTTCGCGCTGCACCAGCATCTTCTCGTCGCCGATGCCGGTCTTCACCGCGAACGCCGCCGAGGTGCGGATCCAGCCGCGCGTGTCGGCGTAACGATTGTGATAGATCACCAGACTGCGCTCGCGGCCGGCCGCGTTGGAATAAGCGAAGACGTTCTCGTCCACGTAGCCATCGGGCGTGTACAGATCGTACAGCAGGAAGTCTTCGACGCCCGCGAACAGATAGCGTTTGTGGAACAGCGGAAAGATTTCGCGCGCGTGCCGATCGATCAACCAATCTTTGGGGGTTTCGTTGTAGTAGGCGCGACGGTACTCCATGCCGTACTTCTCGGTAAAGCCCTCGATCTGGCCGTGCCCCACCATCGGCAGACCCGGCATCGTCGCCATGAGCGTGCACACGCCGAAGTACTTGTCGCCGTCGCCGAACTGCTCGATGGCGGTCTTCTCGTCCGGGTTGTTCATGAAGTTTACGTAGCGCCGCAGCACTTCGGGATCGAACTCCAGCGTGTTCTTCATGACGCTGCGATATTTGCCGTTGTCCTCGTCGCGCAGCATGTTCATAAAGGCGCTGTTGTACACGCGGTGCATGCCCAGCGTGCGGACGAAGTAACCTTCCATCAGCCAGAAGGCTTCGGCCAGCAGCAGGGTATCGGGCGCTTCAACCGCCACCCGATCGACCACCTCGCGCCAGAATTCCTGCGGAATAGCGGCGTCGAACTGTTCTTTGGTCAGGCCATGTTCGGCGCGCGAGGGGATGGCGCCGCCCGTGCCCGGCTCCGGGAACCACAGCCGCTGAAAGTGCCGCTTGGCCAGCGTCATCGCCGCGTCGAAGCGGATCACCGGGAAGTTGCGCGCCACGTGCAAGATCGTCTGGATCACGGCTTCGCGCACTTCGGCCTTCAGATAGTTCAGCTGCGCGGTGTCGTTCCACGGAAAACTCGTGCCGTCGTTGCCGTGATAGATGTACTTGACGCTGCCCGTCCATTTGTCGGTGCGTTTGAAGACCACCGCGGCGTCGGACTTGTCAAAGTAGTGATCCTCAATCTGGATGCCCACGCGGGCGTCACTGGACCAATCGGGGCCGGTGAACGTGTACGAGGGGAACGGCGGCTGATCGAGCGCGATGAACCAATCGGGATGATTGATCACCCAATGCGAATCGATCCCCATGTGATTGGGCACCATGTCGCTGGCGAGCCGGATGCCACGCTGCCGCGCGCGGGCGCGCAGGTCCTGCAAGGCCGCGTCGCCGCCCAGATCCTGCGCAATGGAATAGTCCATCAGCGAGTAGGCCGAGGCTACCGCCTCCGGGTTGCCCATGGCCTGCTTGATGCGCTGCGACGCTTTGCTGCGCTCCCACAGGCCGATGAGCCACAGACCGGTGATGCCCCACTGCTTGAGCTGATCCAGCTCTTCGTCGGGGATCTGATCGAGCCGCGTGATGGGCCGCCGGTATTTTCTGGACAGCTGATCCAGCCACACGTAGCTGTTCTTGGCGATCAGCACCAGGTTGGGCATCCAGTCCAGATCGGGGCTAAAGCGTTCGGGTTCCGGCTCCGGCTCGCGCATCGCCGCCGTGCCGAACAACGCCAGCGACGCGGCCTGCGCCTGCGGGCCAAAGACCGGCACCAGCGCCGGGCCGGGGCCGGTAAAGACGGCCTTTTCTTCTTCGCGGATGAAATCCATGCCGCCTAGCAGCCGATAAATCAGCGCGCCCAGCGCGATACCCCAGCGCCCACGCATGTAGTCCAGCTGCGCGCTCAGCGAATCGGGCGCGGCCCGCAGCGGCGCCATGAGAAAATCGAGGAAGTTCTGGCCGTCCGCGCCAAACGTCGGCTGCGTGGCGAAAAACTCGCGCAGGCCGGTCATTATCTGCGGATAGCGGGTTTCCTGCGCCAGCGGCGCATCGTCAAACAGCTCGCGGAACGGCTGAAAGGCGGGATTCTGATTGGCCAGCCACAGCATCAACATCTCTTCCAGCACCATCTGCCGGTGGGCAAAACCGTTGGACTCACCGCGCAGATACTCGTCGATGGTGAGCTGGCCTTTGTACACGACCACCAGCGGAAACTCGTCCACAAAACGGCGCAAAGCCCGATCGATCTCATCCGGCCCGATCAGCCCGCTCAGCCAGTCCAGCGCCTCTTGCATCACGCGCGGATTCTTCTGCTCGCGGTACTGCTTCACCGCGTAGTGCTGCAATTCGTCGATGAGGCCCAGCGCATTGAGCTGCCCGGCGCGCACGGCTTGATCGGGCGGGCGCTTCTCGTTCAGCTTCTGCGCAAAGACGCGCGCCGCGTAGAAGTTGGCAAAGATCACGTTGCCATTAAACGAGAACAGCTCCTCTTCGAAGCCGTAAGTGTCGCGCGCGCGGCGCGAAACGTGGAACTCAAACCGTGCCATGGGCGGCCTCCAATGTGATCCACGAAAGTCACGAAGAATACGAAGGAAGCCAGCAACTTTGTAGCCTTCGTGCTCGGCGCAGATCGATCTCCTATCGAAAGTCTTCAGCGGGTTCCGGTTTGTTCTGCAGGATGTCCTCGATGCGCTGCATCACGCTGTCGGTCAACTTCGGCAAAATGTCCACGGCCTTCATGTTCTCCACCACCTGCGAAACCCGCGAGGCGCCGGTGATGACGGTGCTGACGTGGGGATTCTTCAGGCACCAGGCCAGCGCCAGCTGCGACATGGAGCAGCCCAGTTCACCGGCGATCACCATCAACCGTTTCACTTTTTCAATTTTGGCGGCCGTCTCCGGTTTCTCAAACTCCTCGCGCAGCCACTCGTAGCCGGGCAGCGTGGCGCGCGTGCCTTCCGGCAGACCGTTGTTGTACTTGCCCGTCAGCAGCCCGCTGGCCAGCGGACTCCAGATCGTGGTGCCCAGGCCGAGCTCGGTGTACAGGCGCGCGTACTCTTTTTCAAAGCGCTCGCGCGCCAGCATGTTGTATTCCGGCTGTTCCATCAACGGTGGGATCAAATGCTCGCGCCGCGCAATGTGATGGGCTTCCCAGATCTCGGCCGCGCTCCATTCGCTGGTGCCCCAGTAGAACGCCCAGCCTTGATCGATGACGAAGTTCATGGCGCGCACGGTTTCTTCGATGGGAGTGCGGAAGTCCGGTCGGTGGCAGAACACCAGATCGACGTAGTCCACTTCCATCCGTCCCAACGACGCACGCAGCCCTTCGATGATGTGTTTGCGCGACAGGCCGCGATCGTTGACGCCGCGTCCGCCCCAGAACAGCTTGGTGGACAGCACCAGATCCGATCGTTTCCAGCCGGCCCGCTTGATGGCCAGCCCCATCGAGCATTCCGACCGCCCGTCGGCGTAGACTTCGGCGGTATCAAAGAAGTTCACGCCCGCCTCCCAGGCGGCTTTCATGCATTCGTAGGTGACATCATCGCCGACCTGCTGCCCCCACGTGACCCAGCCGCCCAGCGACAGCGCAGAAACTTGCAGACCCGATCGGCCCAGATGACGGTATTCCATGAGGCTCCTTGAAGCAAATGAACTTGATGGCGCAACGATTATACCATCGACACCGCGCGCTCCATCCAAAGACCGATCACCACTTCGACGCGATGGCCGATGGCGGGCGCCCCAGTCGATGGCATACTGTTGATCGGGAAGTCAAACGCATTACGCAGGCCTGCGCCATGTTAAACAGCCTTGAAATCGCCTCAGCCTGTCTGCCGCCTCACACCGGTGGCGTCGCCTCTGCCCCGGTTGATTGGACGAGGCAGCGCGCCCGCCAGCTGTTCGAAGCCGAGCGCCGACGCGGTCTGGTGCGGCGCGTGTGGTCGGCATTAACCGGTCGGGCCGGCCAGCTCGATCGGCTGGACGCGGCTCTAAAGGCCCGGCCCGTCCGCCAGCGCCATGCCCTCGGCGTCCAAACCATTTCCATCCGCGCCATTTGTGGTAGCGAGAACCGCTGCGGCGATTTCGATCGGTGGTTCGCGCCGCGCACGACGATCACACGCGAGCGTTGGCTGCGCATCGCCGCGCTCAGGCTCAACGATCAGGCGCTGCCCGCCATCGATGTGGTGCAGGTGGGCGACTGTTACTTCGTGCGTGACGGTCACCACCGCGTATCGGTGGCGCGTGCGTTGGGGGAAGAATACATCGAAGCGGATGTCATCTGCTGGGAAGTGGCCGCCGCCTGCGCACCGACCGGGCAGCCGGCCGGCGCGGCCGGGACGGCCTCAGCGTAAGCTATCTGCCGTCTCCAGCTTGATCGGGATCCGCGCCCGAATGCGCGTGCCGTGGCCCGGTTCGCTCCTTACTGTCAGCACGCCGCCCACCCGCATCACCCGCTCGCGCATCGATTTCAGCCCCAGGTGGCCGGGGAAGGTGCCCTGCGCGTCAAAGCCCACACCATCGTCGCTGATCTCCAACAGCGCCACATTGCCCGGCTCGCAGACCAGCTTCAGCACGACGTTCGTGGCTTTGGCGTGCTTGACGATGTTGTGCAGCGCTTCCTGGGCGATGCGGTACAGCGCCTCTTTCACATCCAGCGGCATGTCTTCCATTTCCTCGCACAAGTCGGTGGTCACGTTGAGGTGATGGCGCGCCCGGGTGGCCGCGGCCTGTTTGCTCAGGGCGGCCACTAAGCCGTCGGTCTTCAACGATTCCGGCCGCAGTTCGAAGATCAACGCGCGCATTTCGGCCAGGCCGGCCTCGGCCAGCTGGAGTGTGTACTCGATCGGATCTTTGGCCCGGGCCGGATCCCGATCGAGCTGGGCGCGGGCCGTGCGCGCCCCCAGCGCAATGCCGTACAGCGCCTGCGACACGGAATCGTGCAGCTCGCGGGCCAGCCGGTTGCGTTCTTCCAGCGCGGCCAGTTCTTTGGCCTGCCAGTACAATCGTGAATTGTCGATGGCGATGGCGGCCTGGTTGGCGATGCCCAGCGCCAGCCGCGCGTGATGATCGGTGTAGCGACCCGGCTCATCGTAGTCCAGGCTCAACATGCCCACCACGTTTTCCTGGATGGTCAACGGCACACCCAGCCACGAACGAATGTAACCAAAGGTTGTGTACAGCTGCTCGCCCGCAAATTGCTGGAAGATCCGCGCCAGCGGCGAATCGCCGCGCACATCGTCGATGATGACAGCGCCGCGCCGCCGGATCACTTCGGCGTTGGCGCCCGCCCGGGCCAGCGGGAAGCGCAGCCGCACGATGTCGTCGGTCGGGATGGGACCCTGATAATCGAGGATGGCCAGCTCGCCTTCGTTCAGCGTGAAGATGGTGGCCCCGGTATAGTCCACCACCGATTTGAGCTGGGTCAAAATCAGGCGCAGCAGCGGTTTGAGCTCCAGCATGGAGGTCATGTTCTGCGAGATTTCCAGCAACGTCTGCAGTTCGCGCGTGCGTTCGGCCACGCGCTGCTCCAGCAGCTGGAAGGCCCGCTCGCGTTCGGTGACATCGTGCACCACGCTCAGGATGTGCGGCTGGCCGCGATAGAGCAGCGGCGAGCCGCGCACTTCGGCATCGAGCGGCGAGCCGTTGCGGCGCAGATCAACCGATCGGGCTTCCACCGTCTCGCCCCGGCCGACCGCCGCCAGGTACTCGCGGAAGGTGGCGTGATAGTCGGGATGGATCAGCACCAGCGGATCGAGCTGAAAGAATTCTTCGCGGCTGTAGCCGAACATCGCGCAGGCCGCCGGGTTTGCTTCCACAATCGCGCCGTCGGGCCGGGTGATGATCAAGCCGTCGGTGGTGGTCTCAAAGATGCTGCGATACTGCTTCTCGCGCTCGATGAGCTCGTCGTCGACACGCTTGCGCTCGGTGATGTCGGTGTGCGAGCCAGCCATGCGCACCGGCCGGCCGGCCTCGTCGCGCACTGTCGCGCCGCGCGTCAGGATCCAGCGGTAGCTGCCGTCCTTGTGCTGCAGCCGGATCTCTTTTTCGTAATAGGACGTCTGGCCCGCCAGATGATCGTTCAGCGCCTGCATCGCCGGTTCCACATCATCGGGGTGCATGCGCATCGTCCATTCTTCAAACCGGTTGGGCAGCTCGTCATCGGTGTAGCCCAGCATTTCCTTCCAGCGCGGCGAGTAATACACGGTGTTCGTTTTGATGTGCCAGTCCCAGATGCCGTCATTGGTGCCCTGCACGGCCAGGCTGAAGCGTTCTTCGCTCTCCTTCAACTGCTGGCGGCTCGACTGAATGTGGCGCAGCATGTCACGAAAACCGGCCAGCAGGGCGCGCCCCTCGGACCCGGCTGGATACCGCTCCACCGGCACCACGGGCAGCGCGTCCGGGTCGCGGCGGATCTGATCGAACAGACCCAACAGCGTGCGATAACTGCTGAACACCGGTCGCAGCACCATGAACACGCCCAGAAAGATCACCAGAAACAGGCCGCCCGTCAGCACCAGTGAGTTGCGCGTAAAGCCCTGCGTGCCGGCGTCGATGTCGGCCAGATACATGCCCGTGCCGATGAAGGCGTCCCATTCGGGAATGCCCACCACGTAGGTCAGCTTGGGCTGGGGCACGCTGCTGCCCGGCGGCGGGAATTTGTATTCCAAGAAGCCCTCACGACCGGGCCCGGTGGCGATGCGGATGATCTCGCGTCCAATGTTCTTCCCGTCGGCGTCCAGCGTCTCCAGCTGGCTGGTGCCTTCCAGCTCAGGCTGAAACGGCTCCACCAATACCGTGCCTTTGACGTCACCCATGAACAGGTAATTGGCGCCCAGACCGTAAATGTACGTCATGCGCCGGATCAGATCGCGCCCCTGCTCAATGGCCTGCGCCTGCGTCAATTCGCCGCGCCGCTGTTGTTCGATGACGGGCTTGATCACATTCAAACCCAGATACACGATGCGTTTCAGCTCGTCGCGGCGCGAGTCATACATCCGCTCCGACGAGCTGTAACCGAAATACGAGAAGAGCAGCACATAGCCCACGGCGATGAGGATCATGCCCAGCGCCACGCGCGCGTAGGTGCTTTGCAACGACACGGAGATTTTCAGCGGCGAACGGTGCGGCGGAGAGGAAGTCATAGAACTGCTGCCTGACGAGGGCGCGAAGCCGCGCGGCGTGCCGCGGCCCGGCCCGGTTATGCGCCCGGCTCGGCCGGTTCGATCGACACCAGGCCGATGCGCACCGCGTACAGCGCGGCCTGCGTGCGGCTGGGCACGTTGAGTTTGCTGAGGATGTTGCTGACGTGCGTTTTCACCGTCTTTTCACCGATGGTCAGCGCCGCCGCGATCTCTTTGTTGGAGCGGCCCTGCGCCAGCAGCCGCAGCACTTCGGTCTCGCGGTCGGTCAACGCCTCGGGACTGTCGGGCGCGCGCACTTCGCGCATCAACCGGGCGGCGGCCTTGGGCGACAGCTGTACCTGCCCCTCGGCGGCGGCCTTGATGGCGCGGCACAGCTCATCGGATTCGGTATCCTTCAGCAGATAACCGATCGCCCCGGCGCGCACCGCGCCGATCACCGACGAGTCTTCCAGCACGCTCGTCAACGCGATCACTTCCGTGTCCGGCAGTTCGCGCCGCAAAATGCCGATGGCGGTGATGCCGTCCATGACCGGCATCAACAGGTCCATCAGCACCACGTCGGGCTTGAGCTCTTTGGCCTGCTTCACGCCTTCCGCGCCGTCGGCGGCTTCACCCACCACTTCCAGTTCCGGGTCCAGGCCAAGGAACATCTTGAGGCCCTGCCGCACCACGCTGTGATCGTCCACGATGAGGATTCGAATGGGCATCTGACACCACCTGTCTGATATGACCCGAGGCTGGAACGATTATAACACGGGCGCTTAGCTTTGCGCGATCAGGCCATACAACACCGCGACGCCGAAGCCCGCGATGACGATCCCGGACAACCGATTGATCCACCGCAGCCCGATCGGCCCGAGCCGCGCTCGAAAGAGGCCGGTGAACGTCACCAGGATCAGCCACCACGCGCATGATCCAGCGAACACGCCCGCCACCACCAATAGCGCTCCGCCTGATCCGGCGCCGACGGCGGCCCCCACCCCGGCGAAGATGGCCGCGAACGCAAAGATGGTCAGCGGATTGGTGAGCGTGAGAAACAACGTGGACGCATACGCCCCGATCAGGCCGCGCTGCGGCGCGCCGCGCTCGCCCGCGTCGGCCGCCGTCTCAACCGGCATCGCCCCGAAGGTCTTGACGCCCAGATACAACAAATAGCCGCCGCCGATCAGACCGAGCCACACTTGCTGCTGCCGCAGAAAATCGGCCACCAGCGTCAGGCCCAGCGCCGCGATCAGGCCGTAGAAGCCGTCGGCGCTGGCTGCACCCAGCCCGGAGGCCAGCCCGTAAGCGCGCCCTTCGGCCAGTGTGCGCCGAATGCACAGCACGCCGATTGGTCCAACCGGCGCAGCAATGGAGAAGCCGATGACGAGGCCGCGGAGAAGAAGATTGAGGTCCATGGGAAATCCTGATGAGTGACGAGTGAAACGTGAACTCGGTCGGTGTTCGACTACAGATCGTCATGCGCACGCTGTAGATTCTTGCAATGTCGTACCCTGACAGTCTTGTATAATCGTACCGCTTTCAAGCGTACCCTGCGAAGGATGAACGATCAGCCGACGGCTTACCAGGCGCGACTTCTAGTCGCAGCTGCGCTACCGGCTCATCTCCGCCGCCAGCCGCACCGTCTGCCAGTGAATGTCCACCGTGTCCTCCACGCGTTTGGCGTAGCCGCCCGCCATGGTGATGACGACGGGCAATCCGGTCGCGCGGCAGCTCTCCAATACGAAGCGATCACGCGCCAGCAGCCCGGCCTTGGTCAACTTCATCCGCCCGAACGTGTCGTCGAAATACGGATCCGCGCCCGCCAGGTAGATCGCCAGATCGGCCTGCGCGCGATCGAGCACGACGGGCAGTGCTTCGCGCAGCGCGGCCAGATAGAGCGCGTCGTCGGCATCGTCCGGCAGCGCCACGTCGAGATCGCTGATCTCCTTGTGAAACGGATAGTTCCTGGCGCCGTGGATGGAGAACGTAAAGACGCCGGGATCAGCGCGGAAGATGCTGGCTGTGCCGTCGCCCTGATGCACATCGCAATCGACGACGACCACGCGCCGCGCGCGCCCTTCGGCCTGCATGGCCCGCGCCGCGACGGCGGCGTCGTTGAAGACACAGTAGCCGCCGCCGTGATCGGCGAAGGCGTGATGCGTGCCGCCCGCCAGATTGACGGCGAGGCCCTCGCTCAGCGCTGCCCGCGCCGCCGCAATCGTCGCCCCGCTCGACCGGCGTGAGCGCTCCACCATCTGCGGCGACCACGGAAAACCGATGCGGCGCAATTCCTTGTCCGTCAATTCGCCGCGCGCCACACGCCCTACGTATTCCGTCGTATGGACACGCCGCAGTTCCGCATCGGTGGCCGCAGCGGGCACGCACTGCTCATCGGGCGCAAACCGGCCGGAAGCCGCCACCCGCTCGCGCAGCAGCGCATACTTCGCCATGGGAAAACGATGTCCTTCCGGTAATGGCAGCACAAATTGATCGGTGTAGAAAACCTTCATCGCTCATGGCTCATGCAAATTTCTTCCTGCCAATTATAGCCTGTGTGACGCGCTTCGCGGCCACGCATCACCTGCGATCTGGCCGTCCCCGATGGCTATTGACGCGACCGAACAATTGTTCTACAATTATAGCATGGACGCCGAAATCAAGCTTCAACTGCTGGCCGACAACGCCGCGATCGAACCGGCGGAAGACGCCCGTCTCGATCGCACCCCCACGCCCGACCGGCTGGCCGCTTGCGGACATTCGCCGCTGGAGTTGAAGCGCACGGTCGAGCAGATTAAAGCGGGCGACAACCGCGCGCTCGATGTGAAGAAGAGTTCGCTGGGCATTCATCACGCCGTGATGCCGGGCGGCAAAACCATTGCCCTGCTCAAGACCATGCTCACCTCGGCCTGCGAGCGCGACTGTTATTACTGTCCGTTCCGCAAAGGCCGCGATATGCGCCGCGCCACCTTCAGGCCCGACGAAATGGCAAAGGCCTTCATCGATCTCAACCGTGCCCGCATCGCCGAAGGCATCTTCCTGAGCAGCGGCATCGCGGGCGGCGGCGTGCGCACGCAGGATCGCCTCATCGACGCCATCGACATTTTGCGCGGCACACAGCACTATCGCGGCTACGTGCATCTGAAGATCATGCCCGGCTCGGAGCGCGATCAGGTCTATCGGGCCATGCAGCTGGCCGATCGGATCTCGATCAACCTGGAAGCGCCCAACACGCGCCGATTGGCCGATCTGGCCCCACACAAAGTATTCCTCGAAGAGCTGCTGCGGCCGCTGCAGTGGGCCGATGAGATTCGCCGCACCCAACCGGCCCGGCTGGGCTGGAACGGCAAGTGGCCGTCGCTGGCCACGCAGTTCGTCGTGGGCGCGGTGGGCGAAAATGATCTGGAGATTCTATCCACCACCGCCTACCTGCTCAAACAGCTGCGGCTGGCGCGCACCTATTTTTCCGCGTTCAGCCCGGTGACAAATACGCCGCTGGAAAATCACGCGCCGGAGAATCCCTGGCGCGAGCATCGCCTCTATCAATCGTCGTTCCTGCTGCGCGATTACGGCTTTGATCTGGAAGATATGCCGTTCACGCCAGAAGGCTTTCTGCCGCTGGATGTCGATCCCAAGATCGCGTGGGCGCGGCAGAACCTGCACGACCCGATCGAGATCAACCAGGCCGATCGGCGTGAGCTGCTGCGCGTGCCCGGCATCGGGCCGAAGGGCGCGGAGTCGATCCTCGCGGCGCGGCGCAAAGGCACGCTGCGCGATCTCAAGGACCTCAAAGCCATCGGCGTCCTGGCCAATCGCGCCGCGCCCTTCGTGTTGCTCAACGGTCGTCGCCCGGCGTGGCAATTGCCTTTGTGGTGAGTCGCTGTGCGTTTGTGCGTTCTGCGCGTCTCTGCGGTTGGGCCGCCTGGCCAACCAGCCGGCAGTTAAGAGACTCGCCTGCCCTATCGCTGTGATATAATGATCAGCGAGGAGTCAGGGATGGCCGCTCAATCAACTTTCATTACCTTACGCGTTCCGCTGGACGTGGTGAATCAGCTGCCCGCCGATCCAACAACGCGCGCGCACGTGCTGGAACTGGGGTTGCGCCAGTGGCGCGTAATCGAGGCGTTGGAAGCTTACCGGCAGGGGCGCGGCACCCTGGCCTACGCCGCCGAACAAGCCGGCGTCTCGCTGCGCGAAATCATCCCGTTGGCCTGTGCGCATGGCCTGCTGCCCGCCGCCGATGCCGAGACTCTTGATCAGCCCTTAACCCTTGATCAGGCCGCACAGTTGTGAGCGTCATTGTCGATGCGGGGCCGCTGCTGGCCCTGGCGAAGATCGGCGCGCTTAATCTGCTCACCTCGTCGTACGACACGGTCTTCATTACCCCGACCGTGTACGCCGAAGCTGTCACAGCCGGCCGAGCGCTGAATGCCCCTGACGCGGATCTCATTGAAGAAGCTGTCAAGTCCGGCCAAATCTCCGTGCGAACCCCGGTGACAACCGTTCTGCCGGTCGTTAGCCTGGTTCATACAGGCGAGCGTGAAAGTATTTGTCCGGCCATTGAACTGGGGGCGGATGTGCTGCTGGTCGATGATGCCGCGGCGCGTGGAACGGCGCATGAAAACCTGAGGGCAGCGAACGCCCGCACACAACTCAAAGGCACGCTGGGGCTGATCGTGAGCGCCGTCCAACACGGCTACATCACCCGCGAGGCTGCCGTTGATTATGTGCGCGCTTTGCAGGCGCGGCCAGATGTCTGGCTGAGCCGCGCGTTGTGCGATCAGGTCATTCGCGCGCTGATGGCCGGCTGAAGCCGTAAGGGGCTTTCCATATCTGCCAGACAACCAGCCGTGGTTAAGAAACCCGATCTCGTCGTTGCGCTCTTCGCATCCTTGCGGTTAAATAACAGCATGCCCGGCCATCAACCGCTGCACTTCATCGACGAACCCATCGAGGCGATCTTCGACCGGCCGCCGGCCCGTGAAAAAGCGCCGCCCTGCCCCGATGCTTTCGCGTGGCAGGGCCGCACGTATCGCGTGCTGGAGATGCTCGAGGAATGGCACGCTTACGACCGCAGCGGACGCATGGCCAACAACATGCGCCCCGCCCACGCGGCCACTGCCGCCGCGCGTGGCTCATGGGGGGTGGGACGTTTCTACTTTCGCGTGCGCGTGGAAGATGGCAGGTTGTTCGAGTTGTACTACGATCGCGCGCCCAAGGGCCAGAAGCAAAAAAAGGGCGCGTGGTTCCTCCGGGCGGAGATCACTCCGGCGCAGCCGTGACCGCGCTCAGGCCGCCCAGAAATGCCTCCGCCACACGCTGGAACTCCGCTGCATTGCTCCACATGAAAGGGTGATCGCCCGCGTCGCTCAGGTGCAATTGTGCGCCCGGTATCTGCGCCGCCATGCAACGCGCCTGTGATTCAACGTCCGGCAAAGCCGAATCCGCCCGGCTGGCCGTGATCAATACCGGGCAGCGAATCTGTCCCAACCGCCCGCCGAAGATGTCGCCTCCGGTGGCGGCGCCGAAGCGCAGCAGCATGTCGCCGTCCGCCTCGACCACCTGCGCCCAATCGTCGCCGTGCGCGCCGCGCCAGAACGCGATCTGATCGGGTGTGTGCGCGTTGCGGAGATCGATCGCGGCGCGGATCGCAGCCGGTGGCCACCGGGCCACACAGCTGTCCGCGATGGCCGCGCGAAGCCGATCGGGATGATGAATGGCCGCCAGCAGCGTGACCATGCCGCCGCCGCTCGTCCCCATCACCAGCGCTTGATCTTCGCCTAGATGATCGATCAACGCGGCGGCATCACGCGCGCCCTGCGCCCACCAGTCCGCCGGCCAGTGCGCCAGCCGATCGGATTGACCTGTGCCCCAAAAATCGATCGACACGGCGTGATAACGTTCGCCCCAGTAGGCCAGGTCGTTGACGTGCTGCGCCGACGAGGCGGTGTTGCCGGGCAGGATCAACAGCAGCGGCCCGGCGCCACACTCGCGATAAAACAGTTGATGTCCGGCAGACTGAAAGAACGGCATGAGTTTTGGGCTAATCGGCGCGCGGCGTGAAATACGTCGAGAGGCGGATGGCGGCGGCCACCAGCGGCAGACCCATCACAAACGGGGCGATGACGGCCATGCCTTCGACGTTATTGCTGCCGTTAGCAATCAGCACGCCGCCATAAGCGATCAATGGCAGCGCGGCCACCGATCGGGTGAGTGAACCGATCGGGCGCGGCTTGAACCGGCTCTCATACAGCCGATACGCGGTATATACGGTGAACGTCGTCAACAGCCAGCCCGCAAAGTTTTGCACGGGCACGCCGTAATACGGGCCGCCCTGCTCCCACACCCACGCCGTCATCACCGCCTGCGTCAACAACGGATCGACGACCAGATCCCAGGCCGTCATCACCATGGCGGAGAGGAAGGCCAGGCCCAGGAGACGGCCGAGTCCGCCGCGACTGCCGGTCGGTTGCCCATCGACGATCAGGTTGGCGATGACGTAGCTGGGATAGATCATCATGAACCACGCGATGGGAATCAGCAGCGGCACGTGGCCGAGTTTGGGGCCGAGCTGCGCGGTGTAATGATACGGGCCGTAGATCGCGCCGGTCGCCACCCCCACCTGTTCATAGGTCCATGAGATCGCGGCGCTCAGCGCGAAGAAGATCAGGCTGTGCCGCCAGCCCAGCGCCACCATCGCGTGCGTCAGGCTGAAGACCATCACCAACAGCGTGCTGAAACTGATGCCGCCCGGCAGACTGGGCAAGACGACGATGGGCGTCAGGACAATGCGAATGATGCCTTGATACAGGAACAAGGCCAACGCCGCCAATGAAATGCCCAGCAGCACACGTCGAGACATGGCGGGCTCTTTCACAATTCGCGGATGACGCGGCAGGGGTTGCCAGCGGCGAAGACGTTGGCCGGGATGTTTTTGGTGACCACGCTGCCCGCGCCGATGGTGGTGTTGTCGCCGATGGTGACGTTCTGGCAGATGATGGCGCCGCCGCCCACCCACACGTTGCGGCCGATGGTGATGGGCGCGGCCAGTTCCGGCCCTTTGATGCGCTCGGCGGCGACCAGCGGATGATAGGCCGCATACAGCTGCACGTTTGGCCCGAACTGCGTGTTGTCGCCGATGCGGATCTCGGCGCAATCCAGTGCCACGCAGTTGAAGTTGAAGAAGATGTTGTCGCCCAGGTGCAGATGCGCGCCGTAATCGCAGTAAAACGGCGGCTCAATCCACACGTTCTGCCCCATACTGCCCAGCAGCTCACGCAGTAGCGCCTCGCGCTGGGCGGGGTCTTCTTGCAGCATCAGGTTGTACAGTCGGGTCAGCCGCCGCGCGCGCATGCGCATCGCCACCAGCTCGGGATCGTTGGCGATGTACAGTTCGCCCGCCAGCATCTTGTCACGTTCGGTCGCCATGTGCATTGACCCTAACCGACGATCTGTTCCAGCCGATCGACGTAGCCCGCCAGCACCTCGAAGGCCGCTTCCACCGGCTCGGGCCGGGTAAGATCGACGCCCGCGATCTGCAGTGCGTCGATCGGATACACCGACGAACCGGCTTTCAGGAAGCGCAGATAATCCTGCGCGGCCATCGGCTCGCCCGATCGCACTCGCCGGGCCAGCGCGTTCGCGCCGGAGATACCGGTGGCATATTGGAAGACGTAGTAATCGGCGTACAGATGACCAAACTCCGCCCAGATGATGCCGATGCGATCGCGGTCCATGTCCAGCTCGCCGCCAAAGCCCTCGGCGAAGAGATCGGCCATCAGGCCGTTAAGGGTCTGCGCGTTGACGCCCTCGCCGCGCTGCACGCGCTGATGCACTTCCAGTTCAAACCGCGCCAGCGTGGGCATCTGGAAGAAGTAGCGCAGGAAGTTGGTCATGGCCTCTTCGACGACGGCCAGTTGAAACAACGGATCAGGCTGCGTCGCCAGCAGATGCGCGCGCACCATGGCCTGATGGAAGTTGGACGCGACCTCGGCCACAAAGTTGGCGTAGCCGGTGTACACCCACGGCTGCGTCGCAAACGTCAGGTACGAGTGCAGGGAATGGCCCAGTTCGTGCGCCAGCGTGCTCAGGCTCATCAGCGTGCCGGCAAAGCTCATCATGATGAAGGGCGAGGTGCCCTTGACGCCGGTGGAAAACGCGCCCTGCCCCTTGCCCCGATTGGGCATGGCGTCCACCCAGCGCTCCTCCAGACAGCCGCGCCGGATGACGTTCACGTAATCGTCGCCCAACGGAGCCAGCCCCGCGCAAATCATCTCCACCGCCTGCTCAAACGAGACGCGCGGGCCGCCCTCGGTCAGCGGCGCCCACAGATCGTAGTAGCGCAGCGCGTCCACCTTGAGCGCCTTGCGACGGATGCGCCAGTAGCGATGCCACGTGGGCAGGTGGCGCTTGAACACGTCGATCAAATTGTGGAACACGGCCACCGGGATATTGTCTTCAAACAGCGTCATCGCCAGCGTCGAGTCATGCCGCCGCGCGCGCATGCGAAACACGCTCTGTTTCAACGACGTGATCAGATTGCCGGCCAGCGTGTTCTGATGCGCCAGATACTCGTCGCTGTAATGCTCCCACGCGGTGCGGCGCACTTCCCGATCGGCGCTCTGCACCAGCCCGGTGATCGTCCCCTGCGCCACCGCCTGTTCTGCGCCGTCGCGGCCGCGCGCGGGCGCAAACTTGAAGTCGGCGTTGGTCAGCAGGTGCATCGTCGTGCTCACACTGCCGAACGGATCGGCCAGCAGGCCCAGCAGTTCTTCCACCTCGGCCGAGCGCACGTGCGCCTGCTTGCGAAACAGGTTGTCGAAGTAGTGCGCATATACGGCCAACTGCGGATCGGCTTGCTGCCACTCAGCCAATCGATCCGGGCCGATGGCGATCAGTTCCGGCTCGACGAAGGCATACGCGGCCATCACCTGCCCGATCAGGCCGCTCGCCCGCCCGGCCATCGCCTGCGCCGCCTGGTCGTTGGAATCGACGGCGGCGCTCATCTCGGCATACACCACCAGTTTCATGGCGCGCTGCTGCAGCGCATCGCGCGCCGCGAGCGCGGCCAGGACCGTCGGGCCGCCGTTTGCCAATCGGCCCTGAAACTGGGTCGCGTCGGCCAGCGCGTCGCTCACCGCTGTGAATTCGGTTTCCCACGCCGTCGTCGAAGCAAAGACGCTGGTGTCATTCCAGCGGTAGCGTTCGGGCACTTCGTGATGCGTGGGCAGAGTCGTGTCGGTCATGGTCCTCTCCGAAAAAAGACCTGTCAGGCGCCGCCTGACAGGTCTAAGGGCATCTACTAACCCTCGCTGGTCATGATGAACAGCGGTGTCATCTCAAAGCTGTGGTAGTACGGGCGATAACGTTCGGTGTTGTAGAAGCGCGGCACGTTGACGACTTTCTTGGTGCTGGTCACGATGTCCAGCGGCAGGTTGTCGTAGCGGCCGTTCTTCAGCACCACCAGCCGCCCGTGGATGCCCTGCAGCAGCAGGTCCAGCGCCAGGTTG
Organism: uncultured Anaerolineae bacterium; assembly: GCA_964550855.1. GTDB lineage: Bacteria > Chloroflexota > Anaerolineae > Fen-1058 > Fen-1058 > JAGOBP01. Next base: position 46,021 of record CAZKBQ010000023.1, read on the forward strand.
CCATAGGCCATCGGCACGATCGAATCAATGGCGTCCGGGTCGCCGCCGCGCACCAGGTAGCCCAGCTTCTGGTTGATGATGTGGACTTCCTTGCCGTGGTTGTATTTGGCCGAGCGCTTCTGCACCTCCGACGAGACCAGATCGCCGATGCCGCCCAGCTTCATATGGCCGTAGGCGTCGGCGGCGGTGCTCTGGAAGATCATCTCGCCGCCCTCAAACATGGCGCCCTCCGACACGATGACGATGGCGTATTTGCTGGGCGCGCGGTTGCGATCGTACACCAGCAGCTCGGTCAGCCGCTCGATGTCGAAGCGGTGCTCCGGGATCACGCAGCGGTTGGCCGCGCCTGCCATGGTGGGCAACATCGCCGTGAAGCCCGCGTAGCGCCCGAAGACCTCCAGCACCATGATGCGCTCGTGCGAGCCGGCCGAAGTGCGCAGGCTGTTGACCATCTCGATGGTGCGCGTGACGCACGTGCTGAAGCCGATGCAGTAATCGGTGCCGGGCACGTCGTTGTCCATGGTCTTGGGAATGGCGATGACCTTGAAGCCCTGCTTGTACAGGTGCACGCCGTAGCTCAGCGTGTCGTCGCCGCCGATCGGGATCAGATAGTCGATGCCCAACCAGTCGAGGTTCTTCAGGACTTCGGGCGTCAGATCGTTCACCGGTTCGGTGTACGTGTCCTTCAGGTGCGGGGGCACGCTGTCCTGCTTCACATTGCTGGGCCGCGTGCGCGAGGTGTGCAAGAACGTGCCGCCGGTGCGCCCGGCCCGATTGACGATCTCCTCGGTCAGCACCTGATAGTTGTTGCTGTTGTCGTAGTCCGGTTCGCGCACGATGTCGATCAGGCCGCCCCAGCCGCGCCGGAAGCCGATCACTTCCCAGCCTTCGCGCAGCGCACGAACCGTCACGGCGCGGATGGCCGGATTGAGGCCGGGCACATCGCCGCCGCCCGTCAGGATGCCGATGCGTTTTTTGCCGCTGCTTGCCATTGCCATGCTGCTGCCTCCGCCAAAAGAAAGGATAAGTCGGCGAGGAGAAATCTCGCCGATCGGGTAATTAGAACGACTTGCCCACACGCGGCACACGCGGCTCAGTGCCGTCGATCAGCCGCTTGATATTGGGCCGCAGGGCATAAGCAATAATCAGGAACGAGCCAACCGCGTACACCGCAAATTCCCACGGGCCGCCGCCCAGCGCCGCCCGCACCGCAAACACCACCGCCAGCGCTGCCGCAATGAGGAGCGACGACAGCGACGCGATGCGGATCAGCCACCAGCCCAGCAAAAACAGCGGCATCGCAAACAGCAGCGAGGGGATCCATAGCACGGTGCTGACGCCGATGTTGGTCATGGTGCCCGCGCCGCCGCGAAAGGCCAGAAACACCGGCGCATTGTGGCCCAGCACCGCCCCCCAGCCCGCTGTCACCAGCGGCCAGTAGCTGCCCGGCAGCATCATCGCCCCGAAGACCACCGCCACCGCGCCTTTCAACAGATCCGCAATCACGGCAAACACCGCCGGGCCAAAACCGGCCGATCGGAGCACGTTGGTGCCGCCCGTGCGCCCACTGCCCACTTCGCGGATGTCGCGCTCGCTCGCCACTCCCACAATCAAATAACCAAACGGAATCGAGCCGATCAAATAGCCGCCCAGCGCGGCCGCGGCCAATCGCACACCCTGCGGCCACGCCGCCGCCGTCTGCACCAGCCAGTGATTGACGGCATTGTCCGTAAGAAACACCAGAAACACCAGGCACGCCGCCGCCAATCCCAAAGCCGCCCCCGTCCGATACACTCGTCGCTTCATGCGCCTCCTACGCGGTTGGTTATCGCGAACTATAACCCCGCGGCCATCAATTCGTCACTCTACCACCACGGACACTTCACTCACGCGCCCCTCGCTGATCCGGAAGCCGCGCGCGCCCGGCGGCGACTGATTGAGCGCGATGATGATGTACACCGACTCTGGATACATGGCTTGCGCGATGTCGGTTGGTGATGGCACGGGCGGCCCGGCCGGATGCGAGTGGAAGATGCCCAGCGGCTCGAAGTCGCAAACCATCATCGCTTCGATGAATTCGCGCCCGTCCATTTGATAGGCCACCGGGCTGTGCAGCACATTCGGCACCGGCAGCACCGCCTCAACCCGATCGGCCTTCCCGGCCAACAGGCCGCACCGTTCTTCCGACCGATCGGCCAGCACATGTGCCAGCATCGCTTCAAACTGCGCGCGGGTGAAAACAATCGCCTCGACCGACATGCCGCCGATTATACCGCCATGTCAGGCAAGTTCCAATCGGGGACACAAAAACGCCCGCCGGTCTTGAAAACCGACGGGCTTTCTCGCGCGATCAAGTTGCCGGCGCCTGGCCGCTGCTCAACCGCGATACGCCAGCAATCGTAAACCGTTGAGCGACACCAGCACCGTGCCGCCCTCGTGCCCGAAGACCGCCAGCGGCAGCGACAGGCCGGCCGCAAAGATCGACACCAGCATCACGCCGATCATGAACAGCGCAAAGCCCAGGTTCATCACCAGCGTCCGGCGCGTTTGTCGGCTCAGGCCGATGGCATAGGGAATACGCCGCAGATCGTTCGACAGCAGCACCACGTCGGCCGTCTCCAGTGCCACGTCGGTGCCCGCCGCGCCCATGGCGATGCCCAGCGTGGCTGCGGCCAGCGCGGGCGCGTCGTTGACGCCGTCGCCCACCATGGCCACCGTGCCGTACCGCGCCTTCAACTCCTTGACGATGCGCAGCTTGTCCTCCGGCAGCAGATCGGCATACACCTCGTCCACGCCGGTCTGCGCGCCGATGGCCTGCCCCACCCGCGCGTTGTCGCCGGTCAGCATCACCACACGCTCCACGCCCACGCGCTTAAGCGCCTGCACCACCTCGCGCGCCTCGGACCGCACCACATCGGCGATGCCCAACACGCCCAGCACATCCGCCCGATTGCCGGTCACCTGCGCCACGATCACCGGCGTCACGCCCGCGTTTTCCAGACGATCGATCTCCGCGCGGCCGTCCTGCCACCCGATCGATTCAAACGACTCGAAGAAGCGCGGCCCGCCGATGTACACCTCCCGATCGGCCACCCGCGCCCGCACGCCGCGCCCCACCGCCGCCTGAAAATTCGTCGCGTCCGGCCAGTGCAGGTCGCGGGCGCGCGCGGCCTTGACCACCGCCTGCGCCAGCGGATGTTCAGACTTGGTCTCCACGGCGGCCGCCAGCCGCAGCAGTTCAGCTTCATCGCCGGCCCAGCCGATCGAGGGCGCCGGCCACGCTTTGATGGCCGTCACCTGTGGCTTGCCCTCGGTCAGCGTGCCGGTCTTGTCAAAGGCGATGACCTTGATCGTCGCGGCCTGCTCCACGTGCACGCCGCCTTTGAAGAGCACACCGCGCCGCGCGCCGTTGCCGATGGCCGACAGGATCGACGCGGGCGTGCTGATCACCAGTGCGCACGGCGACGCGGCCACCATCACCGTCATGGCGCGATAAAACGCCGTATCCAGGCTTTCGCCAAACAGCCATGGCGGCAGCACAATCAACAACCCGGTCAGGCTGATGACCAGCCAGGCGTACACCTGCTCAAATTTGTCGATGAACCGCTGGGTGCGCGCCTTCTCGCTCTGCGCGTCTTCCACCAATTTGATCATGCGCGCGATGGTGGAATCCTTGGCCAGGCGGGTCACGCGCACCTCCAGCCCGCCGCTTTGATTGATGGTGCCGGCCAGCACCGGGCTATCCGGTCGTTTGGACACCGGCATCGATTCGCCCGTGATCGAAGCCTGATCGACCGCGCTTTCGCCTTCGATCACGACGCCATCCACCGGGATGCGTTCACCCGGCCGCACGATGACGCGATCGTTGAGGACAAGTTTCTCGATCGGCAGCAGCACGTTGCGCCCGCCGCGCCGCACCAGCGCCTGCGCAGGCCGCAGCTGCATCAGCGCGCGGATGGCGCTGCGCGTGCGATCGAGCGCGAATGCTTGCAGCACATTGGACAACGAGAACAGGAACAACAGCATGGCGCCCTCAAACGGCGAGCCGACGATCCACGCACCGGCCGCGGCCAACACCATCAGCAGATCCACGTCCAGGGTGCGCCGCTGCAGCGCCTCCAGGCCGCCCTTCAGGCCAAAAGCGCCGCCTGCGATGTAGGCCACGGCAAACGCGAGATTGACGGCCAGCGGCGCGGCGCCGGCGCGCTCCAACCCGCCGCCGATCAGCATCGCCACCAGCGTGATGGCGGTGAAGATCGCCTCCAGCCGATTGGCGGTAAGCCAGCCGCTCAGCCGCCGCCACGCAGCGGGCGCGGTGGGCATCGGCTCGTCGGGCGTCATCACCACGTCGAGCTGCTGCGCGGGCACCTCGCCCGCATACGTCACGCTCAGCTGGCCGTTGGCGTAGCTGGCGGTGGCGCGCCGCACCGTCTCGCGGCGGGCCAACTGCTGCTGCAGCGCCAGCGCACAGGTGGCGCAGGCTTCAGTGGCGCGCGATCGACACGCCGCAAAGCGATCGAGCACGGCGGGCTGCACCTGCCGCGCCAGCCGCACGATTTCGGGGTCGGACAACCGATCGGGATCGTAATCGAACGCGATCGTTTCGCGGCCCGGATCGAGCCGCACGTTCACCACGCCCGGCTCGCCGCCCACCGCTTCGTTAATCACGTTGAGGCAGGTCACGTCCAGCGGAGTCTCCAATGGTCGGTCGGATACAGTCTGATTGGTCATGATAAGTAGTCACCCGTAGAATGAGATCGATTTAATGCGCCGCCCGGCAGTCGGGGCACAGGCCGTAGTACACCACGCGCGCGCCCTGCAGCTCGTAGCCCGAACCTTGCGCCACCTGCCGCGCCACGCCGTCCAGCGGCACGCCCGGCAGATCTTCCACCCGATGACAGCGCACGCACACCAGGTTGACGTGCGGCGTCGTGTCCGCGTCGTAGTGGATGGCGTTGTCGCCGGCCGTGCCCAGCTCCTGCGCCAGGCCGGAGCGCACCAGCACGTCCAGCGTGTTGTACACCGTGGCGCGGCTGAGCGACGGAAACTGCGGCCGCAGCTGCTCGTACAAAGTCTGCGCGGTGGGATGCTCGCGGCTGTCGGCCAGGGCGCGGCAGATGGCCAGCCGCTGCGGGGTCAGGCGCAGGCCGGCCTGCCGCAGCGCCGCCGACATGTCATCGGCGCGGGAGGGAACGGATAAAGTTCGGGAAGAGCGAGCCGCCATTTAGATTTATTCCTTATTTAGAATCAGTATAGATTATACACCCCGCCGACGGGCTGTCAAGCCCCCTTGACATTTTTTAAGGATTAAATCATAATTTAGTCACTCCTAAATTTTGATATAGGACAACCAAATGGACAAACTCAGCCCGCCCGTCGAGGACTACCTGAAGACCATTTACATGCTCCACGAGCGCGCCGGCGAGGCGACGACCACCGCCATCGCCGCGGCGCTGGAGGTGACGCCGGCCAGCGTCACCGGCATGGTCAAGAAACTGGCCGAGATGAAGCTGGTGCGCCACACCCCCTACCAGGGCGTGGAACTCACCCGGTCGGGCGCGAAGGTTGCGCTGGAGATGGTGCGCCATCATCGCCTGCTGGAGCTGTTCTTGATCGAAGCGCTGGGGTACACGTGGGACGAAGTGCACGCCGAGGCCGACGTGCTGGAACACGTCATCAGCGAGGCATTCGAAGACCGCATGGAAGCGCGGCTGGGCTACCCCACCGTCGATCCGCACGGCGATCCCATCCCGGCCAAGGATGGCAGCTTCACGGTCTTGAAGGAACGCGCCCTGCTCGCCATGCAGCCGGGCGAATCGGCGCAGATTACGCACCTCAATGACACCCATGCTGAGATGCTGCGCTATGCGGCGAGTCTGGGGCTGACCCCCAACACCCGCCTCACGTTGATTGCCGTCGAACCATTCGGCGGATCACTGCGCGTGAAGATCGGGCAGACTGAGAAATCGATCGGGCGGGAGCTGGCCGCGCAAATCTTTGTGGCAGAGGAGTCGTCATCATCATGAGCTATTCATCACGCGCTGTGGAGGCGCGCAGCGGCGACGCCGGCACGGTGGCCGCCGCCGCCGAAGTGCTGAACGGCCAATCGAAGAAGGGCGCGCTGGCGCGGCTGCTGCCGTTTCTGGGGCCGGCCTTCATCGCCAGCGTGGCCTACATGGACCCGGGCAACTTCGCCACCAACATTCAGGGCGGCGCGCAATTCGGGTATATGCTGTTGTGGGTCATCGTCGCCAGCAACCTGATGGCGATGGTGTTGCAGACGCTCTCGGCCAAGCTGGGCATCGCCACCGGCATGAATCTGGCCGAAGTGTCGCGCGCGCACTTTTCGCGGCGCACGGTCATCGGCTTATGGGTGCTGATGGAACTGGTCGCCATGGCCACCGATCTGGCCGAATTTCTGGGCGCGGCGCTGGGCTTTAACTTGCTGCTGGGCATTCCACTGTGGCTGGCCGGTCTGCTCACCGCCGTGGCGACGTTCGTGATCCTGGGGCTGGAGCGTTACGGCTTCCGGCCGATTGAGGCCGTGATTACGGCGTTGATCGGCGTGGTGGCCGTCAGTTATCTGATTGAAACGATCCTCGATCAGCCGGACTGGGGCGCAGTGTTGCACGGCGCAGTAGTGCCGCAATTTTCCGGCACGGAAAGCGTGCTGCTGGCGGCGGGCATCCTGGGCGCGACGGTGATGCCGCACGCGCTGTTCCTGCACTCGTCATTGACGCAAGATCGAATCGTGGTCAAAAAGCCCGATCAGCTGCGGCGGCTCTTTCGGTTTGAGATTATCGATGTGCTCATCGCGATGGGGGTGGCCGGCCTGGTGAACATGGCGATGCTGATCATGGCCGCAGCCACGTTCTATAATCAGGGTCTCCACGACGTGGGCACCATCGAAGAAGCACACCGGACCCTGGAGCCGCTGCTGGGTTCGGCGGCCAGCGCAGTGTTCGCGATCTCGCTGCTGGCCTCAGGTCTCTCGTCGGCGTCGGTGGGCACCATGGCCGGCCAGGTGATCATGCAGGGTTTTCTGCACCGACACATCAAACCGTGGATCCGCCGTCTGGTCACCATGCTGCCGTCTTTGCTGGTGATTGCGCTGGGGCTGGATCCCACCCGCACGCTGGTGCTCAGTCAGGTGATGCTGAGCTTTGGGCTGCCGTTTGCGGTGATTCCGTTGATCATGTTTACGCGGCGGGCCGACATCATGGGTGTGCTGGTCAATCGGCGCAGCACCACCGTCGTGGCGTCGATCATGGCGCTCATCATCATCGCGTTGAACATCTACCTGCTGCATCAGACCTTTTTCGGGGGCTAGGCGCATGTTCAAACATCTGCTCGTCCCGCTGGACGGCTCGTCGCTGGCGGAAAACGTGCTGCCCGTGGCGGCCTGCCTGGCGGAGACGCTGCGCACCGAAGTGACCCTGCTGCACGTTATCGAGCGCGAGGCCCCGGCCGAGGTGCATGGCGCGCGGCACCTGCGCACGCCCGACGAGGCGCTGGCCTATTTAGCCGCGATCCGCGATCGGGCCTTTACCGCCGATCGGGTGGTGCACACGCACGTGCATACCGTCGAAGTGAAGGATGTCGCACGCAGCATCGTCGATCACACGGGTGAATTTGCCGCCGATGTCATCGTGATGTGCGCGCACGGCGACAGTGGCATGCGGCGGCGATTGTTTGGCAGCAACGCGCAGCAGGTGCTGGCGCTGGGCCGAACGCCGGTCTTGTTTGTGCCAACGCACGCCCCCCATTTTGCGTGCCGCCGCATTCTGGTGCCGCTGGACGGCGAGGTCGATCACGAGCAGGGCTTGCAGGCCGCGGCGGCGCTGGCTGCCGCCAGCCGGGCCGCGATCCATTTGCTGCTGGTGATTCCAACGCGGGACAAGTTGAAAGGCGAGCAGGCGGCCACGGGCAAATTGCTGCCGCACACGATGACGGCGCTGCTGCACATGAGCGAAGATAGCGCCGAAGAGTATCTGCGCGGCCATTTGCAGGCGCTGCGCGAGCGCGGCCTGTCGGCCACCGCCGAAATCGCGCGCGGCGATGAAGTGGCCGCCATCCTGGGCGCGGTGCAGCGCACCGAGATCAATTTGATCGCGCTGGGCACACACGCCAAAACCGGCTTCGACGCGTTCTGGTCGGGCAGCCTGACGCCGCAGCTGCTCGAGCGATCGAAGGTGCCGGTGCTGCTGGTGCGCGCGGATGCCGGGCCGCCGCTTTGAGATTGAACCGCGCGCCGACCGGGGACCGGCGCGCTGATCGGTGAAGGACTAAGGGAGGATGACGATGAATGTCACACGACGAGATTTTATCAAGCTCGGCTCGGCGGGGGCGCTGGGCGCGGCCAGCCTGGTTTCCATCGGCGGCGGCGTGACCGTTAGCCAGCCGCCGCTTCAACACGCGACCGCTCCACACACCGCCGCTCATGGCGATAACCTCATGACCGGCGATGTCGATCCCAACGGGGTTAACCACTTTGATCCGACGGCGATGCTGACCGACTATGACTACGGTCGGGTCAGCACGCTGCCCGACGGGCGCACACTGCGCGAATATGAATTCTTCGCCGTCGAGAAAGAGATCGAGATCGCGCCGGGCGTGTTCTTTCCGGCGTGGACGTATAACGGCCGCGTGCCCGGCCCGACCATCCGCTGCACCGAAGGCGATCGGATTCGCCTCCACTTCATCAACGGCACGGGGCACCCGCACTCGATTCACTTTCACGGCTTTCACACGCCCGCCATGGACGGGCTGGAGCCGGTGCCGGTGGGCGGCGAGTTCACCTACGAGTTCGACGCGGAACCGTTCGGGCTGCATCTCTATCACTGCCACACCCTGCCGCTGAAGCGCCACATCCACAAAGGGCTGTACGGCGGCTTCATCATCGACCCTAAGACGGGCCGCCCGCCTGCCCGCGAGCTGTTCATGATGATGAACGCCTTCGACACCAACTTCGACGCGGCCAATGAAGTGTACGCCGTGAACACCGTGGGCTTTCACTTTCAGCGCCACCCCATTCAGGTCAAGGTGGGTGAACTGATCCGCATGTACGTGGTGAACATTACCGAGTTCGACCTGATCAATTCGTTTCACCTGCACGCCAACTTCTTCGACGTGTATCGCACCGGCACGCGCCTGACCACCGATGAGTTTACCGATACGATCATGCTGGCGCAGGGCGAGCGGGCGATCCTGGAAACGCGCTTCAAGTATCCCGGTCAATACATGTTTCACGCCCACATCAGCGAGTTTGCCGAGCTGGGTTGGCTGGGCCTGTTCGAGGTGACGCCATGAGCGAGCGGATTCTTTCGGGCGCAGTTAACCGATCGGTGGGCCGTTATATCTGGGCGCTGCTGCCGTTGATTTTGCTGGCCGCCGTGATCGCACTGTTTTTGTCGGGCGGTGCGGGCGTTCAAGCGCCGGTCGGCTTGCCGCCGATCGAAGAGCTGACCATCCAGCGTGTGGCGCTGCCCGCGCCCAATGAGATCGTCGTCGAGGTGCTGAATGCCGGGCCGGAACCGGTGACGATCGCGCAGGTGCTGGTGGACGATGCGTACTGGAACTTCACCATTCAACCCGGCCCGCAGCTGGCCCGATTGGCCTCGGCGACGATCCGGCTGCCGTATCCGTGGGTGCAGGGCGAAGCGCACACGATCGCGCTGGTCACCGCCACCGGCGCGTTGTTCGAGACAGCCGTCCCCGTGGCGGTCACCACGCCGACGTTCGACCTGCGCGCCTTCTTGAACTTCGCGTTGATCGGCTTTTACATCGGCGTCATCCCGGTGGGACTGGGTATGTTGTGGCATCCCTTCATGCGCGGCCTCAAACGTCGCACCATGGACGCCATCCTGGCGTTGACGCTGGGGCTGCTGGTCTTTCTGCTGATCGATACGGCGAATGAAGGACTGGAGAAAGCAGCGCTGGTGCCCGGCTCACTGCAGGGCGTCATCTTGTTTGGTGCGGGTGCCCTGCTGGCCTACTTGTTGATCCAGAGCATCTCGGCGCGCAAGGCCGCCAGGCGCGATGAGGCTGCGGGGCGATTCAACGTCGCGCTGCTGCTGGCGATCGGCATCGGTCTGCACAACCTGGCCGAAGGGTTGGTGGTGGGCGCGGCGTATGCTTCGGGCGCGGCGGCGCTGGGCGCGTTCCTCGTCGTCGGCTTCACGCTGCACAACGTCACTGAAGGCATCGGCATCGCTGCGCCGGTTGCCAAAGATCAGCCCTCGCTCAAGAGCTTCGCCACGCTGGCCGCCATCGCCGGCCTGCCCGCCATCGCGGGTGCGTGGATTGGCGGCTTTATCTACAGCGATCTGGCCGCGACGATCTTTCTGGGCGTGGGCACGGGCGCGATCGTGCAGGTGATCGTGGAAGTGGGTAAACTGCTCATGCAGCACGGCCGGCGCGAAGGCGAATCGCTCGCCACGCTGCCCAACCTGATCGGCTTTGCGCTGGGCCTGGCCATCATGTACGCCACGGCGCTGCTGGTGGCTGTCTAAACCGGGGCGCGTCTTAAAACATGCGCCACAGTGTCATGCCGGGCTGCCCTGCAGCGCAGCAGCTTTGCTGACGGCCATCACGCTGCGGTCGAGCGGGCAGTAAGAAGAACCGCGCGACCAGACCAAACACAACTTGCGGGAAGTCGCGCGCCAGAGTACGATTACACGGGACACACCGACACCGCCAACGCCAGGCATCAACTTCAGTGAGCACAACCTCATGAATACTCCTGTCACTCCAGAATTCATCGCAGCTTTGCAAGTCGCTTTACAAAGAGAGTGGGAAAGCCGGCGAGTCTATCTTAACCTGGCCGAGCGCGAGTCCAATGAGGCGCGGCGTCAGGCGTTGCTGGGACTGGCCAACGTCGAACAACGCCACGCCGAACAATGGATCGCGCGGTTGAAGGAACTTGGGGCCGCCGTGCCGCCCGATCGTGAATCGCCCGGCCAGCGAATTTGGCGCTGGATTCTGGTGCAAAGCGGCACTGAGAATGCCTTGAGGCGAATTGAGAGCAGTGAAGTTTCCGACACCGAAATGTACGAATCACTGGCGCAGCTGGCGCCCACCGAAGCTGATCAAGCCGTGATTCGCGCGACGCTGCACGATGAGCAAATTCACAGCGCGGCCATGCAGCGCACGTCCAGCTCTGCTTCACCGGCTCCGCTTGGTCCCCAGGCCAGGCTGGACACCATTTTGCATCGTGAGAGCTGGCATCGGCGCGGCGGCGGCTGGATCGGCCAGGCGATCTATGGCGCCAATGACGGCCTGGGCTCGGTCTTTGGCATTGTCTCAGGAGTGGCCGGCGCCACAGCCGGCGGCCCCGCCGTCTTGATCGCGGGACTGGCCGGCATGATGGCGTCGGCTCTGTCAATGGGCTCGGGCGCCTATCTTGCCACCAAGGCCGAACGTGAAGTCCAAGAAGCCGAATTCCGACGTGAGCGCCAGGAGCTGGAGGATAATCCCGCCGAGGAACAGGAGGAACTGGCGCTGTTCTATCAACTCAAAGGCGTGCCAGAGACCGAAGCCAGAACGCTGGCAGAACGCCTGGTGGCACAACCTGAGTTTGCGCTCAAAACGCTGGCAAATGAAGAATTGGGCCTGTCCGAGCAATCGTTCCCCAATCCGTGGCTGGCGGCGCTATCGGCGTCGCTGTCAACCGCGGTGGGCGCGTTCATACCGATTATTCCGTTCTTCTTCACCACCGGCTACCCGGCCATCATCGCTTCATTTGCGATCAGCACACTGGCCCATTTCGTGATCGGCGCGGCCAAGACCGTCGTCACCGGCTTAAGCGCCTGGCGCAGCGGCCTGGAGATGATGGTCATCGGCCTCGGCGAAGCCCTGATCACGTATGGACTGGGATTGATCTTCGGGCCGGTGGTGAGCTAAGGGCGTGTGAATATCAGTGAACGAGACGCAAAGGACAAATGGATGGCACACTTGAAACTGTTCTCATGGAACGTCAACGGCCTGCGCGCGGTGGAGAAGAAAGGCTTTCTCGACTGGCTGAACCGATCGGGCGGCGACATCATCGCCGTGCAGGAGACCAAAGCCAGTCCCGAACAACTCTCTGCGGCGCTGCTCAACCCGATCGGTTATCACACCGATTGGAGCTCCGCCGAAAAGAAAGGCTACTCGGGCGTGGGCACCTACTCCCGATCGAAGCCGGTGGCGATCAAGACCGGCTTCGACGAGGCGCGCTTCGATAGAGACGGCCGCATCCTCATCAGCGACTTCGAGCGCTTCGTGTTCTTTAACATCTACTTCCCCAACGGCGGGCGCGGCTCGGAATGGGTGCAGCACAAGCTGGCCTTCTACCAGCGCTTCGTCGAAGTCGTCAACACCTACACCGCGCAGGGTCGCTCGGTCATCGTGACCGGCGACGTGAACACCGCCTACGCCGAGATCGATCTGGCGCGGCCCAGAGAGAACGTCAAGAAGAGCGGCTTCATGCCGGAAGAGCGCGAGGCTATGAACGATTTCTTCGCGGCCGGCCTCATCGACACCTTCCGACAGCTGCACCCCACCGAGGTGAAGTACACGTGGTGGGATATGGTTACGCGCGCGCGGGAACGCAATGTGGGCTGGCGGCTCGACTACTTCTTCGTGTCGAGCGATCTTGCGAAGCACGTCGTCGCGGCCGACATCCACGACGACGTGCCGGGGTCTGATCACTGTCCCATCAGTTTGACGCTGGCCCTGTAACCGCCGGCCGGCTCAGCCTCCGGCCTTGCGCTGGCGATAGAGCGCCGGATCGACCACCTCAATCATCTTGTCCACGTCCAGCGTGCCGCCGAGGAAGTCATTGATGGCGTGGGCCAGCGGCGCGGGGTCTTTGAGCAGCTGGTTGTAATCGGCGTCCAGCCGCGCGATGTTAGGCTGCGACTGAATGAAGGCATCGACCTGCGCCAGATGTTTTTCAAACAGCCGCGTCAGATCGGCATCGCTCACCTTGTTCGGGTCTTCACCGCGCCGGATCAGCATCTGTTTCTGCGAGGCCAGCACTTCGGGCATGGCGCGGCGCATGAAGATGACTTTGTAGGTATAATCGGGCGGCAGATGCGGCAGCAGCGCGGCGATGGCCTTGACCGCTTTGCCCCGGGCGTCGGGCAGCCAGGCCACGTCGCCTTTGGGCAGCTGCTTCACGCGCTCGAATTCGTAGTAGCCCTTAGGGTTGTCTTCGTCGGCGGTGCGCAGGTTGTCCGTCACCGGCGGCAGGCCGCCCGCTTCCAGCATCTTCATCATCATCGATGTGCCGGAGCGCGGCAGCCCCGACACTACGACGATGGTCTGATCGAGATTGGTCATGTACCGCTTGACTCCTTGTGCAGATTCACCACGGCCCGATTATAACTCATGTCCCCGCTGACGGCCTTCCACTTCAAGCCCGACCCGGCCGCCGACAAACTGGCGCGGCGGCTGGACGAATCGCGCACCCAATTGCGCGCCCGGCCACCGGCGCAGATCGCCGCCGACAGCGGCAGCCGGCTGCTCGGCGATCAGCTGCAGCTCGAATTCATGTGGCGCGAGTATCGCATCGATGCGCACAAATGGATCGTCGTCCGCGCCGATTCCGGCGAGGCCGCGCCGAGCTTCATTGAAGCCATCGTGCTGGCGTACCTCGCCACCGCCGATGGGACGCCGCCGCTTCAACACTGGATCAGTTTTCACGAGCTGCCCGACGGCCAATTCTACGAGCGCGCCTTTCGCGGCTACACCGGTGAAGAGCTGGTGCGCGGCCTGAACGGCGACATCGACGCCTTCCAACGCGCCGCGCTTCAATTGCACGGTAGGCCAATCGGGTTGGCCGAGGCCGCCTTCGCCTTTCAAGTGCTGCCACGCTTGCAGCTCGCCATCGTCATGTACGCGGGCGACGAAGACTTTCCCGCCCAGGCGCGGGTCTTGTTTGAAGCCACGGCCCCGCATTATCTGTCCACCGATGGACTGGCCATTCTCGGCGGGCAGCTCGTCAGCCAGCTGCTGAAAGCCGCCCGACATGCCTGAAGTTCCGGCCATCTCCACCCAGGGGCTGATCAAATCGTACGGTTCCGTCCGCGCCTTGCGCGGTGTCGATCTGGAAGTGCGGCGCGGCGAGGTCTTCGGCTTCCTGGGCCCGAACGGTTCCGGCAAGACGACGACGATCCGCTGCCTGCTCGATCTGATCCGGCCCGACGGCGGCACGCTGCGCGTGCTGGGGTTTGACCCGCAACGTGAATCGATGCAAGTGCGGGCGCGCACCGCCTACCTGCCCGGCGAGCTGCGCATCGACGACGCGTTCACGGTGGGCCAGGCGCTGCGCTTCTTTGCGCGGCTGCGCGGTGATCGCGTCGATTGGAACTACGTGCGCGACCTGGCCGACCGATTTCACCTCGATTTGACGCTGCCCGTGAAAGATCTCTCCAAAGGCAACAAGCAGAAGGTGGGCGTGGTGCAGGCGCTGATGCAGCGTGCCGAGCTGCTGCTGTTGGACGAGCCGACCGCCGGCCTCGATCCTTTGATGCAGCGCGAAGTGCTCAACGCCATCCGCGCCGCCAAAGCTCACGGCGTCACCGTCTTCTTCTCATCACATGTGCTTAGCGAAGTGGAGGCCATCGCCGATCGGGTGGGCATCATCCGCCAGGGCGCGGTGATCGAAGTGGCCGAAACGCAGGCGTTGATCAATCGCGCCGTGCGGCGGGTGCTGGTGCGCTTCAATCAGCCGATCGAGCCGGGCGCGCTGGAGCAGCTGCCCGGCGTCAAAGTGATAGATCGCGGCAACGGCCTTGGCTATCTCCTGCACGTCGAAGGCGACATGCGCGCCTTGATCAAAACGCTGGCCGCCCTGCCGGTCAGCGAGCTGGACACCGAGCGGCCGTCGCTGGAAGAGATCTTTCTGGCTTATTACGACGAGGCGCGGTCATGATAACGATCGGGCGTTATGCGCTGCTGCGCCTGCGCGGGCAGATCATCGGCTGGGGGCTGGCGCTGGCGGTCTTCGCGGTGATTGTGGCGCTGCTGTACGACGCCGTGGTGCAGCTGCGCGATCAATTGGAGCAGCTGCTCAAATCACTGCCGGCCCAATTCACGGTCTTCATCGGCAGCCTCGACAGCGCGTTCAGTCCGGCGGGTTATCTGGGCGTGCGGTATTTCATGTTCATGCCGCTCATCGTGGGCGTGTTCGTCGTCATCGTCGGCAGCGGCCTGATCGTCGGCGACGAAGAAAACGGCACGCTCGATCTGATCCTGGCGCAGCCCGTCCGCCGCGCTGCCTTCTATCTGGGGCGCTGGCTGGCACTGGTGATCGCGTTGGCCGGCATCCTGCTCATCGCGTGGCTGGGTCTGTGCCTCGGCCTCGACCTGTCGTCGATCGCCATCGACGGTCTGACGGCGCTGCGGCCTTTCCTGTCGCTGTATGCCGTCATGCTGTGGTTTGGCGGGCTGGCGCTACTGTTGAGCCTGCTGCTGCCTTCGCGCCGTGGGGCGGCGTCATTGAGCGGCCTGATCCTCCTGGCAAGTTTCTTCATCACCACGCTGGCTGCGATCAGCCCGACTCTGAAAGCGCTGGCGGCCTGGTCGCCGCTGACGGCCTATCAGGGCGGCGAGGCGATTAATTTCTTCGACGTCAATGCCTTTTTCGGCCTGTGCCTCGTCTCGATCGGCTTTGCCGCGATCGGGCTGTGGTTATTTCAACGGCGTGACATCCGCGTCGCCGGCGAAGGCGGCTGGCGCGCGCTGAAACTCCCCCTCAAACGCTAGGCCGCGCCTAGCGTGATACTCCTCCCGATCGGGTATGACACCCGATACTAATGCCCCGATAGTTGTTTGGGCTATAACTAGTTGGGCATTCACCAACTACTAGCGAGGCCATCATGGAACTGCTGGGCAACCTCACGGCGATCGGCTTCACCGAGTATGAGGCCAAAGTGTATCTGGCGCTGCTGCGCGACAACCCCGCCAACGGTTATCAAGTCAGCAAGCGATCAGGCGTGCCGCGCTCGATGGTGTACGAAGCGCTGAGCCGGCTGTATGCCCGCGGCGCGGTGCTGACCACCGGCGCGGAAAAGGCGCAGCTCTATCGCCCCCTGCCGCCCGACGTGCTGCTGGATCGATACGATCAGGAACAGCGCCACCTGATCAACGATCTGCGCGACGGCCTGCGCGCTCTGCACCAGCCGGGTGAAGAAGCCCACGTGTGGTCGATCACCGGCCGCACCTCGGTGCTGTCATACGCCGGCCAGCTGCTGCGCCGTTCCAAGCATGAAGTGTGGCTGGTGCTCAACGACGATGGTCTGGAAGCGCTGCGCCAGCCGCTGGCCGCGGCCGCCAAACGCGGACTAAGCCTGGGGACGCTGCTCACCGGTGACGGCGAGCTGGCGCTGGGTCGAACGGCGCGCCATCCCCGACGCGAGAGCCAGGCGCAGGAACTGGAAGATACCATTGTGGTCGTGGCCGACAACACCGAGGCGCTGATCGCCAGCACCAACGGCGAAATGAATGCCACCATCACGCGCAATCGCAACCTGGTGCTGATCGCGCGGCAGTTCGTGTGGATGGAACTCTTCGCGCAGCGCGTCTATACCCGGCTGGGGCCGCGCCTGCTGGCCAGGCTCGACCCTGATGATCAAAAAATCCTGACCGGGTACGCGCCCGGCGCCTGACGCCGCTGTCAGGCTAGCGCCCGAAAAAAGCCTGATGTCAGGGCGAACAAATGCTATGCGGATCGCGAGTCGATCGGGCGAGGCAGAAGACGCCATGTTGAGCTTCATCGTCAAAAATCTGTTCCGGCGCAAGACGCGCACGCTGCTGACGGTGGCCGGCATCGCGGTGGGCGTGTCGATGATTGTGGCACTGGGCGCGATGGGCGAGGGCCTGCGCACCGGCTACGCGGCGATGTTCGGCGGCAGCGGTGCGGACTTGACACTGATGCAGAAAGGCTCGTTCGATGTGACGATGAGCGGCGTCGACGAGCAGGTCGTCGGCGAGGCGGCAACCGTGCCCGGCGTGCGGGAGGCGACGGGCATGATCGTGGGTAATGTGTCCGCGCCCGGCGCGCCATACTTCTTCGTGTTCGGCTACGATCCGGCCAGCTTTGTCTTTGAGCGCTTTCGGCTGGTGGATGGTGTTCCGCTGGGCCGGGCCCGCCGATCGGCAGGTGGCACGCGAGAGATCATGCTGGGCAAGCAGGCGTCCGAAACAATGAAGCTGGGCGTGGGCGATATGCTGCGCCTGTCGGGCGGTGCGTTCAAGATCGTGGGGGTGTACAACAGCGGCAACGGATTCGAGGACGCAGCGGCGATCCTGTCGTTGGCCGACGCGCAACAGCTGCTGCAAAAACACCGGCAGGTGGGTGCGGTGCAATTGAAACTGGCAGACCCGCGCCAGATCGAGCAGGTCCGCGATCGGCTGGCGAAGCAGTTCCCGCGCCTGAGCATCTCGCAATCGAACAGCATCGCCGACGAAGCACAGATGGTGGTGTATATCCAGGCGTTTGCGGTCAGCATCGCCACACTCGCCGTCATCATCGGCGGCGTAGGCATGACCAACACCGTGATGATGAGCATGTTTGAGCGCACGCGCGAGATCGGCACGCTGCGCGCGGTGGGCTGGCGGCGGCGGCGCGTGATGTTCATGGTCTTTGGCGAGAGTGTGCTGTTGGGCATCGTCGGCGGCGCGCTGGGCTGCATGGCGGGCGCGGCCATGATCGCGGTGATCAGCACCGCCACCAGTGTGGCCTTCATTCAGGGTCAAGTGACGTGGGCGTTGATCGCCGAGGGCTTGATCACGGCGATCCTGTTGGGGGCAGTAGGCGGCGCATATCCGGCGTGGCGGGCGGCGCAGCTGCTCCCGATCGAGGCGCTGCAATATCAGGGCGGCGCGGGCAGCGAGTCGATCAAGCGGTTGGGGCGCGTGAAGTCCGAAACGATCCGAGCGTTGGCGCGGCGGCGCGGCCGGACGGTCTTGACGATCGCGGGCATCAGCCTGGCGCTGGGTTCCATCATCATGCTGAGCGGCATGACTCAGGGCTTCATCGTGGAATTCAACCGCCTGATGATGGGCACCGGTGTCGATCTGGTGGCCCGCCAGAAAGACGCCAGCGATACGGCGTACAGTGCTATCAGCGACAAGATCGGCCGGCAGATCGCGGCCATGTCGGGCGTGGAGAGCGTATCGGGGGTTGTATTCAGCGCGCTGACGGTGGAAGAGCTGCCGTTTATGCTGATCTTCGGTTATGCGCCGTACGAGCCGGCCATCGCGCATTTCAAGATCGTGGAAGGGCGCGGTTTGCAGGGCAACCGTGAAGTCATTCTCGGCTCCAGGACGCGCGAGGCCATGAAGGTGAAAGTGGGCGAGGTGATCCGCCTGGGCGAGATTGGCTTTCGGGTGGTGGGCGTGTACGAGACGGGCGTGTCTTACGAAGAGGCAGCCTGCGTGATCTCGCTGCGTGCTGCGCAGGAACTGACCGGCAAGCCGCGCCAGGTGACGATGTACGCGATCAAGTTGAAGGATCCGGCGCAGGTGGAAACGATCGAGCAACAGCTGGAGGCGGCTTTTCCCGAGATCATGGTGGCGATGTCGAGCGAATTCGCCGAAAACCTGCCG
Organism: uncultured Anaerolineae bacterium; assembly: GCA_964550855.1. Taxonomy (GTDB): domain Bacteria; phylum Chloroflexota; class Anaerolineae; order Fen-1058; family Fen-1058; genus JAGOBP01. The sequence continues at coordinate 64,612 of CAZKBQ010000023.1, forward strand.
GACATGAAGTCGATGGAGGTCATGATGCTGGGCATCGCCGGGCTGGCGATTGTGGTGGGCGGCATCAGCATGATGAACACAATGATCATGAGCGTGTACGAGCGCACGCGCGAGATCGGCACGCTGCGCGCGGTGGGCTGGC
>CAZKBQ010000024.1:0-63788 GCA_964550855.1 uncultured Anaerolineae bacterium
GCACATCCACCGGATTGGCGGCGACGAGGATGATGCCGTTGGGATTGTGCTGCGCCACCTGCGGGATGATGGACTTGAAAATGGCCGTATTCTTTTTCACGAGATCAAGGCGCGTTTCGCCCGGTTTTTGCGCGGCGCCGGCGGTGATCACCGTGACGGCCGCGCCCGCGCAATCGGCGTAAGTGCCGGCCCAGATGCGGGCCGGCGGCGCAAACGGCACGGCGTGATTCAGGTCCATCGCTTCGCCTTCGGCGCGGGCCTGGTTGGCATCGATCAGCACGATCTCGGAGGCGCGGCCGCTCATCAGCAATGCGTAGGCGAAGGTCGCGCCGACGTTGCCCACGCCCACCACCGCCACGCGGGTGGGATGCGGGTGAAGATTTTCTTCGGTCATGGCATACTCCTCGCTGGCGGTTGACCAGCAATGGGTTCGGTCATACAATCATCAGCACGGGTTGATGCAGACAGAGTATATCACACGCAGGAGAGTCGTCGAATGGCGCTGCCCCGCAACCACCTGAAGCCTGCGCTGGATTTTTTGTCGCAGTTGAAGGCGCACAACAACAAAGCCTGGTTCGATGCGCACCGCGCCGAATACGATCTGGCGCGGCGGCGGTTTGAGGACTTCATCGAAATCGTGATCGACGAGTTCCGGCCGGTGGAGGACTTTGAAAATCTGACGCCCAAAGACTGTCTGTTCCGCATCAACCGCGACGTGCGCTTCTCGGCCGACAAGTCGCCGTACAAGATCAACTTCGGCGCGTCGCTGGCGCTGGGCGGCAAGCACTCGCGCCGCATGCCGTATTACATCCACCTGCAGCCCGGAAATCAATCGCTGCTGGCGGGCGGTTTGTATATGCCCACGCCCGAGCAGATCGGCCGGGTGCGCGCCGCCATCGCCGCCAATTCCACACCGCTGCGCAAGCTGCTGCGCGCCAAAACCTTCGTTGAATACTTCGGCGTGGTGACCGACGAGACCGAGGGCCGGCTCAAGACCGCGCCCAAAGGCTACGACCGCGATCACCCCGACATTGATCTGCTGCAATTCAAGCAGTGGGCGGTGATGCACCCGCTGACGGACAAACAGGTGCTGTCACCCGATCTGCTGCCGTACACCATCAAAGTGTTCAGGGCGCTCAAGCCGCTGAACGACTGGTTGAATTCCATCCTGTTAGCCTGAGGTGAGATATGAGAATCGGCGTTGTTTTTCCGCAGACCGAATTTGGCAGCGATCCGATCGCCATCCGCGATTACGCGCAGACGGCCGAGGCGCTGGGCTTCACGCACATCATCGCCTACGATCACGTGTTGGGCGCCAACCCCGATCGGCCCGGCGGCTGGACGGGCATATACACCTATCAGACACCGTTTCACGAGCCATTCGTGTTGTTCGCGTACATGGCCGCGCACACTTCGCGCATCGAATTTGCGCCCGGCATCATCATCCTGCCGCAGCGGCAGACGGCGCTCGTCGCCAAGCAGGCCGCCACCCTGGATGTGCTCAGCGGCGGGCGATTGCGCCTGGGCGTGGGGCTGGGCTGGAACGCAGTGGAATACACGGCGTTGAATGAAGACTTTCACACGCGCAGCAAGCGCATCACTGAGCAGGTGACGGTGCTGCGCGAACTGTGGACGAAGCCGCTGGTTAATTTCACGGGGAAGTATCACACCATCCCGGACGCGGGCCTGAACCCGCTGCCGATTCAGCGCCCCATCCCGATCTGGTTCGGCGGCTCAGCCGACGCCGCGTTGAAGCGGGCCGCGCGTGTCGCTGATGGGTGGTTGTCCACCTTCCGGGTGTTCGCCGATGCGCAGCGCGCGATTGGCCTCATCGAGCAGGCGCTGAAGGACAACGGGCGTTCTCGATCGGACTTCGGCATCGAGGGGCGCTTCAGTTACGGCAGCGGCGATCCGAACGAGTGGCGCAAGTCGCTGATCGCATGGCGCGACGCGGGCGCCTCACACGTGTCGTTCAATACGATGGGCGCGGGTCTGACCACCCCGCAGGCGCACCTCGACGCCATCCGCGCCTTTGCGGCAATCATGGGAGATGTCTAAACGATGACGACTTTGCAGATCGATCACGACTATCTGACGCAGACGCTGATCAACCTCGTGCGCATCAACTCGATCAATCCGTCGCTGGTGGACGGCGGCCCGGGCGAGGCCGAGATCGCCGCGTACGTGGCCCATGCGCTGAGCGGGCTTGGTCTGCGCGTGGACGTGCACGAAGTCGCCGCGCGCCGCCCCAACGTGGTTGGCGTGCTCAAGGGGCAGGGCGGCGGCCGCTCGCTGATGCTCAACGCACATATGGATACCGTCGGCATTGACAACATGCCCGCGCCGTTTTCGGCGGAGATCAGTGACGGCAAATTGTACGGGCGTGGCGCGTATGACATGAAGGGCAGCCTGGCGGCCATGCTCGCGGCGGCGAAAGCACTGGTCGATGGCGGCGCCGCACTGCAAGGCGATTTGTACCTGGCCGCCGTCGCCGACGAAGAACATGCCAGCCTCGGCACGCAGGAGATCGTGAAGCGGTATCAACCCGACGGCGTCATCGTGACCGAGCCGACCGAAATGCAGATCGCGCTGGCGCACAAGGGCTTCATCTGGTACGACGTGGAAGTGATTGGCAAGGCCGCGCACGGCAGCCGCCCGCAGCTGGGCATTGACGCGAACATGAAGATGGGCCGGTTTTTGCACGAACTTGAGAAACTGGAGAAGGACCTGCGCGGGCGCTTAGGGCATCCCCTGATCGGCCCGCCCACGCTGCACGCCGCGCTGCTGAAGGGCGGCACGTCGATGAGCGTCATCGCCGATCGCTGCGTGTTGGGCGTCGAGCGGCGCACGCTGCCCGGCGAGACCGAAGCACAGGCGACGGCCGAATTGCAGGCGTTGATCGATCGGGTGGCCGGGACCGATCGGGATTTTCACGCCACGCTGAACTGCACGCTCGTGCGCCAGCCGTTTGCCATTGAAGAGGACGCCCGCATCGTGCGCGCCGTCGATCGCGCGTACGCGCAGGTCATGAATCGCCCGCCCACGCACGGCGGCTTATCCTTCTGGACGGACGCCGCGCTGCACGCCGCCGCCGAATCGGCTACGGTGGTCTTTGGCCCGATCGGCGCGGGCGCGCACGCCGTGGAAGAGTGGGTCGATCTGCGATCGGTGGAGCAGGCCGCGCTGATCTACGCGCTGGCCGCGCAAAATTTCTGCGGTTGACAGCCGGTTGAACCGCGCCGGCGCCAAGCACGCGACGGGGTCTTGGCGGTCCTTGCGCCGGCGCGGTCAATCAGGGTGAATCCTTAGGAGAATCCATGCCCGACGAAAAACGCATCAGGGCTCAGCATATCGCCAACGCCGAGAAAACGATCGGGTTGGAATTTACAGCCGCCGAGCGCAAATTGATGCTCGCCGACGTGAATGAACAACTGGCGCGGTTTGAGCAGCTGCGCGCTGTCTCGATTGACAATTCCGTTCCGCCCGCGTTCGCCTTCGATCCGCGTTTGCCGGGCATGACGTTCGAGACGAAGAAGCGCCGCCCGCGCTACAGCCGCGTGCCAAAGCTGCGCGTCCCGTCGAATCTGGAAGACGCCGCGTTTTGGCCCGTGTCTCATCTCGCTTACCTGCTGCGCACGCGGCAGGTGTCGTCGGTCGAATTGACGCGCATGTACCTCGAGCGTTTGCAGCGCCTCGATCCGCTGTTGAACTGTGTGGTGACCTTCACCGATGATCTGGCGCTCAAACAGGCGCGCCGCGCCGACCGCGAGATCAAGCGCGGCGAGTATCGCGGTCTGCTGCACGGCATACCTTATGGCGCCAAGGACCTGCTGGCGACGCGCGGCTTTCGCACGACGTGGGGGGCCGAACCCTATCGTGATCAGGTCTTCGACTATGACGCCACGGTGTTCGATCGATTGAATGAGGCGGGCGCAGTGCTCCTGGCCAAGCTCAGCGTGGGCGCGCTGGCCTGGGGCGATGTGTGGCTGGACGGCGTGATGACGCGCAATCCGTGGAATCTCGACGAAGGCTCCAGCGGCTCATCGGCGGGCAGCGCCGCGGCGACGGCGGCCGGCGCGGTGGCGTTTGCCATCGGCACCGAGACGCTGGGCAGCATCGTGTCGCCGAGTACGCGTTGTCGCGTCACCGGCCTGCGGCCCACTTTCGGGCGCATCAGCCGCTTTGGGGCGATGGCGCTCAGTTGGACGATGGACAAACTCGGCCCCATCGCGCGCACGGTCGAAGATTGCGCCATCATCTTCGACGCGCTTCGCGGCCCCGACGGGCGCGATTTGACCGTGACCGATTACGCCTTCAACTACGATGCGCGGCTCGATGTTCGTGCGCTGCGCGTGGGCTACGTGAAGCGCGCGTTTGATCAAGAGCGCGACAACAAAACGAACGACGACACTTCGCTGGAAGTGCTTAAAGCACTGGGTGTTCGCCTCATCCCGATCGATCTGCCAGCCCTCACGGTGGATGCTTCCGCCATTGTGCTGGTGGCCGAGGCTGCCGCCGCTTTTGACGAGTTGACGCGCTCCAATCGTGACGATGAACTGGCGCGGCAGGTCAAGGATGCGTGGCCCAATGTCTTCCGTTATGCGCGACTGATCCCGGCGGTGGAGTACATTCAGGCCAGCCGCGTGCGGACGCAGTTGATGGCCGCCATGCGCGATCGGCTGGCCGACATCGACGTGTACGTCGCACCGTCGTTCGACGATAATTTGATTCTGACCAACCTCACCGGCCACCCGGCGGTGGTCGTGCCCAACGGCATCGACGCCAAAGGCCATTCGAGCAGCCTGACGTTCACCGGCCAGCTGTACGGCGAAGCCGCGACCTTGTCGCTGGCGAAGGCGTATCAGGACGCGACGAAGTTTCATCTGCGTCACCCGGAGTTGTGATCCACGAATCTACTTGCGCCATGACTCAACGAGTGCTTCTGTTGGTCACCCCACAAACCTATCGCGCGCAAGCGTTCATGGACGCGGCGCGCAAATTGGGCGTGGAGACGATCAAAGCGGTGGACGTGCCTGATCAACTGGCCGAGGCGTGGCCGGATGCGTTTGCCGTGCGCTTCGCCGACGTTGAAGCGGCCGCGCAGGCCATTGTCGATCGGGCGCGCGTGCAGCCGTTCGATGCGATCTTGTCCGTCGACGACAGCGCCAGCCTCGTCGCGGCGCGGGCCAGTCAGCGGCTGGGCCTGCCGCACAATTCGCCGCAGGCTGCAGAGGCGGCGCGCAACAAATACCTCATGCGCACGCTGCTGCGGCAGGGTGGCGTGAAAGTGCCTGATTTCAGGCGGTTTCACACGTCCGACGATCCGCGCGAAGTGGCCGCGCAAGTAACCTGGCCGTGCGTGATCAAGCCGCTCGATCTGAACGGCAGCCGGGGCGTGATGCGCGCCGACGATGCGGATCAACTCGCGGCGGCGATCAGACGTCTGAGCCGGTTGCTGCACGCGATCGATCCTGCGCCCGATCCCCAACCGTTTCTCGTCGAAGACTTCATCCCCGGTTTTGAAGTGGCGTTGGAGGGCCTGCTCGATCGCGGACGCTTGAAAGTGTTGGCGCTGTTCGACAAGCCCGACCCGTTGGACGGCCCGTTCTTCGAGGAGACGATCTACGTCACGCCGTCGCGGCTGCCGGAAGAGACGCAGCAGGCCATCTTTCGCTGTACGGCGGATTCGGCGCGGGCTTTGGGTCTGCGCGACGGCCCGATCCACGCCGAACTGCGTGTCAATACGCAGGGTGCCTGGCTGGTCGAGATCGCGGGTAGATCGATCGGGGGGTTGTGCGCCGAAACGCTGCGCTTTGCGCGCAGCGCCGATGTCTCGCTGGAAGAACTGATCTTGCGGCAGGCGCTTGGACACGAGATCGAGTCATTCGAACGAGAACCGACTGCGGGCGGCGTGATGATGATCCCGATTCCGGGCGAGGGCTTGCTGCGCGGTGTGAGCGGCGTTGCCGAAGCGAAAGCGGTGCCCGGCGTCGAAGACGTGACGATTGCGGCGAAGTTGAACTATCCGATCGTGCCGCTGCCCGAAGGCGCGAGTTACCTGGGCTTTATCTTCGCGCGCGGCGAGACGCCCGCCCAGGTGGAAGCCGCGCTGCGGACGGCGCACGCGCGGCTTCATTTCGACATTCAACCGATGATTCCCCTTCAGGTGATGGCGTAACGTTTGGACGCGGCTTGGCGCGCGACGGTCTTCGCCGTGAAGCGCCTACGATCGCTTGGGGATGACGCCGCCGGTGCGCTGCATGTACTGTCGATAGTCGTCCCCGAAGTGATCGATCATCATCTGTTCCTCGCGCGGCACCCGCCGGAAGTACACGATGCCGAAGAAGATCAGCGTGGCCGGTCCGGCGACGACGTTGGCCAGCATCAGCAGCTGCGCCAGCCCCCACAGCCACATCGCCGCGTAGATGGGATGCCGAATCTGCGCGTAAATGCCGGAAGTGACCAGCTGCTGCTCTTTCATCACCTCGACGGTCGGCGACCAGTTGCGGCCCAGATCAACGTGGGCGCGATACAGCAGCCACAGGCAGCCGCCAAAAGCGACGGCGCCCAGCGCACCCAGTACGTTGATTTGCGGATAATTGGCGAAGTCCAGCCAGCCGGTGAAGATATAGATCAACGGAATGATCTCCATGCCCGCGAAGGCCAGCAGGTCCAGCGCCAGATCGATCGGGCGCGTGCGATCCTCGGTGGCGCGTTTCTGGCGCCGTTCCAGTTTGTTGCGCTGGCGATGCGGAAAGCGGATCACTTCGGCGGCGACGATGCCGATCAAAAACAGGACTTTGAAGATGGTGGTCATGATGATTCCTGTGAGCCAACGTCAGCGGCGCGCTCGCTCGGCGCGGGCTTTGACGCCCAGCAGCATCTTGCGGGTCATCACAAAACCGATCGGGTCGGTGAAGACTTCCCAGATCAATTTATTCGCAAACGAGCGCGGCGCGTAATCGACCAGGCTGCGTGAGATCAGGCGTGTGCGGCCGTCGGGCAGTTCGTCCAGGTGCAGCAGCCACGTCGCGTTGACGTATTGGCTCGGATCGGGCGCGGGCAGGGGCGGCGCTTCGCCGGTTTTGGGATCGGCCCCCGCCATCAGCAGCCAGCGGCCGCGCTCCAGCCCCACGACGACATCCACCGGATAGCCCGGCGGCCCCATCCGCATGAGATCGCCCACCTGCATCTCCCACTCCGGCACGATGCGATCGGCGTTGCGAATTTTGCAGCCGACGAGATTCTCCAGCAGTTCGTAGCTGTACAGGCCGCCGCGTTCCTGCCCGATCTGGGCGATCCACGCATACACTTCGGCGGCGGGCGCGTGGATGGTGACGGCCAGCGTCTGCCGGGTGCGCGGGCGCGGAATGCGTTCGTCGCCGGGCAGGGGGCGCGTCACTTCGTCGTCGGTCGCGCCCCAGCGGCGATAGCGCGCGCGTGTGATCGGCTGCAAGATCAAGTTCGCGGCGATCAGCGCGGCGCCGCCCAGGTTGTCGAGGATGTCGCGAAATGTAGCCATGATCGATCAGTTCAACGGAATGGGTTCGTGGGCCTTGCGGCCGTAGACTTTTTCGTAGGCCTGGCACGCGGGGCAGATGCCGCCTTCGATGTGCTTGACGAAGAAATAGGCGACGCCCTTTTGCGTGGCGCGGGCGTGGCGGCACACCGGACAGTTCAGGCACATGCTGGCTTTTTTGCGGTCTTCCTCAGTGACGATGCTGAGCGACTGATTCACGGCGCGGCTCCTTGAATGATGTCTCGGGCATCGTACATCCGATCGGGGCCGGGCGTCATCGGGCGAAAGGCGGAGATGCGACTGCGAGCGATCAAAAGGTGACAGATGTCATACCGGGGCGGTTACTTGCAGCGTGACTGTGCCCTGCGCGCCATCGACGCTGAGCAGTTGGCCGGTAACCAGCCGCTCGATCGGAATTTGATCGACGCAGGGGATTTCGGCGATGATGCAGCCCACGGCGGTGATGGTCTCGCATTCGGCGTTGACGATGGCAGCGGGCGCGCAGCCGTTCCGCTTCAGCCGATAGAGCGTGTACGACCCCACGGTCGATCCCTTGCCGGTGGGGAAGACCAGCACCCGGCCGCTGATCGATTGCCCGGCCAGCTCGTGGCCCGGCTCGACGACGACGCCGGTCTCGGGATCGACGCCGCCGAAGAACGAGATGCCCATCGAGGTGACCAGCGCCTCACCTGCGGCTGTGCCCTGATAGATTTTGCGGCCTTGGAGTTTCATGACGATCGCCTGCCATTCCACCACGGAGGTCACGGAGAGCACGGAGAGTCCAAAAATCTCTCAGTGAACTCCGTGTTCTCCGTGGTTGGCCATTTCACCACGGAGGTCAGGGAGAGCACGGAGAGTCCAAAAATCTCTCAGTGAACTCCGTGTTCTCCGTGGTTGGCCATTTCACCACGGAGGTCAGGGAGAGCACGGAGAGTCCAAAAATCTCTCAGTGAACTCCGTGTTCTCCGTGGTTGGCCTTTATTTCACTGCGCTCAATACCACCTCGTCAAACGGCTTGATGATGGTCTGGAACTTGTTCTTGCCGGCCGCATAATAACATGCCTTGGCACTGTCGGTCACCAGCGCCTTGAAGCGGCCTTTAATCGGCGCGACGACGCAGCACGTATCGGCGGCGAACTTGGCGCCGGCCGCTTCGATGGTGCGCGTGTAACCCATCTGATCGGCGATCTGCTTGGTGGCGCGCGCGGTGGTGATCCAGAATTCCTTCGTCACGCGCCGGCCGTCCAGCAGCTCGGCGATGCGCGCGATCTCGCCGATGGACAGATGCGGGCAGCCCAGACTGACGAAATCGGCGTCGTCACTCTCGGCGTTGATGAGCGCTTGCCGCGCCTGATCGAGATCGGCCGATGTGACCGCGATTGTCTCGTCGGGCGGCGCGTATCGATCGGCTTCCGGCGTGACGCCGGCCATGTGGAACAGCGCCGCGCCGCCGTACGTGGCAAGGCTGGCGCAGAACGATTTGAGCTGCTCGACCGAAGCCCGTTCGATGCCGCGCAAATACGGCACGGGCTTTTCCTTGAAGCGTTCCAGCCGTTGGCCGATGACGACGCCCAGCGCGCCAAAATCGCTGTTCTCGCTGAGCGCCGCCTCAACCTCGATGGTGAGGCCGGGGCGGCGATGTTCGTCAAGGTGAAAGCCGTACTCGGGCGTGACGCCCGTCAACGCGGCGGCGAGCGCGCTTGGTCCGCCTTCCCGATTGGTGCGCGCGCCGATGACGCTGTTGGCGTAGCACACCGCGCTGCTCTCGGCCCAGGCGAGGTGCTGACCGAAGTGCGGCGCATTGCCCGCCAGATAGGGCGTGCAGGTGCAGCTGGTGATCACGTTCATGCGCGCAAAGGCGTCGAGCACGCGCAGTTGATTGCGCGCAAAGTCTTCGTCGATGCCCAACACCCGCCAGTTCTCGATGTCCATGCCGGCCGGGTTGAGCGTGGTCAGCACGCGCGTCTTGCCGCCCCCCTCGGCCATCTCAGACAGCCAATGCAGGCCCGCTTCGCCGAGGTTATCGTAGCTTACGCCGGAGACCTGCACCGAGGTGACCGGCACCATCCGCTCCGCGCCGTAGATCGTGCCCAGCGCAACCAGAATCTCCAGCGCTTTTTGCGTGGCGCGGCCATGCGCGCCATCCAGCATCTTTTGTTCTTCAGGGGTCAGTCTCATGTCGGCCCTGTATCGACCACGCCGTGCACGAAGAAACGCGACGATGTTTTGCGTGAACTCCGCGTCCGGCGTGGTTCACTCTTTGCTCAGAAATCGGTTTAGATCGACGTTCGGAAACGGGGCGCGATTGAAGTCTTTGCCGTGCGCGATCAGCGGCTTCGTCAGATCGAAACCCATCTTGGTCGTGAAATGCGTGCCTGCCTCCGCGCTGGGATCGAGGCTGGAGCCTTGTTCGCGCGCCTTCATGACGAGATCGACATCGCCTTGAAAGCGCGTGGCAAGCGCCCATTCAACCTCGTTGGGATTGTAGATGTCGATGTCGCCGTCCACGACGAAGACGTGCTTGCACGATCGATGCCCGGCGAACGCCGCCTCGATGGCGCGGCGCCCATCGTCGTCATGCTGCTTGTCGATCTGCACGATGGCGTGCAGCCACGACGCGCCGCCCGGATCGACGTTGACGTCGAGGCACTTGACGACCTCGTTCACCTTCTTGAAGATGGTGGGTTCACGCGGCATACCCATCAGCAGTTTGTGCTCCAACGCGCCAGGCAGCAGCGCCTGCCAGATCGCGTCGCGGCGATGAGTGATGGCCTTGACCTCAAAGACCGGTTCCTGTCGGATGACATCGTAAGTTTCCGTCAGATCGACGAACGGCCCTTCGGCGTGCAGGCGATCGAGATGGACCGTGCCCTCGATCACGAATTCGCTCTCCGCCGGGACGAACAGATCGATCGAGTGAGCGCGCACCAGCGGCGTGGCCTCCAGCGCATTGGCGATCTCCAGTTCATCGACGCCGATGTCCACCGAGGTGGCGGCCGCCGCCAGCACCGCCGGCGAATTGCCCACACAGATGGCGACCTCAAGCTGCTTGAGATCGCGCAGATAGGTGTCGAAGTGGCGCGAGCGCACAATGCGCAGCGCCAGTTCCGTCGGCGAGAATTGCATGCCCCGGTGAAAGTCTGCATTTTGGCCGTAGATCGGATGTTTGGCGATGACGACGCCGGAACTGATGTAGTGGCCGCCGTCCCGTTCGCAGTGGCGCAGCAGGGGCAGCGAATTCAGATCGGGCTCGGCGACGATCACTTCCTGGCACGGCGCGCCCCTTACGACCTCGTTGGGGCGGCGCTGATCGATCGCGCGCGAGAGAAACGGGATGATGTCTTTCACGCGAATGCCAAAGTAATCGGCAAAGGCCGCTTTGCTGCAAAACAGATTGCCCGTCACGCGAAAGGCCGATTCCTTGACGCACTCAAACAGCACGGGCTTCGGCTCAAGTTGTTTGAGCACCCCGGCGATTTCGTAGGTTTTTGAGATGGGCGCGGTGACGTGCAGCAGCTCGCCGCGCGCGTCGAGTTGGTTCAGATAAGATCGCAGGGACATCGCCCTTCCTTGAATCTCAGATCAATGCAGGCATTTTACCACCGGACTGCGCTATAATCGCGCCCATGCTCGGCCTCAGCCTGATCCTATTGCTCATCGCCGCCGTCCTGCACGCCCTGTCCAACGCCCTCATCAAAGGATCGCGCGACAAGCTGGCCTTTACGTGGTGGATGCTCACCGCCCATGTGATCATCGGCTGGCCGCTGCTGTTGCTGGTCGGGTCGCCGCCGCCGATCGGCTGGTTGATCGTCATCGTCAGCGGCCTGATCGAAGCGGTGTATTTCATCACGCTGACGCGCGCTTACGCGCTGGGCGATCTATCACAGGTGTATCCCATCGCGCGCGGCTCCGCGCCGTTGTTTGTGCTGCTGTGGGCCGTGCTGCTGCTGGGCGAAGCCCCGACGATCGGCGGCGTAGGCGGCATCCTGTTGATCGTCGCCGGCCTGTACCTGGTCAATTTGCCGTCGTTGGCCGAATGGTCGCAGCCGCTGATCGGCTTGAGATCGCCGGCCGCGCGCTGGGCGCTGTTCACGGGCCTGTTGATCTCGATCTACTCATCGTTGGACAAGGTGGGCGTGCGCTACATCGATCCCCTGCCGTATCTGTATCTATTTTTGGCGGTGACGTGGCTGGCGCTGAGCGCGCAGTGGCTCGATGCGAAGCGGCGTATGGCGCTGCGGGCCGAGCTGCGACCTGATGGGATGCGGCGTCTCCTCGGCGCGGCCGCCGTGGCCATGTTGGGTGGGGGCGCCTATGCGCTGGTGCTGGCCGCGCTGAGGATCAGCCCGGTCAGTTACGTCAGTCCCGTGCGCGAGGTGAGCGTCGTCATTGGCGCGTGGATCGGCGTGCGTTTCATGGGCGAAGCGGGCGGCCGATTGCGGGTGCTGGCTTCGATGGCGATTGCAGGCGGAATTGCCCTGATCGCCCTGGCTGGTTGACAAAGCGATCGGGCGGTGCTAATATATAAGCGTTCGTTTATATATTAGAGGCGGCCTGTGCCCACCCGATCGATCTCCCGACCCCGCGCGAAAGACCTGCATGATCTGGCTGCGTATTTTTACGCGCTGAAGGACGGGCTGCGGCTGGAGATGCTGCAGGCCCTGGCGGCGCGTGAACTTACCGTCAACGATCTGGCGGAAGCCGTCAACAAGAGCCAGCCGCTCATCTCCTGGCATCTGCGCCGCCTGAAAGCGGCCGGCATTGTCAAGATCCGCCGATCGGGCCGCGAGGTGTACTGCTCGCTCGATCGCGCCGTGCTGCTTGAGCGGCAGCGGGCGTTTCTCGAGTTGATCGACGCGGCTTGAGCGCGTCCAACGTTTGACATCCAACTTCCAATCTCTACAAGGAGCACAACTGTGGCAAAGACCGTGGGCAAGAAATCCAAGAAGGTGCGGGTGGCCATCATCGGCGTGGGCAACTGCGCCTCGTCGCTGGTGCAGGGCGTGGAGTATTACAAGGACGCGCCGGACGGCACCAAGATTCCGGGCATCATGCACACGACCCTCGGCGGCTATCACATTGGCGATGTGGAATTCAGCGCCGCCATCGACATCGACGCCGACAAAGTGGGCAAGGATCTCGGCGAAGCCATTTTTGCGGGGCAGAATAATACGTACAAGTTTGCCAATGTGCCCCGGTTGAACGTGCCGGTGGCGCGCGGCATGACCCACGACGGGCTGGGCAAGTATTTGTCGCAGGTGATCAAGAAAGCACCCGGCCCCACCGACGACATCGTCAAGCTGCTCAAGGACACCAAAACCGACGTGGTGGTGTCGTATCTGCCGGTGGGCAGCGAGGAAGCCACCAAGTGGTATGTGGAGCAGGTGCTGAAGGCGGGCTGCGCCTTTGTCAACTGCATTCCGGTGTTCATCGCGCGCGAGAAATACTGGCAGGCGCGGTTTGAAGACGCGGGCCTGCCGGTGATCGGCGACGACATCAAGAGTCAGGTGGGCGCCACCATCACGCACCGGGTGCTGACGCGCCTGTTTGAAGATCGCGGCGTGCGGCTCGATCGCACCTACCAGTTGAATTTTGGGGGAAATACTGATTTCCTGAACATGCTGGAGCGCGAGCGGCTCGAATCGAAGAAGATCAGCAAGACCAATGCGGTGACCAGCCAGCTCGATCGGCCGCTGGATCCCAACAATGTGCACGTCGGCCCCAGCGACTACGTGCCGTGGCTGACCGATCGCAAGTGGTGCTACATCCGCATGGAAGGCACCACCTTTGGCGATGTGCCGCTGAACCTGGAACTGAAGCTGGAAGTGTGGGACAGCCCCAACTCGGCGGGCGTGGTCATCGACGCGGTGCGCTGCGCGAAGATCGGGCTGGACCGCGGCATGAAGGGCGCGCTCACCGCGCCGGCCTCGTACTTCATGAAGTCGCCGCCGGTGCAGTATCACGACGACGACGCGCGTGACGCCGTGGAGAAGTTCATCAAAGGCGAATAGCGGTTCAAACCCAGCCTGTCGGGGGCGCAGCGCGTCACCCGACAGGCCTTTTTATTTTCGAGATGGCACCTCATGGCTGATCAACGCCCCGCCTCATTATCCGAAAGTTTGCGTCCCAGAGTGGCCGGCCTCATCCGGCCGGTGGCGCAGGTCTGCATTCGCTTGAATATCACGGCCAACATGCTGACGGTGGCCGGCCTCGTGCTGATGGCGGTGGTCGGTGGGCTGCTGGCCGCCGGACAGTTCGTTCTGGGCGGTGTACTGGTGCTGTTGTCTGCACCGCTGGACGCGCTGGACGGCACAGTGGCGCGCCTGTCGGGCGTGACGAGCAAATTCGGCGCGTTTCTGGATTCCACGTCCGATCGCTACGCTGAAGGCTTCATCTTGATCGGATTGTCGATCCATGGTCTGTCGATCCGGAACGATTGGATCGTGGTGCTGGCCTTCGCGGCCTTCTGGGGCTCGCTGCTGGTGAGTTATGCCCGCGCCCGGGCCGAAGGGCTGGGCGTGGATTGCAAGATCGGCTGGTTTACGCGGTTCGAGCGCTTTATTTTGATTATCCTGATGCTGTTCACCGGCTGGATTTTGCCCGGCCTGGTGCTGATGACGCTGCTGGCGCATGTCACGGTATTACAGCGTCTGCTGCACGTGCGCCGCGCGCTGCGCCCGCCTGAGGCCTGAAGCCGGTCCATCCGATCGGGCCACGCCGGCCGATCGGGTTTGCGCTGGCACTCAAGTGCTAGTGATCTGCGGGGCGGAGCTGTTATAATCGAAAGAGATGGGCAACAGCACTTCTTCACCCTTCATGGTCGAAGCTCAACACCTGGGCAAGACCTTCGGCACTTTTGTCGCGGTGCGCGACGTCTCGCTGCGCGTGCCGGCGGGCGGGGTGCTGGCGCTGTTGGGGCCCAACGGCGCCGGCAAAACCACCACCGTGCGCATGCTGGCCGGCATCCTGACGCCCACGCATGGCCGGGCGCTCATCGCGGGTGTGGATGTGACAACGCACGCGCAGGCGGTGCGCCGCCGCGTGGGCGTGCTGACGGAGATGCCGGGCCTCTATTTGCGATCGACGGCGCGTGAATACCTGGACTTCTTCGGCGAAGCCTATGGCCTGCCCAAAGCCCTGCGCCGCCAACGCATGACTGAGCTGCTGGATCAATTTGAAATGGGCGAGGTGATCGATCGGCGGCTGAGTGAATTCTCCAAAGGCATGAAGCAAAAGCTGGCCCTCATCCGATCGATGCTGCACGACCCCGAGGTGCTGCTGCTCGATGAACCCACCTCGGCGATGGATCCGCAAAGCGCGCGGCTGGTGCACGAGGCGCTGCTGCAGCTGCGCGACCGGCGGCGCTGCCTGATCCTGTGTACGCACAATCTCGTCGAGGCTGAAATGATGGCCGATCGCATCGCCATCATCCGGCGCGGTGAAATCGTGGTGGAGGGCACGGCCGCGCAGTTGAAGGCGCAGCTGCTGGGCCGGCCGCTGATGGAGCTGCGCTTTGCGCGCCCGCTCAACGGCGTGCTGCCCGCGCTGGAGGCGCGGCTGGCGGTGGAGAGCAAGGGCGATGACTGGGTGCGTTACTGGGCCAACGATCCGGTGCATGAAAACCCGCCGCTGCTGCACTGGTTGTCGGAGCAGCGCGTGGATGTGGTGACGCTGAGCGAAGTGCCGCGCAGTCTGGAAGATGTGTATCTGCGGGTGGTGGGCCAGACCCGCGACGAGGCGTGACGATGACGACGACCGCGACGCCTCAATCGACCGCCGGCAGCTGGTGGACGGGCACTTGGCTGCTGACCCGCCGCGAGCTGCGCGATACGCTGCGCGACTGGCGCATGGTCACGCCCATTCTGCTGTTGACGCTGGTCTTTCCCGTCATCATGACGTTTACGGCCAACGTCGCGCAGAACTTCGTCAACCGCTTCAACACGCCCCTCATTGGCGAGCGCATCATTCCCTTCCTGCTGATGATCGTGGGCTTCTTTCCCATTTCGTTCTCGCTGGTCATTGCGCTGGAGGCGTTTGTGGGTGAACGCGAGCGCAAAAGCCTGGAGCCGCTGCTGGCGACGCCGCTGACCAACGGCCAGCTGTACGTCGGCAAGATGCTGGCGTCGATGATCCCGGCGCTGGGCGCGGCTTATCTGGGCATCGGCTTCTACTTAGTAGGTCTGCTTGTCTTTCGCGGGTGGACGCCGCCGCTGATCCTGCTGGCGCAGGTGCTGTCGTTGACCACGATTGAAGGCGTGGTCATGGTGGCGGGGGCGGTGGTGGTGTCCAGCCGCGCCACCAGCGTGCGCGCGGCCAATCTGCTGGCCTCGTTCATCATCATCCCCATGGCGCTGCTCGTGCAAGCCGAGAGCGTGATCATGTTCATGGCGATCTATGACGTGATGTGGGGCATCGTGCTGGCCCTGGTCGTGGTGGCGCTGATCTTGATCCGCATGGGGCTGAGCCTGTTCAACCGCGAAGAGCTGCTGGGCCGCGAGATCGATCAGCTGAGTGTGCGCGGCACCTTCGCCAAGATCCGCGCTTACTGGCTGTCGGCAGCGCCCACGGAGGAGCTGCGCTGCTTCTCGCTGGCCGAGGTTTATCGGCGGCAGGTGCCGGCTGCCCTGCGGCGGCAACGCGGGGCGCTGACGGCGGTTATGGTGGCCGTGGCGGCGGCGACCGGCGCGGCGGTTTTGATGGCGCGCAGCCTGACGCTGCCGCCTGAGCTGCTGCACACCCTGCGCGACGCTTTGTCCGGCCTGGGGGCCAATGCGTTCAGCGCCGAGAATTTTCAGGCCCTGTTGCCGGGCGCGGCCGAGCGCGGCCTGTTTCTGGCGATTTTGGAGAACAACGCCGGCTCGTTGTTGCTGGCCGGCGTGTTGAGCGTATTTTCGTTTGGCGCGCTGGCGATTGTGATGCTGCTGATCGCCATCGCCCCGATCGGTCTGGTCGCGCCCATCGTGGGCGCGGCCGGGTTGAATCCGCTCACCTTTGTGGCGGCGTTTGTGCTGCCGCACGGCATCTTCGAGCTGCCGGCGGCCTTCATCGCCACGGCGGCGGCGCTGCGCATCGGCGCGTCGCTGGTCAATCGCGATCCGCGCCTGACGCTGGGTGAAAACTGGCTGCTGGCGATCATGGATTTTGTGAAGCTGTTTATCTTCGTGGTGCTGCCGCTGCTGGTGCTGGCCGCGCTGACCGAGGCCTACGTGACGCCGCAGGTGGTGTGCGCCGTGTACGGTTGCCGGTAAACGCGCGGCTGCACCGGCCGCGGACGACCGGTGCAGCCGCAGTGAGCACGACCAGGCGCGACGCAGCCCGTCGCGCCTTAGTGTTTCTGGTAAGCGCGGCGATAGCGCGCGTAGCGTTCGGCCGTCGCGCGAATCGTGTCGATCTCGTCGGCGGTCAGCGGGCGCACCACGCGGCCGGGCAGGCCCAGCACCAACGATCGGGGCGGCACCACCGTGCCGCCGGTGACCAGCGTGCCCGCCCCCAGGATCGATTCGCGCCCGATCTTCGCGCCGCTCAACACTTTGGCCCCGATGCCGATCAGCACGTCGTCTTCGACCAGCGCGCCATGGACCACGGCGCTGTGCCCGATGGTGACACCCGCGCCGATCGTGCAGGGTCGGCCCGCGTCGACGTGGATCACGACGTTGTCCTGCACGTTGCTGCGTTCGCCGATGACGATGCGGTCGGTGTCGCCGCGCAGCACGGCGTTGAACCACACGCTGCAATCGGCGGCGATGCTGACCTGCCCCACGATGACGGCGCCCGCCGCAACGTAAACACTCGGATCGATCAGCTCAGGGTGGTAGGCGGTGTCAATATCCACGGGTCATTTTCCTGTTGATTTGAGCGCGTCAACCGCCGGCAGAAACACCGCGTTGTACAGCACGCCGCGATCATTCAACGGCGACTGCATCACCACGAAGTACGTCTGGCCGCCCTTTTCGGCCACGGCAATATCCACCCCCAGCACGGAGGCCTCGGTCGCGTACAACGTCCAGTCGAGGCCGTTGGCCTGCCGCGTGCCGGTCGTGCGCAGATCGACCTTGACGCCGGCCTGCTCAAACTGTTGTTTGATCAGGTTCAGGAACGTGTCGGCTTTGATTGGCCCGGCCTGCATGAGCAGCGCGATGGTGTCGGTCTGCTTGCCGCTGGGCGTGTAGGTGCCCGGCCCGACCGACTTCCAGCCGGCCGGCACTTTGCCGGTCAGGCCCAGGAGCGGCTCGGTGAAGTCGGTAAGCGTGATGTCTTCGGCGCGCAGCGGCGCGGCAAACGCGATCTTGCCCAGCGTCGTGCTGATGCAGCTATCGTCCGGGCGGACGGTGGGATCTTTGAAAAATGCGATCAGCATGTTGCGCGGGCAGTCTTCAGACAGGCTGGCGCCGTGACCGGCCGCGGGCAGTTCAAAGAAGAAACTGTGGCTCAAGGTCTTGGCGGCGGCCTGTCCCCACGCGACCGGCGTGATGGGGTCGAAGCCGCCGGAGAAGATCAGCGTGGGAATGCTGCTGGTGACCGGCTCGTTCTCGATCGGTTTGGCCGGCTGTTCGTCCCAGGCTTTGCACAGCGCGTAAGTGCCGTCGCCGCCGAGCACGGCGAAATCGGGATTTTGCTTGACGGCGGCATCGAGCGCGGCCTGATTGCTGAAGGGCACTTCCTCTTCGCAGTTCACCGAATAGTGCATGCCGTTGCTGATGTCTTTGCTCTGATCCAGCAGGGCGGCTTCCAGTCCGGCGGCCAGCTCGTAGTTGCCGTCGCGGATGTCGGTGATCATGCGCGGCACCGAGGGCAGCAGGGAGGTGGCGTACATGCCCTGGAAGATCAACGACACCATGCCATCGCCGTTGAGCAGCAGGTCTTTCTTGCTGCCGTCCGGAACGGTGACGGGGAAGGTGACCGGCTGCTTGTCCAGCCGCGCTTTCAAATCGAGAAAGGTCTGCCGCAAGTTGGGATAAGCGGCGTTGCAGGTGGCGTCGGCCGCGCACGCATCGAACAGTTTGTTCAGGGCGTTGGCGCCGTTGGTGATCGTGGAAGCGTACAGGTCTTCCTGCGGCGGCAGCACCGAATCGATGACGACGCTGCGGATGCCCTGCGGAAAGTCACGCATCATGGTCAGCGCCAGCCGCGTGCCATACGAGATGCCGTACAGATTGATCTTGTCCAGTTGCAGCGCCTGACGCAGCGCTTCCAGATCGGCCGCGCTCTGCGCGGAATTGTACACGGCCAGATTGGCGCCGTCGGCGATGAGCCGCGCGCGGCACTTCAGCATGGTCTCGTTGCCGAGCTGTTCGCTCTGGGCGATCGTCAGATTCTGGTCCAGCGTGTCCAGCACCAGCTGATCGTATTCCGGGCAATCAAGCGCGGGCTGCGAATAGCCGGTGCCGCGTTGATCGATCAGGATGACGTCGTTGTTCTTGAGCAGCGGCCCGAAGAGTGCGCCAAACTGGCCGATCAGGCCGCGCAGCGGGCTGCCGCCGGGGCCGCCTTCCAGATAGACGATCGGCTCAGGCGCAGGGTTGGCGCTGTCTGATTTGAAGCGGGCCACCGCCAGTTTAATGGTCGGGCCGTCGGGCCGGGCGTGATCTTCGGGCACGATCAACCAGCCGCATTGCACATCTTCACCGGCTGGTTCCTTGAACCAGCAGCCCACTGGCTCAAAGCGCGGCACGCCGGTCGGTTTGGGCGTCGCGGTCACGTCGGGCGAGGGCGTGGGCGAAGCCGTGCAGGCGGCGGCCATCAGGGTCAGTATCAACACAAGGGACAACCAGCGATAACGTCTCGGCATTCTTCTCCTAGTTCTCCAGTAGAGTGGCCGCATTGTACCGAAGAGCCGGAGGCTTGGCAAATGCTCAATGGCCGTTTGCGCCTGAAAGGGTGCACGTCAAAGTTTGGCGGCGTGCCGGCGATTGAAATCGCGCCGGTGGAGCCGGGGGCTGAACGTCCACCGGCGTGGACGGAGTCTCGTCGGCGCACGCCCGCCAGATGCGAATTCATTCGCCGGAGGAGTCGATCGGCACAACAATGACGCGCACTCCGCCCGAAACGCGATCGTACGGAGAGTCACAAGGTATGGTAAAATCTAAAATCGAACAGGTTGTGAAACATCAGGGGGTAGCTATGGCGTTCATTTTCAATGAGTCGCACGATTCGCCCGAACGCTTTCAAGTGGAACTCGACCGATTGCGGCGCGATTCGCTGACGCCGGGCCGCTGGGTGGTCTGGCAGCACTCGCAGACGTGGCGGCCGCCCACCGATGTGTACGAAACCGATGAAGCCGTGGTGGTGCGGGTGGAGATTGCGGGCATGCGCGAGGCGGACTTTACAGTGACCCTGCGCGATCAGCTGCTCATCGTCACCGGCACACGCACCGACCCCAGCCCCAAGGTGGCTTATCACCAGCTGGAAGTGCGTTACGGCGATTTTCGTACCGAGGTGTATCTGCACTGGTCGGTGGAAGCGGCGGCGATTACGGCGGTTTACGAGGACGGCTTCTTGGTGGTGACGCTGCCCAAGGCGCGCCAGCGGCGCGTGACGGTGGTTGACGTGGGGCGAGGCGAATAAGCCGCGCAGCCGGCTGACGCGAGCGAGGCAGACTGGCCGCCGGGCACGCCGTGGCGCGTGATCGGGCTGGATCAGAACGCACCCTGAAAAATACCTGGTGAACCAATCGAAATTCTATGGCTGATCTTGATTACAACGCATTGAGCAATCACATCTTCCGCGCCGAAAACCTGGAAGCCGCCCGGGGGGTGGCGGGTGAATCTGAAGGCGCGGCCGCCGACGGGGCGCTGGCGTCTCCGCTGCCCGACGAGCTGCCCATCCTGCCCTTGCGCGGCGTGGTGGTCTATCCGCTGACGGCGGTGCCGTTGACCGTGGGTCAGGCCCGGTCGATCCAGCTGGTGGACGACGCGGTGGTGAACAAAAAAGTCATCGGTCTGGTGGCCAGCCGCGATCCGTCGATTGAAGAACCCACACCCGATCAATGTTACACGGTGGGCACGGCTGCCGCGGTGCAGCGGCTGCTGCGTCTGCCCGACGGCACCATCCGCCTGCTGGTGCTGGGGTTGGAACGCATTCGCATCACCGAGTTCACAGCCACCGCGCCGTACCTGAAAGCGCGCGTCGAGCCGGCGCCGGAGACGACCGAAACCGGCGTGGAAGTGGAAGCGCTCCGCCGTAACATCGGCGCGATGTTCGGCCGATTGGTGGAACTGGTGCCCGGCATCCCCGACGAGATTGCGGCGGTGGCGCTGAACATTGAGGATTCGCGCCAGCTGGCTTATGCCATCGCCACTTACATGCGCATCGATTTGAGCGATGCGCAGGAAATTCTGGAGATCGACGACTCCACGCAGAAACTGCGCAAGGTGGTGGCGCTGCTGGGCAAAGAGCTGGAAGTGCTGGAACTGGGCCGCAAGATTCAGTCTGAGGCCCACTCCGAAATGGAAAAGGTCCAGCGCGAATACTTCCTGCGCGAACAGCTGAAGGCGATTCAGAAAGAGCTGGGTGAGCGCGACGAGCAGCAGATCGAGGTGGAAGAGCTCCGCCAGAAGATCGAGGACGCGGGCATGCCGGAAGAGGCGCACAAAGAAGCCAAGCGCGAACTTGACCGGCTGGCGAAGCTGCCCACGGCGGCGGCCGAATACGGCGTCATCCGCACCTATCTCGACTGGCTGGTCAACCTGCCGTGGAGCAAGACCACGCCGGACAACCTGGATGTGGCGCACGCGCGCGCCGTGCTGGACGAAGACCACTACGGCCTGAAAGACATCAAAGAGCGCATTCTGGAATACCTGGCCGTGCGCAAATTGAAGGCCGAGCGCGCGGCCGCCGAGGCAGCCGGTGAAGCCGATGATGGCGGCACGCCGCCCGAAGAAACCGTGCACGATTACATCCGCCGGGAACGTGAGGGCGTGATCTTGTGCTTTGTGGGGCCGCCGGGCGTGGGCAAGACCTCGCTGGGGCAGAGCATCGCGCGGGCCATGGGCCGCAAGTTCATCCGCCAGTCGCTGGGCGGCGTGCGCGACGAAGCCGAAATTCGCGGCTTCCGCCGCACCTACATCGGCTCCATGCCGGGGCGCATCATCCAGGCGCTGCGCCGCGTCGAGACGCGCAACCCCATCTTCATGCTGGACGAAGTGGACAAGCTCACGTCGGACTTTCGCGGCGATCCGTCGTCGGCCCTGCTGGAAGTGCTGGACCCGGAACAGAATCGCGAGTTTCGTGATCATTATCTGGATGTGCCGTTCGATCTCTCGCAGGTGATCTTCATCTGCACGGCCAATTATCTGGAGGCGATCCCCGGCCCATTGCGCGATCGCATGGAAGTGATCCAGCTGTCGGGCTACACCGAGCACGAGAAGATCGCCATCGCGCAGGGTTACCTGATTCCGCGCCAGATCAAAGAGAACGGCCTGCGACAGGGCGAAGTGACGTTCACCGAGGCCGCCCTGTCACGCATCGTGCGCGATTACACCCGTGAAGCCGGCGTGCGCCAGCTGGAACGGGAGATCGGTCGGGTGTGCCGCAAGCTTGCCACCAAAGTCGCCGAAGGCACTGTTCAAACCGTCACCATTGACGCGGACGATGTGAAAGCCTATCTGGGCAAGATCAAGTATTTTGCCGAGGTGGCGCTGCGCACCGAGGTGCCCGGCGTGGCCACCGGTCTATCGTGGACGCCGTTTGGCGGCGACATCATCTTCATCGAAGCGACGCGCATGCCGGGCGGGCGCGGCTTTCAGCTGACGGGGCAGTTGGGCGATGTCATGCGCGAAAGCGCGCAGGCTGCGCTGTCTTACGTGCGGTCGCGCGCCGATCAGCTGCACCTGCCCGAAGAAACCTTTACCAAGAGCGACATTCACCTGCACGTTCCGGCGGGCGCGGTACCCAAAGACGGCCCCTCGGCCGGGGTGACCATGGCCACGGCGCTCGCCTCACTGTTGACGGGGCGCTCGGTGCGCGACGACGTGGCGATGACCGGCGAGATTACGCTGCGCGGCCAGGTGCTGCCGGTGGGCGGCATCAAAGAGAAAGTGCTGGCGGCCCATCGCGCCGGCCTCAAGACGGTCATCCTGCCGGCGCGCAACGAAAAAGACCTGGACGATCTGCCGCCGGAAGTGCGCGACGCGCTGAAATTTGTGCTGGTTGAACAGGTGGAGCAGGTGTTTGACGCCGCCCTGGAGAAGTCGGTCGCCAAACGCGCCAACGGCTCAACCAAGACCAAAGCCCGGCGGGCCTCAACGCGCCGCACGCATCGCGCGGCCTCCAAGCATTCGCGCTGAGAAAGGCCGACCCGTGCCCAAGATACTGATCGTCGACGATGACCGCGCCACCTCGACTCTGCTGCGCACGCTGTTTCAGATCGAGGGCTACGATGGCGTCATTTGCCCGCGGCCCGAAGACGTGCTGACGGCGGCGCAGGCCGAGCAGCCCGATTTGATCTTGATGGACGTTCACCTGGCCGACATCGACGCCATCGAGATTCTCAGGGAACTCAAGCGCATCCCGGTCCTGAGCGCCGTGCCGGTGATCATGACCTCGGGCATGGATGTGAGCGAGAAGTGTCTGACGGCCGGCGCCAGCGCTTTTCTGCTCAAGCCCTTCAAGCCGTCCGATCTCATGACCGAGATCAGGCAACAGCTGGTCGCGGCGCAGCAATAAACCCGCCGCGAAATTGAGGCAGGCCGCGCGCCTGTCTGTCTATTGTATTTCACGATTCATATTTGATTGGAGCTTATGGCGCAACGCAAAAAACGCGACGCGCAGGCCCAGCCCGCGCCCGGACTGTGGCGGCGCATGGATCTGCATCTGCACACCCCGGCCTCATCCGACTTTCAGGAACCCTCTGTTACGCTGCTGGACATCCTGCACAAAGCCGAAGCGCGCGGCATGGACATCATCGCGCTGACCGATCACAACAGCGTGGCCGGTTACGCGCAGCTGCTGCGCGAGATCGAACAGCTCGAGTGGTTGGAAACTTCCCGCCGGCTGCAGCCCGATGAGAAGTGGCGGCTGGACGAATACCACCGGCTGCGGCGAAAAATCCTCATCCTGCCGGGCTTTGAGTTCACGGCGACGTTCGGCTTTCACATCCTGGGCATCTTCGCCGAAACGACGCCGCCGCGCCTCATCGAACATCTGCTGCTCAGCCTGAACGTGCCCGCCGACAAGCTCGATCTGGGCGCGACGGAAGTGGGCGCCACCGCCGATGTGCTGACCGCGTATCGACTGATCCATGAAGCGGGCGGCATCGCCATCGCCGCGCACGTCAACTCCAGCCACGGCGTCGCCATGCGCGGGCTGGACTTCGGCGGGCAGACCAAGATCGCCTATACGCAGGACCCGCATCTGCACGCGCTGGAAGTGACTGATCTGGACAGCAAGAGCAAGCGCAGCACGGCCGCCTTCTTCAACGGCTCCAAGCCCGAATATCCGCGCCGCATGCACTGCATTCAAGGCTCCGACTCGCACCGCCTCAACCGCGATCCCAACAATCCCAAGAACCTGGGCGCGTTTGAGCGCATCACCGAAGTCATGCTGTCCGAAGTGAGTTTTCAGGCGCTGCGCAGCGTCTTTCAGGGCAACGACTTCACGCTGACGCGGCCGTTTCACGGCAAGGCCGCCGAGCCGTTTGATGCGGTGCGCGCCGCGCGCGAGGCCGGTCCCAGCATTGCGCAGTCGTTTCACGACAGCTACAGCCAGCGCGGTAACAGGCTGCGCGCCGTAATCAACGACATCTGCGCCTTTGCCAACACCAACGGCGGCACCATCCTCATCGGCGTGCCGGACGACGTGCACAAAGCGCCGGCGGGCGTGGCCAATCCCAAACAGGCCATGCAATCCATCCGCACGGCGGTGGAGAAGCTCATCACGCCGCCCATCGACGTGACGTTTGCGGTGCATGACACGGGCAAGGTGAAAGTGCTGCAGATCAATGTGCCGCGCGGCGACGATGTGCCCTACGCCGTGGAGGACAACAAAATCTACGTGCGCAATGAAGCCGAGACGTATCAGGCGGTGCGCGATGAGATCGTGGCGCTGGTGCAGCGCCGACTGGAACCGGCACGCCGATTGCCTTCGGCTGCCGAAACGGCCCCGGCTCGCCCGATTGAGCCGCCGGTTGAACACGTAGCCGTTCAGCCGCCGGAACCGATCGGGTTGGCCGAAGCCGTCGCTCCGCCGCGCACCGGGGTCGAGATCGTCGAAAGTGAACAACGCGGCGGCACGCTCTATCACGCCGTGCGCGATCTGCGCAACGGCAGCGTGGTGCGCAACGTGACGCGCAAATCGGCGCGCAAGTTGTGGCACTATGCCATCAGCCAGCACGAGCAGCACCCGGTGGACGAGGCTGCGATCAAATGGCTGGGCGATCTGGGGCTGGTGACCAGTGCGCGCCGCGCCGGGGCGGTGCGCTATGATCTAGCGCAGCGCACCCTCGACGGACGGCTGCGCATTTATTACGGCGTGTCCGAGGACGGCATTCACGGCGACTGGCGGCGCGTGGTGGCGCTGGGCGATCCGCCCGCTGCCGAACCGCCGGGCGACAACGGCGAGTGAGCGTCCATCATGTCCACCACCCCCGCGCCCACTTTGGCCGACGAGATCCGGCAGCTGGTTGAGCTGCCGCGCGCCGACTTTGAGGCGCTGGTGGCCGGGCTGTACGTGGCGCTGGGGCACCGGGCGCAGCGCACGGGTGAGAAGAGCGAAAGCGCCGCGCACGTGGTGGTCACGGCTCGCAACGGCGAAAAGTGGATTGTGCAGTGCCGCCAGTGGCGCGGCGCGGTGGGCGAGCTGGTGGTGCGCGATTTCTTCGCGCTGATGCAGCGCGAACAGGCGGCGCAGGGCGCGATCATTACCACGGCGTCGTTCACTGCCAAAGCCCGCGAGTGGGCAAGCGGCAAACCGATTCATTTGTACGACGGGCCGGATTTCATCCGGGCCATGAAGCGCATCCAAGAACGTCGCGCGTCGTCCAATCCTTCGCATGACTGATCAACCTCGTGTCGGCATTCTCACCGTCAGCGATCGCAGTGCGCGCGGCGAACGCGCCGATGCCAGCGGGCCGGTGATCCGATCGTTCGTGATCGAGCGTCTGAAGTGGACGGCGGCGATCGAACTCGTCGTGCCCGATGAGCGATCGATCATCCGCGACACACTGCTCGAATGGTGCGATCAGCTGCACCTCGATCTCATCTTCACCACCGGCGGCACGGGTTGTGCGCCGCGCGATGTGACGCCCGAAGCGACCCGTGACGTCATCGAGCGTGAAGCGCCGGGCCTGGCCGAAGCGATGCGGGCCGACAGTTTGCAGAAGACGCCGCACGCCATGTTGTCGCGCGCCGTGTGCGGCCTCCGCGGCCGCACGCTGATCGTGAACCTGCCGGGCAGCCCCAAAGCCGTGCGTGAGAACCTCGAAACGATAGCGCCCGCTCTCCCCCACGCCGTCGATCTGCTGCGCGACGCGCCGGGCACGGAGGCGGGGCATGGTCGTACGGCGTGATGAGTAATGAGTGACGAGTAATGAGTGACGAGTGATGAGTGATGAGTGACGAGTCAATGTCATTAAGTTGAGCCCAACGGAACGTCAGGCCCGAATGCTGCTGTCGGGCATCCAGAACGCTGATTGACATGACTCGCCGTTGAGCCCCTGGATTCCCGCCACGCCCTATCCGCGAAGCGGGGGCGCGCCAGGCGAAAACACGCGGGAATGACGTGGTCGACGCGCTGGCTCAATAGACTTTATCGGAATTACCGTAGCCGCCGCATCCCCATGCGGCGGATCACGGGCACGGGGATGCCCGTGCTGCTATTTCTGATAAGGTTCAATGACATTGAGTGCGAGGTGAAGGCGCATGACGGATGAGCGCGTGCAGGCGCTGTTGAACTTGTCCGAGGCCGATCGTGCAGAGTTGGCGCGGGCCGGTTTTGACGAGGCCGCATTAGCCGACCTGTTGCCGATCGTGATCCGTGCATTAGCCCGGATAATGGCGGTGGGCGGCGATGTGGTGGGCGGCGACAACGTGGCCGGCGACAAGTTCGGCGGCGACAAAGTCAGCGGCTCCAAAATCGAGATCAACTCGCCGTTGCCCCCGGAAGTCATCCAGAGGCTGCTCGCCCTCACAGCGGCCAGCGCCTTCAACCCGGACTTGCACGACAAGTTTTACGCGGCGACCCGCACCATCGCGCCCGAGCTGGCCTACGATGACTTTGTGTCGCTGGCGCGGCGCATGCGCGCGGCCCAGAGGCGCGACGAGCCGCTGCCCCGCGCCGAGCGCGACGAACCGCTGTACGTGCCGCTGGCGATGAAGTTTTCGCGCGAGCACCGCCCCTCGGCGGAGCAGCCGTTTGAGCACGATGCGACGTTTGGCGATATTGTCGAGGCCGTTCAAGCGCCGCAGGCCGGGGCGGATACCGGGCCGCATCCGGCGCTGGTGCTGCTGGGCGAGCCGGGCGGCGGCAAATCGACGGCGCTGCGCCATCTGACCTTCAACCGCTTCAACGCCCTGCTGGCGGGCGAGGAGACACGCCTGCCCCTGTTCGTCAGCCTGGGCGACTATCGTGAGGCGGCGCTGGACGATCTGCGCGACTTGACGCAGCGCCCCAAGTTGAAACTATCGCCGCTGAACTTTCTGCGCGCGCACTGGCTGCGCTGGCTGGGCGACGATGGCTTTGAACGCGCGCTGGATGAAGGCCGGGTGTGGCTGATCCTCGACGGCCTGAACGAGCTGCCGGAGCGCGACGATCGCGTGGCCGATTGGGTGCAGTTTTTCGATCGGGCAGCGGGGCAGTTTGCGCCCGGCAACCAGGTGCCCGGCAACCGGGCCGTGATCGCCTGCCGCAAGGCCGACTATGGCAACTGGCTGAATCTGCCCCGGCTGGCGATTGAGCCGCTGGACCCGCCCCGCATCGCCGATTTCGTGGGCCGGAGGCTAAAGCCGATGGGTCAGGCCGCGATTGTCGATGTGCTGCGCCGACTGGCCGCGGATGAGAAATTGCTGGAAGTGGTGAGCAACCCCTTCTGGTTGAGGCTGCTGACCGATTACGCCGAAGAGCACGCGGGGCAATTGCCCGCCGATCGGGCCACGCTGATCGATTGGTTCGTGGACGAATGGTTGAACTATGGTCAGGGCCAGCGGGCCGATCTGCCCGCGCTGGGGCCGGACAAGATCGAACAGTTGAAAAACGCGCTGGAGCCGTTTGGTTACTGGATGCTGGGCGAGGGCGATAATACGCCGGTGGAGTGGCAGGCGGCGTGCGGATGTTGTGGCGAGTGGCCGGGCCATTCGGCGGAGGACGCTCTGCGCCGCGCCGAGGCGGCCAGCCTGCTGGTGTCCGAAGGCGCGGGACGCGGCCGGCGTGTGAAGTTCTACCACCAATTGATCCTGGAATACTTTGCCGGGCGCGAGCTGGCGTGGCAGTTTCGGCACGGCCGGCCGCAGACCGAGCACTGGCGCATTCCATGGGAGAAGTGGAAGTTTGTTCACAGTGACTGGCAGGCGCTGGGCGGCCCGCCGACGACGCGCTGGGAAGAGGCCACGGTGTTCGCCGCGGCGCGGCCGGACATCGACTTCGACGCTTTTGTGCGCGCCGTGCTGGCCGAGCATCCACCGCTGGCCGCGCGCTGCGTGCTGGAACGGGCTGCGGCGCGGAAGCCGATGCCCGAGGCGCTGCGGAAGGCGGTGGTAACGCGCCTGCTGGATATGGTGGAGCGGCGCGACGCGGCGCTGGCGGCGATTGAAGACCCGGCGGCGCGGCTGTCGCTGCGCATTGCGGCCGGGCGCGCGCTGGGCCAGCTGGGCGATCCGCGCATCGACAATGAGCAGACGTGCGGGCGTGCCGTGATCGAAGTGTTCTGGCATGAGGATGCCGGAACTGCGGTTTCTGGAACGGCAATTTCTGGAACGACGGTTTCTGATCGTAGCGATGGCATCCCCATGCCATCGCGCATCGAAGTTGACTTCATCGAACCGCGCTGGTGCGACGTGCCCGCCGGGCCGTTCACGATGGGCAACGACGCCAGCGAATATGCAGACGAGAAGCCCGAACACACTTGCGACGTGATCGAGCGTGATTACGCGATTGGCATGTTCCCGGTGACGAATGCGGAGTACGAGTGTTTTGTGAAGGCCAAAGGTTACGAGATTAAAGAATACTGGACGCCGCAGGGTTGGGAATGGCGGCATGAGGACGTCGCCACGGCGCAGCCGCCGAGTTGGATGTTTTGGTGGCGTGATTGGGCTAAAGATAAACTTGATTGGATTCGGCAATGGCCGGAGCAAGGATACAGGTCTCCGGCACAAGTTGAGTATTGGCTGGCGGAAGCCCAACGCACAGATGAGGAAATCACAGTCAACTGGCGTCGGCGCGAGTTAAGCCTGGGCCGTGCGCGCAATCCGTGGCGCGACGATCGCGATCTCAACGGGGCGAATCAACCGGTGGTGGGCGTGTGCTGGCACGAGGCGCTGGCCTACTGCAAATGGCTGACTACCGTGCTGCGCGCGGCGGGGCGCATTCGCGCCGATCAGGAAGTGACGCTGCCCAATGAGCCGCAGTGGGAAAAGGCCGCCCGCGCCGATCTCCCCTCGCCCCTGCGCGGCTCTTTGCGCACGGGAGAGGGGGCGGGGGTGAGGGCTTACTCCTGGCCGGGTGACTTTGACAAGTGGCGGGCCAACACGCTGGAAGGGCGCGTATTGACGACGACGCCGGTGGGCGTGTATGATAACGCCGCGCCGTGCGGGGCGCTGGACATGAGCGGCAATGTGTGGGAATGGACGCGCAGCCGCTGGGGGAGCGATCCAGCGCAAGTGACGTTTGATTATCCTTACAGCAAAAACCTTGCAGAAAGAGAACGGCCGGACGCCGACGATTACCGCATCGTACGCGGCGGTTCCTGGGGCATTGTTGCGCGTTGCGCGCGGGTCGCGTTCCGCTTCAGGGGCTCCCCAGCCAATCGCGACTTCGATCTGGGTTTTCGGTGCGTCCTCCAGTCTCTCATAGCCTGATCTGCTGGTTTCTGATCTTCTGATTTTCTGTGTCTTATCGGCCTGCCGGGTACTCAAATCCGAAGGAGCTGTCATCCAATGGTGTATAATGGCGCCCGATGATTGAACCGGCAAAAACTGCGCCGCCACCGGCGGCGCAGTCGCCCATTTTTGTGAAGACGCACGATCTGCTGTTGTGGCTGCTGGCGCACACGGGCAAATTCCCCAAGAGCGAGCGCTTTCGGCTGGCGAAGCGCGTGGAAGACAGCGCCTTCCGCTTTTTTGATCTGATCGCGCGGGCCACCAAATCAGGCGAGAAGCGGCGCAGCGTGCTGCTGGAAGCCGACCTGGAACTGGATCGGCTGCGCCTGAACGTGCGGTTGTGTGTGGAATTGAAGCTGTTGAGCGGCGCGCAGTACGAATATGCGGCGGCGGCGCTGGTGGAGATCGGCAAATTGCTGGGTGGGTGGATCAAGACCACCGGAGCCGCGTCGTAGCGACGGCCATGTTGTAGCGGCGGCAATACCGTAGCGGCGGCATCCCCATGCCGCCGCTGACTGCGGCGAGGTGAGGCCCGGCAGGGGATGCCGGGCCTGCAGGCCACCCCAAAGAGCGGATCAACCGCGAGGCGACTCGCGGCATTCCGGGGCGGCAGACGGAAGACGCGGCGGTTCCTGGAACAATGAAGCGCGTAACGCGCGGGTCGCGTACCGCAACAGGAACACCCCAGACAATCGCAACAACAATCTGGGTTTTCGGTGCGTCCTACAGGTCTCGATGACTCAACGGCGTTGACCGGGCCGGAATGCGCCGCATTTATGGATGCGGCGCCAGTGCCCACGAGAACTGGCGCGTCTGCTGCCTGGCCGGTGGCGACTCTGCCGCCGGGCGAATAGAGAACAGCCCCGCGTCCTGTCCCGGCTCGTTCCGGGCGCGGCGCGGGGCGCCGCGATCATGTACGATCAGATCTGCGCTTTCGACAACCTGTACACCGCCTATCGCGCTGCGCGCCAGGGCAAACGCCATCAGTCCGAAGTGGCGGCCTTTGAATTCAACCTGGAAGCCGAGCTGCTTCAACTGCGCGACGAGCTGCGCGCCCACACCTACCGGCCCGGCCCCTATCATTCGTTCTACATCCACGAACCCAAACGGCGTTTGATCAGCGCCGCGCCCTTTCGGGATCGGGTGGTGCATCACGCGCTGTGCCAGGTGATCGAGCCGATCTTCGAGCGGCGCTTCATCGGCGATTCGTACGCCAATCGGGTGGGCAAGGGCACCCATCACGCGCTGGATCGCGCCACGCAGTTCATGCGGCGCTTCAAATATGTGATGCCGTTGGACGTGGTGCAGTTCTTCCCCAGCGTCGATCACGCCATTCTGCGGGGCATTCTGGCGCGCGCCATTCACGACCGCGACACACTGGGCCTGATCGACTTGATCCTCCAGTCGGGCGCGGGCGTACTGGCGGATGAATACGACATGGCCTGGTTCCCCGGTGATGATCTGCTGGCGGCGGCGCGGCCGCGCGGCCTGCCGATTGGGAATCTGACTTCACAGTTTTGGGCCAACGTCTATCTCAACGAAGTGGATCAATTTGCCAAACGGCGGCTGGGTATGGCGGGCTACCTGCGCTACGTGGACGACCTCGTGGTCTGTGACGACGATCCGGCGCGCCTGCGGACGTGGCACGCGGCGCTGATCGAGCGTCTGGCCGCGCTGCGGTTGATCATCCACCAGCGTGAGCCGCAGCCGCGCCCGGTGCGCGAGGGCCTGCCCTTTTTGGGCTTCACGGTGTACCCCACCCATCGCCGCCTCAAACGGCGCAAAGTGATTTACGCGCGGCGTTATTTGAAAGACGTCAGCCGGCGCGTCTCGCAGCGGGCGCTGCCGGTGTCGGCGTGGCGCGTCCGTGTGCAGGCGTGGATCGCGCACGCGCGGCACGGCGATACGTGGGGGCTGCGGCGTGCGGTGCTGCGCCGGTTGACCATTCGCTATGTCCACACGTGATCGCGCTGCGCGGCTGGCGCATTTCGGTTTGCTGGCGGTGCTGCTCTTCCTCGCCGCGTACCTGCGCCTCAACCACCTCGAATGGACTGAGTTCAAACTCGACGAAGCGCACCTGTCGCAACTGGCTTACGACATGGCGCGGCACGGCCAGATTCCGCTGACGGGCATCGGCTCGTCGGTGGGCGTGGTCAATCCGCCGCTGGCGGTGTGGCTGCTGGCTGTGCCGTACGCGGTATCGCCCAGCCCGATCGTGGCGACGGGCTTCATCGCGGCGCTGAATGGGCTGGCCGTGCTCGCGTGTTACGGGCTGGCGCGCAAGGTGTTCCATTCCAACAGCGCGGCCTTGATCGCGACGCTGTTGTTTGCCGTGTCGCCGTGGGCGATCATCCATTCGCGCAAAGTCTGGGCGCAGGATCTGCTGCCGCCGTTGGTGGTGCTGTGGGCGTGGTTCGGCTATCGCGCCTTCGTCGAAGGCAAGCGCTGGTCGCTGCTGGGCCACGGTCTGATGCTGGCGGCGGCGATTCAACTGCACTATTCCGGCGTGTATTTGATCCCGGTCAGCGCGGCGTGGTTCGTCGCGTTTGTGAGGCGCGTGCAGTGGCGGGCGGCGATCGTGACCGGGCTGCTCGTCGCCGCGGCGTTTGCGCCGTTCCTCATCGCTGACGGGCTGCGCGGTTGGCCCAGCGTGACGCGCCTGACGGCGATGCTGGCGCGGCCCGCCACCGTGGACGGCGAGGCGCTGCACCTGGCGTGGATCACGACGACGGGCGAAGAAATCCATTCGCTGGCCGGGCCGCAGGAATACGAGAATTATCGGGCGGAGATCATCGCCGCCGACGGGCTGTTGTGGCTCGAAGGCGCGCTCGTTGTAATCGGCCTGCTGCTGGCGCTGAGCGACGCAGCCCGATCGGCGATCAGGCGGGCGTGGTCGCCGCGCGGCGCGATCGGTTGGTGGCTGGCCGCGTGGCTGATCGTGCCGGTGGCAGCGCAGCTCGGCCATCGCACGCCGGTGTATCCGCATTACTTCATCATCCTGTATCCCGTTCAGTTTTTGTTGATCGGCTGGTTGATCGCGCGCGCGCCGCAGTGGCCCAAGATCGTTTTGGCCGGAGCGCTGCTGTTGACGGCGGCCGTGCAGGTGCAGCACACGCTGGTTTTGCAGGCGTTTCTGGCGTCGCGTCCCACGCCCGGCGGGGCGGGCCTGCCGATCGGGTACACCGAGACAATTGCGCGCGAGGCCGTGCAGGCGCTGAACGAGCGCGGCGCGGCGGAGATCATCGTCAACACGCGCGGCGTCGATCCGGCCGTGGATGAGTATCCGGCGGTCTTTTCATTTCTACTGAGCGAGGTGCCGCATCGCTGTGTGGATGCGCTGGGCGCGGCGCGGGTGTACCCGAAGGACACAACCATCCAGATCGATTTCCTGCCCGATCAGGCGATGCCGCGCCCGACGGGTGGACGCGAGCCGATCGGGCGGGTGGTGCTGCGCGCGGGCGAGCAGGCCGCCGAAATTTACGCCGCGCCGCCATATGCCTCGATCGAGTTTGATGCGTCGGCGATTCCGCTGGCACGCTGGGCCAACGGCGTGAGCGTGATGCGGCTGACCGCGCGCAATCCCGAGCCGGGTCAGACCGCGACGCTGATGGAGTACGTGCGGGTGGACAGCCTGCCTCCGCCCGCGACGTTTCAATGGACGAATCAGCTGTTTGACGCGCAGGGCAAGCGTTGGGCGCAGGTGGATGCGGCGGGTTATCCGGCGCAATACTGGCGGGCCGGCGACATCATCGGGTATGAATTCAAGCTGGACTTGCCCGGCGATCTGCCGGACGGCGACTACGTGCTGCGCGTGGGGCAGTACACGCTGCCCGACGTGGCGACCGTGCCGGTGATCGATGCGGCCGGCCTGCCGCAGTCGGCTGCGTTTGAATTCCAAGTGGCGGTGCAGCCGTGAGGGCACTGATCAAGCGCGGACGGCGTGACGCGCTGGCGCTGCTGCTGCTCGCGATCATCACGCTCGCTTTTTTCTGGCCGTTGATTCTACAAGGACAGTGGCTGCCGCAGGGCGGCGGTGATCTGGTCTCGTTTTTGTGGCCGCAGTATCAGTTTGCGGCGGAGTCGATCAGGAGTGGATCGATTCCGTTGTGGAATCCGTATTTGTATTCGGGTGCGCCCTTTCTCGCGGATAACCAATCGGGCGTGCTGTACCCGATCAATCTCCTCGCCTTTTTGGTCTTTCCACAGATCACCTATCAAGTGATGGAAGGTCTGGTGATCTTCCATATCTGGCTGGCGGGCGCGTGCATGTACGCGGCGCTGCGGTTGTGGCCGGCCCTCACCCCGCGCGAAGCGCGCCCCTCGCCCATAGGGCGAGGGGGAGCGGTGCTGGGCGCGGTGGCGTTCATGTTCAACGATGTGATGATCACGCACCTCGGCAACCTGAATTTGATCGCGGCGGCGGCGTGGCTGCCGCTGGCACTGGCGCTGTTGGCGCGTGGGCTGGCCCGCCGGGAGGTGCGAGCCACTATCGCAGCGGGTGTGGTGTTTGCGGTGGCGCTGCTGGCGGGGCACGCGCAGATGACGGCCATCACGCTGATCGGGATGGTGGTCGTGGCAGTGTGGCAGATTGTCGGGCAGGCGGCGTCTCGTCAAAGGCGTCGAATGAATTCGACGGCTGATAGTGCAAGTCGGCTGGAAGCCGACTCGATGGGGCGCGTGGTGGGACTGGCCGTGCTGGCGTTGATCGTCGCGTTTGGGTTGAGCGCGGCGCAGCTGCTGCCCTCGCTGGAGATGACGCGCTATTCCTTGCGAGCGGGTTTATCTTACGACGAAGCGACGGCGTACAGCCTGCCCCCGATCGCTTTGGCGTCCACCTTTTCGCCCCTGCTGTTTGGCCGGGGAGCGCGCGATTTTATCGGAGCGTGGCCGCGGGTCGAGACGAGTTTCGTCGGCCTGATTCCGCTGCTGCTGGCGGGTTTTGCGTTCACGCGCAAACGATCGAATCCGGCGTGGTTCTTCGCGGGGTTGGGGCTGATCGGCCTGTTGATCGCGTTGGGTCGGTACACGCCAATCTATTCACTGGTTCACGCGTTGCCGGTGTTGAACGGCCTGCGTGTGCCGGCGCGCTTCAGCCTGCTGACGAATTTCTCGCTGGCGGCGCTGGCGGCGCTGGGCTATGAACGCTGGCGTGCCATGCCGCGAATGAATTCGCGGCTGGTGGACCTAAACCGGCTGAAGCCGGTGGCCGCGATCGGCGCGCTGGGTGTGATCGGCCTGTTGGCGGCCTTTGCCTCAGGCGGCGAGGTCGGCCGCCCGGACCAGCTGGTCGCGGCGCTGGCGGTTTTCTCGATCACGCTGCTGGCGTTTGCGCTGGTCTCAGCCTTTCGTCTTCAGCCTTCAACTTTGATCTTGCTCACGGCGCTGGAACTCATCGCGCTCGGCTCGACGGTTGAGATTGATCGCAATGATCCGACCCTGGGCTATCAGCATCAGGCCGTGATCGATTACCTGCGCGCCGATGGCAATGTGTTTCGCATCGAGAATGCGTCGCGCGCGTGGCAGCCGGACGCGGCCTTGATGCACGGGCTAAGCGACATCGGCGGCATCTTCAATCCGCTGGGGCTGGCAAATTACGAGACGTATCGCGGCGGGATGGGCAATCGTGGCTCGGCGCTGTACAACTTCCTCGGCGCCAAGTATGTGCTGGCGAACAAGGACGATCCTCCCGGCGAAGCGTCGTTCGTGCCGGTGTTCAACGCCGATCCGCAGATCGATGTGTATCTGAACACCGGCGCTTTGCCGCGCGCGCTGCTGATCGACGACGCGCAGATCGTGCGCTCGGGTGAGGGCGCCTGGGCGGCCATCCACGCGCCGGAGTTTGATCCGTCGAAGGCGGTGGTGATCGAAAGCGCGGAGGACTTCACGCTGGGGCCGGCGGGCGCCGACAAAACGCTGGCCTTTGGGGCCGTGAAAGCCGATCGGGTGGAGTTGGCCGTCACAACTTCTGCGCCGACCATGCTGGTGATCAGCGACGTGTACTATCCGGGCTGGATCGCGCTGATCGACGATCAACCCGTCACGATCTATCCGGCGAATTTTGCGTTTCGCGCGGTGCGGGTGCCGGCCGGATCGCATCGCGTGGTGTTTGAGTTTGAGCCGGTCACGGGGCGCATCGGCCTGGCGATCACCGCGCTGACGGTGCTGGGTCTGGCGGGCGCGTGGGCGGGTCGGCTATGGACTGTTTCGCGTCGTCGGCAGGAACACGGTGGCGGGATCCGTGCTGAAGCGTAAGGGGGTGGCGCCCTGATCGGCGCGCGGATCGATCACGCCTGTCCCGGGATTGAACAGCGTGTAGCCCTCGACTTTGACGCCTTTGGGCAGGGAGAGGCTGGCAAAGTAGGTGAAGTCGGTGAAGTTGGTGATGAGGGGCGCCGGTGTGGCCCAGCTGGGTGGGGGGGACGCCGTGATCGCGTCGCTGGCCAGCCGTAAGAAGCTGGCGGCCCCGACACTGATGTTGAGCGAATACACCAGCACGCCGTTGTAACTGAAGCCGCGCAGCGCGACGACGTGAGTGACGGTGTCGGTGTTATACAGATATAACACTGTGGCCGTGGCGTCATTGTCTGTCGGGACAAAGTACACCAGGGTCTCGCCGGGAACGGGTGTCGGCAGGGCGTTCACTTGAAGCCCGCCCGCGCCGGGCTCGGGGGGAGGCGATTTCTCGTCGTCTGCGCCGGCTAACGATGGGGGAATCGGGGTGCTGGTGCTTGAAGGCCCGGTTGTGAGCGACCGGGCCGCCGCGCGGTTGGCACTGGTAGGCCCGGCCGACAGACTCCGACCGGGGGCCATGAAAACCATTGACAACGTCAGCACTGCGCCGGTCAGCATACCAATGAAGAGCAAGCCCGCTTTTTTCATGTCTCCTCCCTGTTGATGCCCCGCATAGAGACGGGGCCGTCCTTATCAAATCCCGGATGCGCTGTTCGCCTGCTTCGTCAAAATAGAGTTCGACGGCAACACCCATCGGCTGCCCCAGCTTTTCTGACGACGCGTCAGATTGAGACTTCGGAAACCTCCGAGGTCCGATCGATCGTCACGCCAGCACATTCCGCGCGATGACGAGGCGCTGGATCTCGCTGGTCCCCTCGCCGATGGTCATCAGGCGTTGATCGCGGTAGATGCGCTCCACGGGATACTCCGCGCTGTAGCCGTAACCGCCGTGAATCTGGATGGCGTTGAAGCACACCTTCTCCGCCGTTTCGCTGGCGAACAACTTGGCCATCGACGCCTCTTTGGTGAAGGGCTGGCCGCAGCTCTTGAGCCACGCGGCCCGATGGACCAGCAGCCGCGCCGCGTCGATCTGCGTGGCCGCGTCGGCGATCATCCACTGAATGGCCTGGTGCTGGGCGATGGGCACGCCGAAGGTGCGGCGCTCTTTGGCATATTTGATCGCTTCTTCGTATGCCGCCTGCGCCAGTCCCACCGACAAGGCGCCGATGCCGATGCGTCCGCCGTCGAGCACTTGCAAGGTGTGATGCAGACCGTGGCCCTCCTGGCCGACCAGATATTCGTATGGCACGCGCACATTGTTGTAGGTCACCGCGTGCGTGGGCGATCCCTTCAGACCCAGTTTCTTCTCCGCCGGGCCGATGATCAAGCCGGGCGTATTCGTCGGCACGAGGATCAACGACAGGGCTTTACTGCCGCCCGATCGATCGGTGCGGCACAACGTCACGATCACATCGGCGATGCTGGCGTTGGTGCACCACATCTTGCTGCCGTTGATCACCCATTCGTCGCCATCGCGCCGGGCCGCGGTCTGCACGCCGCCCGATAGATCGCTGCCCGCGCCCGGCTCGGTCAGGGCCAGCGCGGCGAGCTTGCCCGACCCCGTCGCCAGCGGCGGCAGGAATTTCTGCTTCAATTCCTCGGAGCCGAAGAGCGCGATCGGCGCGCAGCCCAGCCCGTTGTGCGCGGCAATCGCCAGCCCGGTTGAGCCGCAGCCGCGCCCGATCTCTTCGATGGCGATCGCGGCGCTGATCGCGTCGACGCCGGCGCCGCCGAATTCTTCGGGCACGTTGAGGCCCAGCAAGCCGATCGGCCCCATCTTCTTCACGGCGGGCCAGTTGAACTCGGCGGCTTCATCGGTGTGACGAGCGCGCGGCTTCAACTCGGCTTCGGCGAAGTCGCGCACCAGCCGTCGAAAATAATACTGCTCTTCGGTCAGTTGAAAGTCCATGTGTGCGAGTCTCCTGAATGTTTCACCGCCGAGAGCGCGGAGGTCGCGGCAGATCCAGCAAACGGCTCTGCGTGCTCTGCGGTTACGTGGCTCGTCTGATTTCGTCGACGGCCGGCGGATTCTCCAGCGACGAGGTATCGCCCGGATCAAGACCCAGATACGCGGCGCGGATGACCCGGCGCATGACTTTGGCGTTGCGCGTCTTGGGCAGGTCTTTGACAAACTTGATGTCCTTCGGTGTCAGCGGCTTGCCCAGTTCGTCGGCCACCAGCTGCTTGAGCGTCTCGCGCAGGTGCTCGCCGGGCTGTGCGTCGGGCGTCAGCACGCAGAAACACACCACGCTCTGGCCTTTAATCTCGTCGGGCACGCCGATGGCGGCGGCTTCGCTGACCAGCGGATGCGCCACCAGGATCGATTCGACTTCGGCGGGGCCGAGACGCTTGCCCGCCACCTTGATCGTGTCGTCGGAGCGGCCCAGGATGTACCACAGGCCGTCGGTGTCGATGGCGGCCCAATCACCATGCACCCACACGCCCGGAAAACGCGACCAATACGTTTCAAGGTAGCGTTGGGGATCCTTCCAGAAGCCCCGCGTCATGCCGATCCACGGCGCGCGGATGACCAGCTCGCCGACTTGATTGCGCACCGATTGGCCCTGCTCGTCCACCACGTCGGCGGCCATGCCGGGCAGCGGGCCGGAAAACGCGCACGGTTTCAGCGGCAGCATAAAGTTGCCCATGACGATGCCGCCGCTGATCTCGGTGCCGCCGCTGTAGTTGATGATGGGCAGCCTGCCGCCGCCGACGGTGTTGAACAGCCACAACCACGGATCGGGATTCCACGGTTCGCCGGTGGAGGCAAACTTGCGCAGCGACGACAGATCGTGCGCTTTGATCGGTTCATCGCCGTAACGGATGAGGGCGCGCACCAACGTGGGCGAAATGCCCAGCGCCGTGACGCGGTGCTTTTCGACGAGCGCCCACAGCCGATCGGGTGCGGGATAATCCGGCGCGCCGTCGTAGATCAGCATGGTCGCCCCCAAGATCAGCGTGCCAAACACCAGCCACGGCCCCATCATCCAGCCCATATCGGTGAGCCAGTACAGCACTTCGTCGTCGTGCAGATCCAGGCCGTGGGCCATGTCCTGCGCGGCCTTGATCGGAAAGCCGCAGTGGGTGTGCAGCGCGCCCTTGGGCTTGCCGGTCGTGCCCGATGTGTAGATGATCATCAGCGGGTCTTCGGTCGAGGTGCGCTCGGTGGGCGCTTCGTCGGACTGCGGCGCGATGAGTTCGTGCCACCATTTGTCGCGCGCGGCGAACATCGACACTTCGACGCCGACGCGCTGCACGACGATGACGTGCTTGAGCGTGGGGGCGTGGGCGCAGGCCGCGTCGGCGGTGTCTTTCATGCGGACGATCTGCCCGCGCCGCTGAAAGCCGTCGGCGGTGAACAGCGCTTTCGCTTCGGCGTCGATCAGACGTGAGGCGATGGCGACCTCTCCGTAGCCGGAAAATAGCGGCAAAATGATGCCGCCGATCTTGGCGATGGCGAGCAGGGCGATGACGATCTCCGGGATCATCGGCATAAACAGGCCGATGGCGTCGCCTTTGCCCAGCCCGATCGAGCGCAGCGCGTTGGCGGTCTTATTCACTTCCCGATAAAGCTGGCCATACGTCAGGGTGCGCACCGTCCCGTCTTCGCCTTCGTAGATCAGCGCGGCTTTGTCGGCCAGCGGCGTGCCGACGCGCTTGTCCAGGCAGTTGAGGACAATGTTCATGACGCCGTCCACGCACCATTGCGGCCATTCGACGCCTTTGGACAGATCGACGACGCTGGCGTATGGCTCGTAGAACTCGATGTCGAGATCGCGCAGCACCGCGTCCCAGAACCACTCGAGGTCGGTGGTGGAGCGGCGCATCAGCTCGTCGAACGTCTTGAGGTTGTAACGATCCATGAAGTGTTTGAGGCGACTGTGCTCAATCTGCTCGGGCGTGGGCCGCCACACGATCTCGCCGCCGAAGTCGAAGGAGGGGTCAGCCATAAACGCAACCTCGCGTGGTCTGGATTGTGTCATGCATAAGGCGCAATACGCAATACGCATTACGCAATACTCATCATTCGCTGCTCATTACGGCACAAACTGCACATCCCGATAGTTCACCAGACTCAACAGCCGGCGGATTTCGCCCTCGGCATTGGTGCGCGCCTGCTCAAGGATGCCGTTGGCCAAAGCCGTCTCGCGGAAGTTGGCGACGGCCGCCTCGCGCGCGGCGGTCTCCAGCACCAGGTTGGGCGGCAGCAAGATGCCCTCGTCGCGCATGACCACGTAAGTGCACTTGCGGTCGTCAAAGAGTTGAGTGGTAAAGAGCTCGGGCGCGGGCAGACGAATGATCACCCGCTCGCCCAGCGTCTGAATGTCCGACGGCTGCAATTTGGCCAGATCGACGCCGCCGTCCACTTTGCCGCAGGCGACCAGCAGCACGCGCTGCACCTGCTGCAAGGCGCCGATCTTCATCTGCGTATCCACCACCGTGGACAGAAAATAACTGGCGGTGTGCAGCTGGCCCAGCGGTTTGATCTGATCGATCACCGCCGGCTGCACGATGCTGGTCGGCGTGACGGGCGGCGCGTTGAACAGGCTGCTGAGTCCGGCCGGCAGGCCGAACGATTGCACGATGACAAACGCGACGATCAAGATCGCCAGCACCAGTAACAGTTGCAGCGTACAGCCGATGGACCCAGGATTCGGAGATTTGCTGCTCATCGTCGTTCCCCCCGCGCGTATGATACCACATCGATCAGGCGGGGACGATCGGGACGCGCGTGATCCGATCGGGTCTTGTATAACTTGCCACGCGGCGCTATACTTGGCCCTGAGCGATCAGGCCGGCATCATCGTCATCGGCCTCAGGTGGACTTCATGAGCCTTAATCCTCAACTCGAAAGCAAACTACGGCAGAGTTTCAAGTACTTCAATCTGTTCATGGTCTTGCTGTGGCGGCTGGGGCTGGGTGCCTGGTTGAACGTCTGGCCGCATGGCCTGGGCCGTTATCTCGTCATCACGCACATGGGGCGGAAGTCGGGCCGGCGGCGACGCACGCCCGTCAACTACGCGGAAGTGGACGGCGACCTGTATTGCACGGCGGGCTTCGGCCGCATATCCGACTGGTATCAGAACATCAAGATCAATCCCAGCATTGAAGTCTGGCTGCCCGACGGTTGGTGGACGGCGCTGGCGGAGGAGGTGTTTGAGCCGGCTCTGCGGCGGCGCATGTTGCGACAGGTCATCATCAACAGCGGCTTTGCCGGGCCGCTATTCGGCGTAAATGCACGCACCATGACCGACGAACAATTCGACGCTGTCACGTGCGATTATCGCTTGCTGCGTCTGCGGCGTGTGGCGCAGCGCACCGGCCCCGGCGGTCCCGGTGATCTGGCCGGAGTGTGGCCGCTGGCGGTGTTGGTGCTGCTGCCGCTGGCGCTGCGACGGCGCAGGAGTTGAGCATTATGCGCATCTTGGTTACCGGCGCTTTTGGCAACATTGGCACGGCGGTTGTGGCCGAACTGCTGCGGCAGGGCCATCTCGTTCGCACGCTTGAGGTGCGTCTGCCGCGCACCGAACGCGCCTCGCGCCAGTTTCTGGGCCGCATCGACGCGCGTTGGGGCGATGTGCGTCGGCCCGATGACGTGCTGGCGGCGGTGCAGGGCGTGGACGCGATCGTCCACCTGGCCGCCATCCTGCCGCCCGTCAGCAATGAGCAGCCTGATTTGGCCGAGGCAGTCAACCTGGGCGGCACGCGCCATGTGCTCGATGCGGCGCGGGCGCAAGCCGTGCCGCCGCGTATTTTCTTCGCGTCGTCATTCGATCTGTTCGGGCCGACCATGCAGCTGCCCCCGCCGCGCCGCGCGACCGATCCCATTCAGATTACGGATCATTACACCCGCCATAAAGCCGAGAGTGAAGCGTTGGTGCGTCAATCGGGCTTGCCGTGGCTGATTGCGCGCTTTTGCGACGTGCCGGCGCTGCGCGCGCCGCATCCCATCATGTTCGACATTCCGCTGGACAACCGCTTCGAGGTGATGCATGCCGCCGACGCGGCGCTGGCGGTGGCCAACGCCCTGCGCGTGCCGGAGGCCTGGGGGCAGCTATTGCTGATCGGGGGCGGGCCGCATTGCCAGATTCGTTATCGGGACTACGTATTCGGCGTGCTCGGCCTGATGGGCATTGGCTCGCTGCCTGAAGCGGCGTTCACCACGCGTCCCTACTGCACCGATTGGCTTGATTCAACCGACAGCCAGAACCTGCTGCACTATCAGCGCCACACCTTTCAAGACATCCTGGTCGATCTGGCGCGCCCGGCGCGCGGCCAGCGCCTGGCCGGACGGCTGACGCGGCCCATCGTGCGCCGGCGCTTGCTCAGGATGTCCCCTTATTGGGCCGCCCGACGACAACCGCCGGCGCGCTGACGCGCCGGCGGTTGAAGTTTGGGTGGCTCTCCCGCAGACTCAAGTGCGATGGCGCAGTTGCGTCCGACTTGGTGTTGCAATCCCTGGTTGGCTGTTGTTTCGAGTCTGCGGGAGAGCGATCTGATCCCTCGGCCGGGATTATTGTACTACGATTCGTCGCGCGTAAGAAATGAATGGCCGGCCTCCACCCGGGCGTACACCCGGCCGTCTTCGATCCAGGCCCGCGCCATGCGGGGCGTGTTGAACGCGCAGCCGACCCGGCCCTGGCGATCGATCAGGATGATGCCGCCCAGACCCTGCACCCGTCCGGCCAGCAACCCGATCGCGCTTTTTGCCGCCGATTGAGCTGTGCGTCCCGTGGCGACCCCGTCGCACGCCGTCTTGCACAGCACCACCTTCATGATCGATTCACCCCAGCCCGTGGCCGATGCGGCCGCACTGAGGTCATCGGCATAGCAGCCGCAGCCGATGAGCGGGCTGTCGCCCACGCGGCCCTGCTTCTTGTTGGGCGTGCCGCCGGTTGAAGTGGCCGCTGCCAGATGACCGGCTTGATCCCGCGCGACCGCGCCCACGGTGCCGCGCGGCGTGCCGCCAAACGCCGCCCGCATCGAAAAATCCCGCTGTTCTTTGATCGCGCGCCAGCGGGCCAACTCCTGCCCGGTCAGCAAGACCGATTCATCCACCAGCGGCAAGCCATGTTCCGCCGCCAGCTGCTCTGCGCCCCGCGCCACGATCAGCGCATGCGGCGTGCGCTCCATGACGATGCGCGCCAGCGACACGGGATTGCGCACGTGCTGCACCGCGGCCACCGCGCCGCTTTCCAACGTGGCGCCGTCCATGATGATGGCGTCCAGTTCCACTTCGCCGGCCTCATTCAGCCAGGCGCCCACACCCGCATCAAACGCCGGATCATCCTCCAGGGAGCGAACGGCCGCTTCCACCGCATCGACGGCCGGGCCGCCCCGCGACAGGATCGCCCAGCCGATTTCGGCGGCGCGGCGGCAGCCGGCCAGCTGGGCGGCCACCTCGGCGTCGGGGATGTCCCACGCGCCGCCGTGCACGATGAAAGCCGGTCGGTGCTCGCTCATCATTTCTCCTGATAGGACGGACTGTCAGGCGGGCGGCAGGGCGTGTTCGGCATAGTGGTCGACGAGGGTGCCCACCAACCAGCGATACAACCGCTTGGAAGTGAATGCCTCAGGCGTCAGGTCGATCAGGCGCTGCTTCAAGCCCGATCGCTGCTGCTCGTACCAGGCGACCACTTCGTCGGCCGTCGCCGTTTCAAAGCGGTGCAGCACTCTGGCGTTGAATTGGTCGTCGTCGGCGTAATCGCGCGGCGGGCGCTTGTCACGCTGCAGATACGGCAGCACTCGCGCCGCTTCCTCGAACCACGCTCCCAGGTGGGCCAGCACGTCCTGCGGGCGCGGACAGCCCTGCCGTTCCGCGAACTGCACCTGCTCGGCCGGGGGCAGGGCGGCCAGTCGCAACGGATAGTGCACCCACGTGGTATCCAACTCGGCGATCAGTTCTTCGCGCGTCCAGCGTTTGTCCATACGGTGCTCCCGGTCGTGATGAAAGTGATGCGCCCCGCGAGACTTCGGCGGGGCGCATCACCGCTGGCCGGCCGTTACGCTTTACGCCCCAACCGCGCCTCGATGATTTCGGTCAGGGTGGGCTGGCCGATCTCTTGCAGTTCGTAGCGTACGCGCTGCGTGGGCCGGTTGATCTCCACGACGCGCCGCAGATCGATCGGAGTGGCGACGATCACCAGATCGCACGGCGTGTTGTTGATCGTCTCGCCCAGCTCGCGCATCTGCTCCGCGCCGTAACCCATCGCCGGGAGCACGGCGCCGGTGGTCGGATATTTCTTGTACGTTTCGACGATGGAGCCGACGGCGTACGGACGCGGATCGATGATCTCGGCGGCGCCGAAGCGTCGGGCGGCCACCACACCCGCGCCGTAGGCCATTTCGCCGTGCGTGAGCGTGGGCCCGTCTTCGACGACGAGCACGGACTTGCCCCTGATGGCGGCCGGATCATCCACAAAGATCGGCGAGGCGGCTTCCACCACGGTGGCGCCGGGGTTGACGGTCATGATGCTGCGGCGCACGCGCGCGATCGGCTCC
Organism: uncultured Anaerolineae bacterium; assembly: GCA_964550855.1. Classification (GTDB taxonomy): domain Bacteria; phylum Chloroflexota; class Anaerolineae; order Fen-1058; family Fen-1058; genus JAGOBP01. The sequence goes on from CAZKBQ010000024.1 coordinate 44,338, forward strand.
AGATCGGCCGTGTCGATCTTGTTGATGACGACCACGTCGGCCATGCGCAGGTTCGCCTCGCCGGGATGATATGAGACTTCGTGGCCGGGGCGGTGCGGATCGGCCACGACGATATGCAGATCGCTCTGATAGAATGAGAGATCGTTGTTGCCGCCGTCCCACACCACCACGTCGGCTTCTTTTTCAGCTTCGCGCAAGATGGCTTCGTAATCGACGCCCGCGTAAATGACCACACCGCGATCGATGTGCGGCTCGTACTCTTCACGCTCCTCGATCGTGCAATCGTGAAGATCGAGATCGGCGTAGGTGGCAAAGCGCTGCACGGCCTGCTTCACCAGATCGCCATAGGGCATGGGGTGGCGCACGGCCACGACCTTATAACCCAGCTCCTTGAGGATCTGTGTCACGCGCCGGGTGGTCTGGCTCTTGCCCGCGCCGGTCCGCACCGCGCCGATGGAGACGACCGGCTTGACGGACTTGATCTGGGTGTACTTTGGCCCCATCAGGCGGAAGTCTGCGCCGGCCGCCAGCGCCTGCGAGGCCTTGTGCATCACCGTCTCGTGGCTGACGTCGGAGTAGGCGAAGATCACCTGATCGATCTGGTGACGCTTGATCAAATTGGTCAGTTCAGCTTCCGGGTAGATGGGAATGCCCGACGGATACAGCCGGCCTGCCAGGGCGGCGGGATAGCGGCGGTCGTCGATGTTGGGGATTTGCGTGGCCGTAAATGCGACCACTTCGTAGGCGTCGTTGTCGCGGAAATAGGTGTTGAAATTGTGGAAGTCGCGGCCCGCGGCGCCCATGATGAGGATCCGGGTCTTGCTCATGATTGACTGCTCCTGTGGTGGGATGGGTGTCGGGCACAGGGAAAAGAAAATGTCATTGCCGCTGTGCCCTGCCGGCAATGACACTTGCTATGCTCATCACGGCGCGCGAAACACCCGCTAAGTTGGCGCGCCACGCACCATGAATCTTTTAGGCCGTTATTATAGCACGGACGCGCCGCGCCGGGTAGTTCAGGCCAATCGGGCCAGCAGAATGCTGAAGAAATACAGCAGGATCAGTGGCGCCATGACCAGCGCCATGTTGAACGGATCGACAGTGGGGGTGATCATCGCGGCCACCACGGCGATGGCGACGATGGCATAACGCCAGGCGCGCAGCAGCTGGCGCGCCGTAATCAGCCGCAGCTTGGCCAGGAAGAAGACGATGAGCGGCGTTTCAAACGCGACGCCGATCCAGAACATCAGTGACGTGACAAAGGGAATGTACGAGTCAGCCCGCCAGTCGGATTTGAAGATTTCCGATTGGAACGTGGACAGGAAGCCGATGGCGGCCGGCAGCATCAACCCCCAGGCGAACGCCACGCCCAACAGAAACATCACGGTGGCGCCGGGCACCAGCAAGCGCACGTATCGCTTTTCCTTGGCTTCCAGGCCGGGCGCAATGAACGACCACAACAGGTAAACGAAGATCGGCATCGCCAGGATGGCGCCCGACATGAGCGAGACGCGCAGGAAGATGGAGATGTTTTCGGTGGGATCGATCGTCTGCAGCGACTGGCCGTAGGGGGCGATGAGAAATTCCAAAATCTGCGGCGTGAACACGGCGGCCGCTAATGAACAGATCACCAGCGCGATGACGGCTTTCACCAGCACCGAGCGCAGCTCGATCAGATGCTGCATCAAAGGCATGGTTTTGTCGTTGGGGCGGCTCATAACATGCTCAGTGACTGGAAGTCGTCGTGGGCGAATCACCGGGCTGTGCCGCGGGCGGGTCGGCGGGTGGATTGGCCGATGCCGGCGGCCGGATGGTTTGAGTCGGGCCGGAATTGGCCGGCGGAATGCTCATGACATCACGCGCGGCACGGGTCAAATCGCGCTGCACGCTGCGCAGTTCCTCGCGCACTTCATTGAGGGGGGCGGCCACTTCCTGAATGTCCTGTCCGTATTCGCGCGTAATCTCTTGCGTCCAGTTGCGCAGCTGGCGCACAGCGCGGCCCAGCTGACGCATCACCCCCGGAATCCGTTCCGGCCCCAGCACGATAAAGGCAATCAGCGCAATAAGCGCCAGTTCAAACGGTCCAACTCCAAAGATTTCCATGCCCGCATTCCATGCCGCGCCGTGTTTTCAGGGTTGCTTGTGGCCGCCCGCCGGCTCGGCCAGCGACCCCAGCACGCCGTTGATGAAGCGCGGCGCGCTATCGGCGCCATAAGTCTTGGCCAGTTCGATCGCTTCATTGATGGCCACCTTGAGCGGCGTGATTCGCGCCACGTCAAATTCGTAGATCGCCATGCGCAGCACATTCCGATCGATCACGGCCATCTGCTCGATCGGCCATTCTGGCGCGTAGCGGTGGATCAGCTGATCCAGCTCAGCGCGCCGGCTCAACACGCCTGTCACCAGACGACGGACGAATTCCTCGCCTTCGGCTGGCAGGGCCTCTTCGGCCAGTCGCTGCGCCAGCACGGTGCCGGGTTGATGTTGGGTGGTGTCCAGTTCGTACAGGACTTTGAGCGCCACGCCCCGCGCTCGTCGCCGGTGTTTCACCGTGTGTCGGCGGTTTTGGCGTCCGCCGCCGCATACTCGACGTCCTGCACGTGGACGTTCACCGCCTCGACCTCCATGCCCACGATCTCCTGAATCGAGCGCGATACCTCGTGCTGAATCTTTTGCCCCAACTCAAAGAAATTGGTCTCGGAACGGGCCACGACGTAGATGTCGGCTTTCACGCGCCCGTCGGCCACGCGCACCAGCACGCCGCCCGGCGCCTGCAGCAGTTGGCCGCTGGTGCCCATGCGCGCCACGCCCGGCACCGCCAGGGTCGTCAGCCGCGCGATGGTGTTCAACACGTTGGTTGCGATTGTGATGGTGCCGCGTGATTCTTCGTACATGGCTGCGCTCCGCTTCAATCACATCACCATGCCGCCATCCACCGCCAGCACCTGGCCGGTGATGTAAGCGGCGTCATCGGATGCCAGAAAAGCCACGGCTTTGGCTACATCCTCGATGGTTCCCAGCCGGCCCAGCGGTGTGAGTTTTACCGCGCCGTCGAGCAGGTCTTTGGGGAGCGAACTGGTCAGATCGGTGGGGATGAAGCCGGGCGCCACGGCGTTGACGGTGATCTGGCGCGGGCCGACTTCTTTCGCCAGCGCTTTCGTGAAGCCGATCAGCCCCGCTTTTGACGCCGAGTAGTTGGTCTGCCCGGCGTTGCCGGCGATGCCCGACACAGACGTGATGTTGACGATGCGGCCATACTTTTGCCGCATCATCGGCTTGAGCGCCGCTTTGCTGCACAGATAGGCGCTCTTTAAATTGACCGTCATCACGGTGTCCCAATCGCCTTCGGACATCATCGCCAGCAGCATGTCGCGCGTGGTGCCCGCGTTGTTGACCAGAATGTCCAGCCGTCCACCGAAGTCGGTGGCCGCCTTGATCAGCCGCTGCGCGGCGTCGGCCTGACTCACGTCGGCCTGCACGGCGACAGCTTCGCCGCCGGCCTGCTTGATGAGCTGCACCACCTCGTCGGCGGCGTCCGGCCGCGAGTTGTAATTGACCACGACTTTGGCGCCGCGCCGCGCCAATTCTAGCGCAATTCCGCGCCCGATGCCTCGCGCTCCCCCGGTGACCACGGCGATTTTCCCCGCTAACTGCATGACCAACCTCCCGATGTCAAATGGCTCGCACGCTCTAATGTTGATCGCCGGTCTTCAGGCGAATCTGCGCCAGCCGCTCCAGCACGCTGATGACGGCCGAGTTGTCGAAATCGCCCAGCCCATCCACCACCATGGCGTTGAATAATTGGGTGTTGACGGCGGTGGCAGGCAGCGGCACGCCATAGGCTTTGGCCATGTCCATGACGATGTTGAGGTCTTTGTATTGCATGGATGCCTTGAAGCCGGGCGTGCGAATGCCGGCAAACAGGCGCGGCGGCTTGGTATCCAACGTCCAGCACTGGGCCGCACCGCCCTTGATCGCTTCGATCACCTTCTCGGGATCAGCACCGGCCTTTTGCGCCATCACCAGCAATTCGCCCATCGCCACCATCTGGGCGGCGACCATGATCTGATTGCACGCTTTGGCGATTTGTCCGCAGCCGGTGGGGCCAATGTAGGTGATGCGCTTGCCCATACTTTCGAAGATCGGGCGACAGGCCAGAAAGGCGTACTCGTCGCCGCCCACCATGATGGTGAGCGTGGCGTTTCGCGCACCAACATCGCCGCCGCTGACGGGCGCATCCAAATGCTTCACATCGTGCTCGGCTTCCAGTTCAGCGAGCCGGCGGGTGGTGGTGGCCGCGATGGTGCTCATGTCGATGTGGATCAGGCCGGGCCGCGCGCCCGCCAACAAGCCATCGGGGCCGGTGACGACCGCTTCCACATCGGGTGAGTCGGGCAGCATGGTGATCACTACGTCGCTGTTGACGGCGACCTCGCGCGGCGTATCGGCGGCCTGCGCGCCCTGTGCCACCAGCTCATCGACGGCGGCCCGGCTTCGATTGTGTACGGTGAGCGGGTAGCCGGCGGTCAGCACATGCCCGGCCATCGGCTTGCCCATCAGCCCCAGGCCGATGAAGCCGATTCGTAACGGAGAAACTGTCGCATCCATGGTTTCACGCTTCCAGGAGAAGCTGCACGCCCTTGGGATCGCCCACGCTCATCGCGGTGAGGGTTGGATCGATGCGGCGCACCAGTCCGGCCAGCACATCTTTCGGGCCGACTTCGATGCAGGTGGTAACGCCTTGTTGGGCCAGATATTGAACGGTTTCGGTCCAGCGGACCGGCGAAGTGAGTTGCGCTTCGAGTTCATCGCGAACGTCCACCAGATCGATCGGGCGGGCGTACACGTTGCCGACGACGGGCACGTTAAACGGCGCAAACGGGATCGCGTCAAGTTCGCCGCGGAAGGAGCGGGCGGCCAGCGTCATTAACTGCGAGTGCGCGGCGATGCTGACGGCCAGCTTGATGGCGCGTTTGGCGCCGCGCGCTTTGGCCAGTTCCATCGCTGTGTCCAGGGCGGCGTTGTCGCCGGAGATGACGATCTGGCCGGGGCTGTTGTCGTTGGCCACCTGCACCGGTCGGCCGGTGGCGGCGCTGGCTTCGGCACAGACTTCGTCCAGCACGTCGCGCGGCAGGTTGAGAATGGCGGCCATGCCGCCGGGCTGTGCTTGTCCGGCCATCTTCATGAGGCGGCCGCGCTCGCGCACCAGGCGCAGCGCGTTCTCAAACGTCAGCGCACCGGCCGCCACCAGCGCGCCAAACTCTCCCATGCTGTGGCCGGCGACGAAGTGGGGCCGGACGTGTGGAGCGTGCGTCTCGATGACGCGCAGCGCCGCGATGCTATGGGTGAGGATGGCCGGCTGGGCGTTGACTGTGTCCGTGAGTTCGGCTTCGGGGCCGTCGAGGCACAATCGGGACAAGGCAAAGCCCAGGACATCATCCGCCTGGGCAAAGATGGCGCGGGCTTCAGGATACGTGTCGATTAGCTCCCGGCCCATGCCCGCGAATTGCGAGCCCTGGCCGGGAAACAGCAACGCGATCTTGTCGGTCATGACCTGTCACCCTATACAAGATGGAAAAGGAACCTCCCGCAGGCGGCCGGGTCACGCGGTTGACGAGCTCTGCGGGAGGCCGTCCGCGAGACGCAACACGAGGCCGAAATGGACTTCGGCCCCGTGCGACAATTACTCGGCGGCGTTCTTGCGGTTCTTGCGATCCGCGCGCGCCTGAACGTCGATGACCTGCGCGCCGTTGTAGGTGCCGCAGTTCGGGCACACCCGGTGCGGCATCTTGAGTTCCTTGCACTGAGGGCACATTTCCAGCGTCGTGGGCTTGAGGTTGTAGTGCGCGCGACGGCGGTTCTTGCGCCCTTTGGACAGTTTTCGTTTTGGCAGTGGAGTCATGGAACCTGCTTACATCCTTTCAAAGAGTCGGCCGACCAAAGAGTCGAACGGCAATTATAGCCGATGCGGGATGGGTGTCAAGATACTCGCTGGGCGGTTTCAGTAGAGCGCGTGCCGCCGCCGGCGGCGGTGTACGCTTTGTCGGAATTGAGCTTGAGCAGGCCGTTGCGCACCACACCCAGCGCCTTGGCCAGGTCTTCTTCCAGTTTGGACAGGACCTGCACAGTGTAGTCATCCGCGTCCAGTTTCAGAGTTTCGGCTTCACGCTGGGCGCGCTCGATGATGGTGTTGGCGCGAGTCTGCGCCGCTTTGGCGAGCTCGTGTTCGGCGACCAGGCGCTCGGCTTCTTCTTTGGCCAGTTCGATGATGCGCGCGGCCTCTTCGTTGGCCTGGGCGATGACGCGATCGTGCTCCTGGGTGATGCGCTTGGCCTTTTTCACTTCCTCGGGGATCGTCACGCGCATCTGGTCGATGATTTCCCAGGCGTGCTGCTCGTCGATCATGACGCGTTTGCTCAGCGGCGGGTGCGTGCCCTCGTTTAACAGCGCTTCCAGTCGATCGATCAGGTGCAGGATGTCCATAACCGCCCCTCGCAACAGTGAAGTTCGCTTTACAGTGTCTTACACTTTGGCGAAAAATGCAAGTACGTTGACGGCCCGTGTGCGCGTCAAAGCGCTGGCGATTGAAAGCGCGCCTTTGGAGCCGTCGGCTGAACGTCCACCCTTCGCCGGCTCAGGGCGGGCTCTGCGTGGACAGGGTCGCGTCGGCGCAGGCCGACGGTCGGCAAAACAATGACGCGCACTGTACGGCCCTAGTCGCGCAGCGACGTAATGGGCACGGGCTGATTGACCGGGTCGCGGGAGCGTTCGATGGCCTTGTGGTGCAGGGCTTCGGCCACAAACGGCGGCACCATCGCGCTGACATCGCCGCCCAGCAGCGCCACTTCGCGCACGGTGCTGGAACTCAAGAAGGCGTAGGCCTGACTCGTCATCAGACACACCACTTCCACTTCGGGCGCCAGCAGTTTGTTGGTCAGCGCCATGTGCCACTCCAATTCGAAGTCGCTGACGACGCGCAAGCCGCGCACCATGACCTGCGCGCCCACCTGCCGCGCAAACTCCACGGTGATGCCGCTGTAGCGCATGATCTGAATGTTGGGCACATCGCTCAGGGCGCGTTCGGTCAGGCTCAGCCGTTCGTCGGTGCTGAACAACAGGTTCTTCATGGGCCGATCGTACACGGCGACGATCACGTCATCGAAGATGGCGGCGGCGCGTCGCGCGATGTCGATGTGGCCGAAGTGAATGGGATCGAAGGTGGCAGGATACAGGGCTCGGGTCAAGGTCAGCCTCACGAGGTGAAGATGTGATCGGGCGCGGCGGCGCCGCCCGCGCTAGGTCGCAAAGTATTCCTTCATCGGTTCAAAATAGTTGTCGGCCCAGCCGTCTCGATAACGGTCGCCGTATCCGTCGGGCAGGTCGCTGTGTTTCAGCGTCAGGCGAGTGCCATGCTCCAGACCGTCCAGAGTAACTTCCAGCCGCGATGGGGGCGCGTCAGCCGGAAAGTCGGCGGCGCGCCATGTCTGCACAATGCGGCGATCCGGCTCCAGTTCCAGGTTGACACCCGTGATGTAACCGTCCCACGCAATGTGCCGGCCGCCGACGCGCGGATCGATCTCGGCGACACCACCGGTCATGGCCGTGTGCTCGTCGCTGTCCAGCCACGCCGCGTAAATGCGCTGCGGCGAAACAGGCAGCACGATCGTGATTTCAAACGACTCGGTCATGGCTGACCTCCTCTCCGGCGACGAACCAGAGCGGCCAGACTCGGTCGCCGATCGGTTTACTCGATATGCGTCAGTTGCAGATCAAACGTCAGGGTTTCGCCGGCCAATGGATGATTGGCATCCAGCGTCACACTCTCGTCGGTGACCTCGGTGATCATCACGTCGATTGCTTCGCCGGTGGGCTGCTGCAGCTTCAGCATCTGGCCCACTTCGGGCGTAAGGTCGGCCGGAAATTGCCCGCGCTCCACAACCAGTACCAGATCGTCGTCGTACGGGCCATAGGCCTGATCGGCCGGGATGGTGATGGTTTTGCTTTCACCCACCGCCATGCCGGTGACGCCGTCCTCAAAACCCGCGATGACTTCATGCGTGCCCAGCGTGAACTCGATCGGATCGCTGCCGACCGATGTGTCAAATATTGTGCCGTCGTCCAGTCGGCCCGTGTAATGAACCTGTACTGTGTCGCCTGCCTTGGCAGTTGTCATGATTCTCCTTAAGAAGAGTGGTTAACTGAGATCACCCGCACCGCTGCGCCAGAAGTCCGCCAGCCGCTGGGCCAGCCGCAGATGATCGGTCTGGATCAAATCCGGATCGCTTTCCAGCACTTTTTCAGCCTCGCGCCGCGCCAGATCGATCTGACGCGCGTCCATCAGGCCGGCAGCCACCGCCAGATCAGGCAGGCCGCTTTGTCGCGTGCCCAGGAACTGACCCGGGCCGCGCAGCTGCAGGTCTTTTTCGGCCAGCACAAACCCGTCGGTAGATGCTTCCACCGCGCGCAGGCGCTCGCTGACTTCGGACGCGATGGTGTCGGCCTGCAGCAGGCAGTACGATTTGTGCTGACCGCGTCCCACGCGCCCGCGAAACTGGTGCAGCTGCGACAGCCCAAAGCGCTCGGCGCCTTCAATCATGATCACGGTGGCGTTGGGCACATCGACGCCGACTTCGACCACCGAGGTGGATACGAGGATCTGCGTCTCGTTTTGCGCAAAGGCGCGCATGGCGGCCTCTTTCTCCTCGGGCTTCAGGCGGCCATGCAGCAGCCCCAACTTGAACTGCGGAAAGACGTGCTTTTGCAGCCGCGCGTGTTCTTCGATGGCGGCCTTCGCCTCGATCTTGTCCGATTCTTCGACGAGCGGGCAGATGATGTAGGCCTGCCGGCCCTGTTCGACCTGCGCGCGGATGAAGCCGTAGGCGCGCTCGCGCTCGGTGGGCAGCAGCACGCGCGTTTCGATGGGCTGCCGACCCGGCGGCATCTGATCAAGTACCGACAGATCGAGATCGCCGTACAGCGTCAGGGCCAGCGTGCGCGGGATGGGAGTGGCCGTCATCACCAGCACGTGGGGGCTGACGGTACGCCCCTTTTGACGCAAGGCTGCGCGCTGCGTCACGCCGAAGCGATGCTGCTCGTCGATGATGGCCAGCGCCAGATCGTGAAATTCCACGGTGTCCTGGATCAGCGCGTGTGTGCCGACGACGACGTTGGCGGTGCCGTCGGCGATTTCGGCGCGGATCGTCTCGCGCTCGGCGGCGGGCGTGGAGCCGGTCAGCAGCCGAACGCCGATCGGGTGGGGCAGGCCGCGCGCATTGATGGGTTCAAACAGCCGGCTCAAACTCTTGAAATGCTGTTCGGCCAGGATCTCGGTCGGGGCCATGATCGCCGCCTGGCAACCGCTCTGCGCGGCCAGAAACATGGCGCTGGCGGCCACCACTGTCTTGCCCGAGCCGACATCGCCCTGCAGCAGGCGGCTCATGGGGTGACTGCCGGCCAGATCCTTGACGATCTCCGCAATGACGCGCTGCTGCGCGGGCGTGAGTTCGTAGGGCAGGGTCTTGACGAAGGCCGCAAACAAGACCGGATCAACGCTGAAGGCGCGGCCCGTTTCGCTGTGCCACTGCTGTTTGACGCGCAGCATGCCCAGCTGCAGCATGAACAGTTCATCAAACGCCAGCCGCTTGCGCGCCGCTTCCAGACTGGAAGTTGAGTCGGGAAAGTGCGCCTGGGCCAGCGCGGTGGGCAGGCTCATGAGGCCGGCCGATTGAATGACGGCCGGCGGCAGTTCGTCGACGATACGCGGCGCCCAGTAATCGACGACGCGCTTGGTGATCTTGCGCAGGGTGCGGTTGCTCAGTCCCTCCGTCAGCGGATAGACGGGCACGATGCGGGCAGTATTCAGCAATTCGGAGTCCACTTTTTCCCATTCGGGTACTGCAAAGGTCAGCCGTCCGTTGTACTCGGTGACTTTGCCGCTGACGACGATCTGCATGCCGCGCTGCAGGCTGCGGCCGATGTATTCATTGTTGAACCAGGTGCATTGAATGGTGCCCGAGCCGTCGCTGAGGATGACGTTGAACACCGAGGCGCCGCCGCGTGTGCGTTTGAGGCCGGCTTCCCAGACCGTGCCCATGACCGTCACTTCGTCGCCGTAATCCAGCCGGTTGATGGGCTTGAGATTACTAAAATCATCGTATCGGCGCGGCAGCAGCCAGAGCAGGTCGCGGATGGTGTTGACACCCAGCCGTGCCAGTTTCTCGGCGGTGGCCGGGCCGACACCGCTGATGGCGCTGACGGGCGATTCCAACCCCAACGGCTGCCCCTGCGCGTCGCGAAGCTCGGGTCGCGGCTGCGGGCGTGGCGCGGCTGGCGGCGCAGGCTGCGTAGGCGCAGCTGGCTCGATCGGAGGTGGAACAGCCGCCGGCTCTTCATGTTGATCGATTGATTGATCTTCAGTGATCGATCCGGGCGGTGTCGGCGCGGCCGATGGGCCGGGTGGCGGCTGATCGGCCCGGCCGGGCGCTTCGGGCGCGGCCTCGACGGGTTCAGATCGGATGGGCGCATAGCCCATCAGCTGCACCATCCGGCTGATCGCGAGGCGGCGTGGATCGACCGGCTTGAGCTGACTGTAATCGCGCAAGATGGCCGCGATCTGCTGGACGGCGGCGTCGTCGCCGGCCTCGGGCTGCCACCGCGCCGCGAACTGTGACAGCCCGCCGATCATAGCCTTGTCGCGATAGCCGGTGTCGGCTTCCAGTTTAAGAATCTTGTAGAGTTTTTCGAAGGCGGACGACTGATTGGGCATGACTGTTCTCAGCGCACAGCGAGCTCTGATCAACTCGCTGCCGGGGTGATGAGTGCATTATAACCGATGTCGGTTCAAGCGGTAGGGGGGACGGGCGCAGGCTGCAATCAACCGGCCGCTTTCACGGCGATGACGCCCAGGCCGTTGGGGCCGACGTGTGTGCCAATGGCCGTGGTGGCTTCACACACCACGGGCGGCTCGCGCAGGTTCAGCTGCGCCGCGAGCTCAGCGGCGATGGCGCGGGCGTCGGCGGCGGCGCGCGTGTGCTGCACGGCCAGCTGCTCCACGGGGCCAAGGTCCAGCGCCAGCTGCTTGAGACGGTCGATCATGGCGCGGCGGGTGCGGACACGATCGAGCGCCAACACTTCGCCATCGCGCACTTCGACGAGCGGCTTGATGTGCAGCAGCTGGCCCAATCGGGCGCGCGCCCAGCTCACCCGGCCGCTGCGCCGCAGGAATTCCAGCGTATCAAGACCGGCGTACACGCGCACGCGCTGTCGCATATCGGCCAGCAGCCGCAGCAGCTCGTCGAGCGAATGACCGGCCTGCGCGGCACGCGCGGCGGCGATGACCTGCCAGCCCATGCCCATGGCCAGGCTGCCCGAGTCAAACAGAGTGACGCGCGCTTCGGGCACCAGCTGCGCGCCCGCGTAGGCCGTGCTGTACAGGCTGCTCAACTTGGCCGACAGATGAATGGACAGGATGTCGCCGCCGATCTGGCGATAGACCTCGGCGAACTCGCCGGCGCTGGGCGTTGAGGTGGTGGGCAATCGATCGGTAACGGCCAACTGCTGGTAAAACTCGTCGCGCGTGATGGTGACGCCGTCGCTGTAGGATTCTTCGCCGAAGATCACGTGCGCGGGGACCACGACGATGTTCAATTCGCGGACGAAATCCGCGGGCACATCGGCAGTGGAATCGGTAACGATGCGGATCATAATGGCTGACGGGCAGCGAGCCGCCGGCGCCGAAGCATGGCGCGCCACCCGCGGCCCGACGGATTTAGCTTTCCTTGCCGGATCCTTCGTAGATGAAAATGCCCAGACTGTCCGGCCCGATCTGGCAGGCCAGCCCGGAGCCGTAGGTCATCACCGGGAAGTATTGGCCGGGAAAAGTCTGCTCGAGCCGTTCCAGCAGCAGGCGGGTGTCTTCGGTGGGCTGCTGGCCGCTCTGCATGATGGCGACGCGCTCGATGTTGGAAAACTCGGATACAAACTCCACCAGCTTGTCGATGGCTTTTTCACGGGTGCGGACTTTTTCCATGGGGATGATCTCGCCGTCCTCGATGGTGAGGAACGGCTTGATGCCCAGCATGGTACCCAACACGGCCTGCGATTTGCTGAGGCGTTGATTACGCTCCAGGTAGTCCAGGCTTTCCACAAAAAACACCGCGTACATGTGCGTGATCATGCCGCGCACGATGCGGACGATCTCGTCCAGGCTGGCGCCGCGCTCGGCCGCCTCGGCGGCGGCCTCCACCAGCAGGCCCAGCCCGATGGAGGTGGTGAGCGAATCGACGACGGCGATCTTGTTGCCGCCCAGAAACTCGTCGGCGGCCTGGCGGGCCATGGCCACCGTGCGGCTCATCTTGCCCGATACGTGAATGGACAAGATCTGCTTGTTTTGCCTGATCTTCTCGGCATACAGATCGCGGAAGACATCCACCGAAGGCGGATGCAGGGTGGGCAGCGTGGCGTAATGTGGCAGACGGCGGAAGAACTCTTCCGTGTCCAGATCGATTCCGTCGCGGTACATCTGCCGACCAAACTGAATGGTCTGCGGCACGACGGTTACGTCGAATCGCTGCGGAAAAGTTGGATCTGTAAAGTGAACAGTGCTATCGGTGATGACGTGAACGCGGGACATATGACAGTTAATCGATCACTCGGTTGGTTTTGGGATACGAGCTTATTCGGCGCTGATAATGTAATCGTAGTGCGGCTGGCCGCCTTCGACGACTTCCACTTCCAACTGCTGATACCGCTCGCGGATGGCCTGCGCCAGCGTTTCGGCCGCCTGGGCGTTGAGACCGTTGCCAAAGTACAGCGTGACGATCTCCAGATCGTCAGCGCCCATCTGATCGAGCAGCGCCCACACCGCCTCGTCCACGGTCGCAGCGGCGGTCGTGAGTTCGTCGTTAAGCAGGCCGATGACTTGCCCCTGTTCGACCTTGAGGCCGTTGAATTCGACGGAGCGCGTGGCGGTGGTCACCTCGCCGGTCTGCACGTGTTTGAGCGCAGCCTCCATCGCGCGGGCGTTGGCTTCCAGATCGCGCTGCTCGTTGAAGGCCAGCATCGCGGCGATGCCCTGCGGAATGGTCTTGCTGGGCACGACCAATACTTGTTTCTTGGATAGTTCGGCCGCCTGCCGTGCCGCCAGAATCACATTGCTGTTGTTGGGCAGCAGCAAAGCCCGATCGGTGGGTAGGGCGTCCAAGAGTTGCACGAAGTCCTGCGTGCTGGGGTTCATCGTCTGGCCGCCGGGTACGATGGCAGTGGCGCCCAGGCTCTGGAAGACGCGCGTCAGCCCCGCGCCGGGCGCGACGGCCAGCGTGGCGATGTCGCCCGCCTTTAGATTGTAGCCGGGCGCTTGAATGGGCGGCGACGAGCGTCCCAGCAAAAACTGCTGATATTGCGCCGCCATATCTTCGATGACGACATCGTGCAGCCGGCCCAGCGTCTCGGCGTAGGCCAGCACAGCGCTGGGACGCGGTACGTGCACATGCACCTTGATCGTTTCGCTATCGCCCACGACCAGCGTGGACAGACCCAGCTGTGCGATCTGGGCGCGGGCCTCTTCGACGTTGAGGTTGTGGCCTTTAATGATGCACTGCACGTCATAGCTGTAGCCCTGGGCTACATCACCTGCATCGACCGCGGCATCAGCCGGGACATGCGCCAGATCCACGGCGGCTTCCACCACCCGATCGGCCTCCACCGACTCGCCGTTCAGGTAGCGCAGCATGCCTTCCAGGATGACAGTCAGACCCTGGCCGCCGGAATCGACCACGCCAGCCTGTTTGAGGATCTCGAGTTGATTGGGGGTGTTGGCCACCGCTTCACGCGCCTGTTTGACCATGAAATCGAGAACGTGCACAAGATCATTGGATTCCTGCGCGGCCTGTTCGGCGGCCTCGGCCACGGCGCGCGAGACCGTGAGGATGGTGCCCTCGACCGGCTTGAGTACGCCTTTGTAGGCGGTGTCGCTGGCCAGGCGCATGGCGACCGGCAGGTCAACGGCGCCGAAGACTTTTTTGCCAGAGAGGCCGCGCGCGAAGCCGCGCCACAGCTGTGAGAGAATGACGCCCGAGTTGCCGCGGGCGCCCATCAGCGCGCCGTGCGCGATGGACTGCGCGATGTGGCTGGCATTTTCATCGGGCGAATGCTCAATCTCGTGCCACGCACTCTGCATGGTGAGCAGCATGTTGGTGCCAGTATCGCCATCGGGCACGGGAAAAACGTTGAGCGCGTTGATGGCCGGCTGGTGATAGCGCAGCCAAGCCAGACTGGCTTCGATCAGCCGCTTCAGACCCTGGCCATCCACTTGCAAGAGGTTGTCGCTGACGCGACGCGGTTCCGGTGACAACGAATTTGATCTCCCCAGAGAATTGGCTAGCCGCCGTTGTCGCTGACGCGCAGGCCCTGCACGTGGACGTTGATGGACGCCACGGGCAGGTTCAGCGCCTTCTCGACGTTGAACTTGACCAGGTTCTGCACGCTGTGCGCCACACTGACGATGCGCGTGCCGTATTCGATGATGACGTATAGATCGATCACGACTTCATTCTCGACAAAGCGTACGTCCACTCCACGATGCACATCGCCGGTCAGCTGGCTAATCAGTTGATCGGTGGCGTTTTTGGCTGCCAGTCCCACCACGCCATAGGCCTGGGTGACGGCATTGGCCGCAATGGTGGCCACGGCGGTCGGTGACACTTCGATACGACCCAAAGCGTTGTCTGTCGTCATAGGCTACCCCTCATGTGAGGCTATCGGCCGGCTCCCTGCTTGACCCAATGGCGGCGCTGTGGTAAGATTGCCCCCGCTTGACCAGATGCGCGTCACGTGACGCGCTTATTTTTCGCATCAGAGGTGAGTCAGATGGCAAAATGTGAAGTGTGCGGCAAAGGCCCTCAATACGGACACAATGTCAGCTTTTCCAAGCGCCACACCAACCGCCAATTCCGCCCCAACGTAATCAAGCGGACATTGGTCATTAACGGTCAGTCGAAGCGCGTGCATGTGTGCGTCCAGTGCCTGAAGACCTTCCACAAATCCAAGTAAGCGTTGCGTTTATCGTCATGAACGCCGGCTCCCGCGAGCCGGCGTTTTTGATCCATCACATCAGCGCGCCGCGCAGCGCGCTGAGACCGGCGGCCACGCCCCCCGGGTACCTGAAAATGGCGCTGCCGGCCACCAACACCGTCGCGCCGGCCGCAACCACGCGCGGGGCGGTGTGAGCATCAATGCCACCATCCACTTCGATTTCAGCCGTGCTGCCCACTTGATCACGCAGGGCACGGGCGCGGGCGATTTTGCCGACGCTGCCCTCGATGAACGTTTGGCCCCCGAAGCCCGGATTCACCGACATGATTAGCAAGAGATCAATGTCCGGCAGGATCTCTTCAACGGCGGCCAGCGGTGTGGCCGGATTGATCACCACGCCCGGTTTGGCGCCGGCCGCTCGAATCTGCTGGACGGTGCGGTGCAGATGCGGGCACGTTTCGGCATGGACGGTCAACCGATTGGCCCCGGCGGCAATAAAGTCTTCCACGTACCGCTCGGGCTCGACGATCATCAGATGGACGTCAAGGGGCAATCGGGTTGAGCGACGAACCGCCTGAACCACCACCGGCCCCAGCGTGATGTTGGGCACGAACCGACCGTCCATTACATCGACATGAATCCAATCTGCGCCAGCCGCCTCGGCTTCCGCAACTTGTTCGCCCAGGCGAGAGAAATCTGACGCCAGAATGGATGGAGCGATCTTCACGGCCGGTGTCATAGCGAGACAATCATACACGGTCGAATGACAAAAAGCAAGAGTTGATTTGACGGGTCGGGCGGCGGAGTAAAATCAGGAAATTTCGTGACAAACATCACTATCAGCCGTGTGACCGTCATATAGCTTATGTATGTCTGATCCTGTGACTCAGGAGGTTGGCATGAAGGCCTATGTTTTGATTCGCACCCAGACCAGCGAGACTGCCGAAGTTGTCAACATGATGCGGCGCGTTCAGGGCGTTACCGCGGCCGATGTGACGTTTGGCCCGTTTGATGCGGTTGCTCAAGTGGAAGCGGCTGATCTCAACTCGATTGGCTATATCATCGTTAGAGAGATCCGCACGCTGCCCGGCGTGCTGGATACGGTGACATGCCTGGCCGTTGGGGTTTAGGCGTGCGTGTCATCGCTTGACGGATTGCTCTGATTTTCACAAATTGTCATAACATGGTGACGGTACTCGCAGGACGGAATGACATATGTCACTCGCTTGCAGGGACATTGAATGAAAATATATAGCATAACTTATCGACCGCTTACCATGATATGAATCATGCTTTTGCCGAGTGGCAAACGTTCGCCGCGAACATGAGGTGGTGCCTGTGAAACTGGCCCGCGATCTGTTTAATGAAAGACTTCTGGCGCGGTCTTAGCCCGGACAATGGGTTGAGACCGCGCGCTATTTTTACCAGCGCCGTCTATTCAATTCTGGAGGAGGTGCCCCTTGACTCACGAGCCGCTGAACCAAGAGTTTGACCCTGCGAATCCAAACCTCCGCTTCCTGGAGGAGGTGAGCTCACGCACCGCCGGTGTGTCTCGCCTTGAGATGTGCATCCAGTGCGGTACCTGCGGCGGATCGTGCCCTTCTTCGGAAGACATGGACCACACGCCCCGGATGTTGTTTGCCATGATTCGGGCCGGGATGCGCGAGGAGGCCCTTAAGAGCAACACGCCGTGGATCTGCGTGTCGTGCTACCACTGTGTCGTCCGTTGTCCACAGGGCGTCCATATCGCCGACGTGATGTACACGCTGAAGAGCATGGCCATCAAGGCCAAACTGTACGAAGATTCGACTGCGCCGGACTTCTCCCAGACGTTTGTCGACATGGTGGAAACCTACGGTCGCAGTTACGAATTCGGCCTGGCCACTCGCTATTACTTGAAGCACCATAAGCGGCGGCTGCCGGGCATGGCGCCGATGGGCCTGGGGATGCTGACCAAGCAGCGCATGGACATCACGCCGCGCAAGATCGAACAGATCGATCAGTTGCACGCCATCCTGGCGCGCGCCAAGCAAGTGGAGGAGGCGGCATGAGCGACAAATACCTCTTTTACCCCGGCTGTTCCATGGAGAGCAGCGCCAAGGCCTACTACGAATCCCTGATGGCGATCAACGAGCCGCTGGGTCTCCATCTGGAAGAGATTCGCGACTGGAATTGCTGCGGCGCCACCGAGTATCTGGGCTTGAGCCTGACACCCGCCTACGCGCTGATCGCGCGCAATCTGGCGCTGGCCTATCAACAGGCCGACGGCACGCACACCGTGGTGGCGCCGTGCAGCGCGTGCTACCTGAATCTGGCCAAAGCCGACTTCTACATGAACGAGCGGCCGGTGCTGGGCCAGAACGTCAACACCGCGCTGGCGGCAGGCGGCCTGCACTATGACCCCGGCACACTCGACATCCGCCACCTGCTCGACGTGATCATCAACGACATTGGACTGGATGCGGTGAAGGCCAAGGTGGTGCGGCCGCTCAAGGGCCTGCGCGTTGCGCCGTATCTGGGCTGCATGGTCCCGCGCCCCGACTACGATCATCGCTGGTCCAACCCCGAGTATCCCAACGAACTCGATCGGCTGCTGAAGGTGTTGGGAGCGGAAGTGATTGACTTCCCGCTGAAGACCCATTGCTGCGGCGGACACATGACGCAGATTGGCCCGGAAACCGCCTACAAATTGATCAACCGGCTGGTGAGTTCCGCCGATCAATATAAGGCCGACGTGATGGTCACGCTCTGTCCGATGTGCCAGATGAACGTCGATGCCTACCAGGGCGAGATGAACCGCCACTTCCAGACCAACTACCAGATGCCGATCATTTTCTTCACGCAGCTGATCGGCCTGGCCTTCGGGCTTGATCCCAAGATGCTGGGCTTTGGTCGCGAATTTGTCAGCGCGAAAGCGATGCTGGGCCGCATCGGGGTGGAGGCGCCGGAACCGATTGAGTCTGCGCCGCCCAAACGGCCCCGCAAGCCGGAGGGTCTGCCCATGCCGCGCATGCCGCGCGATGCCGGCGATGAGGAGATGAGCTAATGAGTCAGCCCATTCACTTGTTTGATCAATCGAAGCCGGTCGAGGAACGCATCGGCGTGTACGTGTGCCATTGCGGCACCAACATCTCGGCCACAGTCGATGTGGAAGAAGTGCGTGACTGGGCGGCCCAACGCCTCAAAGATCGCGGCGTCGTCGTCTCGCGCGATTACAAATTCATGTGCTCGTCGCTCGGCCAGGAGATGATTGAGAAAGACATCAAGGAACTGGGCCTGACGCGCGTGGTGGTGGCTGCGTGCTCGCCGCACCTGCACGAGCAGACCTTCCGGGGCGCTGCCAAGCGCGCCGGCTTGAATCCGTATCTATCGGAACTGGTGTCGATCCGCGAACAGGTGTCCTGGGTGCACACCGACAAGAATGCGGCCACCGACAAGGCCAAAGCGGTCGTTTCGGGCGGGGTGGAACGCGTGATCGAGAATCGACCGCTGGAGCCGCTGCGCGTGCCCATCAACGAAGCGACGCTGGTGGTGGGCGGCGGCATCGCCGGCATCCAGGCGGCCACTGAGATCGCCGATGCCGGCTATCCGGTGTATCTCGTCGAGCGCGAACCGTCAATCGGCGGGCATATGGCCCAGTTCGACAAGACCTTCCCCACGCTCGACTGTGCGGCCTGCATCCTCACGCCCAAGATGGTGACCGCGGGCAGCCATCCCCACATCAAGCTGTTCACCTACAGCGAAGTCGAAAGCGTCAGTGGCTACGTGGGCAACTTCACCGTGACCATTCGCCAGAAGGCGCGCTATGTGAACACTGAGTTGTGCACCGGCTGCGGCATCTGCCAGGAGAAGTGCCCCAAGAAGATCATCGACGAGGTCTATGAGGCCGGGCTGGGCTATCGGAAGGCGGTATACACGCCGTTCCCGCAGGCCGTGCCAAAGTACCCGGTGATCGATCGGCCCAACTGCACGTACTTCCTGAAGGGGACGTGCAAGGCGTGTGAGAAATTCTGCCCGACCAACGCCATCGACTTCACTCAGAAAGACGAATTGATCACGATCCAGGTCGGCAACATCATCCTGGCGACGGGCTACGATCTGTTTGATCCACGCCGCATTCCGCACTACGGCTATGGCCGCCTGGCGAATGTGTACACGAGTCTGGAGTTTGAGCGGCTGAGCAACGCTGCCGGCCCGACCAACGGCGAGATCGTGCTGCGCGACGGCAAGACCAAACCGCGGGCGGTGGGCATCATTCACTGCGTGGGCAGCCGCGATCGCAACTACAACAATTATTGCTCGGCCATCTGCTGCATGCAGAGCCTGAAGTTCGCGCATCTCGTGCATGAGCGCACAGGCGCGACGGTCTACAACTTCTACATCGACATGCGCACGCCGGCCAAGGCCTACGACGAGTTCTA
>CAZKBQ010000025.1:0-63151 GCA_964550855.1 uncultured Anaerolineae bacterium
AGTTGCCCTTCTCGGCAAACGGGACCGCGGCGAAGCCATACTCCGGGTCGTTTTCGCGGTAAAAATAGGCGTACACGTACCAGGCATCGAAGGCCGCATCGAAGGTGCCATAGCGCGGCCGATAGCCCAGCCGTTCTTCGGTCTGCTGCATCAGGGGCAAGAAGTAAGTGGCATCGCCGTGATCGAAGGGCTGCGTCATCTCGGCGATGACAAATTCGCCCAGGTCACCGACCTTGGCCACGACCACACCCGAGCCATAGCCCCAGTAGTATTCACCGATCTTCGTCTGGTGAGCGGGCACAGGATTCCGCGTGGGCGTGGGCGCTGGAGCCGTGCGGTTGTGGCGGCGTTTGCATCCGAGCCGACAATCGGGATCGCCGACCGGTTGTTTGGCGTTGTTGTAGCGTTCGGGCACATACGCTTTGGGATTGTTCTCCTTCACCCAGGCGAGGATATGTTTGGTGTCGAGTGACACACACTCGAGCGGCGCAGCCCCGCCGCACTTGAAGTTCATCGAGAATCAAGCGGACGCTATCGGCCAGCAAGAACTGCAAGAGGCCATTGGGTAAGTGGCGCATCAGCCGACTGCCGATTGAGGGCACGTTGCCATCGACGCAACGACGTCGGGGGCATTGCGTCGTAGGGGCGAGGCCACCTCGCCCACAACCGCAACACAGGCGAGGTCACCTCGCCCACAACCGCAACACAGGCGAGGTCGCCTCGCCCGCAACCCCCACACAGGCGAGGTCGCCTCGCCCGCAGGCGCACATGTCGATTGCAGATTGCTGATTGTAGATTGCAGATTTAGATGCGTCGCCATCGACGCAACGACGTCGGGGGCATTGCGTCGTAGGGGCGAGGCCACCTCGCCCACAACCGCAACACAGGCGAGGTCACCTCGCCCACAACCGCAACACAGGCAAGGTCACCTCGCCCACAACCGCGCATGCCGATTACCGGCTGACAACCAAATGTCTGAAGCCCTTTGATCTTCGGTCTTTTCCGTGCTACACTCCGCCCGCAACGGCCGACGCTGCCCGGCATCCACATCCTACGTCCAAAGGGCCTTATCATGACCGACATTTCCCTGCTCAGCGCTGTGCTCACGCTGCGCCCGCTAACGGCGCTGACCGATGTGCCTCCGCTGGGTCGCGCCGCGCACGCCCTGCTCCTCAACGCCGTCCACTGGGCCGATGCCGCTCTGGCCGAACAGATTCACGCCGGATCGGAGATGCGGCCCTTCACCACCTCCAGCCTGATCGGTCTCTCGCGTCCGATCGGCCTGAAACCCGATCGGACGTACACCCTCCGTTTCACTGCCTTGAGCACAGCCGTAGCCCGGGCGCTGCTGGCCGCCCTGCAGGCGGAGTCATCACCCATCTCCATCGGCGCGGAGATCCGCCTGGCCGATGCCGCCTTGCGCATCGAAGCCGTCCAGCCACTCAACCCACCAACCCACCCGCCAACCGATCATCCTCATCCGTGGGCGGCGGCCACCGGCTATGAAGATCTGTCCGCGCCGTGGCTGCTGGGCCGTCTCGCCCCGCCGCGGCACGTCACCCTGCAGTTTGCCAGCCCCACGGCGTTTAAGTCGGCGGGGCGGCACGTGCCAGTGCCGCTGCCCGCGTTGGTCTTTGGCAGCCTGCTGGACAAGTGGAACGCCTTTGCGCCGGTGGCCTTTCCGCCGGAGCTGCGCCGCTACGCCGAAGAGTGCCTGGCGCTGAGCGCGTATCAACTGCAGACGCGGAGCGTGCCCGTCAAAGAAGGCGGCCTGCGCGTGGGCGCGGTGGGCACGGCCCGTTACGTGGCGACGAATTACGATCGCTACTGGTTGAGCCTGATCAATGTGCTGGCCGACTTTGCGCTGTTTGCGGGCGCGGGCGCGGGCACAACGATGGGGCTGGGCCAATGCCGAAAGATTACGGAAGGGCGCGAGGGCCGATCGGGGGTGGCGCCGGCCGCGTGACAAAGCCGCGGACGCGGCTGCTCGATCGAATGGAGCACCTGCCGCTCGGCCCGGCTCCGGGTCGGGCGGCATTTGTTGAGGACCGCGCCGGCGCGATTTTATAAGTAGAATTGCTTGGCCCACTGGCGGTAACGGCCGATGGGGCCGTCGCCGCGGGCCAGCGCCGGCGGCTGGGTGTAGCGCTTGTGCTCCCAGATGGGAAAGTCCTGGCCGGCGTCCCGGCTGAGGCCGGACAGCATGAAGCGCGCCATGAGCGGGGCAAGGACGCCGCCCAGCGGCGAGGCCGGTTTTCTGGCGCGGACGGCCAGCCGCAGGGTCAGGCGCTCGGCGTCGATGGCGGTGGGCAGCACCCACAGGCGGGCGGTCAGGCGCAGCGCGGGGACGGTCACGTTGACCATGGAATAGCCCAATCCGTAAATTTGCGTTTCAAAACTGAAGTTGAGTTCGGCCAGCGGCCACCCCAGCGGGCGCAGGCCGCGCTTGACGGCGTAGGCGGTGCTGAGGTGCGGGCCGTCCGCTTCAAATTCCTTGAGCGTGCGAACGTCGCGGTAGTGGTGGACGTAGGTGAAGTGCCCGGCGTCCACGCTGTTTTCCGTGGTTTCCTGCGGATGATCGGCCAGGGTGCAGGTGTGGCAGATGAGCGGCGTCCAGCCCGCCGTCTCGACGGGT
Organism: uncultured Anaerolineae bacterium; assembly: GCA_964550855.1. Lineage (GTDB taxonomy): Bacteria > Chloroflexota > Anaerolineae > Fen-1058 > Fen-1058 > JAGOBP01. The sequence continues at coordinate 2,636 of CAZKBQ010000025.1, forward strand.
GGCACCTCCCACGTGGGCGGCTCGCCGCGCGCGTGATGATAGATCAGCAGGAAGCCGCTGTGTTCGCGCAGCGGCCAGGTCTTCAGGCGGGCGGCCGGCGGCACAGGCGAATCGTAGCCGGTCTTGACGCAGGCGCCACTGCCGTCGTATTGAAAGCCGTGGAACGGGCATTGAATGACTTCGCCGCGCACTGTGCCGCCATAACCAAAGTGCGCGCCCAGATGCGGGCAGTAGGCGTCGACGGCGTAGGCGCGGCCGGAAACGGTGCGAAAGACCACCACGTCCTGACCCATGAATTTGCGCGCCAGCAGTTTGCCCGCGGCCAGCTCGCGCGACAGGCCAAACACGTACCAGCCGTTGGGGAATGGAGGCAGATCGGGTCGTAATCCCATGCCATAGATTATAGCCTGTCGGCGGTCGTTTTGCCTCTTGACTCTCCCCTCACTGGAGGGTGTATAGTAGGTGCGTAACCTCCACGCGCGCGGAATGTCACATGTTCAAGATCGGCGATTTCAGCAAGCTGGCGCAGGTCTCGGTGAAGACCCTGCGCTATTACGACGAGATCGGCCTGCTCAGGCCCACCGAGATCGATCGGTTCACCGGCTACCGCTATTACGCGGCCGGCCAGTTGTCGCGCCTCAACCGCATCCTGCTGTTGAAGGGGCTGGGGTTGTCGCTCGATCAGATCGGGCGGCTGCTGCAAAGCGACCTGCCGGTGGAACAGCTGCGCGGCATGTTGAAGCTGCGCCGCGCCGAGATTGAGCGCTCGATCGAGGAAGAAGAACTGCGACTGGCGCAGGTGGAAGCTTTGCTCATTCAAATCGAACAGGAGAATATGGTCATGTCCGACTACGCGGTCGTCATCAAGAAGATCGCCCCCGTGCACATTGCCTCGATTCGCGATGTCGTCGCCAACTACGGCGCGCAGGGCGAGCTGTGGGGCGAGTTGGAAGCGTATCTGGCTCAGCACAACGTCAAGCCCGTCGCGCCGTGCCTCACCATCGATCACAACGAGGGCTACAAGGAGCGCGATGTCGATCTGGAAGTGTGCGAAGTGATCGACGCCGAACTGCCGCCGTCCGCGCGGGTACGCGTGAAAGATCTGCCCGCTGTGGAGACGATGGCCTGCACGGTGCATCACGGCCCGTTCAAGCTGCTCAGCAACGGTTACCAGGCGCTGATGCGCTGGGCCGAGGCCAACGGCTACCGCTTCTGCGGCCCCAGCCGCGAAGTGTACATCCAGGCCGGCCCCGACGAGGCCGCCAACGTCGCCGAGATTCAGATCCCCATCGAGAAGGCGTAGGCGCGCCGGGCCGGTGGAGGTGGTCATGCAGCAACTCGATCTGAAGAAACAGTACAAACACTTGTACCAGCCGTCGGCCAGGGCGTTCAGCGTCGTCGACGTGCCGCCGCTGAACTTCCTGATGATCGACGGGGCGGGCGACCCCAACACCTCGGCTGATTTTCAGGCGGCGACGGCAGCTCTGTACACGCTGTCTTACACGCTGAAGTTCGGCGTGAAGCAAGGCAAGTATGGCGCGGCGCCCTGTGACTATCCGGTGATGGCGCTGGAAGGTTTGTGGTGGGCGGAGGATATGCGCGCGTTCAGCCTTGAGCGCAAAGGCGATTGGTTGTGGACGCTGATGATCATGCAGCCGGACATCATCACCCCGGAGATGGTGGCCGCCGCGCGCACCGAGGCGGCCAAGAAGAAAGACCTGCCCGCGCTGTCGAAAGTGCGCTTTGAGCAATACCACGAAGGACTCAGCGCGCAGATCATGTACGTTGGCCCGTTCAAGGACGAAGGCCCGACGATCGCGCGGCTGCATGCCTTCATTCAGGCCGGCGGTCATCAGCTGCGCGGCAAACACCATGAGATCTATCTCGGCGATCCGCGCCGCACCGCGCCGGACAAGTTGAAGACCGTCATCCGCCAGCCCATGACGTAAGGGCGTGCCCGAACCCCGACCGTAACAACAGACCCTTCGGACGGCAGCGTCCGAAGGGTCTAATGATTCAGCGCCCGCCGTGCCGTGTGCCGCGATAGTTTTGAACCTGCTTTCGCAGGTGGGAACCTAACCCGGCGGTTCAGCCTTGCCTTGCGGCTATCGCATCCCCGTCAAGAGGAACGGTCCCCGTTGTGGTGAGTGTTGGCTCAAAACGCGATGGCGACATCACTAACACAGCAGGACGCCGCGACTATACCACGGTTGCCGAAAGTCCGCAAGAAACCCTCACCTACAGCGCCAGTTTGATGTGCAGTTCGCGCAGCTGCCCTTCGTCCAACTCCGCCGGCGCGTCAAACATCAGGTCGCTGCCGCTGGCCGTCTTGGGGAACGACAGCACTTCGCGGATGTTGGGCTCGTCGGCCATCAGCATCACCAGCCGATCGATGCCGGGGGCCATGCCGCCATGCGGCGGCGCGCCGTAATCGAAGGCGTCCAGCATGTGGCCGAAGCGGTGCTCCATCTCTTCGGTGTCGTAACCCAGCGCCTTGAAGATGCGCGCCTGCACGTCGCGGCGGTGAATACGAATGCTGCCGCTCGCCAGTTCGTAGCCGTTACACACCAGGTCGTAGGCGTTGCTGAATACGCGGCCCGGATCGCTCTCGATGTACGGCAGGTCCTCTTCCTTCGGCATCGTAAAGGGATGATGCGCAAACGTCCACTTCTGGCTGTCTTCGTCCCATTCAAACATGGGAAAGTCCACCACCCAGCCGAAAGCCAGCAGATCCTTGGGAGCCAGATCAAGCCGATCGCGGAAGTCAAGCCGTAGCAGGCCCAGCGCCTTGTTGACGACAGCGCGTTGATCCGCGACAATGCACACCAGATCGCCGGTCCGTGCCCCAACCCGATCGGCGATCGCGGCGACTTCGGCTTCCGTCAGGAACTTGACGGCACTGCCCTTCACACCGTCGGCCGTGTAGGCCAGCGTCACGAGGCCTTTGGGGCCTTGCGCTTTGACCAGCTCGGTCAGCTCATCGATCTGCTTGCGGGTAAAGGCCGCGCAGCCGGGCGCACAGATCGCCTTGATGGCGCCGCCGGTCCCGATCGTGTCTGCGAACACCTTGAATGACGAGCCCTGCAGCACATCCGTCAATTCGGTCAATTCCAGCCCAAAGCGCAGGTCGGGCTTGTCGATGCCGTAACGCTCCATCACGTCGCGGTAAGCGAGTTTGGGAAACGGCGACAGCAGGCGCTTGTGCGGCGTGACGGCCGGCACCATGGCTGTGAGCAGCCCTTCCACCACGGTCAGCACGTCGTCGCGCTCCACAAACGACATCTCAAAGTCCAGCTGGGTGAACTCCGGCTGGCGGTCGCCGCGCAGGTCTTCATCGCGGAAGCAGCGCGCGATCTGGAAATAGCGCTCGTAGCCGGCCACCATCAACAGCTGCTTCAGCTGCTGCGGGCTTTGCGGCAGGGCGTAGAACTTGCCCGGCTGCACGCGGCACGGCACCACGTAGTCGCGCGCGCCCTCCGGCGTGGACTTGATCAGCATGGGCGTCTCGATCTCGATGAAGCCCTGCGCGTCCATGTAATCGCGGATGAACTTGATCACCTGGTGGCGCAGGATCAAGTTTTTCTGCAGGCGCTGGCGGCGCAGATCGAGGTAGCGGTATTTCAGGCGCAGCGACTCGGTGGTGCGCAGGCCGTCATCGTCGATGGGGAACGGCGGCGATTTGGACGGATTGAGCACGACGATCTCTGTGGCGATCACTTCCACCTCACCGGTGGGCAGGTTCGGATTCGCCAGGCCTGCCGGTCGGGCGCGCACCGTGCCGGTGACCTGCAGCACGAATTCGGCGCGCGCTTTGTCGGCCACCGCGTAAGCCGCCGGGTTGGCAGGATCGATCGTGATCTGCACCAGACCCGATCGGTCGCGCAGATCGATGAAGATCAGCCCGCCGTGATCGCGCCGCTTGTGCATCCAGCCCGCCAGCTTCACCGTCTGGCCGGCCTGGGACAGTCGCAACTCGCCGCAGTTGTGAGTTTTGTACATGATCGCCGCTCCGTGAATGTTTTTGACGCCGGGCCTGCCGTGCGACATCCCGGATATATGACATGTGCCACGTGACCGCCCCTACCCCGGCTATGCTAAAATGAAAGCCGCCCGTGGATATGCGGGCGGCTCTCGATGGGTTTGACAGTTGGGTCGTTACACGCGCCACGCCATCGATCGACGCCCACGGGCATCGTCGTTATTGCCGTTCGCGTTGTCCACCACCAGGGTCCGGCGTAACATGGCGCGATTATAATCGCGTTGAGAGTGAAAGTCAATCGGGCCGCCGCAGCGCGCGGCCGGCCCAGTCCATGAGCAATGGTGAGAGCCCGATGATGATCTTCCGTGTAATCTTGACGATTGTGCTGCTCGTTGCGGCGGGCGCGATTGCCAGCTGCGGCCCGGCGCCGACCCCCACCGCCGCGCCGCTGGGCATCGGCGATGTGCCGCCGGGCGTGGAATTGAACGGCCAGCCGCTGGCGGGCGGGCAGCGGATCGACGGCCTGTCCATCTGGGTGGCCGCCGACGCCGTGCCGCCCGGCACCGGGCCGGCCACGCTCGATGCGCTGGTGGTGGACGATCAGGGGAAACCCGTAGATGATGCCCGCGTCTCGTTTGACATCGACATGACCAACATGAGCCACGGGCTGAATGTGACGCCGGCCGGGCATCTGGCCAACGGTCACTATGCCGGCCAGGTGCACTTTATGATGATGGGGCCGTGGCGGGTGATCGTGGTGGTGGAGCGGCCCAATCAAGCGCCGGTGCGCGCCCGCTTCAACTTTGAGGTCCGCTGACATGGAACTATCGATAGCCATTATCCTGAGCGTGGTCGTCACCGCCCTCAGCGTGGGCGTGGGGGTGTATTTGCGACGCTACCGCCACGACATGACCGAGATGAACGGCACGATGGTCGGCATGACGCTGGGCATGATGACAGGCATTGTGGTGGGCACGTACATCGGCGCGGCCACGGATATGTTTGTCAGCAACCTGGTGGGCGTGCTGCTGGGGCTGGCGCTGGGCGCGGGCTTCGGCAGCCTGGGCAAGCTGATGGGTGTGCTGGACGGCGGCATGGGCGGGGTGATGGGCGGCATGATGGGCGCGATGCTGGGCGTGATGGTCCGCCTTGGCGAGGCGCAGGTGTGGATTACGGCCATCGTCATGACGCTGATCTGGGCCTTCTTCCACGTGGGCCTGATTGTGCTGATCATCCGATCGAGCCGGCGGCAGTACGCCATCGACCCGGTGTGCGAAATGAAGGTGGATACGACCACCGCCAAATGGGTCACCCAGTATAAGGGTCACACCATTTATTTCTGTGCGCCGGGCTGCAAGCGCCTCTTCGACAAAGCGCCGGACAACTACCCGGTGACGGTCTTTGAACCGGCCGCCAAGACCTGATAGGTTCCGCCCTCAACCGCGCACGCCCCTGAAATCAGGGGCGTGTGTTATTATCTCCGTATCTCACTTCAACGGAGGCCCTGCTATGCAGTTTGGCATCCACAACCCGTCGTGGTTGTTTGGCGGCGATCCTTATCAGATGTTTGACGCACTCAAGCGCAAGGCGCTGCGCGCCGAGGAATTGGGCTACACGTGGTTTTCCGTGATGGATCACCTGATCCAGATTCCGGGCGTGGGCCAGCCCGACGAGCCGTTCATGGAGGGCTGGACGGTGCTGGCGGCGCTGGCGGCGGTGACAACCAAAATCCGATTGGCCACGCTGGTCACTTCGGTTGCGTATCGCAATCCGGCGTTGCTGGCCAAGATGGCGGCCGGGGTGGACATCATCAGCGGGGGACGGCTGACCTTTGGCTTCGGCGCGGGCTGGTACTATCAGGAATACGGGCAATATGGTTATGCTTTCCCCGACCGGCCCGCCGTCCGCATCCGCCAGATGGAAGAAGCGCTGCAGCTGATCACGACCATGTGGAGCGAGCCGCGCGCCACCTTTCACGGTAAGTATTTCCACGTAGACGACGCTCTGCTGGAGCCCAAGCCCGTTCAGCGGCCGCACCCGCCCATCCTGATCGGCGGCAGCGGCGAGCAGCTTACGCTGCGCGTGCTGGCGCGGCGGGGCGACGCCTGCAACATCTTCGGCGATCCCGGCACGGTGCAGCACAAGTTTGACGTGCTGCGCCGGCACTGCGAGACCGAAGGCCGCGACTTCAACGCCATCGAGCGCACCAATCTCACCAGCCTGCTGCTGGCCCGCTCCGAGGCGGAGCTGGCCGCCAAACGCCAGCAGCTGGGCGTGCCCGATCAATTTCGCGGCTACGCGCTGACCACGGCGCAGGCCGTGGAGCTGATCGGCCGTTACCGCGACGTGGGCGTGCAGCTGTTCATCTTCAGCACGGTCAAGAACGATGCGGAGACGCTGGAGCTGCTGGCGAGCGAGGTCATGCCGCACTTCCGCGACTAAGCAAATTCCCTTAGCCGGCGAAGAACACGGCCCACACCCAGTCGATCAGCAGGTGCACCAGAGCGGCGGGCACCACCTTGCCGGTGCGCAAATACGTGCGCCCGTAGAACCAGCCCGCGATTGAAGCCAGAATGAAGTAGTAGCCCACGTTGGGCGGATTGTCCAGATGCGCCGCGCCGAAGATGAGCGACGACAGGCTCAACGTGGCGAGCGGCGCCCAGCGGAGCACGCGCTCCAGATAACGGTGGATGACGCCGCGGAACAAAATCTCTTCCGGCAAGGCCACGAAGAAGAAGATTAACACCCCCCGACTGGCGATCGCGGCCAGCGAGGGCAAGGCTGCGCTCGGCCTGATGAAGCCTGTCAGCAGGCCGATGGGCAGCGTGATGACGGCCAGCAACGCGAAGTTGATCAACACTTCGCGCCAGTCCCTTCGATTGAGCTCGAACGTGTAGCCCAGATCGGGCAGCCGCCCCGCCAGCGTCACGAGGTACAGGAACAGCACGATCAACGCCAGCTGCATGTAACTGATGAGGCCGTTGGTAAATGGCAGCCGCAGCCCCGGCGCCGCACCGAATTCCACCGTGTACCAGATGAACAGCACCGCGCTGATAAAGTAAAACTCAAGGCGGCTCTTCTGCGCGCGCGTGGTCAACACCACCAGCAGCGCAGGCAGCGCAAACGCGCCCAGCCGCAGCGCCACATCGGTTGGCGTGAGCGAAGCGCCGGTCAGCACCCCGCCGAACAACGGGATCAGCAGCACGGTCAGCCCGGCCACGGCCTGCAGCGGCGTCAAAGCGGCCTGCTGCCGCACGATCAGCCCGGTGGGCACCCACAAGATCGCGCCTGCCAGCACCAGACCGATGACGCCGTTGGGCGGAGCGGCCAGCAAGGTGAGCACGAGGAAGATGAACCACAACAGGCCGGGCAGACCGAATTCGCCGCCGTTGCCGGTGATCTTCGGCAGCGATTCGCGCAGGGTGCGCTCGCTGAACAACAGGTACAACAGCATCAGCAGACCGAACACCACCGTGGCGATCAATACTTCGCCGAGGGGTGTGCCCGCCTGCAGCGCCGCCGCCTGCAGCACGACGATGGCGATCAGCCACAGCCCCAGCACGATGCGCGAATTTCTCATGCCGCCTCCGCCTCAAAGTCGCCAATCTCGACTTCATTTAATGCACGCCGCAAATCCCCCGAATTGAGGATGATGGCCGTGCCGCGCACACCCGACCCCAGCGAGACTTCTTCGTACGCGAATACACTCTCGTCGGCCAATATCCGCATCGGCCGCGGCAGGCCGAAGGGGGCGACCGCGCCGCGCTCGTAACCGGTGACGCGGCGCACCTCCTCTTCGGTCGCCAGCGTCAGGCGCGATTGACCCAGATGCCGGCGCAGCTTCGGCCATGACACCTGCCGGTCCCCGGCGATGAGCACCATCACAAACTCGTCTTTGGCTACGCGGAATACGATGCTGCGAATGACTTGATCAGGCTGGTGGCTGCGCTCACGCGCCGCCTGCTCCAGTGAATGCACGGGGCCGGGATGGACGAACATCCGATAGGGACAGCTTAACCGATCGAGCGCGAGGGCCACCGGCGGCAGGTTGGACATGCCCCACAGTGTATGCAAAATCGGCGGGATTGCAAATCAGGCGCGCGGCGCGATGAGGACAATCCGCCCTACTGGCGGTTGCTCGTACCGGGTGCGCGCCACATCGCCGGTGTGCGATTGCAACAGGGCAGCCAGCACGGTCAGCGACGCGATCAGCGAGAGGGCCAGCACCAGCCAGTCGGGGTTGGAGCCGGCCGGGATAAACTGGTAGATGCCGTGTCTGAACATGAGCCTACTCCTCGTTCAAAGCGCCGTCTGATCGACGCCTGCGGCAGCCCATAGGTTCCAATCATCTTATAAATACGTTATAAAATCTTTACAAAACATTGACGAATAGCGAATGATGTGTTACTATTTTGGAAGAGACGAATCATGTCAAACGCACTTTTTATGACCACGTGGCCGACATCGCTGGGCCAGGGCAGCGGCACCGCGCTCTTCATCAAATCGCTCCAGCAGGTCGTGGAGGCGCGCGGCGACACGGTGGAGCTGATCAATCCGCCGCTGGACACCGCCGACTACACGCAGTTTACGCTGGAGCGCTTCTGGTACAACATCCAGTTTGCCGGCGATCCGCGTGTGGCGCGGGCCGACTGGATTCTGGGGCTGGACTACGACGGCTTTGCCCTGCCCCGACGTACCGGTCGGCGCTTCATCGGTTCGGCACGGGCCGTGTTTGCCGATCTGGTGGACACCGAGCCGGAGCCGTTTCGCACCATGCTGCGGGCACAAGCCTACTTCGAGGGCCACAATCTGCGCAGCGCCGATCTGGTGACCACGCCCAGCGAATACGCCAGAAGTCGGATTATCGAATACTACGCGGTCGATCCCGGCAAAGTTCACGCCATTCCCAACGGGATCAATCTGCTCGAATGGGACAGCTACTGGGCAGCCCTGCCAGAACCTGATCGGCTTCGGCCGCCCACCGTGCTGGCGGTGAGCAAGCTATATCCGCGCAAGAAGATCGACGTGCTGCTGCGGGCCGTGCCGTTGCTGCGGGCGGCCCTGCCCGACGTGGAAATTCGGATCGTGGGTGGCGGCTTTGAATGGGACGCGCTGCAGCGTCTGACCGACGAGTTGGGCGTGCGCGACTGCGTGACGTGGCTGGGCGACATCAACGATCGCGCCCGGGTGGTGGCCGAGTTCAAGCGCTGCCATGTCTTCACACATCCCAGCATCCAGGACGCCTTTGCCAACGTATGTCTTGAAAGCATGGCTTCGGCGCGGCCGCTGGTGGTGGCCGACGCGGCCTCGATGCCGGCCATGGTGCGCGCCGCGGCCAGCGGCCTCGTCGTGCCGCCGAACGATCCCGAAGCACTGGCCGACGGCCTGCTCCGCCTGTTGAATGACGAGGCGCAGCGCGCGCTGTTCGGGCGTAACGGTCGGCGCTACGCCGAGACAATGACCTGGGAGAAGACAGCCGCGCAGTTCATGGGTTTATTGGAGCAGTAGTCAGACAGGAGCCGATGATGATCCACACTTTGAAACGCTTTGAATTTTCGGCGGCGCGGCAGCTGGCCGGCGGCCGCTGGACGGGCAATAACTTCAGCGGCTGGGCGGGCGTGACCGGCGAAGTGAACGCGGACACGGGCCTGTTCATCAATGTGGCCGATCTGAAAGCGGTGCTGAACGAGGTGCTCGATCGCTACGATCACCGCACCCTCAATGCCCGGCTCGACGGCGAGCCGGACACGTTCAACGTGGCGCGCGAATTGTGGCGCGATGTGGCCGTGCGTCTGCCCGCCGGCACGCAGCTGGCCTCGCTGGAATTGAACGAAGAAGACGGCGACGGCGCGCTGATCAGCGTCGAAGCTGCCGCCCGCATCACGCGCGGCGAATTCTCGGCTGCGCATCGCACGCACGCGCCGCGCCTGAGCGCCCGTGAGAATCGGCTGCTGTACGGCAAGTGCAACAATCCCACCGGGCACGGCCACAACTATCGGGCCGAGGTGTACCTGCCGCCCGAAGCCGGCTTCGATCCGGGCGTGTGGGCTGAATTCGATCACGTCAACTTATCGACCGACATTCCCGATCTGTTCGGGCGCAACGTGGTCACCGAAGCGCTGGCCGAGTTGATCGCGCGGCGCGCACCGGACGCCGCGCGCGTACGCGTGTGGGAGACGCCCGATTTCTACGCCGAATTTCGCAGTGGTGATCCGCTGTACCGGCTGGGGCGGCGCTATCGCTTCAACGCCGCGCACCGGCTGAACAGCCCCGCCCTGAGCGCCGAAGCCAATGCCGCGCTGTACGGCAAGTGCAACCGGCCCGACCCGCACGGGCACACGTACCAGGTGCTGGTCACCATCGCCGCGCCGCTCGATCCGTTGACGGAGGCGGCCTTCGACATCGGCTGTCTGGACGAGCACGCGGATGCGGTGCTGGGCGCGCTGGATCAGCGTTATCTCGATCGGGAGGTGGCGGCCTTTCGGGACTCGCCGACCACCGGCGAAAACATCGCCGCTTACCTGTGGACGCAGTTCAAAGAACGCCTGCCGGAAGAGTTGGAGTTGGTGCAGTTGTGGGAAACACCCAATAACCAGTTTATTGTGAAAGGATAGAATCATGAAGGCCGAGGGCTTTGGATCGACTGAGTTGCTGGAGCTGGACGAGCCGCTGGCGCTGCCGGCGACGTGGCTGGAAGCGGAGGCCGAGCGCGATGCCCGCATCGAACACGCGGTGCGCGACATCCTGCTGAACGTGGGCGAAGACCCCAACCGCGACGGCCTGCTCAACACGCCCAAACGCGTGCGCAAGATGTACGGCGAACTGCTGTCGGGTTACACCACCGATCCGGTGGCGCTGATCAACGGCGCGCTGTTCGACGTGGACTACGACGAGATGGTGCTGGTGCGCGACATCGAGTATCAGAGCCTGTGCGAGCACCATCTGCTGCCCTTCATGGGCCGCGCGCACGTGGCCTACATCCCCAACGGCAAGGTGGTGGGCCTGAGCAAGATTCCGCGCATCGTGGACATGTTTGCGCACCGGCTGCAGGTGCAGGAGCGCATGACGCGCCAGATCGCGGACTTCATCGACGAGACGCTGCACCCGCAGGGCGTGGCGGTGGTGCTGGAAGGCGTGCATCTGTGCGCCATGATGCGCGGCGTGAAGAAGGCCAACAGCCGCATGGTGACCAGCGCGCTGACCGGCGCGTTCAAGACCAACCCGGCCACCCGCAACGAATTCATGCAGCACATCAGCCGCCCGCTCGATAAGGAGTTGTGAAAATGGCGAAGTTGAGCACGGACGAGATCACCGCCCGGGCGGCGCAGCTGCCCGAGTGGGAAGTGCGCGCCGATCAGCTGGTGCGCACCTTTACGCTGCCGTCGTTTGCGCACGCCGTGATCTTCATCGGCGCCATCGCGCAGCTGGCAGAAGCGGCCAACCACCATCCCGATCTGCTGCTGCACGGCTACAATCAGCTGACGGTGACGCTGACCACCCACAGTGCGGGCGGCCTGACGGACAAGGACTTTGCGCTGGCAGCGCGCATCGATGCGCTGCCGCGCAAAGCGGCCAAGTAACCTCTCTGGACAGACCCTTATGAAGACAGCCATCGTCACCGGCGGCGGATCGGGCATCGGGCGGGCGGCGGCCAAGGCCCTGGCGCGTGAGGGCTTCCGCGTGGGACTGTTGGGGCGGCGCGCCGACGCGCTGCAGTCGGCTGCGGAGGACATCAACGCGGGCCGCGGTGAGGCGTGGTGGGCGGTTGTGGACGTGCGCGATCAGGCCGCGGTGGAGACCTTCGTCGCCGGGGCGATCGAGCGGTTTGGCCGGATCGATCTGCTGGTCAACAACGCGGGCATCTTTGAACTCATCCCCTTCGAGCAACTCGATCTCGATCGGTGGCGTGAGACGATCGAGATCAATCTGACCGGCGCGTTCATCGCCGCCAAAGCGGCGTGGCCCCACCTCGACGGCGGGCAGATCATCAACGTGAGCTCGGTGGCGGGCCTTGAGGCGTATCCGGGCTGCGCGGCTTATGGGGCAAGCAAACACGGCCTCATCGGCCTGAGCGAAGTGCTGGCGCTGGAGGGTAAGGCGCGCCACATCCGCGTGCACGTGATTTGCCCCGGCAATACCGAGACGCCGGCGTGGCACGGTCAGGCCCCGGCCGAGGTGCAGGCGCGCATGATGCGGCCCGAAGACGTGGCCGAAGTAATTCGCTGGCTGGCCGTCAGCCCCGCCAATGTCACTTTTAATCCCGTCGTCATCCGCCCCGCACAGGACCCGTGGAAAGCCAGATAGCCGGTCGCCGCTGAGCTTCAGGCCGCCAGCGCGTGTTTCATGCGCTGCAGCGCCTCTGCCAGCGTGGCGCGCGGGCAGCCAAAGTTGAGCCGCACAAAGCCCTCGCCGCCGGGGCCGTAGCTGGCGCCGTCGCTCAACGCCACTTTCGCTTTCTCCAGAAAGAATTGGAACGGATTGCCGGCGATGGCTTCGCGGCAGTCCAGCCACGCGAGATAAGTGCCTTCGGGTTTGGCGATCTTGATCGCGGGCAGCTCCGATCGGATGTAGTCGGCCGCAAAATCACGGTTGGCTTCCAGATAGATCAACAGTTGATCAAGCCACTCGCCCCCATGGCGATAGGCCGCTTCGGCGGCCACCAGCCCCATCGTGTTGAGCCACATCACCAGCCCCTGCTGCGCCTCAAGGTAGCGGCGGCGCAGGTCGGCGTCGGGGATGATGGCGATGGAACAGTGCAGCCCCGGCAGGTTAAAGGTCTTAGTGGGCGCGATGAGGGTGATGGTGCGACGCTCGACTTCCGGGCTGAGTGAAGCGATCGGGATGTGGTGCTGGCCGCGGTAGATGAGCTCGCTGTGAATCTCGTCCGCGCAGATGATCACGTCGCGCGACAGGCAGATCTCGGCCAGCCGTTCCAACTCGTCACGGCGAAAGACGCGGCCCACCGGATTATGAGGATTGCACATCAGGAACAGGCGCGTCTCCGGCGTGATGGCGGCCGCCAGGCGATCGAAGTCGATGGCGTACGTCCCGTCGGCTTGCTGCATCAGCGGCGCGTCCTGCCGCGTCAGGCCCGCCAAGCCGGGGGCCGTCAACATTGGTGTATAGATGGGCGGCTGCACCAGCACGGCGCCGCCCTCCCGGCGAAATATCTGGCAAGCGGTGTTGAAGCCGACGACCAGCCCCGCGCCGACGACCACTGCTTCGGGTGCGATGCGCCAGACGTAGCGCTGCCACATCCGATCCACGATCAACTCTTGCAGCGCAGGCACATCCAGCGCGCCGTCGTGCTGCAGACCGGCCGGATAGCCGAAGACGCCGTGCTCGACGATGGCGCGCAGCGCGTCTTTGACGGCGGGCGGCGACTCGAAGTCCATGTCGGCGATGAACAGGGGCAGCACATCGTCGGGGAAAGCGCTCCACTTGAAGCTGCGGCCAAGGCGGCGGTTGATGATCCGATCGAAGTCGTAGGGCATGGCATCCTCGCAATGAATGGATTACTTTATGGAAGTATAGTGATTATCGCAAGGCAGTCAATCGGCCACGATTTTGGCTGGCAGCACGCGCGGTGTGTCATGCTCACCACAAACTTGACGCGGCGCTAACTCGATCTCGAGAGCGTCTGCAATCGATCGGCTGAGACGGGCCGATCGGGAACCTTCGATTAAGACGGGCCGTCTAATCCTCGACGGAAAATCGGTCGGATGACGGATGACGCCCGATCGACTCTCCCGTATCATAGGCAGAACCGTTTGCCATGGAGGAAGGATCATGACATCGAAGGTCTTACTGGGCGCGCTGGCGATCGCCGCCATGCTGGCGGCGTGCACGACGCCCGCGCCGACGCAAATGCCCACGCCTGAACCGGCGCCGGCCACTGCGCAGGTTCAACCCACGCCCACCCTGCCGATTACTCAACCGCCGATTGCCGTGCCGACGGTTGAGCCGACGCAGATCGCCGTATCGACGATTCCGCCAATTCCGACCGACAGCGGATCGGCCGGAGGCGGGCAGCCCGGCTCGATCAACGGCTGGGTGTTTCACGATCTATGCGCGCCGCCGGTGCAGGGCAATGATGTGCCTGCCGGCTGTGTGCGCGATCCTTTCGGCGGCATCCGCGCCAACGGTCAGCTGGATCCAGCCGAGCCGCCTATTGCCGGGGTGAACGTCGTTTTGGCGCAAGGCCCCTGTCCGTCGATCGCGATCGTGCAGCAAACCACCACCGTGGCGACTGATGTATCGTACTCGTTCACCAACGTCAAGCCGGGCACGTACTGTGTGGCGATCGATCCGGGCAGCGCCACCAACGCGCCGATCCTGCTGCCCGGCGGTTGGACGCATCCGGTGGTGGCCGACGGGCCGCTGGGCATCACCGTCAACGTCAATCCGGGCGAGAACAAGTTCAACGTCAACTTCGGCTGGGATTATCAGTTCAAGCCGGACCCGGTGGTGACGACGCCCAACTGCGTCTATCGCGCGGCGTTCCTGGGCGATGTCACCGTGCCCGATAATTCCTTCGTGACCCCCGGGCTGCAATTCATCAAAACGTGGCGCGTGCGTAATGACGGCAACTGCGCGTGGGGGCCGGGCCAGCGCCTGCATCAGCTGGTGTGGACCGGTGGGAGCCAGGTGCACCTGTCGGAGCGATATGAACTGCCGGTGGTCGTCCAACCGGGCGGCGTCATCGATCTGTCGGTGATGCTGGTGGCGCCCGTACAGCCGGGCCTGTATCTAAGCGAGTGGATGCTGCGCGTGGATGACGTGGGTGTCATCGGAGTGGGAGCCAACGGTCAAACGGCGCTGTTCGCCAAGTTCAACGTGGGCGCGCCCACGCCGCCGCCGCCGGTCGGCTGCGTCTATCGCGCGGCGTTTCTGGGCGATGTGACGATTCCTGACAACAGCGTCATCGCGCCCAACACCACCTTCGTCAAGACGTGGCGCGTGCGCAACGACAGCAACTGCGCGTGGGGGCCGGGCTATCCGCTACACCAGCTGGTCTGGGCGGGCGGCTCGCGCCTGCACACATCCGATCGCGTCGAGATTCCCTTCGTGGTCCAGCCGGGCGGCGTAGCCGATCTGTCGGTGACGCTGACCGCACCCGCCCTGCCGGGCCTGTACCTGAGCGAGTGGAAGCTCCGCACCGATCAGGGTCAGCTCATCGGCGTGGGCCGCGACGGCCAGACCGCGCTGTTCACACAGTTCATCGTCGGCAACACCGGCAGCGGCGTGCCCATCGCGCCGGACACCTACTTCACCAGCGTAAAGTACGTGCTGATCAATCAGGACGCGCCCATCTATCAGGGGCGGCCGGGCGACACCAGCACCCAGATCAACCTCATGGCGGCGGGTCAGACCATGCTGGTCACCGGCGTCAGTTTCGACGGCCAATGGTGGCGCGTGCTGTGTCTGGATAAAGTGGGCCAGTGCTGGGTGTCGGCCAGCCCGTCGGTCACTCAGCAGATTTACTTAGCACCCGGCGCGCCCATCGCGCCCAACGCGGTGGAGACCGCGGTGCGCTACGTCCGCGCCCTGACGCAGCTGGCGATCTATCTGGGCGAACCCGGCGACACGCGCACCATCGGCGTGATCTGGCCGGCCGGCCAGACGGCGATGGTGACGGGCGTGAGCTACGACGGACAATGGTGGCGCGTGGTCTGCCCCGACGACGCCGTGGGCAACTGCTGGGTCAGCGCCAATCCGCAGCAGACCCAACCGACGCTGCCCGGACAGTAACTATCGGCAGATGCGGCCAGCCGTCACAGCTGCGAAGGTGGACGTTCAGCGGCAAATACTGGACTTCCGCTGGCGCGGGGATGACAACGCCACTGCAGATTCGGAAGGTACGTTGAAACAACGGCGGGCCGGACCAGACCCCGATTGGTCTTCTCCGGCCCGCCGGTTTCACTCTGCACTCCTCACTCATCACTTCCCACTAACCGCTGCTCTTCCTCCAGCGCCGCGCAATCAACCCGCGTTCCGGCGCAAACAAAAACGCCAGCAGAAAGATGAACGTCGCCGTCAGCACCACCGCCGCGCCCGACGCCACACTGAGGTAGAAACTCAAATACAGACCGATCAGGCTGGACACCGCGCCGATGAGGGCCGCCACCACCATCATCGACGGCAGGCGGCGCGTGAGCAGATAGGCGGCTGCGCCCGGCGTCACCAGCATGGCGGCCACCAGGCCCACGCCCACCGTCTGCAGCGAAACCACGATCGTCAGCGCAATCAGGATCAGCATGAACACACGCAGCCGCTCGGCCGGTAGACGCAGCGTGGCCGCCAACACCGGATCGAATGAAATCACCAGGAACTCGCGGTACAGCACGGCGATCGTGCCCAGCACGAACACGCCCAGCGCCGCAGTGATGAGCAGGTCGGCGGGGCTGACGCCCAGCACGTTGCCAAAGAGAATGTGGGTCAGATCGACCGCATACGTGCGAATGGTGCTGATGAGCAGCACGCCCAGCGACAGCGCCGCCGCAAACCAGATGCCGATGGCGGTGTCTTCACGGATGGTGCCCTGGCGCGAGAAGAACCCGATCAACAGCGCGACGACCACAGCGGCGATCAGTGCCCCGATCAGCAGGTTGCCGTTGACCAGATACGCCACAGCCACGCCCGGCAAAATGGCGTGCGCCAGCGCGTCGCCCAGAAAGGCCATGCCGCGCAGCACCACGTAGCTGCCCACCACCGCGCACAGCACGCCCACCATCACCGAGGCCAGCAGGCCGCGCTGCATGAATTCGTACGTCAGAGGCTTGAGCAAAAATTCGATCATTTGGCCTGAGTTTCCAGGCGGGTTTCATCGGGCGGACAGCAATCATCCACCAGCGCCTGACCGTTGGGCAGCATCAGCACCTGGCCGCTGAACGCCTGCCCCAACGCCTGCGGCGTGAAGACTTCGCTCACCGCTCCGTACGCGATGACACGGCGATTCAGCAGCAGCACCCGTTCAAAGCGCCCGGCCGCCAGGTTCAAATCGTGCGTGGAGATCATCACCGTGACCCGCTGCGTGTGCAGCACATCCAGCAGTTCCAGCGTCGCCTCCTGCGTGGCCGCATCCACCCCCGTGAATGGCTCATCCATCAGCAAGATGTGCGGCTCCTGCGCCAGCGCCCGCGCCAGAAACACGCGCTGCTGCTGCCCGCCGGACAGCTCGCCGATCGAGCGCCTGGCCAGATTGCCGATGCGCATTTGATCCAGACTGTGCCGCACGATGTCCTTGTCGGCGTGGGTCGGCCGCCGCGTCCAACCCAGGTGACCATAACGCCCCATCATCACCACGTCGGCCACCGTCACCGGAAAACGCCAATCGATGTCGTTGCGCTGCGGCACGTAGGCCACGCAATCCTGATGGGCACCCAGCGGCCGGCCGTGAATCAGCACCTCGCCGCGCCGCGCCGGCAGCAGACCCACCAACACCTTGAACAGCGTGGATTTGCCCGCACCATTCGGCCCGACAATCGCCACGCGCGCGCCGTGCGGCACCTGAAACGACACATCGGCCAGCACCAGCTTGCCGTCGTAGCCCGCCGACACATCGCGCAGTTCCAGGCGCGCCGGCTCGTCCGCGATGTCCGGTTTCTGATTTCGGAGGTCAGCTCGATCGGAATGTTGAATCACTTTTCACTCGTCATTTGAGCGCGTCGACAATCGCGTTCACATCCACTTTCAGCATGTCAATATACGTCGGCGCCGGGCCGCCGGCCGCCGTGATGGAATGCGTGTACAAGTCGGTCACCACTTTTACGTCGGTTTCCGCCGCCACCTGCTGCGCCAGCTGCGGATTGGTGCCCGTCTCCAAAAAGATCGCCTTTGCGCCGGTTGCCTTAACATGATCGATCAACGCCGCCAGCTGCTGCGCCGACGGCGACGCATCGCTGCTCACACTGGGCACAATCGTGCCGACGATTTTGAAACCGTACCGATCGGCAAAATAGCCGAGGCTTTCGTGATTGGTCACCAACAGCCGATCGGCGGGCGGTATCTCTGCCACCCGATCGGCGATCCAGCGATCGAGGTCCTTCAGTTTGGCGATGTACGCTTCGGCATTCGCGCGATAGATCGCCGCGCCGCCGGGATCAGCCGCGCTCAAACCGGCCTGGATATTCTCCACGTATTTAATCGCATTGTTGGGATCGAGCCAGAAGTGCGGGTCGATCGGCTCGCCCACCGTTTCTGTGCTGTCCGGCTGGCGTGCAGTCAGCCCCGCCGACGCTTCGATGACGGTGCGCTGCCCGCCCGCGTTTTGCAGCAGCCGGGCCAGAAACACCTCAAGCCCGCCGCCATTGACGATGAGCACCTGGCTGTCAGCCACTCGCGCCACATCTGCCGGCGTCGGCTCAAATTCGTGCGGATCAACGCCGATGGGGATCAGCGTGTCCACCGTCGTGCGGTCGCCCGCCACATTCTGCGCGATGTCGGCCAGGAACGACTCGGCGGCGACGACCTTCAGACCCGACTGAGTGGCCGCCGGGGCCGCCGACTGGCAGGCCGCCACGGCCAGCATCAGGATCAACATCCACACCAGTTTGCGCAGCATCTTGCTCATGTCTCCTCGCCGGCAAATTTCCTTGCTGAGGGTCGATGAGCGTGCTACAATGACCCGCGCAAGGTGCCCGACACTTTGCATCGAGCGGATGGGGTGGCAGCCCCGTCCGCTCATTTCTTCTTCTGACAGTTGGGGCAGCGCCCCACCAGCTCCAGCCAGTGCTGCTGGATGGTGAAGCCCGTCTGCGCCGCAATGCGGTTGAGCATCGCGGTCAAATCGCACCCCTCGAATTCGATCGTCGTCCGGCAGTTGTCGCAAATCAAGTAGTGGCCGTGCTCAATCGCCGTCGGCGCAAAGGCCTCGCAGCCGTCGTCCAGATGCACCCGCCGGATCGCGCCCAGCTCTTCCAGAATTTCCAGCGTGCGATAGACCGTGGTCAGCCCCAGGTCCGGACAGGCCCGCTGCGCTCTGGCGAAGACATCGGCGGCCGTCAAGCGCGTGTTGGCCAGCGTCATCACATCCAGCACGGCCTTGCGCTGGCGCGTAAGCTTGTAGCCCTGGCGACTGAGTTCGGTTTGAAGCGCTGTCGTATCGAGTTGCACGTTCGTTTCGTAAATGAAAATGATTTTCAGTTAGCCAAATTGTAATCGATGGCTTGCTTACTGTCAAGAGCGGATCAATTCGGGAGTGCGCGTCAAAGTTTGGCGGCGGCGGCATCCGAAGAAATCCGCTCAGCGCCGCAGCCGCGCCATAAAGTAAACGTCGGCGTACGCGCCGTCACGGAACGCAAAGTCGATCAGCGTGCCTTCGATCTCAAAACCGAACTTCTTGTACAGTTTGACGGCCGGCTCGTTATCGGTGAAGACTTCCAGCTCGATGCGGCGCAGGTTAAGCCAGCGATCGGCCAGCTCGACGGCGGCCCGCATCAGTGCGGTGCCCACGCCCCGCCCCTGCCAGTCGTCGCGCACGGCCATGCCCAACTCGGCGGCATGCCAGCGGCGCGGCGACTGCGGCCTGGTGTGCAGTCCCAGCTGGCCGATGACCTCATCGCCCGCGCAGGCCAGCAACGAGTAGATGCCCTCGGACGAGGCCAGCCGCTTGCGCCATTCCTCGGCCGATGGAAACGGCAGTTGCAGCGTGCCCCGGATCACGCGCGGCTGCACGTAGATTTGCTGGACGAGTTTGTAATCGTCCGGCTCGCAGCGTCGAATGGTGATCGGTTTGTCCGTCATGTCTGGTTCCTTGTCAAATCGCAGGGCGGATGTGGACATCCGCCAGCCGCGTCAAACTTCGTCTGTCAGCGCGTGCAGCGACGCGCCCACCACCAGCGGCCGCCCCTGCCGATCGGCGCGCACCCGGCCGCGCACCAGCACCGGTTCGCGCGACGCGATGAGCGGACGGGCGCGCTGCAAAGCCGCGCCGCTCCACAACACTTGATACCAGCCGCGCTGATCTTCCATGTCCACCAGCAGCATCTTCTCCGGAGCAGCCTGGACGTGATGTTGGCTGAAGCGCACCCCGCCCAGCACGATCGGCTGATCGACGCACGCGGCGATGGACGCGCTGGAGATCGCGTTTTCGCGCGTGAGCCGATCGAGGTGCAGATCGAGCGGGTGAACGCTCACTGGATAACCGAGCAACTCTTTCTCCCAACCGGCTCGCTGTTCGATCGAGATCGGTTCACGCGTCGCCGCTTCTTCTGACAAATTCAAACGCAGCTGCGCCGCGTGCCGGCCGTGCCACGGCTCGCGCGCCATCTGCGCCAGCGCCGCCGCCTGATCGCACAGCCCGTCCAGCGCGCCGCACTTGATCAGATTCACCGCCTCCACGTGCAGCGGCCGCGCCCGCACCAGCAAATCATCGAGCGAGACGAACGGTCGGGCCCGGCGGATGGCCGCCCGCGTGTGATACGTGAGTTCACGTACCTGCTCCAGTCCCATCCACAGCGTGCGCCGATCGGATCGATCCAGCGTGAAGGCGTCATCGCTGTGATTGACGTGCGGCGGCCTGATGATCAGATTCAGGCGGCGCGCGTCGGCCATGTACACGCGCGGCGAATAGTAGCCGCCCCACACCGCCAGCCGCGCGGCGCAAAATTCGGCGGGGTGATGCGTCTTGAGATAGGCCAGGCGATACGCCAGCGCGGCGTAACCCGCCGCGTGCGCTTTGGGAAAGCCGTAGCCCGCGAAGGCCGCCATCAACTCCCAGACGCGATTGGCCGTATCTGCATCGAGGCCGCCCACGCGCTCCGCGCCCGCGATGAACTGCTGGCGCAGCTGCGCCATCTCGTGCGCCGAGCGGAACTTGGACATGGCGCGCCGCAGCCGGTCGGCCTGGCCCAGCGAGAGGCCCGCCACTTCGTGCGCGATGCGCAGCACCTGCTCCTGATACAGGATCACCCCGTAGGTCTCGCGCAGGATCGGCTCCAGCGCGGGATGCAGGTATTCGGGCCGCTCCTGATGGAGATGCCGCCGCACGAAGGCGTCCTTCAGACCGCCCTTCAACGGCCCCGGCCGGTACAGCGCCAGCGCCACGATCAGATCGTCGATGGTGCGCGCCGCCAGCTCGCGCAGCGTGAAGCGCAGGCCGCCGCTTTCGATTTGAAAACAGCCGATGGTCTGCGCCGCGGCCAGCGTCTCCATCGCGGCCGCATCGTTCAGCGGGATCGATTCCAACTGAAAGCCCGGCTCAATCTCCTGCACCAGTGCCTCGCAGTCGGCGGCCACGGTCAGCGCGCTGATACCCAGCAGATCGATCTTGATCAGGCCCAGCTGCTCGATGCCTTTCAGATCGAACTGCGTGATCAGCAAGCCCTTGGTGGCGTATTGCAGCGGCACGAGGTTCGTAATCGGATCGGGCGCGATGACGATGCCGCCCGGATGGATGGACAGGTGATGGGGCGCGCCGGTCAAAGCCTGGCTCATCTCGATCACTTCACGCTCGATCGGATCGCGCGCCCGATCGAGCAGCTCGGCCTGCGCGTCCAACGCCTGCTGTCGCCTGGCGGGATGCCAGAAGTGTGGCAGCGCATCCGCCAGCTCGCCCAGACGCTGCTCGTTCAAGCCATAGGCTTTGCCCACTTCGCGCAACGCCGAGCGCGGCTGAAGGGTGGCGTAGGTGCAGACCATCGCCACGTGATCGGCGCCATAGCGGCGATACACGTAATCGATCACTTCGTCGCGGCGGCGCGAACACAGGTCCAGATCGATGTCGGGCGGGTCGCGCCGCTCCAGCGACAGGAAGCGTTCAAAGTACAGATTGTGCGCCAGCGGATCGACCGCGTGGATGCCCAGGCAGTAGGCAACCACCGACGACGACGCCGAGCCGCGCGGCGAGACAGGCACGCGCTTCTCGCGCGCGTAACGCACGATGTCGGCCACGGCGAGAAAATACGGGCTGTAGCCCAACGTGTCGATCACGTCGATCTCGTGGCGCAGGCGCGCTTCAACTTCGGGCGTGAGTGGGCCGTAACGCCGCGCCGCGCCGGCCCACGCGTGCTGCTCCAACTCGGCGCGCGGCGTGCGCCCGGCGGGCAAATCCAGCGTGGGAAAGCGATACTGCCCCAGCGGAAAATCGAAGCGGCCGCGCGCGGCGATCTCAGTAGTCATGCTGACAGCCTGCGGGACCGCCGCGTAAAAACGCGCCACGGCTTCGGGCGCGGGCCACGCATAATCGGGCAAAGGCGGCAGCTCGTGGACGCGGCGATTCAGGCGCATGGCCGTCAGCACGCGCTGGCGCGGCGCGTCCGCCGCCGACAGATACCTAATATCGGGCGCGGCGACGGCGGGCACAGTGAAGCGTTGGGCCAGCTCCAGTCGATCGGGCGCAGAAAAATCCATCGGCAGCGCCACGTACACGCGATCTTTTCCCATCAGATCGATCACTGATCCAAGTTCATGTCCGTCCGATAGGGCAATCACCTCCTCAAGATCGATCAAGTCGGCCAGTTGCAGACCCCGATCGAGCTGCGCTTCCCGATCGGGCGCGGCTTGCAACCGCGTGACCAATCGACACAGTTGGCCGTAACCGGTCAGGCTGCATGCCACCAGCGTGAGGGTGTGCTGCGCCTCGAAGGTGAAATCGACGCCGAGGATGGGCTGAATGGCGGCGGCGCGGCAGTGTTGAACGAATTCGATCGCGCCATACAGCGCGTTGGCGTCGGTCAGGGCCAGCGCCGGCAGCCCGGCTTGCACGGCGTGATTGACCAGCGCCGCCACGGCCGGCACACCGTCGAGCAGGCTCCAGTGCGAACGGACGCGCAGCGGGACGAAGGACATGCTGCGATTGTATCACAGGCCGCAAATGTATCCCGATTTGTATCCTGCGCCTGTATCGCGATACATGGACAACGCGCAGGCGCCGGGCTATAACGATGATAGCCGGTTCGCTGGACAAGCCGAAGTATGACAGCCTGAAATAGCCTGGCCGGCAGTGCCCCCTTTGACCGTTGATTCCAGCGAGCAGGCTGTGCCGGCTGTTCGGCTGAATTTCACCCGCTGAAGGAGGCAGTTGTGCCGCACTCAAAATATCGCATCGGATTTGTGGCGACGCGACTGGCCGGCACCGACGGCGTGTCGCTGGAAACGCGCAAGTGGTCGCAGGTGTTGACCGGATTGGGCCACACCTGCTGCTATTTTGCCGGTCAATGCGAGTGGCCGCCCGACCACACGCGATTGGTGCCCGAGGCGCATTTTGCGCTGCCGCTCAACACAGCCATCAACGCCGATCTGTTCGATAACCATACGCGCTCGCCGGAGACCTCGCGTGCCGTTCAAGAGCTGGTCGGCCGATTGAAGACGGCGCTGCGCGGTTTTGTGGATGATTTTCACCTGGACCTGATCATCGCCGAGAATGCATTGTCGCTGCCCATGCACGTGCCGCTGGGGCTGGCGCTGACGGAGTTTGTGGCCGAAACCGGCCTGCCGCTCATCGCGCACCATCATGACTTTACGTGGGAACGCGAACGTTACAGCATCAACGCCGCCGCCGACTATCTGCACGCCGCTTTCCCGCCCACTCAGCCGGCGATCCGTCACGTGGTCATCAACTCCTTCGCCGCGCGGCAGCTGGCGCTGCGCACCGGCGCTTCGTCCATGCTCATCCCCAACGTCATCGACTTTGAGGCCGCGCCGCCGCCGCTGGACGACTATGCGCTGACGCTGCGCGCGGAGCTGGGCATCGCCGCCGATGAATATCTGCTGCTGCAGCCCACGCGCGTGGTGCCCCGCAAGCGCATCGAACTGGCCATCGAACTGGCCGCGCGGCTGCAGCTGCCGTGCGTGCTGGTTGTGTCGCACGCCGCCGGCGACGAAGGACCGGCCTACCAGACGTACCTGCAGCATCACGCACGGCTGCTAAATGTGCGCGTCATCTACGCCGCCGATCGGGTGGATCACCAGCGCGGCCGCACCGCCGACGGCCGCCGCATTTATTCACTGGCCGATCTGTATCAGCAGGCCGATCTGGTAACGTATCCGTCGCGGGTGGAAGGCTTTGGCAACGCCTTTCTGGAAGCGGTCTACTTTCGCCGCCCCATCGTGATGAGCACCTACGACATCTTCAAGACCGACATCCAGCCGCGCGGCTTCCACGTGCTGGGCTTTGAAGACTTCATCACCGATCAGGTGGTGGCCGATGCGCGTCTGGCGCTGCTGCAACCCGAACGGATGGCGGCCCTCACTGAGCACAACTTTCAGACCGGTCGCCGTCACTACGGCTGGCATACGCTGCGCAGTCACTTGGCCACGCTGATGCACGAATGCTTCGGCGATAGCTGACGACTGCGCCGGAGGCATTGCCCGATTGGCGTAATCCCGCTTATAATTGAAACGTGAGATTCGCGAGACGATCCAATCGGGTGCTGGCATGATCCGCGTGCTGCTCGTCAATGAAGTGCGCCTGGTGTCCAACGTCATCGCCGCGCTGCTGGAAGGCGTGCCCGATATTCAGGCGGTCGGCACCGCCACCACCATCGACGAGGCGCTGGCCCAGTTCAGCCGCTGCGATGTGATGCTGGTCAGCGCGCGTCTGCCGGACGACGGGGCACTGCGGCTGACGCGCGCCGTCGCCGCCACGCAGTCCGCGGTGCGCGTGCTGATCCTGGGCCTGAACGAACTGCGCGAGCGCGTGCTGCAATTCGTCGAGGCCGGCGCGGCCGGCTACGTGCTGAAGGATGACTCGGTTGACGATCTGCTCGATCGCATTCGGGCCGCGCACGCCGGCCGCGCGCTGGTTTCGCCGGAAGTGACTGCAGCGCTGATCGAGCGCGTGTCTGAGCTGGCGCGGCAGACGGCGGAACCTTCGGAAGCAGCCGAGACGGTCGGAAATGAGATCGAGCTGACCTCGCGCGAACTTGAAATCCTCAAACTGATCGGGGACGGCCTGACCAACCAGGCGATTGCCGATCAGCTGTGCATCGAAGTCGGCACTGTCAAGAATCACGTCCACAACATCCTGCAAAAGCTCAACGTCAGCAGCCGGCGCGATGCCGCCGGCTATTTGTCGTCGATCCGGTAACTCCGCCCGCCGATCGCGATGCGGCCGGCGATCGCGCAAATGTATCCCGGTTTGTATCCGGCGCATGTATCCCGATACATGGACGCGCCGCCTCGTTTGCGTTACCCTGAAGATGCCAGCCACAATCGGCCGTGCAGGAGGGGTTGAATCGTATGGAACCACGACGCATATTGCTGGCCGCGCTGCCGCGCTTTACGCGCGAGATGCTGCGCCGCACGCTGGAGGCCGATCCAGACTTGCGAGTGGTCGGCGAGCCGAGCGATCTGACTGAACTGCCGGGCCTGATCGATAAAACCGGCGCGCACTGGGTCATCATGCTGATGCCCGACGACGGTGCGGTGCCGACTGAATTGGAAACGCTGCGGCAGACG
This sequence comes from uncultured Anaerolineae bacterium, assembly GCA_964550855.1. Taxonomy (GTDB): domain Bacteria; phylum Chloroflexota; class Anaerolineae; order Fen-1058; family Fen-1058; genus JAGOBP01. Next base: position 28,014 of record CAZKBQ010000025.1, read on the forward strand.
CAGCAGGCCGTGCGCGTGATGGCCGTAACGACGGACGGCAGCCACGTCTCGGCGTGGTGGCTGGAACCGCGCCAGCGGGTGTTGGACGGCCTGTCGCTGGCCGAACTGCGCGCCGTGCTGCGTGAGGACCACCCGGACCGCGTGTCGATAGAGGCCGGATTCGATCTGGCGTCGGCCCACTTCAACAGCGGGCCGCCAACAGACGGCGGTTGACGCTGCCAGGAGGACACCATGACCCGTTATCTGGATACCGTGTGGTGTGACGGCTGCGGAGCGGAGATCGTGTTGTCGCCGGTCGTCAAAGACGGTCACGAGTATTGTTGTGTCTTGTGCCAGAACGGTCTCGCCTGCGACTGCGCCGCGCTGCAAGAGTTTGAGGACGAGCGCCGCGCCCAAGCCGCCGGTGAGGGCGTCGGGCCGGCCGGCGGGATCGGGAGCGACTTGTAACGACGCCGGTTGTCTGCCAACCCGATAAATCGATCAACCGTCTGCAGCGGGTGCCGACCCCGATGTCGGTGGCGCAGGCTGCGGCCTACCGGCCGCCCCGATGGGCCTGTGATCCCCGTTGGGGCGGCACAGTCTGATCGGGCCGCCGCACCACGCGCCGCGCGCCGTTTCATGACATCTTCAAATCGGAAGGACCAGCCTATGGCGGATCGGACGTTTCGCATCGGACTGCCACGCATGCGCCTGGAACCCGGTGAGCGGCGGGACTTTTTGCCCTCTTTTGTGGGGGAATTGGCAAGACACGGCGCGTGCGTTTATGTGGAAGAAGGCTATGGCGCGGGCATGGGCTTCAAGCCCGAAGACTATCTGCGGGCGGCGCCGCGCCTGAAGTTTGTGTCGCACACTGCAGCGTTTGAGCAGGATTACGTGCTGATTCTGCGCTGTCCGCACGATGAGGAGCTGCGCATGATGCGGCCGGGCGCCTGCCTGCTGTCGATGCTGCACTATCCGACGCGGCCGCAACGCACCGAGTTGGTGCGCGCGCTGGGGCTGGAAGCGATCTCGCTGGATTCGATCAAAGATGACACCGGCCGACGGCTGGTGGAGAATCTGCGCGCGGTGGCCTGGAACGGCATGGAGGTTGCGTTCAAGACACTGCGCGGCCTGTATCCTGCACCGGGCTTTGAGTCGCCGCAGCGGCCGCCGCTGCGAGTGCTGCTGCTGGGGGCGGGCGCAGTGGGGATGTTTGTGATGCAGGCGGCCACGCGCTACGGCAACGACAAGTTGCGGGCGGAACTGGCGGCCCGCGGCGTGCCCGGCGTGCGTGTAACTGCGGTGGACTATGATCTGACGCCGCACGCCAACGTCATGCGCGACCTGCTGCGCGATACGGACATCCTCGTCGATGCCACCCAGCGGCCGGACACCAGCCAACCGGTGATCCCCAATGCGTGGCTGGCCCATCTGCCACTGCACGCGGTGCTGCTGGACCTGTCCGTCGATCCGTACGACTGCGCCACACAGCCCGCGTTCGTGAAAGGCATCGAGGGCATTCCGCAGGGCAATCTCGATCAGTATGTGTTTGCGCCCGACGACATCGCCTACGAGCAGCTGCCGTCATGTGTGGACACGCGCCAGCGGCGCTACACCGTCTCGTGCTACTCGTGGCCGGGCGTTTATCCCGAACCGTGCATGGAAGTGTACGGCAAGCAGCTGCAGCCGATCATGCGCACGCTGATCGAGCGCGGCGGCGTCGCCAACATCAACCCAACGGGCAAGTTTTTCGAGCGCGCCATCGCGCGCGCACAGCTGTCGCGTCGGCCACCTGCCGGCCAATCCAATTAGCAAGGAGAATGCACATGGCCTTATCGATCGGTTTTCCACGCATGATGAAGGAGTCGGGTGAAAAGCGCGTCTTTTTGCCGGAATTTATTCAATTTTTGGCCGGGTTGGGCGCCACCGTTTGTCTGGAGGAAGGGTACGGCTCCCGATCAGGTTTTACGTTTGAAGACTATCAGCAAGCCAGCCCGGCGGTGCGCAGCTGCCCGCGCGCCGAAGTCTATCGGCAGGACCTGGTGCTGGTGCTGCGTTCGCCGCTGCGCGAAGACTTCAACCGGCTAAAGCCAGCCGGCTGCCTGATGACGATGCTGCATTATCCCACCCGCCCCAAACGCATCGAGCGCCTGCAGGCGCTGGGCTTGAAGGCGATCTCGCTGGACAGCATCGTCAATGATGCCGGCATCCGGCTGGTGGAAAACATGAAAGCCGTGGCCTGGAACGGGCTGGAGGCGGCCTTCAATGTGCTGGAGAAATCCTGTCCCGAGCTGCAGCGACCTGAGCCGTGGCGCGTGCTGATTCTGGGCGCGGGCATGGTGGGCAAGCATGCGGTTGAGGCCGCCACCAAGCTGGGCAATGAAGAGCGCAACGTGGTGCACATGGAGCAAGGCGGACCGGGCGTGGTGGCCAGCGTCATCGGCCGCAATCTATCGGCCGACGCCGGACAGATGGAAAGACTGTTCAGGCAGACCGATGTGCTGGTGGACGCCACCCAGCGCCGCGACACCTCAAAGCCTGTCGTGCCCAATGCCTGGCTGACCTGGCTGCCCGAACATGCCGTCATCACCGATCTGGCCGTCGATCCTTACACGCTGGATGTCGACCCGCCGGTGGTGCGCGGCATCGAAGGCTGCCCGCAGGGTAATTTGAACAAGTACGTCTTTGCACCCGACGATCCGGACTGGGATGCCAGCGTGCCGGCCTCGATCCCGTCGCAGGTGCGGCGAACGGTGGTGTCGTGCTATTCGTGGCCGGGCATTCACCCGGAAGCGTGCATGCGGCATTATGCTCAACAGTTGGAGCCGTTGATGGAGACGCTGATCGCCAGAGGTTACGACGGCTTGTCGCCGACGGGCAGCTACTTTGAGCGCGCCTTGTATCGCGCCACCCTGCACGGCTGGTTGCGCGGCGGCGTGCGAGAAGGCGGCAAAGCGCGCTGACGACGGCGTCGATCGAGTGCTCACCCGCGGCCGGGTTCGATCGATCCGGCCGCGAATCGTTTGGGCGGCACCACAAGGCAGTCGTCGTCGCCATCATTCATGGTAAACTTTGTCGAATTCTCGCTGGGCTGATCCCAACCAGGCGATAACGCATGGAACAATTCCTGGCAACTGAAACTTTGATCATCGAGCTGCTGCTGGTGGTGTCGCTGGTGGCGATTGCGGTGCGTCAACTGCGTGTGCCGTACACGGTGGCGCTGGTGGTGGTGGGCTTGCTGATCACGTTTCAACAGACCGTCCAGGTGGAATTGACGCCCGAGCTGATCCTGGCGCTGTTTGTGCCGCCGCTGGTGTTCGAAGCCGCGTTTCACATCGACTTTCACCGGCTGCGTGAGAGCCTGCTGCCCATCCTGGTGCTGGCCGTGCCGGGCGTCCTGCTGACCACCTTCATGGTGGGCGGCATCGTGGCGGCCGGCACCGGCCTATCGTTGACCTCGGCGCTGGTCTTTGGCGCGTTGATCTCGGCTACCGATCCGGTGGCGGTGGTGGCGCTGTTCAAGGCGCTGGGCGCGCCGCGCAAATTGACCGTGCTGGTGGAGGGCGAAAGCCTCTTCAACGACGGCACGGCGATTGTGGTGTTCAACTTGATGCTGGCGGCCGCCGGCGCAACGCTGAGCAGCAGCATGCTGAACGGGCCGTCGGATGTCTTGCGCGCCGTCGTCGATTTCGTCATCGTGTCGGCCGGCGGCCTGGCGGTGGGTGGCGTGCTGGGCTGGATGTTGTCGCGGGTGATCGCGCGGCTGGACGATTACCTGATCGAGACGACGCTGACCACCGTGCTGGCTTTTGGATCGTATCTCATCGCCGATCGGCTGCACCTGAGCGGTGTGCTGGCGGTGGTGGCGGCCGGGCTGGTTAATGGCAACATCGGGCCGCGCGGCATGTCGCCCACCACGCGCATTGTGTTGTTTAACTTCTGGGAGTATCTGGCCTTCATCGCCAACTCGTTAGTATTTCTGCTGATCGGTCTGGACGTCAACATCCCGCAGATCGTGGCCAATGTGCTGCCCATCGGGGTGGCCGTCGGGGCCGTGATCGCCAGTCGGCTGGTGGTGGTGTACGGGTTGAATTGGCTGGTGAACCGGCGCCGGCCGGTGGTTCCAATGTCGTATCAACATGTGCTGTTCTGGGGCGGGCTGCGCGGCGCCATCAGCCTGGCCCTGGCGCTGAGCCTGCCCGCCTCGCTGGCCGATCGTGAACTGCTGCGGGTGATGGCGTTTGGCGTGGTGCTGTTTACGCTGCTGGGCCAGGGCACGACGATGCAATTTCTGTTGAGACGGCTGGGGCTGACGCAGCAGGCGGAAGAGAAGCTGGAGTTTGAACGGCGGCAGGGGCGGCTGCTGGCAGTGCGCTCGGCGCGTGAGCGCCTGGAACAGCTGTATCGCGAGGGCACACTGTCGGGCATGGCGTGGAATCAGCTTCAACCGGAACTGGAGGAGCATATCGCCCGCCATCAAGAGGCACAGCACGCCCTGCTGAATCTGCATCCGGCGCTGCAGGCCGAAGAACTGGAAGACGCGCGGCGCGAGGGTCTGCGCACGCAGCGGGCGACGCTGGCCTCGCTGCTGCGCGACGGCGTGATCTCCGAGCGCACGTATGAAGAGCTGGTCACCGAAGTGGACGCCGAGCTCGATCGGCATTATTTGACCGACGCCGAGTTTGGCGACGATCAAACCGGGAACGAGGCAGATGAGTATCCACATGATCCTGATTCGCCACGGCCAGACTGACTGGAACGCCACCGGCCGCTGGCAGGGTCAGGCCGATCCGCCGTTGAACGCCGCCGGCCGCGCTCAGGCGGCCGAGACGGCCGGCGAGCTGCAAGGCAAAGGACTGACGGCGTTGATTAGCAGCGACCTGCGCCGCGCCCGTGAAACCGCAGACATCCTGGCTGGACGATTGGGGCTGACAGTCATGATTGAGCCGCGCCTGCGCGAGATTAACCTGGGCGACTGGCAGGGCCTGTTCACCGACGAGATCGAACGCCGCTGGCCGCGCGAAAAACAACTGTGGCACACGTCGCCGCTGGCGGTGCGGCCGCCCAACGGCGAAACGATCGAAGAGCTGGCCGCGCGCGTGATCGCGGGGGTGAACGATCTCGCCCGACAATATGCCGATCAGACCGTGGGCGTCGTGGCGCACGAATTGCCCATCGCCGTGATCGTCACCCGCACGCTGGGCCGGCCGCTGGCGCAGCTGCGTGATTACGTCCCGGCCAACGCCGCCTGGCGCGAAATCGACTGGCCCGGCTAAACCGATCGATCCGCCCATGTTCACACCCCTGGCCGCCAAACTGCACATCCCTGCGCCACGACAAAACAGCGTGGCGCGCCCGCGCCTGCTCGCCCGATTGGACACCCATCCCATCGCCCTGATCTCTGCGCCGGCGGGCTCGGGCAAGAGCACGCTGCTGGCCGATTGGGCGGCGCGAACTGATCGCGCCGTGGCGTGGGTGGCGCTGGACGACGACGACAACGATCCGGTCCGGTTCTGGTCTTACCTCGTCACAGCGCTGCAAAATGCAACGACACTGCAAAACGTAACAGCGCGGGCCGGGCAGGCCCTGCTGCAGACCCTCAACAGCGGAGCGAATGCGGCGCTGCAGCCGCTGCTGATCGACCTGCTCAACGAGCTGAACCAAGCCGAGCGGCCGGGCGCGCTGGTGCTGGACGACTATCACGTGATCCTGGCACCGGACATCCACGACGGCGTGCGCTTTCTCCTTGAGCATCTGCCCGCCACGCTGCGCGTCGTCATCGCCACTCGCGTCGATCCGCCGCTGCCGCTGGCGCGCTGGCGGGTGCGCGATCAATTGACTGAGCTGCGCGGCAGCGATTTGCAGTTCACCCGCGACGAAGCGGCGAGCTTTCTGGCGCGCACCATGGGCCTGTCGCTCACCGCCGAGCAATCACAGGCGCTGACCGATCGGACCGAGGGTTGGATCGCCGGTCTGCAGCTGGCAGCGCTGTCGCTGCGCGGGGCCGACGACGCGCCGCGCGCGATCGCCGCGCTGGCGGGCGCGCACCAGCACGTGCTGGACTATCTCGTCGAAGAAGTGCTGGCCGCGCAGCCCGCCGACGTGCAGACTTTTCTGATGCAAAGCGCCGTGCTCGATCGGTTTTGTGCGCCTTTGTGCGATGCCGTGCTCAATCGAGCCGATAGCGCGGACGTGTTGATCAAACTCGACAAGGCCAATCTATTCCTGACGCCGCTCGACGCCGAACGGCAGTGGTTTCGCTATCACCGGTTGTTTGCGGAATTGCTGCGCGCCCGATTGCACAGTCTGCGCCCGACGGCTCCCGCGCAGCTGCACGCGAAAGCGGCCGAGTGGTTTGAGGCGGCCGGTTCGCCGGAAGAAGCGATCGGACACGCGCTGGCCGCCGGAAAGTTTGATCGCGCTGCGCAGCTGATCGAGCATGCCTGGGAAGCGCCGTTGCACGCCGGACAGATCGTCACCGTGCAGCGCTGGCTGGATGCCCTGCCCGTCGCGGCGCTGGATGCCCGACCGCTGTTGCACGCCGTTTATGGCTGGACGCTGGTGCTGCGCGGCCGCCACGCCGAAGCCGAGCCGCAGGTGCTGGCCGCCGAGGCAGCGCTGGCCGCCGAACCGGACGAGGCGCGCACTCCTCTGCGCACCCGGACGCAAGCCGAGATCGCCTGTCTGCGATCGCTGATCGCGCGAGTGCGCGGGCAGGCTGAAGAGGCGCAGCACTACGCAGAGCAGGCCATCGCGCTGGCGCCGCCCGAGTCTGCGCTGCTGCGCGGCAACGCCTACGTGGTGTTGGGACAGGTGTATTTTGATCAGGGGCAGCTCGATCGCGCACTGGCGGCCTATCGCGAGGCGCTGCCGTTGACGTTGGCCGGCCGCAACTTTGTCGCGATGAGCCTGACGCGGACGTACACGGCGCTGGCGCTGCGGCAGCAGGGACGACTGCACGAGGCGGCCGCCACCTGCCGCGAGGGGCTGCAGCTGGCGGCCGAATTGGGCTTTGAGCATTTGCCGGCGGTGAGTGTCATCGATGTGACGCTGGCGACGATCCTGTACGAGTGGGATGAGCTGGCCGAAGCCGAACGCCATGCCGCGCATGCTTATGAGCTGGGTCGGCGCGGCGGCTATGCCGAAGGGCAGCGAGTGGGCGGCGCGCTGCTGGCTAAGATCCGCCTGGCGCGCGGCGAGTTGGCAGCGGTGGGTGAGCTGCTGACGGAGCTCGCCGCCGCGCCGCAATCGGGGGCGGCGGCCGGCATCGCGCTGCTGATCGACGTGCAGGTGCGGCAGCGGCTGGCGCTGGGCGAGGCGGAGGCAGCGCTGCGATTGGCCGGAAGCCTGGCCGAGAAAGTGCAGTCGGCGCCCATCATCGCACGCACTGGCGCGGCGCTCATCCTGGCGCGCGCGCTGCTGGCGGCCGGTCGCACGGCTGAGGCATATGCCACGCTGGAAGAGTGCGCGGCCACGCTGGAAGCTCACGCCCACTGGGGCGCGTTGATCGAGGCGTTGGTGGTGCGCGCCAGGACACTGGCTGCACTCAATCAAGCCGAACGCGCGCAGGCCGACCTGCGGCGCGCGCTGACGTTGGCCGCGCTCGAAGGGTATGTGCGCGTTTTCGTGGATGAAGGCCAGGCTGTGCGCAGCTTGCTGCTGAAGTTGAAGGAACGGCTTGAGCCACAGACAGACGAGCAGCTGATTCGTTACGCGGCCAGGCTGTTGGCGGCGTTTTCGCCTGACGACGATGATCTTGAAAGCCGGCTGCCGCAATCTGCAAACGAGACCCTGATCGAGCCGCTGACCGATCGGGAGTTGGAGGTGCTGCGCCTGATGGCTGACGGCCTGACCAACTCTGAGATCGCCGCGAAGCTGATCGTGGCCGAGAGCACCGTCAAGAAACACATCAATCACCTCTTTGACAAGTTGAACGCGCAGACGCGCGTGCAGGCCATCAACACCGCCCGCCACCTCGGACTGATCTAACCGCGGGCACTGCTCCCCGCGACCCCGTCGAAGATTCACCCACACCTTCACCTCCGGGTGGACGACGCTTCACCCCCGGCCGTTGTACACTGTGTCCAACAAACGGCAGGGACACTATGACAACCCGATTGAATATGAACCAGCCGGCGACGTACCAGATTCAGGTGCAGGGCTGCCTGCCCGAACACTGGCCGGACTACTTCGGGCAGTTGAACGCCGCTGCCGATGTGCAGGACGGCGAGACTGTCACCACGCTGTGGGGCGCGGTGGCCGATCAGGCGGCGCTGCACGGCCTGCTGCAGGCGCTGTACGCAGTGGGCCTGCCGATCTTGTCGGTGCAAATTCAGCATCAGGAGGATGGACGTGACGACGACGTTTAAGACTTCGACGACGGTGCGTGCCGCGTGGCTGGCGATGGGGCTGGCGCTGGTGGCCGCGTTGGCCTATGTGCTCATCGGCCTGGGCGTGCTGGGCGTGGGCGATGTGGCCCGGGACGCCGGCCCGGCGAACATTACCTACGTGGCGGCCGGGTGTTACTTCCTGGGCGGGCTGCTCATCTTGCTGCGCCGCCGCGGGCTGTTGATCTTCGGCCTGGCGATGAACACGCTGGTGCTGCTGTTCTTCTTCCAGATGTATCAGGCGCGGCCCGCCGTGGTCTTCTCGCCGGGTGGCTTGATGACCAAAGCCGCACAGCTGCTGCTGGAAGTGAGCCTGTTGTACGTCATCATCGCCGATTGGCGCCGGACGCGCCGCTAACTTCAAGGAGGCATCATGCGCAACTTGCGAATTTATCTGGCGGTTCTGACCCTGCTGCTGGCAGTCTCTTGCACCAATCGCCTCTACCGGCAGACGGGTCTCGATATGTACATCGCGGCGAAATCGGGCGGGATTGCGACGCTGTTGGCGACGACCGCCAGCGACATTGTGCTGGCCGGGGAGATCCAACTGGATAGCGGGGCCTTGAGCATGGAGCTGATCGATCCGGCCGGCGCCGTGGTCAAACAGTGGACATTCGACGCCGCTCAACGACACACCATCAACCTGAGATTTTCTGCCGTCGAAGGCACCTGGCGGCTCAAGTATGCCAGCCAGGCCGGCACGGGCAAGATTCAAATTGCGATGAGCCAGGAGCAAAGATAATGACACCTTCAGAATCGAGCGCGCCGCGCGTGGTCACCGCCGATCAGCTGTCCGGCCTGCCGGAACCCGCCCGGCGCTACTTAAACCATACCGGCGTGGTCGGTCAGCCGTGGATCGACACCGTGCGCATCCACTACGCCGGCCGCTTCCGACTGGCGATGGACAAACCGTGGCTGCCCATGAGGGCCGAGCAGGTCTATACGACCAATCCGCCGGCGTTTCACTGGCAAGCGCGCCTGAAGATGTTCGGCCTGTGGATCGTGCGCGGCAGCGACACGTACCGGCACGGGCACGGGCACATGTTCGGCAAGATCGCCGGCCTCTACACCATCTTCGACGCGCGCGGCGACGAGCTGGATCAGGGTGCGATGCTGCGCTATTTGAACGAGACAACCTGGTTTCCGATCGCGCTGCTGAACGATTACATCACGTGGCAGGCGGTGGACGACGGAGCGTTTGATGTGACGTTTACGGACGGCGGTCGAAGCGTCACCGCCCGCTTCTTCATCGCGCCCGACGGCCGCCTGATCAACTTCAGCGCCATGCGCTACCGCGAAAATAAGGGGCAATACACCTACGATCGCTGGGAAACGCCCATGACCGATTGGGGTCGGCTGGCCGGGCTGAACCTGCCCGTTCGCGGGCAGGCGCTGTGGAAACTGCCGACCGGCGATCTGCCCTACATCGATCTGACAGTGACCCGGATCGAATATAATGTGCCCATCGAGCCGATCTAAAGTGCGGCCGCGGCCAACTTACCCGAAAGGACTCATCATGACCGACTCCATCCTGATTGCTTACGCGACCAAATATGGCGCCACCGCCGAAATCGCCCATCGCATCGGCGAAGTCCTGAACCAGGCCGGGCTCACCGCCGAAGTCCTGCCGGCCGATCAGGTCAAGGACGTGGCGAACTATCGAGCCGTGGTGCTGGGCAGCGCGGTGTATGCGGGCAGCTGGCGCAAGGAAGCCGCCGACCTGCTGACCGGCCGCGAGCGACAGCTGCTGGAGCGACCGGTCTGGCTCTTTTCCAGCGGCCCCACCGGCGAAGGCGATCCGTCGCAGATCATGAAAGGCTGGCGCTTTCCCGAAGCGCTGCAACCTGTGGCCGATCGCATTCAGCCGCGTGACATCGTTTTCTTTCACGGCTTCATCGACATGAAGAAGCTGAACATGGCCGAGAAGCTGATCGTCAAGGGCATCAAAGCGCCCACCGGCGACTTCCGCGACTGGCGGGCCATCACGGCCTGGGCCGAGTCCATCGCTTCGGCGCTCACCGCGTCCTGAGCACGGCGGCCGGCACAAACGACAACCGCCCGGGCGCATCCGTCCGGGCGGTTGACATGACCACTGAAGCCGCTCAGGCCACCACAGCTTTATCTTTGATGAAGGTGCCGGCGCGCAGCTCAGCCAGCGTCTGCTCGATCTCTTCGCGGGTATTCATCACGAAGGGGCCATACGGCACAATCGGTTCACGGATGGGCGCGCCGGCAAAGAGCATGAAGCGCACACCCCGATCGGTTTTCACGTCGATCTGATCCCCGTCTTCAAACACGATCATGCGCACGGCCTCCACCCGATCGGCTTCTGCGCCGAACGCGCCCCCGCCCGCAAAAACGTAGGCGTGCGCAGCGTGACCGCGCGGCACCGCCTGCACAAACGACGCGCCCGCGGCCAGATCCACATCCAGATACACCGGCTGCGCGGCGATGTCGGTGACCGGGCCGCGCACGCCATCCACCTCGCCCGCCACCACGCGGATGGTCGCGCCGTCGCGCGTCACCGACGGAATGGTATCCGCGCTGACTTCCTGATAGCGCGGCGTGGACATCTTGAGGGCGGCCGGCAGGTTGACCCACAACTGAAAACCGGCGATCTGGCCGTCCGGCCCGCGCCGTGGCAGTTCCTCGTGCATGATGCCGCGCCCGCTGGTCATCCACTGCACATCGCCGGGGCCGATGAGGCCGGCGTTGCCCAGACTGTCGCGGTGATGCACGGCGCCCTTCAGCATGTAGGTCACGGTTTCGATGCCGCGATGCGGGTGCATGGGAAAGCCCATGATCGGGCCTTCCACCGGATCGTTGAAGGCGAAATGATCGAACAGCAGAAACGGATCGAACTGGTTGGATCGGTGCGGGCCGAATGATCGGCGCAAGCGCACATCCGCCCCTTCGATGACGGTCTGCGGCTCGATGACGTAACGGATTGCTCGAGACATGGTCTGCTCCCCTGATACTTGATTGGCTGACAGGCGGTTTGCGCCTCCCGATAATTGTACCTGATTAACCGGGCGCGCCGTTTACTTTCTCACCAACGGCAGATACACCACCTTCACGTCGCCGTAAGAGACCACGCACGTCGAGATTTGCGCCACATCCGCCACGTCGATCACGCCGTCGCGGTTCACGTCGTACTGCACGGCGTAGTTCGCGTCACCCAATACGGCACCCACCCTCGCTTGCACCGCCGCGACATCGGCCTCATTCGTCTGGCCGTCGCGATTGGCGTCGCAGAAGTTGGCTTTGTTTGTCGCAGTCACCGTGATCGGCACACTGATCGAACCCAGCGACGAATTCACGGTGATCGATCCAACCTGCGTGCCTTCCGCCAACCCGATCGGATTGATCACCACCGTCGTGAGCGCCGGCGTCTGACCGCCCGCTGAATCCAGATCGATCCACGGCGTCGAGGTGGAGAACGTCGCGTTGACGGGCGCACGGCTGAACGCTTCCAGCGTGGCCTGCGGCAGTTGCCCCGGCGCAGACAGATCGATCTCGAACGTCATACTCACCGGCCACACACTCAGCACGTTGGGGCGCGGCGGATCGATCGTGACGGGGTCGCTGCCGTCGATGACCTCTTGTCCGTCGCTGCGGCCATCGCCATCGGTATCGGGATTGTTCGGATCGGTGCCGCGCTTCAGTTCGACGAGGTACGTCAGGCCGTCGCCGTCGGCGTCGCTCCACGCATCACGCTCGGTCAGCGGGTTCAACCCCAGCGCCGCTTCTTGAGCGTCGCTCAGGCCGTCGGCGTCGTAATCGGGCTGCACGGTGATGACGACCGTCGTTGACCCGGTAAGTGCATCGCCGTTGACGGCTTCCAACGTAATGACGTGCGTGCCCGCACTGAGTAGTACGTTTACAGATTCGCCTGTACCCAACACACCGTCCCGATCGCTGCTCCACGTCAACGTGTTTGTGATCACTCCATCCTGCGGATCGTCGGCGCGGCCCAACAACGGCACCGGCTGGCCTTCGAGGTAGGTCGTACCGGCGAGCGGCGTGACGATGAAGGGACGCGGCGGCTGCGCGGCGATGGCGAAGGCGTTGCTCGTCACCGTGCCGCTGAGGAAGCCATCGCTGGCCCACACGCGCACGCGCGCGCCGGCGCTGCCGGCCAGCTGGCCGATGGGCAGATTCAGCGTGCCGCTGCCGTTGGCCGATCCGACCGGCGTCCACGTCGCGCCGTTGTCGCGCGAGAACTCGATCGAGACTTGCAGCGGATCATTATCGGCGTCGGTGGCCGTCCACGCGATGGGGAGGTTGCCGCTCGTGAAATTCTCGCCGCCCGCCGGGCTGCTGATCGACACTTGCGGCGCATTCGATCCGGCCGTGAAACTCGCCAGCGTCAGCGTGCCCGTCACCAGATCGATACGCGCCACGCCCGGCGCTTTGGGCACGCTGGCCGAGAAGAAGCCGCTGTGATTCGCTTCATGGTCGGGATGCAGCGGCGCGCTGTTAGCCGATTGTTCGCCGCCGATATGGTTGTTGGGCAGTGGATCAAACATCGGGTACACGCCCCAGCGCAGCAGTTCATGGTTGCCCGCATCGTACTGCACCAGCTGATAGCCGGTCAGATAATCGGCGCTGGTTTTCACGCTGTTGTCTTTCACTTCCACATTTTTGATCGCACCGGTTTCGCCGCTCACGTCATGGGTGATGACGCCCGAAACGTGAAGGCGCTCGGAGTTGACGATCAATGCTCTGGCCGGATTTGTCAATCCATCGGAAGCGGAGCGGGCAAGTCCCGGCTGATAGATCGGGCGCAAGCTGGAATAGCGATTGGCGCGCAAGTAGTTGAGGTCCGCCGGATCGAAGAACGTGTTCGTGCCTTCGCGCCCGCAGGCGTAACTCAACAACGATTTGGCGCGGGTGGTGTCGGGATTGTTGTTGGCCAGTTGATTGTCGAGCTGCACGCCTGTGATGGGATTGACCACCGGCTCGCTGACGCCGGGCTGTCGATAAAACGAGCGATTGGCGTTGAACGTCGCGCCATTGTCGCCACAGGCCGCCGGCATGACCTGTCCGCCGACCGTGGTGGTGATCAATTCGCTGTTGCCGGAGTGATGATCGCCGCCGGTGTTGGTGACGTAGTTGGCGTAATTGGCCGCGTTATTCGGCACCAGCCCCATCATGTGGCCGAGCTCGTGCGCAAAGTAGCGGCTGGCTAAATCGTCGCCGATGGCCCAGCCGAGGAACTGTGGAAATTCCGGCCCGCAGCCTTTGTCAAAGCCGAAGAAATCCTTCACGTCGCCGATGAACGAATCTTCGCAGTCCTGCCGCGCCTGCCACTGCGGCAGCGTGCCGAGCTGCGCCATGCCGGGACTGCCGGTATAGATCGAGGTGTGCACCACGCCGAAGGTCACGCCGATCTGATCTGAGTGCGTGCTGTTGTAACGCTGGCGGATGCGCTCGAATTCCTTGCCGGCTTCGGCCTGCTCACTGCCGCTGCTGATCGTGATCGACATCGCGCCGGTGACGCGGCTGCGCGGCACGACTTCGTCCGACCAGATCGGCGTCAGCCCGCCGGGATAGATGCGATAACGGTAGTCGGCCAGATTCGCGTCAACGACAGACTTCATGTCGTTGAGCATCTGCGCCGAGTAGCCGTCGGGCATGATGGGGATCAGCAGCACGCGCGGCGACGACGCCTGTTCATACTGCACGGTGATCGACGCCGACGCGACGGTGCGTCCGCCCTTCACCAGTTGCAACGTGGCTTCGGTTGGCCCCGTGCCGTAGTAGATCACATTCGGCAGGTTCACCGCGTTGACGATGTCGGCGTAGCGGGCGGCATCGGGTGTGCCCACCGCATACGGGATCGTCGCCGTGATCGATCGGGCGTAGGGGAAGCGCGTGGCGCTGCCGACCGGCCCCATCTCCAAGCGAATGTGATCGGCTTCAATACGATCGGTGGCGCGCGGGGCTTGATCGACGCTGAAGAAGGCCGAGGCCAGCGTGGCATTGCCCGCGAAGAACGGCATGCCCACGTAACCTTGATTCAGCGTGAGGCGATTGAGCGTGACGTTGATCTTGCGGAAGTCGTTGAACGTCGCCGTGGCGTTGGCGCACTTGTTGCTGACGACGAGGTTGCCGTTCGTATCGGTGTTATCGATCCACACGCTGGCGACGCCCGCGCCCTTCAACGCCACGGTCTTGGGCGTGCCGTTGCCCAACTTCACCGTCGCGCCCACGTCGAAGTTGCTGCCGGTGATCTGCACTTCCACGCCGACGTTGCCGCCGGTGGGCGAAACTTTGGTGATGCGCGGCACGGCGCAAAACGCCGGCGTCGCGCCGCCGCTCAGCGTCACCGAGCGCTTGCCGCGCCGCACGGTGACATCGCCGGTCAGGTTGTCGCCGCGCAGTTTCAGCGTGATCTGCGTGTCCGTCACCGTCGAGATGTCGGTGGGCGCGCCGCCGATGATGACTTCGACATCGGTCTTGCTGGTGCCAAAGCCGCTGCCGTTGATGGTGATCGTGTCGCCCTGACTGCCGCGCGCGGGCACCACACCGTTGGCCGGATTGATCTGCGGCTGCACATCGGCCAGCGCGGGCAGGAACGCGCTGCGAATGCTGACGCCGCCGCTCGGATGCGTGAACCACACCAGGTTCGCGCCGTCGCTGGCGTTGTCCACCACCTGCGAATCGATCAGGCCGGAGTTGGTCCAGAAGCGGCCATAGTAGCCGGTCGGTTCGCGCAAGATCGCGCCCGCCCACAACCGACCGGTTTGATCCGCGCTCAACGGTTGATTCGCGCCGGGCGGATAACTTTGCTTGACGAAGGTCGTGCCGTTGAAGAGGCTTAGTCCGCCGCCGGTGCCGCTGGTGCTCACCGCGATCTGCCCATCGCCCAGCTGCGCGATGTCGAAGATGCTGTTGGTGTAGAGATTATCGGCGGTGGTGTACGTCGTCCACGATTGATCGGTGGTGTTGAGTCTGCCCAGACCCTGCGCCGTGCCCACCCACACGTTGTCATCGCGATCGACCAGCACAGCAGTGACACTAATCGCGCCCTGCGGCGGCTGGATCGTTGTGACCCAGCGTTCTCGATCGAATAACGTCAGGCCGTTTTCGCCGCCGATCCACACTCGGTTTTTGGAATCAACCGCGATCGCGTTGATCGGGCCGGTCGGCGGTGCGCCCAATGCGCCATCGATCATGTCCCAGCCCGATGGCGTCCAGCGGCGCACGCCGTCGCTCGCGCCGACCCAGATGCGACCCTGTTGATCGGCGGTGACGGCATTCACGCCCGCCAGCGCCCGATCGTCCCACGTGATCCCATCGGGTTGCAGAGTGACCAATCGGTTGCCGTTGGTCGCAAAAAACGCTCGTCCGCGCGCGAGGAAGACTTTGCGCACGCCCCACATCGAACCTTGATTCTGTCCGCCCAACTGCTGCCAGCGCGGCGAATACATCGCCAGCGGGCCGTTATTTGGATCAGTATTCAACGCCATCCACACGCGCTCACCATTCGCAGTGAGCGTGCGGATGCCGCTGTTCCAACCGTTGGCTACCGAGGTGAGTGTGCCGATCGGCGCGGTGAGCCAGTTCCAATCTTGGGTGCGCACCGTGCCCAAGGGACTGTTCGTCGTGCTCAAGACTTCGTACGCGCTGAGGCCGCCGGTGTTGCCGCTGCCATCGGGCATGACGGCCGCCCAGATGCGGCCATCACTGTCGGCTGACAACTTCACCACGCCCGTGCCGATGGTGGGCACGAAGAGATTGCCGCCGTAACCGAGATCGGGGCGATAGGCGTTGGCATAGCGGCACACGCCGCCGTCGCCGCCGATCCACCAATCGCCATTAGGGCCGATGATGAGACTCTTGCCCCACAGGTTGGTTCCGCACGGATAACCGTAAGTCGCGTCGGCGTACGCGGTGCCGGCGAAGGTGTACGTCAATTTGCCGAGATACGGGCGGAAGCCGGTATCGCCGCCGCAGTTGGGACTGTCAGGCCCCTGCGCCAGACAGATCACGTAAGCCCACGGCTGCACCAGCGCCCACACCTCGCTGCCGCTGCGATGCGCCAGGGCGTTGATGTGCGTCCATTGCCAACTACTGGTGCCGGTGGGCAGGAAGCTGTGGTGCCACGTGCCCAAAATGATGTCGTTGAAGTTGCGCCACAACAGGTCGCCGCTGCCGCCGAAAAACGGCACGCCGCTGTACGGCTGCACCGCGCCGGGCGCATTGCCGGGCGTCACGCCACTGGGTTTTGCTTCGCTATAAATCGATTCGAGGCTGCCGCCGTTGTCGCGTTTGATGTTGATCGAGGTGGCGGTGTTCGCGCTGAACCAGGTCGTGCCGTCGCCGGGATCGATCGTCAGATCGCGCAGCGCGGTGATGCCCAGCGCGGGCGGATAGCGCACGCCTTTGTCGGAATCGAAGTATTGCGCCGCGCCGCTTTGGCGACCCATCGCCACGCGCCAGTACACGCTGCTCATGTAATCGAGATTGCCGACGAACGAATTGACGAAATCCCAACGCCCGATCGGCACACTCGGCCCGTCGCCCAGCGGGATGCGCCAGACGTTGTTCGATCCGCTGGTGTTGTAGTAGCCGCCGCCGATCACCAGCGCCTGCCGTTGACGCGGCGTGTAGATCACGCTGGAATACGGGCGGATGAGCAGGTTGCCCGCGTCGTCGCGCGGCAGTTCGATGGGCGTTTTCCACAGTTCGTTCGAGGTGGGATCGAAGGCGACGACGTTGGCGCCGTTCACGCCGTTGGCGATGTAGATCAAATGCGTGATCGGATCTTCGACGGCTCCGCCGCCGGCATCGGCGACCGGCAGCTTCGCGGTCAGCGCGGTAATGGCGCCGCTGTTGTCGGCATTCAATGTGAGTGCGTAGGCGGTATCGACCAGGGCGGCGCCGGTCGAGCCGCCGAAGTAGTGCACTTTCTGCGTCAACGGCGAATAGGCCGCGGCCAGGCCATAACCCGGTTGCGGCAAAGTGAACGATGCCGTCGCAATCGTTTCGCTGGCAACATCGAAGACGTAAACGGAATCGGCGTACTGTTCGGTCGGGTTGTAATACCAGCCGCCGAGGATCACGATCTTGTTGAGATGATCGAGATAGACCGCCGCGGCGTTGTTGCGGCCGGCGGGCAACGTGGCGGCGACGGTGCGGACTGCGCCGGTCTCTGGATTGATGGCGTAGATGGTGGTGTAAGAATTGGTCGTCACCACTTGATCGCTGCCGCCGAAGACGTAGACCGTGTCGTTGGATGGCGCGTAAGCCGCTGTGGCATAACTGCGCGGCGCGGGCAGGTTGCCCAGATTCGTACTGACGCCGCTGCCCGCATCGATTGCGGTGATGGCCGCGCTCGGCGCACTGGCGCGTATGCCGCCCGCGACGACGGCGCGATTCAACCTCGGCACAAAAGCGGTCGCCGCGGCATACGTGTTTTGCGGCAGGGTGTTGAAGAACCGATCGGTTTGGACGACATCCGGCTGCGCGGGCGAGGGAAAGCCGACGAAGGCGGGCGATCCGATCGGCGTGCCGTTGCTGCCGTTGATCGAATCTTTGAAGTCGCCGGTCAGGTGCCAGTTGGCGATGAGGCCGGGCCGCTTCTCGTTGATGGCGTGGTGCATGTTGCGGCGCAAAAATTCGCCGCCATAAGCGCCGGCCCAAATGCGGGCCTCGGCGATGTCGCCGACAAAATACTCGACGTTCTGATCGCTGCCGATGCGCAGGTCATACGTGCCGCCCACCGCGCCGGCGCCGGTGTGAAAGTAGTAGTTTTCAAAGTCGCCGTTGATGTAGAACTCGTCGATGTACAATCCATCGTAATAATCGTAGTACGAATTGACGGCGATGTGCGTCCAGCGGTTGACGGGGATGGTGGCCGTGCTTTCGACATAGGCGGTGCTGCCGCGATAGAAGCGCAGTTTGCCGTTGTACAGGCCAAACCAGAAACCCACATTGTATTGCTTGGCTAACACGGCGCGGAACCCCGTGACATTGGTCGGATAAATCCACGCTTCCAACGTCAGGTCGCCGCCGCCGATGGCGGGCAGCGAGGCGCTGGGCACTGACACGGCGCTCGCGCCGTTGAGATACATGGACGGGCCGCTGGCGGTGGGAGCATTGGGCTGAGCAGGGGGTGTCAAAAGATCGGCGTTCACCGATTGGAGCGGTACGACCGCCGGCCGATCGATCAGCGGTGCGGCGCCGACGGGCAGCGCATTCGCGATCGAGCTGACAAGCAGGGCCGTGATCAATGAGACATGTAGAATCGTCCAACGACGTGGCGCGTGGTGCGGCATGGTTGTCTCCTCTGATGACTCAACGCAGAGCTCGTCGCCGGGGAAAGGCAGTGGCGCGAACGGCTGAAACGCTGAAAACCTGGCTGGGGGCAATTGTACGCTGAAACTGCCGCTTGCCTAGTGCGCCAGAGGTAAGAGTTTTGTGGCAGCAGACGATTGGGGGAAGAGGCGCTCGGCGGGAACCCTCAGGCAGCCGTGCGGCTGGCCAGACAGACGCCGGCCATTGAGCAGCTGGTGTGGCAGCCGTCGAACGAGGCGGCGCAGACGGCGTCGATCACGGCTGATAAGGGTATCCCCGTATCCACGCCGCCGTCGTGACGGGGCCGGCCCCGCAGGCACGGCGATGATCAGGCCGGCGATGGATCAACTTCTGTTTCGGGCGCCCGCTGGCGTTTCAGCCACAACCCGATCGACGCCGCCACCCCGATCGCG
Source organism: uncultured Anaerolineae bacterium (assembly GCA_964550855.1). GTDB lineage: Bacteria > Chloroflexota > Anaerolineae > Fen-1058 > Fen-1058 > JAGOBP01. The sequence goes on from CAZKBQ010000025.1 coordinate 47,098, forward strand.
GCCGCGAGCACCGGCGGGATGACGCCCGCCGCCCAGCTGCCACCCGCGATCAACCCGCCCACAATTGGCGGGCCGAAGAACATGCCGGTGTTCTGCCCGATGCTCACAATCCCCAGGGCCAGTCCCGCCCAGCGCGGATCGGGCATCGTCTCCGGCGCAAGGGTAAAGGTGGCGGTGGGGACAAAACCCGCCACGAAGCTCAGCAGTACGGTGTAAGGCACGATCACGTCGGTGCCGCCCAGCTGGAAACACCAGAACAACAGCCCCCCGCAGATCGCCAGCGCGACGGTCATCACCAGATAACGATTCCTGACGCGATCGAGCAGCCAGCCGGCGATGAAGGTCGAGGGGATCACCGCCAGGCTGCCCAGACTGGCATAGAAACTGGCCGTCGCAAGGTCAAGCCCCAGACCCTGATTGAAGTAGGTCGGGCTCCATGTGGCAAAGCCCATAAACGCAAAATTGAAAGCGCCAAAGGTCAGAGCCAGCAGCCAGCTGGCCGGGTTTAGCAGCATTTTGCCGAATGATCCGCCGGGTGTGTGCGGTCGATCGCCCGCTGCTTCGATGCCGGGCGGCGCACTGACGGTCACGGCATAGATCACAAAGGCAACCAGCGCGAACAGCGCGCCAAACCACCAGACGCTCTGCCAGCCAAACGCATTCAGCAGCGGCGTGGCCGCATTGTAGATGATGAAACTGCCCACCGGCACCCACGAGGCCCACACCCCCATCGGCGTGCCGCGCCTCTCGGGCGGAAACCACATGCTGATGACAGCCGGCGCGATGACGGCGATCAGCCCCAGGCCGATGCCTTCAATCACGCGCCCGATCAGCAGCAGTGCGGTGCTGCCGGCCAGCGCCCCCAGGATCGATCCTGCCAGCGTGCAGCCCAGCGCGATCAGGCCGGAGCGCCTTGGCCCCAGCTTGCCCAGCGCCAGCGCCGCCGGCAGACCCAGCACGATGCCGGCCACCGCAAACGCCGACATCAGCCAGCCGCCTGTGGCCGTGTCCATCTGCAAGTCTTGCAGCAGAACCTGCATGACCGGCGGCACCTTGGATTGATTGAGGGCGACGGCCACCCCGGCCAGATACGCGGCCAGCATCACCGCCCACGCTTTGCGATTGGAAATCATAAGGGCCTCTTAACCACGGAGGACACAGAGCAAGCCTCTGTGCTCTCCGGGTCCTCCGTGGTTATCAAACTACGTTACTTCCTGACCGATTCGATGAAAGCGCGCAGCTTGTCGTCGGTGGTGTTCTCAAAGTAGCAGCCGTGCGCCATGATGAAGGCCGGGGCGTCGGCATACAACTCCACCAGCCCGGCACAGTAAGCGCGCACCTCGTCCGTCGTGCCGGCCGACATCAGCGAAGCCGGCACATTCCCGGCGATGATGAACTTGTCGCTCAGCACTTCCTTCACGCGGCGCATGTCGCTCTTGTCGAAGTGGCAGACCAGCGACTTCTCCGGCATCTCGGCCAGATAGTCGAGCCGCTGGTTATACGATCCTTCGATGAACAAATAGCTGGTAATGCCCTCCTCGTACAGCGCCAGCATGACCTGCTTCCACGTCGGCCAGTAGAACTTCTCAAACTGGGCCCGTGACATGAAGGTGTCTGCGCCCTTGTGCAGCACGTACAAGACGGCGGGCGCATTCGTGCGATCGCTGGCCCCGACGATCGACTTAATCAGGACCGGCACGTAGGCTTCGCAAGCCGCCAGCAGGTCCTTGGGGCGGCGGTACATATCCATCAGGATGCCCTTGGTCCCGCGCAGGGTGTCGCCCAGATAGTCAAAGGGCGTCTTGACGATGTTCAGGCCCATGGCCGGGAAGCCCTCGGCCGCGATCATGCCCATCGTTTGACCGATCGACCCCAGCACCTTCATCAGTTCGTTGCCGGCTTCCATCATCTTGTGCAGCATTTCCTGGAAGGGCGGCATGCCAAAGGGCAGCAGCAGATCGATCGTGTCCACGCTTTCCGAGATGCGCGGGAAGTCGGGCAGCATCGCCAGCGAGCCCAAAGCACCGTAGGCGCGCGGCAGATACTGCTTGAGCCAGAACGCGGTCGGGTCGGCGATGAAGTCCTTGTATTCATCGCCGGTCATGTACTCGCCTTCCACTGCCTGAATCGCCATGGTGTCGGGCAGCTTCTGGCCGCCCCAGATGTACGTCTTGAAATCCAGCAGGTCCCACGATTTGCCGGGATAAGGCAGGACGCCCACGGCGACATCCGGCTGGAAATCGCGATGAAATTCCAGAAGCGGCTCGCGCAGTTTATCGTGGTTGTAAACCACGTCCTTGCCCTGCAGCCCCTTGCGGCGCACGATGTATTCATTCGCGCCCATGAAGGCGTCGGCGATGGGGCGATCGTGCGGCTCCATGTCGTAGATTTTGCGGAGGCGAGTGATGCGCTCTTTGTAATTGGCTTCGGCTTCCGGGCTGGCGAATTGCACCGGAGCGTTTTGCCAGGCGTCCAGACGCGCCCGACGCCGCTCCAGCGGCGTCAACTTGTTCCAGTTGTCAGGTCGGGTAAACATGGCTTACGCTCCCACCCAATTCTTGGCCAGCGCGACCGCGGCCATGGCATCCTTGCCATAGCCATCCGCGCCGGCATACTGTCGAATCTGCTCGTCGATCTGTCCGCCGCCGATCATGACCTTGCCGGTGAAGCCCGCGTCGCGCAGCGCCTTGACCGTGTTCTTCATCGGATCATAGGCCAGCGTCAGAAAGCCGCTCAAGCCGACGACTTGCGGTTGAAAATCCTTGACCGCTTCCACGAACTTCGCCGCCGGCACATCCACGCCCAGGTCTCTCACCTCGAAGCCGTTCACATCCAGCATGAAGGTGACGATGTCCTTACCGATGTCGTGGATGTCGCCCTGAACCGTGCCCATCACCACCCGACCGAGCTTCTTGGCCTCGGCGGTCTGCGTGAGGCGCGGCTTGACCACGTCCGAAATCTGGCGCAGGATTTCGCCCGCCAGGATCAGCTCCGGCACGAAACAGTCGCCGGCCTCAAAGCGCTGGCCGATGATGCCCATCGCCTCCCGGCAGCTGTCCAGCACCTCGATCGGGCTGGCGCCCCCGTCGAGCATTTCGTTCGCCGTGCGCACGGCATCTTCTTCGCGCATGTCCGTAATGGCTTCAACCAAGGCGTTCATACAAATCCTCCATGAGATTAAACAGCAATGAAACAGGCGTCATGGTGAACACCCGCCGGGCGCGAAGCAAACCCCCGGTCAACGCTGAGATTGCTTCGGCGCCAACAGCCGCGTCTCGCCATGACGATACACACTGGCTACTGGTACACGCCGAATTCCTTGGTGGTCTCGATCCAGACCTTCACCAGATCAGGGCGGCAGCCTTCCATCTCGCCGACGCCGACGCTCATGATGAACCCGCCGCCCTTGCCCACCTCTGTGCACAGCCGCTTTGTGAACTCGCGGACTTCCTCGGCTGTGCCGGCCTGCAGCATGGAGTTGCGCATGCCGCCGGTGATGCACATGGTGTCGCCGACGATCTCCTTGACCTTGAAGATGTCGCTGAACTGGAACCAGCCCGCCGTCTTGCCTCTGGGCAGCTCGGTCAGATACTTCAGACGCTGATCCCAGACGCCTTCGTAAAATACGTACGGCATGATGCCGTTTTCCACCAGCGTCTCCTGCATGGTCTTCAAGGTCGGCCAGTAGAACTTCTCAAACTGCGCCAGCGACATGAAGCCGTCCGAGCCGCGATGCAGCGGGATGAAGGCGGTCTTGAGGCCGGTGGCGTTGCAGAAGGCGATGGCGTGTTCCAACTCGAACTTCAAGACTTTGTCCATGGCGGCCAGCAGCTTGTTGGGCCGCCGATGGATGTCGAGCATGATGCCGCGCATGCCGCGCAGCGTGTCCGACATGAAGTCGAACGGTGCTTCGATGATCGCGCCGGCCAGCGGCGGCGGCGCAAAGCCCGCGGCCGCCAGACGCTGGGTCGTCTCGACGGTGCGCGCGTCAACGGCTGCCTGCGCTGCGGCCGCTTTGCCCAGTGTCTGCAAAGCCTGAACAACCGGCGGCGCGGTGACGATACCGAGGCTAAACAGGCTGTAATGCCCGAAGGCGGCCACGCCCAACGGCGGCAGCAATGACAGACCGGCCAGTTCGGGGAAAACGCGCGGCCAGTATTTGCGGATCGCCCAATCGGCCGGATCGTCGATGAAGGCATCGTAATCTTCAGGCTTCATGTACTCGCCTTCGACGAACTGGAACGAGCCGTTCGGGTCGAGACCGTGGCCGGGAAACTTCGTCATACGGTCGCCCACGATCAGGCTGGCACTGGGATTGTTGAACGCGCCAAAGATGCTATCGGGCTGAAACTCTTGCGCGGCCTTGAGCAACATCTGGATTTCGGTCTCGCCGTTCTCGTGCTGTTCCTGGCGAGTGACGCCGTACATATCAGCCAGCAGATAACCTGCGCCCAGCACAATCGGAATACGATCGGGCTGCTTGAGTTGCAGCGCGGTCGTGATGCGCGTGAGTCGTTCGCCAAACAATTGATCGGCAGGCTTACCCAGATCGGGATCGACAAACGGGGCCATGTTAGTTGCCTCCTGTCCACTGCTTCGCCAGCGCCACCGCCGCCATAGCGTCCTTGCCAAAGGCGTCGGCCTTGACGTAGTCGCACACCTGCTGATCGATCGTGCCGCCGCCGACCATGATCTTCACCTGGTTGCGCAGGCCCGCCGCCGCAATCGCGTCCACCGTATCCTTCATCGACGTGTAGGACAGCGTCAGGAAGCCGGACAGCGCCACGATGGGCGGCTGCAATTCCTTGATCTTCTCGACAAACGTCGCAATCGGCACGTCCACGCCCAGATCGGTGACCTGGAAACCGTTCACGTCCAGCATGAAATTCACGATGTCCTTGCCGATGTCGTGGATGTCGCCCTTGACCGTGCCCAGCAACACGCGGGCGCCCTGCTTGGCGCCGACGACCTGCTGAAGGCGCGGTTTCACTTCCGCCGAGATCGACTTCAGCATCTCGCCGGCCAGGATCAGTTCGGGGATAAAGTACTCGCCCGCTTCAAAGCGCTGACCGACGACGCTCATCGCCGCGCGGCAGTCGTCCAGCACGGCCACGGGGTCCGTGCCCTGATCAAGCATCTGCCTGACCAGCGCCAGGGCCTGCTCCTCTTCCATATCGGCGATCAATTGCACCAACTGGTCTGACATGTTGCACTCCTTGTGCGTGGAAGGTTGGGGTCGATGAACGAACAGCGCAGCCAAGCCGATGGCGGCAGCTGCGCTGTGAAGGTTCAGGCCTGTTTCGGCGCTTCCAGCAAGCCTTTGCGGAAAGCGCGGGTGTAATTCAGGCAATGCTTGTCGTAGCCCAGCAGCAGATCGGTGGCAAACAGCGCCGCCTTCAATTCCCGATCGTTCGGATCGATGATGGCGGTGTCCATGCCGGCGGCGATCGCCAGCGTTAAAAAGGTGCGATTCACCAGCGAGCGCAGCGGCAAACCAAACGACACATTACTCAATCCCAACGAAATATGCGCCTGGGGAAACTCGCCGTGCACGGCGCGGATCGTATCGAGCGTCACCCGGCCCGCGTCGGTGTTGGTCGCGATGGTCATCACCAGCGTATCGACATACACTTTTTCATCGGGCACGCCCGCGCTGCGCGTGGCGTCAAACAACCGGCGCGCCACCGCCAGCCGGCCCGCCACATCCATGGGGATGCCCTTATCGTCCATGCACAGCGCAATCACCTCGCAGCCGTGCTGCGCCACGATCGGCAAGACATGGTTCAGGCGATCAGGCTCACCGCTGATCGAGTTGATCATCGGCGTCTTCTGCACCGCGCCCAGCGCCGCGGCCAGCGCCCTGGGATTCGCGCTATCGAGGCACAACGGCACATCGGTCACGCCCTGGATCAGATCGATGAGCCACAGCAGGTCATCCACTTCGCGATCCGGATGCGTGCCTGCGTTCACATCCAACCAGTGCGCGCCGCCCTCCACCTGCTTCTTCGCCAGGTTCTGGATGAACGCCGCGTCGCGATGGGCAATCGCCGCCGCGACAGCCTTGCGCGTGCCATTGATCTTTTCGCCGATGATTTTCATGCACCCTCCTGCGGATTCAATCTAACCGCGAAGACGCGCAGCGCGCCAGGTGTTTTTGCAGATGACCCGGCGCTCCCGGCGTCTGCCCGTGTCCGCCGTGTGGCGGCTCAAGTCTGTTTCGGAAACAGCAGCGACATCGCAAACCGGCTGTTGAAGCCCGCCTGCGTCGTCAATTCAATGTAGCCCGTGCGCTGCATGATGTGCTGCGCGCGCTGACGTTCCTTCAGCGACAACAACGCCATCTTCGCGCCGACGCCCGCCGCATTGCCCACCTGCACATACTTCGCATTGGGCAGGCGCGGCAGCAAGCCAATCGCCAGCGCGCTGTCCAGATTCAAGTACGATCCAAACGCGCCCGCCACGATGACTTCCTGAATCTCTTCCGGCGCGGTGTGCGTGGCGATCATGAGCGTTTCCAACCCCGACGCGATGGCGCCCTTGGCGAGTTGAATCTCGTTCACATCGGCCTGCGTGATCACGATGTCGCGCCCGGTGCCGCTGATCGCCGCCGGGGCCAGGATGAACTCATAACCTTGCTCGTTTTTGTGAACGCCGGGCGCATCGCGGTTCAACCGCCCCCGATGATTGATCACCCCCGAGCGGTACATCTCCGCGATCGCGTCCACGATGCCCGAGCCGCACACGCCCACCGGCGGCGCGTCGTCGATGGTCTTGATCTGCACGCCGTCGGCGGTGATCTTCACCGCTTCAATCGCCCCCGTGGCAGCCCGCATGCCGTCGCGGATGTGCGCGCCCTCAAAGGCCGGGCCCGATGCACAGGAAGCCGACGTCAACGTTTTCTCATTGGGCTTGAGCAGTGCGATCTCGGTGTTGGTGCCAATGTCCACGCCGACGGCCACGTACGGCTTGCGATCCAGATCGCTGCCGAGAATCATCGCCACATGATCGGCCCCGACGAAGCCGCCCACGCACGGCAGAATGTGCACATACGCGCCGGCGGCCACATCCAGATCGATTTCGCGCGCCTTGACATCCAGCGCGGTGCTGGTGGCCGCCACAAACGGCGACACCGACAATTGGTGCACGGGCAGATCGAGCAGCAAATGCGTCATCGCCGTATTGCCCACGATGCAGGCCTCGGCGATCTGCTCTTGCGACACGCCGGCCTGGAAGGCCAGCGCCACGATCAGGTTGTTGAGGCCCTCGCGCACCACCCGGGCCAGCTCAACCGAGCCGTCATCGCTGCGCGTGGCGTGCACCATGCGGCTGATCACGTCTTCGCCGTAGCCGATCTGCGGGTTCATAATGCCGCTGGCGGCCAGTTCCTCGCCCGTTTCCAGATCGACGAGGTAGCCCGCGATCTTGGTGGTGCCCAGATCGGCGGCAAAGCCGATCGGTTTGCGGCCGGGCGCTTCAAAGCCGACGATTTCGTTGTGGCGCGCGTAAACGGTCAACCGCCAGCCGGTGCGCCGCGCCAGCGCGGGCAGGGTGCGCACCACTGCCGGCTCGGCAAACCATTTGCGCCGGCCATGCATGGTTTCCAGGGCATCGATGACGCGATCGAGATCCGAGCGCAGATCATACAGCGTCGGTTCCGGTACTTCGATCTCGTAGGCATGCACGGCCGCTTCGATCTGCATCTGGCGCGCGACGCCGCTGACTTGCAGGCGTTGATCGGTCACCAGCGAGGCTTTGGGAACGTGGACTTTCACATCGCTGTGCGCGTGACAACGGCAGGCCAGACGCTGGCCGGAAGCAAGCTCCAGCTGCGACAAAAACCGCCGATCCGCATCGACCGGCGCCGAGACTTCCCCCGTCATGATCGTGACGCGACAGCGGCCGCAGGTGCCTTCACCGCCGCACACCGAGGCGAGGCCGATGCCGGCCTGCCGCGCGGCCTCCAGTAGGTTGGTGCCCGGCGCAACGTCGATCCGCTTGCCGATCGGTTCAAAATCGATTTCAAAGGTGGTCGGGGCCATATCGACTTTCTTTTTGAACAACTAAGGAAAGATACAAAGTAGCACGCGGACAAGCCCGGTCGATCTGCGTGGTTCTATCGCGTAAACATCTCGTAGGTGATCGTCTCGCCCGGCGGCACGACGACGAACTCATCGTCCCACGGCCCGGCGATCATCTTCTGCACCAGCGCGGGCGAGCCGTCGATCTCTTCGTAGCGCAGCCCGAACTTCTCGCTGTTGCGGCGGGCATAGTCGCGATACCGTTCGAGGTCGTAATCGCCGGTGTTGATGAAGGCCAATCGGGTGTAGTTCTTCAACGTCAGCTTCATCATGCGCAGGGCTTTGGCTTCGCCGTAGCGCGCCACCAGCGCTTCGTGCTCGGAAAACGGGCTGTCACCGACTTCGATCCAGCCTTTGGTCAGGTAATACGTGCCCGGCTCACGGCTGGCCTGCTGCTTGTAGGCCGCGCACGAACCGAGGAAGATGGCAATGCAGTCATCGGAGCGGGAGACGACCAGCGTGGCGGTGGTGGCGTGCAGGCCCACCACCGCCATCGAGCACAGGCCGTAACCCAGGATAACGGCGTCGGCGTCGCGGCTGGCCGCGTCGATCTTGTCTTGCAGGGCGCGTTTCAAATCGTTGGGGCGCAGGTGCAGGCCAAAGTCCAGGACTTCGTAGGGCACCTCGGCCGGCAGCAGGGGCCGCATCTCCTCGATGACGGTGGCGCAGGCGATCACCCGGCGGCGTGCGCCGTAGAGATGAGACCAGCGATCGGATACCGGTGGTTTGTCCATCGAGTTCGGGTCAAAAGTCAGTAGTCAGGCGCGCAAAAGGTGTGGTAGAATGAGACCGTTATACTTGTACACTTATATAGGGAAGTCGTCAAGTGACAAATGTCACCCTTGAACAAAATGGCTAGAAAACCATGACACGGCGACCTTCCGATCAAGTCCTCAAGCGCTCGGCTTCCATTGACAAGGAGTCGTACGAGCCGGCCTATCTGCAGCTGGCCAACATCCTGCGCCAGAACGTCGCCACCGGCCGGCTGCGCCCCGGCGATCAACTCCCTTCGGAATCGCAGTTGTGCGATCGGTACGGCGTCAGCCCGATGACGGTGCGGCGCGCCATCAACCTGCTGGCCAGCCAAGGTGTGGTGGTGGCCGAGCAAGGGCGCGGCACGTTTGTCAAGCCCGTGGCGATGGGCGCGGCCACCTTTCAGCTGGCCGAGCTGCAGACCCTGCTCAGCGACCCCGAGCGAACCAGCGTGCGGCTGTTGGAAACGCGCATCGTCTCTGCCAGCGACCGTATCGCGCGCAAACTCGCCATCCCGATCGGGCAGCGCACAATCTACATCCGCCGTCTGCTTCGGTTCAACAACGAGCCGATCCTCTATCATCGTGAATACCTGATCTACGATCCCACCCGCCCCATCGTCGAATCGGAAATGGAAGTGACGGCGCTGCAGCGCCTGTTTAGCGGCGCAGGCGAAACAATCTTGAAGCGCGGCGATCTCAGCGTGGAGGCGACGATCCTGACCGACGAAGAAGCGCGGTTGTTGTGTGCGCCACAGCCGCTGGCGGCCTTCTGTTTGGAACATCTCTTCTACGACTTTGACGACAAACCGATTAGCTGGGGGTGGTTCATCGGCCGCGCCGATCGGCTGCGTTTCACCACCCGCGTCGGCGTGATGGCGGAATGATTCCGGCGGAGTGAAGCGAGCATGACGAATACACGCGACCAATTGATCAACCTGCTGGCCGATCTGGAAGAAGACGAAGTCCTGCGGATCGTGCGGCAGCGCGTGACAGCCGGCGACGATCCGCTGCAGATCATCGAGGACTGCAATGAAGGCATGCGGTTGGTGGGTCAGCGTTACGAGCGCGGCGAGTTTTACGTATCCGGCCTGATCATGTCCGGCGAGATCTTCCGCGAGGTGGTGGAGTACGTGCAGCCGATGCTGGAAGAGCGCGCCAACGGCGAGAGTTGGGGCCGGGTACTGGTGGGTACCGTCAGCGGCGATATTCACGACATCGGCAAGAACATGGTGGGCATGCTGCTGGCCTGTCACGGTTTTGACGTGATCGATCTGGGCGTGGACGTGCCGCCTGCCGAATTTGCGGCCAAAGCCATCGAGTTCAAGCCGGATATTGTGGGCCTGTCGGGCCTGATCACGTCGTCGTTCGAGTCGATGCGGGCCACGGTCGCGGTGCTGCGCGCCGAAGCGCAACAGCAGGCGCTGTCATTCCCCATCGTCATCGGCGGCGGCATGATCGATGAGGCGGTGTGCCGTTTTGTCGGGGCCGATTACTGGGTGAGCGATGCAATGAGCGGTGTGCGGCTGTGTCAGCGACTGATGGCGGCTCGACAGCCGGGCCATCTCGCCGCACGCTGAGGCGTTGGTCATGCGCGGCCGGGTTTCCTCCCACGTTGCCGTTCAGGCGAATGAATTCGCCTGCTGATGGCGAAAACACGTTAAAACGTGTTTCAATACGTTTCCTCTGTCTTTGTCCGCCATCGAATCACAAGCTACTGCGCAGCATGTAGTCGATGGGCAGATCAACCGGCCCGAGTCACTTCCAATGAAAAGCACCGGCCGGTGTGAGGCGCGCCAGACGCACACTCAGCTGGCCGGCCCCTCGTGCTATACTTACTTCGATGTCCCGTGTTGAAGTCGTCGTCTCCACCAAACTGGCGCCGCCCCGGCTGCACGGGCGGCTGCTGGCGCGCCCCGCTCTCGACGCCCGGCTGCGCGAGGCGCTCAACCACCGCCTGACGCTGGTGCAGGCCGGCACCGGCTACGGCAAGAGCACCGCGCTGGCGGCGCTGCAGAACACCGCGCTGCACGATGCGCCGCTGTTCTGGTACAGCCTCGACGACGCCGATGTCGATCCGCAGCGTTTTCTCTCGCACCTCATCGCCGCATTTCACCTGCGCCTGCCCGCCCTGTCCGATGCACCTGCCGCCCTGCTCAACGAACTGGCCGGCGAAGGCGCCTGGCCGCAGGTGATCGACGCGCTGGTCAACGCGCTGAATGACGCCCTGGCCGAACCGGCGCTCCTCGTCGTCGACGATTACCAGTTTGTGGCCGATGCGATCGAAGTGCGCGGCCTGATCGAGCGGTTCCTCACGTATCTGCCGCCGCAGCTGCACATCATCATCGCCGGACGACATCCCGTACAGCTGCCGTCGCTGACCAAGTGGCGCGTCAAGGGTGAAGTGCTGGAGGTGCAGCGCGCCGAACTGGCCTTTGCGCCCGCCGAGATCGAGACGCTGTTCCGCGAAACCTACGGATTTTCCCTTAGTCCCGACGAAGTGAACGCGCTGGCGCACCAGACCGAAGGCTGGCCCATCGCGCTGCAGCTGGTGTGGCAGGGTCTGCGCGCCCTGCAGACGCGCCGCGTGGCCGATGTGCTGGGGCGCGGCGCTTCGTCGCTGGGCGCGCTGTTCGACTATCTGGCGGGTGACGTGCTCGATCGGCTGCCGCCCGGGCTGGCCGAATTTCTGACCCACACCTCGATCCTGCGCGAATTGACGCCGGCCGCCTGCGACGCGATCCGACAGACCGCCGACAGCGCCGATCAGCTGCAACGGCTGATCGAGCTGGACCTGTTTATCGTGACGCTGGACGACGGCGCGTATCGGTATCACCACTTATTTCACGACTTTCTGCGCGAGGTTGCCGCCGCCGATCCGATCGGGCTGGCCGAGCGCCACCGGCGCGCCGCGGCACACTTTCAAAATCAACGGCACTTCGACGAAGCGATCTATCACTGGCTCAACGCCGCGTCGTTTGAAGCAGCCGCGGGCGCGATCGAACTGGCGGGCGAGGCGGCCCTGCGCGCAGGGCGTCTGGACACTGTGGCGACGTGGATCGACGCGCTGCCGCCGGCGACGCTGGCGGCGCATCCGCTGCTGCAGGCGTATCTGGCCGATGTGTATCGGCTGCGCAGCCGCTTTGACGATGCGCTGGCGTGGTACGCGCAGGCCGAGAACACCTGGCGCGCGCGCAATGATGCGGCCGGCGTCAGCCGCGCGCTGCGCGGACAGGCGTTGATCTATCTGGACACGGTGCGACCGGCGCAGGCCGAGCATCTGCTGCAGGAAGCGCTGCGCCTGACCGACGGCATGACGGATCGATCGGCGCGGGCGCGGCTGCTGGAACTGCTGGCGGAGAACAAGCTCAACATGGGCAAGCCCGACGAGGCGCAGATGCTCCGCGCCGAGGCGCAGGCGCTGCGCGACGAAGGCCCTACCGAAGACACGCTGACCGTGCGCGTGAAGCTGCGCACCGGCCAGCTGGCCGAAGCCCGCCGCGTGCTGGAGAGCTGGCTGCCTGTTGAGCGCGACGAGGACGCGCACGCGCATTCGCCGCGCGCGCACCGCGAAACCGCGCTGCTGCTGTCGTTCATCCTGTCGCTGATGGGCGAGGCCGAGCGCGCCTTTGCACTGGCAAAAGAAGGCGTGGAACTGGGCGAGCGTGTCAACTCGCCGTTTGTCACGGCGGTGGGCTACCTGCGCTGGGGACATGCGTGGCAGATCCTGCCCGACAGCCGGCGCGACGAAGCCATCCGCTGTTATCAGCACGCGGTCACGCTGGGCGATCAGCTGGCGGTGCGGCGCACGCGCGTGGAGGCGATGTGGGGCTTGACGCGCGCGCACCTGTTCTTCGACGAGCGCGATATGGCTGAAGCGGAACGCACCGCGCAGGAAGGCATCGAGACCGGGCGTTGGGCGGGCGATGCGTGGATCGTGGCGCTGGTGGAAGTGACGCTGGGCGCGGGCTACGTGCTGGCCGAGCGGCCCGAGGCGGCGATCGAGGTGCTGTCCCGTGCGCTGACGTCGTTCCGCGACTGCGGCGACAGCTTCGGGCGCGCCGTGACGCGCCTGTGGCAGAGCGCAGCCTATTTCGATCTAAAGCAGTGGGAAAGCTTCGGCGCGAGCCTTGAAGCGGCGCTGACGCTGTGCGAAACGCACGGTTACGATTTTCTCTTCACTCGATCGACTTTGCTCGGCCCGCCGGATCCGCGTCGCTTAGTGCCGCTGCTGATTGAAGCGCGCCGCCGCCGCCTGCGCGCCGCGTATGTGACGCGGCTGCTCAACGCCATCGGCCTGCCCGAGGTGCAGGTGCATCCGGGCTATCAGCTGCGCGTGCAGGTGCTGGGCGCGTTTCGCGTGTGGCGCGGCCGCGCCGAGGTGACGCCGCGCGACTGGCAGCGTGACAAGGCGCGGCAGCTGTTTCAGCTGCTGCTGATCCATCGCGGGCGATGGCTCCAGCGGGACGAGATCGCCGATCGGTTGTGGCCCAACCTCTCGCCGGAGGCCGCCGCGCGCGATTTCAAGGTGGCGCTTAACGCGCTGAACAAGGCCATCGAGCCGAATCGCGCCAGCGACGATCACTTTGCCTACATCGTGCGCGAAGGGACGGCGTACCGGCTGCGACCGGAAGCCGATGTGTGGATCGACGCGGTGGACTTTGAGCGCGAGGCCGAGGCGGGTCTGCGCGTCAACGATGATCGATCGGCTGAGGCGATCGATCATCTGCGCGCCGCGCTGAGGCTGTATGGCGGCGATTACCTGCCTGAGGCGCTGTACGAGGATTGGGCGAGCGAGGAGCGCGAGCGGCTGTTGTCGCTGTATCTGCGCGCCGCCGATCGGTTGGCGGGCGGGCTGATCGAGCGCGGCGACTTTGACGAAGGCTTGAGTGTGTGCGGCGCGATCCTGGCGCGGGATGCGTGCTGGGAACGCGCGTATCGCTTGATGATGACGGCATATGCGCGGCAGGGCAATCGGCCGCAGGCGCTGCGCGTCTATCAGCGCTGCGTGGACGCGTTGGCTGCGGAGTTGGGCGTGGGGCCGTCGGCGGCGACGCTGGCGCTGGCGGCGGAATTGAACGGGTAGCGCACAAGCACATCCCTTTACTCGTCACTCGTTACTTGTAACTCGTTAGTCCGTCACTGGCCGGGCTCCGCCCGCTGCAGCGTGTAACCCCGTTGTAACTGCCGCTGGTTATGCTGGTGTCGGTATGCCCGCCGAGACCAACCTCCATTCGTTTGTGCTGCGCTTTGTGACCGATCCGACTGACGGCGGCCACGCCTCTGCGTCCGCCGCGTGGCACGGGGTCGTGCGGCACGTCCAATCGGATGAAGAGCGGCCGTTTGCGCAGTGGGCTGACGCCGTAGCCTTCATCGCGCAGTACGTCGATCTGCATAACGCCGCTGATCCCGGCGACCAACCATCCAATCAACCACCCCACCAACACAAGGAGATTCCATGAGCACTGTCCCCACTTTGCCCGGCATCACCTCGAAGCTGATCGACACGCCGCGTCTGCGGCTGCACGTGTTGTTCAGCGGCGCGGATGACGGTGTGCCCGTGCTGTTTGTGCATGGCAATGCGTCGTCGGCCACGTATTGGGAGGAGATCATGTTGAAGCTGCCGGCCGGCTTGCGCGGCATCGCGCCCGACCTGCGCGGCTATGGCGACACCGAAGACCGGCTCATCGACGCGACGCGCGGCGTGGGCGACTGGGTGGACGATCTGCTGGCGCTGGCGCAGACGTTGGGGCTGGGCAAGTACCATGTGGTCGGCCACTCGATGGGCGGTGCGATCCTATTCGGCTTGATCCCGGCGGCGGGTGCGGCGATCCTGTCGGCCACGCTGGTCGATCCGGGTTCGCCGTATGGCTTTGGCGGCACGAAGGACGTGGACGGTACGCCGTGCTACGACGACTTCGCCGGGTCGGGCGGCGGCGCGGTCAACCCGGAGTTCCCGAAGTTGATCGCCGCGGGCGATCGGAGCACAGACAATCCGCAGGCATCGCCGCGCGTGGTGATGAACAGTTTTTACTGGAAGCCGCCGTTCAAGCCCGCGCGTGAGGAAGATTTGTTGTCGTCATTGCTGACGGAGAAGATCGGGCCGGACAAGTATCCGGGCGATTTTGTGGCGTCGGCCAACTGGCCCAATGTGGCGCCGGGCGTGTACGGGCCGATTAACGCGCTGTCGCCGAAGTACGTGGGTGACACGGTCAAGAACTTCATCGGCGCGCAGCTCAAACCGCCGATCCTGTGGGTGCGCGGCGACAGCGATCAGATCGTGAGCGACAACTCGTTCTTCGACTTCGGCACGCTGGGGCAGCTGGGCTTTGTGCCGGGCTGGCCGGGCGCGGAGGTGTATCCGCCGCAGCCGATGGTGGGCCAGACGCGCAAGGTGCTGGATCAATACGCGGCGAACGGCGGGCAATACTGGGAGAAGGTCATCGCCGAGGCGGGACATTCCCCGTACATCGAGAAGCCGGACGAGTTCATGACGCTGCTGATGAAGCATCTGGAGAGCGCGGGGAAGTGAAGCGTAACGAGTAATGAGTAATGAGTAATCTGCTGTTTACGTTACTCGTTATACAAGGCTCATAGTCATGACCTCACACGAGTTCAGCGTCGGCATCGTCAGCGTGGGCACGTATTCGCCGGAGAAGTATCTGACTTCGGCGGAGATTGCCGAAGCAACGGGCCTGCCCGAATGGGTGGTGCGCGAGAAACTGGGCATTCATCGCAAGTTTGTGGGCGGCCCCGACGATCATCCCAACCTGATGGGTGTGAAGGCGGCGCTGGACTGTCTGGCGCAGACCGACATCACAGCCGACGAGATCGACGTGGTGTTGTGCACCACCGAGGAATGGAAAGAGTATCTGCTGTGGACGGCGGGCATCAACCTGGCGTATGAGATCGGCGCGCGGCGGGCGTGGGGCATGGACATTCACCTGCGCTGCGCCACCACCGTGGGCGCGCTGAAGCTGGCGCGCGACATGATGTTTGCCGATCCGGAGATCAACACGGTGCTGATCGCGGGCGGCTACCGCACCGCCGATGTGATCAATCTGAAGAATCCGCGCACCTCGTTTCTGTTCAACATCGGGGCGGGCGGCGGCGCGCTGCTGCTGCGGCGGAACTGGCCGCGCAATCACGTGCTGGGCACGCATTTGATCTGCGACGGCTCGATGAGCAATCACGTCATCGTGCCGGCCAGCGGCACGGTGCAGT
>CAZKBQ010000026.1:0-59619 GCA_964550855.1 uncultured Anaerolineae bacterium
GGTGGCACAGCGCAATCGCCAGGGCGTCGGCGGCGTCGTCGGGTTTGGGAATCTTGTCGAGATTGAGCAGCAGCGTGACCATCTGTTGAATCTGCCGCTTGTCGGCGCGGCCGCTGCCGCTGACGGCCAGCTTGACTTCCAGCGGCGTGTATTCATACATCGGCACGCCGGCCTGCGCCAAAGTGAGCATTACGACGCCGCGCGCATGGCCCACTGCCAGGGCGGTGCGCACGTTCTTGTTGAAGAACAGTTGCTCGATGGCGGCCTGAGCGGGCCGGTATTGCCGGATGATCTGATCGAGTTCGCGGTGGATGGCCAGCAGCCGATCGGGCAGTGAGAGATCGCTCGCGGTGGTGATCGCGCCGTAAGCGACGGCCACCGCCTGCCCATCGCGTTCGTCGACCAGGCCGTAGCCTGTAATTGCCGTGCCCGGATCGATGCCCAGTACGATCATCACGTTTAAGCAAACAGGGGCGAGATGCACTCGCCCCTGTGTAGCTGACCTGTTCGCTTAAGCCGCCTGCGCTTCCAGCTGCTTGACCACTTCATCGCTGAGATCCAGCGCGCTGTACACGTTCTGCACGTCTTCCAGCTCTTCCAGGCTGTCCTGGCAGTTCATGACGGTGATGGCGTCTTTGGGATCGAGTGTGACGGGATTCTTGGGACGCATGATCAGTTCCACACTCTCGGGCTTGAGGCCGGCGGCCTGCAGCGCCTTGCTGACGGTGTGCAGATCGGCCGGTTGGGTGTAGAACTCGATCGTTTCGGCGTCGGCTTCGTAGTTATCGGCGCCGGCTTCGATGGCGATCTCGAAGATCTGATCGTCACTGCGGCCTTCGCGCGGGGCAGAGATGTAGCCGAGCGTGTCGAACTGCCACGCCACCGAGCCATTTTCGCCCAGGTTGCCGCCTGCGCGCGTAAAGATGCGGCGCAGATCGGAAATGGTGCGGTTGCGATTGTCGGTGACGACTTTGACGACCATGGCCACACCGTGCGGCCCGTAGCCTTCAAACATGCCTTCTTCGTAAGCGGCGGCGTCCTTGTCCAGGCCCGCGCCGCGGCGGATGGCGCGCTCAATGTTGTCTTTGGGCATGCCCTGGGTTCGCGCCTTGTCGACGACGAGCCGCAGCTTGTAGTTGGAATCGGGATCGGCGCCTTCGCGGGCGGCGATGGCAATTTCGCGGCCCAGACGGGTGAAGATGGCCCCCCGCTTGGCGTCGTTGGCGCCCTTCTTGCGCTTGATGGTTGCCCAGTGGCTGTGACCTGACATGGCCGTGGCTCCTTGTCTATCGATACGACGACCCCGTTAAGCGGGGTCATCGGGACCGACTCAATTTCGCTTCGATTATACCATTGGCGTTTTTGAGGCGTCAAGGAAGGTTTGTAACGCCCGCCGCATGACGTGTAACATCACCGGCGGCGCTTCGATTTTATCTGCCGATCGGCAGCGGCCAGAATGTCGTCGATGACCGGCGCACTCACGTCGTGACCGCCTCTCAGATTGTCCCGGATGGCCCCGATGGTGAAACCCGGCCCGAAGGGAAAACTCCACCAGCCCAGGAACAGCGTGATCAGGTTGTAGGGCAGGGCGAGCCGGAACACCGATTGGCCGGGACGCACGAAGAAAATGGGGCTGGTGCGCCGCCGCACCAGGACAAGAAACGATAGCACGTATTCAAAGACGACGAAGCGCGCGCCGGCTTTCACCTCGGCGCGCATCTCACCTACGGTCAGGCGGCCCAGGCCGCGGATGGAAGCGAAGTCGGTCATAACTGGCGTAGTGCAGTAGGGGCGAGGTCGCCTCGCCCCTACATATCTCCATGCCCTTGTTGCAGCGTTATTTCCGCGGCCGGAACAGCAGCGGCAGCGAGAGCAGTGCGGCGCCCACCACAGCCGCGCCCATGGCGGCCTGCCGCACCGTCTTGGGTTCCATGCCCGGCATCACCACCTCGCCGTTGCCGTACTGCTTGAAGAGCTGCCCCCATTTGGTTTGCAGGGCCGCTTCCACGCGCGGCCGGCCGACAAAGGGATACCAGTACACGTTGTGATAGAAGTTGCTGGCGAAGTAGCTCCACGGCACCAGCGGCGAGCGCAGCAGCAGTCCCTCCAGCGGCTTCAACGGGCCGTGATAGATCAGCTTCTGGCCTTTGCTGGCAAACGTGTCGGTCTGCACGAAGTGCCACGGAATCTCACGCTCAATGTCGTAGCCCTTGATCGTGATCTCGCGCGGATTGGCTATGCCCAGGCCGCGCTCGTGCGCCAGCCGCAGGAACGGAATCTGCATGGGATCAAAGCCCTGCAGTTTGGCCGAAATCGCGTCGATGGCGACCTGATCGCTGGACGCTAACAAAATGTCCTTCTCGTGCCAGTGCATGGCGCGCGGGCCGGGCCCATCGCCCGCGAACGTGCCATCCATCACGGCGAAGACGCCGGTGTGAATGTCCTGCTGAATCTGGAGCAAATCGACCAGCGTCTCGTGGATGACGGCGTGCGTCCAGTGGCGCTTCCGATGGAGCAGCCCGCCAAAGGCGTTTTTCATCGCGCCCGTAATGGTGGTGAAGACGTGCGTCTTGACCGTGGGCAGATGCACGATGTTCTTGCCGTAGAACGTCTTGGGGATGAACAAGCCTTCGGGATAAACCTTGTCCAGCACCAGGAACGGCGTCTTGGGCTTGTACTCCACCCATTCGACATCGGGCTGATACAGGTAAATGCACGGCACGTTATATTGATCGGTGACGAACTTGTGTTTGTTATTGGCTTCGCCGTCGGCGGTGTCCACCACCACGGTATCGTTGTGCGCGCCGATCAGATTGTAGCCATCAGCCTGCATCGTCTTGATCACGCCTTCCAGCTGCCACGGCGCGGTGCTGCAGGCCGGATACCACGTCTGCCACGAGATGTTGATCTTGAGCAGGGTGTCCTTATCTTTGGGCAACGCGGCCTGGTAGTCGGCCAGCTGCATCAGCTTGCGATAGTCGTCGAGCACGGTCTGCGGCGAGGTCTTGAGGACTGCGACGGTGCCTTTGCCGGGAAAATCTGCCATGTAATGAGCCTCCAGAATTTGAATGCGCCTTGATTGTACCCGACCCGTCAGGGGATAGCAAGGCAGATCGGGCAGGGAAGCGCGCGGAGTGCGCGTCAAAGTATTGCGGCGGCGGCGTGCTGGCGATTGAAATCGCGCCTTTGGAGTCGTTGGCCGACCGTCCACCGACGCGTCGGCGCAGGCCGACGGTCGGCGGCACGCCCGCCAGACGCGAATTCATCCGCCAGAGAAGTCGGTGGGCAAAACAATGACGCGCACTCGGAAGCGCGCTGCGCGTTGCCGATAAAGGCCGCTTTAAGGTATAATGCCCGCGACATTCGGCACATCCTCGGTGGAGGCGGGACATGGCGGAGGCAAGTCGAAGCGAGGCGCTGGCGCTGCGCCGCAAGATTCTGGCAGTCTTGCTGCTGGGCGCGCGTCTGAAGGCGGGCAAGACCAAAAAGGACTGTGCCGCGGCGTTGGGCGTCTCGCCGGCCACGTATGCCGCCTACGAAGACGGCCGCAGCGATCTGTCGCTGCCCGAGCTGGAAATCCTCGCCCACTTCCTCAAAATGCCGGTGACCACTTTCTTCGATCGGCCGGAGCAGCTGGTGACGCCGGAGCCGGAACTGCCACGCGATCAGATTGTGCAGCTGCGCCAGCGCATCATCGGCGCGCTGTTGCGCAAGGCGCGGGTGGAGCGCGGCAAGTCGCCGGCTGAACTGGCCGAGCTCGCCGGAGTGTCGCCACAGCGCCTCAACGAATACGAATTTGGCGTGCGGGCGATTCCGCTGCCGCAGCTGCAAGAACTGGCCGAGGCGCTGGACACACCGCTGGCCTACTTTATCGACGAGGGAGTGGGTGTCATCGGCGAGGAAGAACTGGTTCGCCACCAGTTCGATCGGTTTAACGAGCTGCCCGACGATGTGCGTCGCTTCATCGTCAACCCCACCAACATCAGTTATCTGCGCGTGGCGCAGCGCCTGTCCGACATGACCACGCAGCAGCTGCGCGGCATCGCCGCCGCCATATTGGATATTACGTATTAATCGCCGGCCCCGGAGGCAGCATGGACGCAACTGAGATCAAAGAAGCGGGTATGAAGTTGTATCGCGAGGGACAGTATGAAGCGGCTGCGGCCAAATTTGAAGAGGCGCAGCGCGCCTTCGACGCGGCGGCCAACCTGAAAGAAGCGGCCGAATGCGCCAACAATCGCGGTGTGTGCTGGCGGCAGGCGGCGAAGTTTGACGAGGCAACAGCCGCGTTCACCGAGGCGCAGACGCTGTTCGAGGGGCTTGGCGACGCCATGGGGCGCGCGCAGGTGCTGGGCAACCTGGCCGCGCTGCATGAATCGCAGGGTGACGCCGCGCAGGCGATGGCGCTGTACCAGCAGGCCATCGAGCTCTTTGAGCAGGCGGGCGCGCAGACCTACGTGAAGGACACATACACGGCGCTGAGCAAGCTCAAGTTGAAGCAGCGCGATTTCATGGGCGCCATCGCCAGCTTCGACGCGGGGCTGGAGCAGTTGGACCATCCCAATCTGGTGGAGCGCATGGCGCGCAAGATACTGGGCGGCGGCGGCTTGCCCAAACAGTCGGACGATTCGCAACAAGACGAAGACTAGCCGATCGATTAAACTGCGAGGCGCAAAAAAAGACCCGATGGGTTGGATCAGCCCATCGGGTCTTTGCTGTATCGCGGTTAATCGGATTCGGCCACGCGCAGCTGCGGATGCTCCTTCTGCGCTTGTTCGATGATGCCCTGCGCCACGTGTGCGGGCACTTCCTCGTAGTGATCAAATTCCATCGAGAAGATGCCGCGCCCCTGCGTGATCGATCGCAGATCGGCCGCGTAGCGCTGCATTTCGGCCAGCGGCACGTAGGCGGTGATGATGCTCTTGCCGCCCGACTGATCCATGCCTTGCACGCGGGCGCGCTTGGTGTTGATGTCGCCCAGCACATCGCCCATGCTGGCTTCCGGCACCACGATGGTCGCTTTCATGATCGGCTCCAGCAGCACCGGCCCGGCGCCGTGCACGGCTTTCTTGAATGCTTCGCGGCCGGCGATCTCAAACGCGATCGGTTTGGAGTCCACCGCGTGTTCCTTGCCGTCGGTGATGGCGACCTTCACATCGACCACGGGATAGCCGGCAATGGCGCCGTTTTCCATCACGGACTTGATGCCCTTTTCGATGCTGGTCTGGTACGACGACGACACCGCGCCGCCAAACACTTCCCAGGCAAATTCGTAGCCCTGGCCGCGGTTAGGTTCCACGCGCATGTGCACTTCGCCAAACTGGCCCGCGCCGCCGGTCTGTTTCTTGTGACGGTGCATGGCCTGGAAGGTGCGGGTGATGGTCTCGCGATATGGAATCTTCCGCGGGACGGTAACCAGATCGACGCCGAACTTGGTTTTGGCGCGGCGCACGGCCACATCCAGATGACTGTCACCCAGCCCTTCCAGAATGGTCTGTTTGACGCTGGTATCGTTGAACCAGCGCAGTGTGGGGTCTTCCTCGGCGAGGCGCGTGAGGGTGGGCCCCATCTTGGCCGAGTCGGCCGCGGATTTTGGCTCGATGGCGACTGACATCAGCGCCGGCGGATAGGTGGGCGGGGCAAAGGTGATGGGATGGCCCTTGTCGCACAGGGTGTCGCCGGTGAGCGTGACAGTCAGCTTGGCCACTGCGCCGATATCGCCCGCCTTCAATGACGCTACGGGGATCTGCTCCTTGCCGCGCATCACGTACAGCTGACCCAGGCGCTCTTCGGCGTTGCGGTTGGGGTTGAACACGCGCGAATCGCCGGTGAGGGTGCCGCCGAATACGCGAAAATACGTCTGCTTGCCCACGAACGGATCGGCGGTGGTCTTGAAGACCAGCGCGCCCAGCGTGCCCGCTGCATCGGCGGCGATGGCCTCTTCGGCCTGAGTGACGGCATTCCGAGCTATTTCCGGCTCCACTTCGGTCGGGGTGGGGGTGAAGGCAGCCAGCGTTTCCAACAGCGGCAGCACGCCCAGGTTGGCCGCGCCCGCGCTGCACAGCACCGGCACCACCGAGCCTTTGCGGATGGCAACTCGCAGGCCGGTCTTGATCTCGTCGACGGTCAGTTCCTGCCCGTCGAGGTACTTCATGATCAACTCGTCGTCGCCTTCGGCCGCGGCCTCCATCAGCTTGATGCGTCCGGCTTCGGCTTCGGCCTGCAAATCGGCGGGGATGTCGGCCGGGTCGGCTTTGGGGCCTTTGCGCGCCTTCATCGCCACGAGATCAACCACGCCTTCAAAGCTGGCCTGCGCGCCGATGGGCAGCTGCAGCGGCACGAAGTTGACGCCGAACGCACCGGCCAGCGAATCGAGCGCGCGCTGGAAATTGGCGTTCTCGCGATCCATCTTGTTCACGACGATCAGGCGGGGCAGATTGCGCTCGTTGCAGTAGGCCCACGACAGTTCTGTGCCCACTTCCACGCCCGCCACGCTGTCCACCACGATCACGGCGGCTTCGACCACGCGCACCGCGCCTTTGACTTCGCCCGCAAAGTCCGTGTAACCGGGCGTGTCCAGGATATTCAGTTTGCTGTTTTGAAACTCGATGGGCAAGAGCGAGGTGGTCAGAGAGATGTGACGCCGGATTTCTTCCTCGTCAAAGTCCGACACGGTTGTGCCGTCATCGACGCGGCCCATGCGCGAGAGCGCACCGGAGCTGAACAACATCGCTTCACCCAGCGTCGTCTTGCCCGAGGAGCCGTGGCCAAGCAAGGCGATGTTATGCAGCGCGGTGGTAGGGTAGTCTTTCATCAAGCCTCCAGGTTCGGGTGGAAAATAGCCCCGCAATTGTATGCAAGGGGGTAAGAAATGTCAATGAGCGGATTGGCGAAGAGTGCGCGTCAGATTTTTGCGCCAACGCCATGCCAGCGATTGAAATCGCGCCTTGGGAGCCGTCGGCTGATCGTCCACCCTTCGCAGGCTCAGGGCAGGCTCTACGTGAACGGGGTCTCGTCGGCGCAGGCCGACGGTCGGCGGCACGCCCGCCAGCCGCGAATTCATTCGCCGGTGAAGTCGGTCGGGTCGGTCGGCACAACACTGACGGGCGATTGAAATCGCGCCTTGGGAGCCGTCGGCTGAACGTTCACCGGCGTGGGCGGGATTTCGTCGGCGCAGGCCGACGGTCGGCGGGCACGCCCGCCAGCCGCGAATTCATTCGCCGGAGAAGAGAAGTCGGTCGGCAAAACACTGACGGGCGATTGAAATCGCGCCTTGGGAGCATGGGCTGATCGTCCACCCTTCGCAGGCTCAGGGCAGGCTCTACGTGGACGGGGCCTCATCGGCGCAGGCCGACGGTCGGCGGCACGCCCGCCAGCCGCGAACTGATTCGCCGGAGAAGTTGCGTGCTGCGTGCGTGCTGGCGATTGAAATCGCGCCTTTGGGGCCGTTGGCCGACCGTCCACCTACGTGGACGGGGTCTCGTCGGCGCAGGCCGACGAGCGGCGGCACGCCCGCCAGCCGCGAATTCATTCGCCGGAGAAGAGAAGTCGGTCGGCAAAACAATGACTCTCAGCGAACGCCGGCGATGTGCCGTCCGCGCGCAAAAAAGCCTCCCGCAAGAGGTGACTCTCGCGGGAGGCTGTGACGGGCGCCTATTTGGGCGCGACGATGGTGACCGGTTCATTGATCTTACTGGTCTTGGCGGCGATGGTCAGCGAGATGGCTGCTGTCGCGTCGGCGGGCTGCTCGGGGATGTCCTTTACCGTCAGGTCAAAGTTGATCTTTTGCTGACGGATGAACAAATCCGGTTTGCCCACCCACACTTCCACGACGACGACCGAATCCTGCAGGAATTTCTTGGCTTCGTCCAGCTGCGCCTGATCGATCGGGTCGGCGTTGCCGGCGGCGTCCTTCGCCAGCGTGGCCGCTTCCTGCAGCAGGGTGAGCGGATCGAGCGTGACTTTGTAGTGATACGTATCCACGTCGTCGATCTTCTCGTCGGTCAGTTTCTCGGCTTTGGCCGCTTTCTTCAACAGCTCCGACAGCTGCGCCGGGCTGAACTGGTTCTGCGTCTGATCGGTTGAGGTGACGTCCGACGATGCCTTGACGTTGGTCTCCGACCAATCTTGATCGAGCGCCTTGGTGTACAGCGTGTCGCCGACTTTGACGACTTCGAACTCAAGCTTGTCGTTGCCCTGCGCCAGCAGCGCCGTCAACGCGCCCAAGTCCACGGCGCCCTTGAAAGCCAGATCGTTCTTGGCGGCGTCCACGTCGCCGGCCAGCGTTACGCCGCCCTTGAAGTTCTTGAACAGCGCCAGGGCTTGCTGCGCGCTGGCGTCGGGGGCGGTGACGCCGTTCAGTTTGAGACCCAGATCAAGCGAGATGTCCAGATGCTGCGACTTGATCTCCTGCTGCTTGTCGGCGATCAGCTTGATCGCCTCGACCGGGTCGGCCGGCAGCGGCAGACCCTGCGGGCCGCAGGCGGCCAGCAGCAGCGCCACGGCGACCAGCATGAACAACAGACTGCGAACCTTCATGGTAACTTCCCTCCATAGTGATAAGTAGATGTACTGCACGGCTCAGGGGTTGCTTTAAGGTCGGTGCAGCAGAAACGATGACCGGCGGCTCACATTATACAGCTGCCAGACCGTCCACTGCGTCGGGGGTTAACGCGCGTCAACCAGCTGTCGGCCGGCTTCGGTCAGCCAGAAGGTGGCGGCGGGGAATTTTTGATTGCTGCCGATCAGGCGGCGGTCGAGCAGCGGCTCGATCAACTCACGGCCGATGGGCCGCACAGTCCCATCGGGTGCATACAGCCGAAAGACCTTGTGACCGTCCAGGTCACGGTGGACTTTCAGCGTGTAACCGTGGGCGAGATCGAACAGCAGCTGCTGCGCCGGCCCGTCAACCGAGTTCCGAGACATACTGCTGCAGCGCGCGCTGGTTGATCTTGATGTAGCGGTCGGGAATGACCAGCGCCAGTTCGTCGGCGCTCAGGCGCGAAGCCAGGATGGCCAGCGCGTCTTCCGGCGACTGGCCGTAGGCCAGCTTCTTCTTGCCGGTGGTCATCTCGAATAAGTACATATAGTGAGGGTTGCTGAAGCTGCTCATGGCGCTCCGTTTACGCTTTGGCCAGCGCGCCCGAAAAGTCCCGGCGCTCCTGCCGCACCTGCGCCAGCCCGCGGTTGACCTCGGCGTCGTACTTGCCGGCCAGCAGGTCGCGGTAGAACTGGTAATCGACGCCCTTCACTTTTTCGTCGTCGGGGAAGCGGTGATAGTTTTCCTTGCTCATCAGGCTCTTGCCCTCGGCGATGAGCTGGTGCCCCAGCGCCGAGCCGGGGTAGGGGGCGTAAAACGAGATCGACGGCAGGATGCGCTTGGTGTACTTGACCATGCGCATGGTCTTGAAGGCGTCTTCGGGTGTTTCGCCCGGAATGCCCAACATGATGTTGCTCCAGAAGACCGGCGGCTTCTGGCCGCGCCGCTCCATGTCGTCGCCGATACGGGTGAGCAGATCGATCGTGAAATAGTTGTCTTCTTCGGTGCATTCCTTGTTGAGGATCTTCAGCACCCGATCGCTGCCCGACTCGAACCCGATCGACACGGTGTCCCAGCGCGTCTCCCTGACCAGCGCCTCAAACAGGTCCGGCCACTGGCGCACGGTATCGGCGCGGGCCGCGGCCCAGTACGGCCACACCTTGTTGGCCTTGCGCGGATATTTCTCCACCCACTCTTCCAGCCAGGTGGGATTCTGAAAGAACATCGAGTCGTGGATGACCAGCGAGCCGACGCCGTATTTGCGATCGAGGTAGTTGAGCTCATCAATCACCATGTCCACCGGGCGGCGGCCCATGTTGGGGATGTACGAATTTTCGTTGCAGAACACGCACTGCCACGGGCACACGCGGCTGGTGAGCAGCGTGACCACGGGCGGCGGCCCCCAGCCGCACTCCGGTTCCAGCGGCCAGTTGAACTTGCGGGCCAGCTTGCGACTGGCCGGTTTGGGCCACAGGGTGCGATCGATCATCGGCCAGTCGGCCATCGACTTGGCGCCCACGCCCATGATCACGCGCGGGAAATCGTGGGGATTCTTGACCAGATCGACGATGAGGTTCTCGCCGGGGCCCTGCACGATCTTATCGAAGTGGGCGATGCTTTCCATCTCATCCAGCGCCACGGTAGCGTGCATGCCGCCGGTGAGGATGAGGCCGTGGGGGTTCACTTCCTTGAAGAGCTGTGCGGAGCGATAGGCCACCGGGAACGTGTATGAGCGCACGTTCATGATCAGCATGTCGTAGCCGGCGAGTTTGCGTTTGACCTCGTCCCAGGTGGTGCACTGCCGCGTGGAAAACAGGTCGGTCATGACGCCGTTCTGGTGCAGGATGGTGCGCAGCAGCCCCAGACCGTGATCCTGCCACTGCTCGTGCGGCCCGGCGGGATTCACCAGATCGCCCAGATCACCCAGATCGAGCCAGAGGATTTTGCTTGACGGAGTTGGAGCGGTGTTTTTGCCAAAGAACTTCAACACGCTTTAACCTCACCTTGACACCCGTGTCATGCCGAAGCCCAGGCCGGGGAATCTTTGGCTCGACCGGGCGGTGTGCCCGTCAGTGCCGAGATTCCTCAGTCGCCAAAGGCGCTCCTTTGGAATGACACAGGTCAGCAGAGTTTCTGTCCGCGCGCATGCCCGCGAACGGACATGGGTTTCTTAGAATGACACACCTGAAAGGGAATACGCTAGTCACGTCTATATATGGATGGCGGTGTGTCGGCAAAACCTGCGTACGATTGAACTATCGCACTAACCAACTAAATCTTCTGCCGCCCGGCATAGCCGCTTTGCAATTCGTGCCAGAACTCGACGGCCGGTTCATCATACTGCCAGCACAGCCAGATTTCGCGCCCGTCGCGCAGGGCGGGAAAATCGATCAGGCCGATGGCGATGTCCTTCAGCACGACCCCCAGTTCCTTCAACGCGCGCACACCCTGTTCCACGCGATTGAAGTGCGCCAGCATCTCGCCCGCTTTCCGGCTGCCGCCGTTGCCGATGCCTTTTTCCAGCACCGGCCACAGCTCGGGCCGCGCATCGATGATGGCCTGGCGTGCGGTCATGATGTCCACGACAATCGATCGGACTTGCGGCAGAATCTGGTTGGCTTCTTCCGGGGTAAAGTGTCTGGTCATGCGGTGATTATAACAAAAAACCTCCCGCAGGCGCGTCACCACCGCCTGCGGGAGGTCAAGCGTCAAATCAGTTGCAGCCGCACGCGCCGCCGGCCGGGGCCTCGCCGCTGTCTTTGGTGCGGAAGGAAGAGCCGCAGCCGCAGGCCGCCACGGCGTTGGGATTCTCAATGCGGAAGCCCGCGCCCATCAGCCCGTCCACGTAATCGATCGACGAACCGTAGAGATAGTCCAGACTGACCGCGTCCACGTACACCTTCAGGCCGTGCTGATCGATGATGGTGTCCATGTCGCGTGCCTGCGACTCGAAGGCCATGCCGTACTGCAAGCCGGAGCAACCGCCGCCCGCCACAAAGACGCGCAAGCCGTGATCGGTCAGGTTCTTTTCCTGTAAAATCCCGCGCAGTTTCTCGGCCGCGCCCGCTGTGAGAGTGATGGCCTGGGTCTCAACAGCCGTTTCCGCCGGTTCAATCATCGTCGTCGTCATCGCATTATCCTCCGCTTAATGGTTAGCCCAATCGCGTTGGGCAGATTGTAACATCGATTTCAGAGAGCGTCAATAAGGCTGATGTATGTCTGTGAAAAAACGGCCTAAAAATCAGCCACCAGCCGATCGGCTGGTGGCTGGCTCGATCGATCTTTCCAACCTCATCGGCTAACGATTCGTGGGAGATGATCCGTTTTTCACCAGATAAACGCAGGCATTGTTGCCGCCCGCCATCCAGTCCAGCCGTTGCGGGGTTTGGCCCACCAGCTGCGTAATGGCCGCCATGTCCATGACGCACGGTTCCACGTGATCTTTGGTGATGTCGTGATACGGGCAGTTGCGCGCACGCAGCAGATAGCCGCCATCCACCGATTCCCAATCGGCGTTGTAGCCTTTGCCGTTGAGAAAGCGTACCACGCGATCCAGTCGCTGGGTCATTGTCTCGCCGGGCAGGGGTGCCGGTGCCTGAGCGGCCATGCGGCTGGCCATGCCGGTCAGGATCGAGTCGAGTTCGCGCGGCTCAACGCGATCGCGAATCTCATGCAGCATCAAGTCGGCAAAGCCGGAATAGTTCTTGGGAAAGTATTCGTCGGCGGCATCGGTCAGCGAGTAAATGTGCTGCGGGCGGCCGGGCGCGTCGCGGCGCTTGACCTTGGGGGCCTGCACCAGTCCCTCGCTGCGCAGAATATCCAGATGATGCCGGATGGTGACGGGCGTGAGATCGAGCTCTTTGCCGAGCTCTTCCACAGTGGCGGAGCCGCGCTCTTTGAGGATTTCTAGGATGCGTTGGCGAGTGACTTGCATGGTGACAGACCCCTTTCGTGCAAAGGCTCAGTCTCCCCCGCCAGACAAGTTCATTTTATCACTTTAATGAGTGAAATGTCAATAAGAGAGACTTGATTCAATTCTATGATAACTTTGCGGAATTCGATACCGGTAGATTGTCATTGAATCGGCGTGACAGGTGGCCTGTTGACGGGCGAAGGGGACATGCAATTGCCGGGCGTTTTGTTTCGTCATACCGTTGCCAATTTGATTGAAGGGCGGTAAAATAACCTTGAATCGTGATGTGGCGCACAGATCAGCGTGCGCCCTCACCAGCGGGGGACAATCGCCGGGCGGATGGTGCAACATCGGCTCCACATTTTCCATTCGCACCGCGAGAAGCGTTCTTCACTGGCGCGTGAAGGACGCTGTTTGTTGGCCGATCGATGGAACTCTTCTGGGACGACGATTATGCGATCGCGATGGCACTGAAACGCCGCCATCCGGCGATCGATCCGCTGGAACTCGATTGGCCTACGCTGCATCAATGGATCATCGAACTGCCGGAATTCGCCGACGACAAGTCGGTCACTGCGATCTATCTGCTGGAGAACATCCAGCGTGAATGGTACGAGGAGGTAGCCGCGCATGAGTCAGCAGCCTGAACCCTTCCCCAACGACCCGATGGTGCCGCCTGAACTGAGCAACAACGTCTTTGTCACCACCCTCGACAAGCTCTACAACTGGGGGCGCAAGCGGTCCATGTGGCCCATCATGTTTGGCCTGGCCTGCTGCGCCATCGAGATGATCTGCACGGCGGCCGGCCGCTACGACTTGGAGCGCTTCGGCGCGGGCCTGATGCGCCCCTCACCGCGCCAGGCCGACTTGATGATCGTGTCCGGCACGGTCACCAAGAAGATGGTGCCCACCATCGTGCGGCTGTACAACCAGATGCCCGAGCCGAAGTACGTGCTCTCGATGGGCGCGTGCGCCACCAGCGGCGGGCCGTTCAAGGAAGGCTACAACGTCGTCTCCGGCATCGACAAGTTCCTGCCCGTCGATGTCTACGTGCCCGGCTGCCCGCCCAAGCCCGAAGCGCTGCTGCACGGGCTGCTGAAGCTGTTCGAGAAGATCGAGAGCCAGAGCATCACCAACGTGCCGTGGTATCGCAAGACCGCCATCGAAGCGATCCCCGTGCCGATACTCGGCCCCGATCTGATCGATCCGCGCCGCGCGGTTGAAATCCGTGAACTGAGCGCGCAGCGCGCGCAGGCCGCGGCCCCCGCCGCCGAAGCCAAAGCTTGATCGAGGAAAGAGGACGATATGGCTGCCAAAGCTGCTGCGGCTCCTGCTGCTGAACTCACCGGCCCGCTGGCCGTCTTGAAAGAGAAATTTGCCGACGCCGTGACGCCCGGCGATTTCGAAGGCGTGGTCATCGCCAACGACAAACTAATCGAAGCGGCGACCTTCATCCGCGACGAACTGGGCTACGATTATTTGTCCAGCGTCACCGGCGTGGACTATCTGGCTTCCAATGAAATGGAAGTGGTCTATCACGCCTTCTCCACTCGACACACCGGCGCGCCGCTGGTCTTCAAAGCGCGTGCCCCGCGCGATCAGCCCGTCGTGCCGTCGCTGGTGTCGGTGTGGCCCGGCGCCGATTTTCAGGAGCGCGAAGCCTACGATCTGCTCGGCATCAAATTCGACGGGCATCCCAACCTCAAGCGCATCTTGATGTGGGAAGGCTTTCAAGGCCATCCGCTGCGCAAGGATTGGAAAGAGGCGTATTACGAGCAGGACACCAAGCCCTTCGACAGCCGCTGGCCGGGCGGCCATCACCGCCGCGCCGAAGACCGCGTGCCGTTTGCCGACAACCTGAACTATCCGCCCGATTTTGATCCGGTCGCGTTTACGTCACAGGCCGATGCCGTCGTGTACGATCGAGTGAAAGCGATGGACCCCAATGCCAGCGGCCTGACCGGCAATGGCAATGGCCGCGGCAATGGTCATCAACCCGATGAAGCCGCGCCCGCCGACGAGCGCATCGAAACCGATCATCTCGTCGTCAACCTCGGGCCGCAGCATCCGTCCACGCACGGCGTGTTCCGCATGGTCGTCACGCTGGAAGGCGAGACGATCCGTCACCTTGAGCCGGTGATGGGCTACCTGCACCGCAACCACGAAAAGATCGGCGAGCGCAACACCTACATTCAGAACATGCCGTTCACCGATCGGCTGGACTACCTCTCGTCGATGAGCAACAACTTCGGCTACGCGCTGGCCGTCGAGAAGTTGATGAACGTCAAGCCGCCGGAGCGCGCCGAATACATCCGCGTCATCATGGCAGAATTGACGAGGATCGCCAACCACGTGTGGGCCATCGGCTTCCTGCTCAACGATCTGGGCGCGTTCTTTACGCCCGCGCTGTATGGCATGGAAGAACGCGAGTTGATCCTCGATCTGTTCGAAGCGGCCTCCGGCTCGCGCATGATGTGCAACTATTTCCGCTTCGGCGGCGTGGCGCGCGACCTGCCCGCGGGCTGGGTGGAGAAGTGCCGCGAGATCGTCTTCGAGCGCCTGCCGCGCAAGATCGACGACATCGATCGCTATCTGACCGAGAACGAACTGATCCGCGCACGCTGTGAAAACGTGGGCGTGCTCACCGCCGAAGAAGCCATCAAGTACAGCGCGGCCGGGCCGGTGCTGCGCGCTTCGGGCGTGCCCTACGACTGCCGCCGCGCCGACAACTACTCCATATACGATCGCTTTGACTTCGACGTGGCCGTGCGCTATCACGGCGACGTGTACGATCGCTACCTCATCCGTCTGGACGAGGTGCGCCAGTCGATCCGCATCCTGCAGCAGGCGCTGAACCAGCTGCCCGACGGCGAGATTCAGACGGGCAAGAAGCAATACTCGGCGCGCGTGCCCGCCGGCCAGGCTTACGGCCGCGTGGAAGGGCCGAAGGGTGAGCTGGGCTTCTACGTGGTGTCCGATGGGACCGCCAATCCCTATCGGTATCACATCCGCGCCCCATCCTTCATCAACCTGACGGCGCTGGGCAAAATGTGCACCGGCCAGAAGGTGGCCGATGTCGTCATCATCCTGGGCAGCATCGACATCGTGCTGGGCGAAACCGATCGCTGATTGGGATGCTGGAGGTTGAACGTTGGAGCTGGCGTGTCGATTGATTGATGCACTTGAGTTCCTCCAACTTCCACTCTCCAACCTCTAACGTCCAAGGAGATACGCATGTACGGATCAGGCATTCTCAAAGGCATGGGCGTCACCATGAAGCACTTCGTCGAGACCTTCGTCGAAGACTTCAAGTACCTGTTCCAGGGCGGGCGCAACATCGACAAAAACATGGCCATCCGGCAAGGCCCGCAGGCCAAAGGTATCTTTACGGTGCAGTATCCCGAAGAGAAGTTGCCCGTGCCCGAGAACTTCCGCTACATCCCGTTCCTTGTTTACGACACGGAGAAACAGGACGATAAGTGCACATCGTGCGGCATCTGCGCCAAGGTCTGTCCGCCGCAGTGCATCTGGATCGTGCGCACCACCGATCCGCAGACCAAGCGGCCGGTGCCGCAGCCGGCCGAGTTCTACATCGACGCCACGATCTGCATGTCGTGCAGCCTGTGCGCGGAGTTCTGCCCCTTCGACGCCATCAAGATGGATCACGATTACGAGTTGTCCAGCTTCGAGCGCTTCAGCACGCTCGTCTACGACAAGGCCAAGCTGACCAAGCCCGATACCTATCATGCGGCCATTCACCCCACCGATTGGGCGCGCGAACTGAAAGAGAAAGAGGAAGCCGCGAAGAAGGAAGCCGAGAAAGCGGCCGCGGCCGCGGCGAAGAAGGCCGCGGCGGCCAAGGCAGCCGAAGAAGCCAAGCCCGCCGCGTAAAACGTGAAGCATGAAACGTAAAGGCCGCTCTCGTCAGGCTACACCGGGCGAGGGCGGTTTTGTTGAGAATGACACGCACTTAACGGAGAACCACATGCCTGAACTCACCGAGCAACTCGTCCTGAGCGCGCTGCGCAACGTGCGCGAGCCGGAACTGCACAAGGACCTCGTCACGCTCAACATGATCCGCGACGTGAAGATCACGGGCGATGAGGTGGCTTTCACGATCGTCCTCACCACGCCCGCCTGTCCGCTGACCGCGCAGATGGAGAAGAACTGCAAGGATGTGCTGGCGCAGATCGGCGCGAACAAAGTGGACATCCACTGGATCAGCGAAGTGCCCGCCGATCAGCGCATCATCGATCGGCTGCCGGTCACCTTCCGCAACACGATTGCGATCTCCAGCGGCAAAGGCGGCGTGGGCAAATCGACGGTGGCGGCCAATCTGGCTGTGGCGCTGGCCAGGATGGGCGCGGGCATCGGCCTGCTGGACGCCGACATCTACGGCCCCAACATTCCGTTGATGATGGGCGTCGATCGTCTGCCGCGGGCGGGCGGCGATAAGATCATGCCGGCCCTGGCCTATGGCGTGCGTCTCATGTCGATGGCGTTTCTCATGAACCCCGATCAGCCCGTGATCTGGCGCGGCCCGATGATCCACTCGGCGATCCGGCAATTCCTCACCGACGTGGACTGGGGTCAGCTTGACTACTTGATCATCGATCTGCCGCCCGGCACCGGCGACGCGCAATTGACGCTGGCGCAATCGGTGCCGCTGACCGGCGCGGTGGTCGTCTCCACGCCGCAGGAAGTGGCGCTGGCCGATGCGCTGCGCGGCCTGAAGATGTTCGAGAAACTGGAAGTGCCCATCCTGGGGGTGATCGAAAACATGGGGCCGTACGTCGATCCCGTCAGCGGGCAAAAGATCGCCTTCTTCGGCGAAGGCGGCGGGCAGCGCATGGCCGATCGGCTGCAGGTGCCGTTCCTCGGCAGCGTGCCGCTCGATCCGACGGTGCGCGAAGGCGGCGACGCCGGCAAACCGATCGTCTCGTCCAAACCCGATTCGCCTGCGGCCGTGGCGCTCCAAGCCATCGCGCAGCAGGTGGCCGCGCGCGTGTCGGTGATCAATCTGGAAGACTAGCCGTTCGCCCTTGAGACCTTGGAACTTTTGAGCGATCAGCCGACGCACACTTCATCGATCGGGTTGCTGATCAAACCCGGCCGGGCAGGCTGCTAAAACCTTCAAGGTCTCGTCAGGCGCCAAACATCGGCGCCAGTGCCGGATACAATTGCCGGTAGATGGCGGCCCGCTCGCGATAATGCGCCGCAATCGCGAGGCGAGGCTCATACACTTCGGGCCGGTAGCGCACCGCGGCCGTGCGTGCTTCATTGAAATCAGCATACATGCCTACACCGACGCCGGCCAGCAGGGCCGCGCCCAGGGCCGCTGCTTCTGGCGTCTCGGTTCGCACCACCTCTGCGCCCAGAATATCGGCCTGCAATTGCAGCCACAACGGATGCTGCGCGCCTCCGCCTGAAGCGATGATGCGCTCCATCGACAACCCCATGGCCTGCATCAAATCCAGTCCGTCGCGCAGTGAAAACACCACGCCTTCCATCACGGCGCGCGCCAGGTGCTTCCACGTATGGCGCAGCGTCAGGCCGTAGAAGACGCCTTTGGCCGCCGCATTCATATGCGGTGTGCGCTCGCCCGCCAGATAGGGTAAATACAACAAACCTTCCGCGCCGGGTCCAATCGTTGCCGCCGCGTCCGCCAGGTCTTGATAGGTGTAACGACCACCCAGCACTTCATCACGCAGCCAGCGCAGGCTGAGACCGGCCGACAATGTGGCGGCTTCCCAGTGCCATTGAGCGGGAACGGCGTGGCAGAAGGTATGCAATCGCAATTGTGGATCAAAGCGATAGTGATCGATCGGGCTGAAAAGTTGTCCGCCGGTGCCGATCGTGCAGGAAACCAGGCCCGATCGGATCAACCCGTTCCCGATCGCTTGTGCTTCCTGATCGCCTGCGCCACACACCACCGGCAAGCCGGCCATAACGCGCATGCTCTCGGCCATCTGGGGCGTGAGCTGGCCGATCGGGTCTGAGGCTTCACGCAGCGACGGCAAAATATCGGCGGGAATGCCCGCCACATTCAACAGTTCAGTACACCATGTTCGCCGTCGAACATTCAACAGCGCTGTGGCAGAGGCATCACTGTAATCGGTGTGCAGTTCGCCGATGAGCCGATAGCGCACGTAATCTTTGGGCAGCATGACGTGCGCCAGGCGCTGCCACGTGGCCGGTTCGTGCTCTTTCAGCCACAACAACGAGGCCAGCATGAAGCCCGGCATGATCGGATTGCCCGTCCAGTCGGCCAGCTGCGCCACGCCGATTTGTTCGCGCAACGCAGTCACTTGCGCCACGCTGCGCTGATCGAGCCAGAGCAGGGCGGGGCGCAGGCAGTGACCGTCTTTGTCCAAACAGACGGTGCTGTGCATCTGGCCGGAAAAGCCCAATCCGCGGATCGCCGAGCGATCTACTCCAGACTGAGTGACGGCCTCTCGCACCGCGAATAAGGCCGCCTCCACCCAGACTTCAGGGTCTTGTTCGGCCCAACCTGGCCGCGGTGTGTCGGGGACGTAAGGCCGGAAGGCTTGTCCCAACACCTGCCCGGCCCCATCGACGAGCACGCACTTAAGCCCGGACGTTCCGATATCGATGCCGAGTAAGTAACCGTCTGCGCCGCTCATCGCTTGATTGATCTGTCGCGCCGGCCGAAGCCGCGCCCCGGTTCAGTGCCGTGACCGGCGCGGCCCAATACGCCCGGCAGTTGCGGATGAAGCAGCCGGTATGCGATCATGCTAGGCGGCCTCATCAGGCACGGCCATCGCCAGTGCTTTCTCCACCGCATCGGCCAGCACCGGATCAACCTGGATCGCGGCGGTGGTCACGGCGTCCTTGCCGAACGATTGTTGTTCCAGCGCGCGTGCCGCATCGACGATCTGCTTCACCACGGTATCGACGGCCAGCGCGCTGGTGTTCAGCAGCAGGCCGAAGCCGGCCGGGTCATCCCACTGCCGGTTGTAGAAGCGCTGCACGAACTTGCGGTGCATGGCGTCATCTTCACGGATTCGTTCTTCGACGGCGGCCGCGTCGGTCAGGCCTTCGCGCTCCATCACGCGCTGCACCCGATCGGGCAGGGCGGCTTTGATGTGCACGTTCAGCACATCTGCATACTGGCCCAGCACGGCAAAGCCCGCCCGGCCCAGGATCACCATCCTGCCGCGTTGCGCCAGCGCCTCGATGATCTCGTTCAGCATCGCCACGATCAGCAGGTTGTCCGAATTGAGCAGATCCAGGATGCTGGGCGCCGTGCCATACACCTGGTTGAACTTGGTCAACCCGTATTGCCGGAAGATCTGATCGGAGGTGCGCTTGTCCACGAATTGATAGCCCAGACTGTGCGCCACGCGCTGCCCGATGTCCAGGCCGCCGCTGCCTATCTCGTTGGAAATGGTAATCACTGCCATGGTGCCGTCTCCTTGCCGGGCGCGGCGCTCAGGCGCCCTCGGTGCCCACCGCGTACTTCATAATCGCTTCTTCACTGGCTTCGGCCCGCGACAACTCCTTCACGATGCGGCCCTGACGCATCACCATGATCCGATCGCTCATGCCCAGCACTTCCGGCAATTCCGACGAGATCATGATGATCCCCACGCCCTGTTCGGTCAGACTCTGCATGATCTGGTAGATCTCAGACTTGCTGCCCACGTCGATGCCGCGCGTCGGTTCGTCCAGGATGAAGATGCGCGTGCCGATGCTGAGCCAGCGCGCCAGCACCACCTTTTGCTGGTTGCCGCCGCTCATGTTGACCACCATGAAATTGTGACCGGGCGTCTTGATGCTCAAATCCTTGATCATCCGCTTGACCAGGCCGACCTCCTGCGCCCGCTGGATCACGCCCAGCCGGCACAACTGCTTCAGGCCCGAGATCGTCGTATTCATCAAGACATTCAGTTTGAGAAACAGCCCCTGCGCTTTGCGATCTTCGGTGACGAGCGCCACACCGCGCTTGATGGCCTCGGCCGGTGAGCGCGGCTTGTAAGTTTGCCCGGCGATACGCATGTCGCCGCTGCAAGGATCGGCCCCGAAGATGGCGCGCGCCAGCTCGGTTCGCCCCGATCCCACGATGCCGGCAAACCCGATGATCTCGCCGGCGTGCAGCTGGAAAGAAATATCGTGCAGGCGCTTGCCCTGCGAAATGTTATTCACTTCCAGCAGCGTGTCGCGCAGCTTCAGGGTGCGCTTGGGATAAACATCCTTCAAATCACGGCCGATCATGAGCTTCACGAGATCGTCCATTCCCACTTCGGCGACGCTGCGGGTTCCCACATAGCGGCCATCTTTGAGAACCGTCACCTCATCGGCGATTTCAAAGATCTCTTTCAGGCGATGCGAGATGTAGATGATGCCGATCCCTTGCGCTTGCAGCGACCGCACCACCTGAAACAATTTCTCAAGGTCTTTCTCACCCAGCACGGCCGACGGCTCATCCATGATCAGGATGCGCGTCCGGCGGTTCAACGACTTGGCAATTTCGACCAATTGTTGCTCGGCCACGGATAACGTGGCCGTCGGCGTATCGACCGAGAAAGTGACGCCCAGACTATCGAGAATTTCCTTGGAGCGCGCCTTCACCGTCGCCCAATCCACCGTGACGCCTTTCCGGGGCAGGTGGCCCAGAAAGATATTCTCGGCCACGGTCAGGTCGCGCGCCAGGTTGAATTCTTGATAGATGGTCGAGATGCCCAGGGCCTGCGCATCGTGCGGCCCGCGAATATCCACCGGCTTGCCTTCAAAATAGATTTCGCCTTCGTCCTTTGAATAGGCGCCCGACAGAATCTT
Organism: uncultured Anaerolineae bacterium; assembly: GCA_964550855.1. GTDB lineage: Bacteria > Chloroflexota > Anaerolineae > Fen-1058 > Fen-1058 > JAGOBP01. The sequence continues at coordinate 21,252 of CAZKBQ010000026.1, forward strand.
GATCAGCGTCGATTTGCCGGCCCCGTTCTCACCCAGCAGCGCGTGCACCTGCCCTTCGCGAATGGTGAGGTTGACGCCTTCCAACGCCTTGACGCCGGGAAAGGTTTTGCCGATGCCTTTCATTTCCAGCAGGACTTTACCTGGAGAATCGCTCATGGCGCTTGCCTCCCGCCTGACTACTTGCCCCGGTGGGACAGATAGTCAACCGATACCGCGAGGATCACCAGGACACCGGTGATCAACACCTGATAGTTCGATTCAACGCCCATCAATTGCAGGCCGTTACGGAACACACCGACGATGAGCGCGCCGATCAACGTGCCCAGAATCTGACCGCGCCCGCCCAACAAGCTTGTGCCGCCCAACACCACCGCCGTGATGCTGTCCAGATTGCCGGTTTGACCGGCATTCGGATCACCCACGCCCGTGCGGGACACCAACAACAGACCGGCAATCGCGTAAGTCAAACCGGCCAGGATGTACACTCCCAACAGCACGCGCTTGGTATTAATGCCCGCCAGACGGGCCGCTTCCGGGTTGTCACCCACGGCGTACACCGAGCGCCCGGCCGGCGTTGAGCGCAATACAAACCAGGTGATCGCATACAGGATCAACATCAACACTGAACCGTAAGTGAATTCGGTGCCGCCTATGCTGAACGTATTTCCAAAGAACAGATGGGCCGCTGGGAGGTTCGTCACCGTCGAGGTGGTGTAGATGCGGACTAACGCATAAACGATGTTGTACGTACCCAGCGTCACGATGAAGGGCGGCAGCCCGATGGCCGTGATCAGCGCGCCATTCACCAGGCCAAAAACCACGCCGACCAGCATACCCACCAGAATCGCCAGGATCGGATCCAGGCCGGATCGCACGGCCAGCCCCGTCATAAGCACCGAGGAGAGGGCCATGATCATGCCGTTGGAGAGATCGATGCCGCCCGTCAAAATGACCAACGTCTGCCCGATGGCGAGCGTGCCGACCACCATCACCTGCTGCATGATCAGGGAGAAATTCGGCCCGGTGAGAAACCGATCGTTTTGTGTGGCAAAGAAGATCATCGCCAAGATGAGCGCCAGCAACGGACCCATAATGGGTGATCCTTGCAACACTTCAAGAATGCCCGAACGACGCCTGGTCAGCTTGCTTACCACTGCGCTCATGGATATTCCTCCTGAAAGAAAGTGGCGGCAAGGTTGACCCTTACCGCCACTCGCTCAGCTTAAGCTATTTCTCGCCCCAGCAGTTCGCCGCACCGTACTTGGTGTCCTGGCTGTCCACGCCCGGCTGCGGCTTGTCGGTGATGAGTGTCACGCCCGTATCGACGTAGCCGGAAGGCTTTTGCCCGGTCTGGACAAACTTGTACAGGGCCTCGATGCCCATCGACGCCATCTTCAGCGGATACTGCTGTGACGTGGCTGCAATTTGCCCATCGATCACGCCCTGCACGCCGCGGCAGCCGCCGTCAACCGACACGATGGTGATGTCCTTCTCCTTGCCCGCTGCCTTGATCGCCTGATACGCGCCGAAGGCGGCCGGTTCATTGATGGTGTACACCAGGTTGATGTTCGGGTTCTTGCTCAGGCAGTTCTCCATGGCTGTCTGGCCTTCAGTCTGATCGCCGTGGGTGTCCTGCGAGCATACCACCTCGGCGGCGGTGACCAGGTCGGACGAGTTCGGATCGACACCGGACACCAGGCCGTAACCTTGCAGGAAGCCGTTGTGGCGCTGCGCGCCGACGGTGATGCCGGGCTGCAGATCGAGCGTGGCGATGACCGGTTTCTTGTCGCCCATGAAGGCCTTGGCCCACTGACCGATCAACAAACCGGCGTTGAAGTTGTTCGTCGCAAACAGCGCGTCAACGGCGCTCAGCGGCTCGGTGGCGGTGTCCAGCGCGATGACTACCACACCCTTGTCGCGCGCCTTCTGAATGCTGGGCACGATCGCCTTGGTGTCGCTGGGCGTAATCAGGATGCCCTTGGCGCCGGCGTTAACCATGTTCTCCAGCGCCGTCACCTGGCCCTCATTGTCGCCGTCCTTGGCACCGGCGCCCGTCATCAGCTTGGCGCCCACTTCGGCCGCCTTGGCCTGCGCGCCTTCCTTCATCTTGACAAAAAACGGATTGGTCTCGGTCTTGGTGATCAGGCCGAAAATCGGTTGACCGGCAGCCGGCTGCGCGCCAGACGCCGGTGCCGGCGTGGTCGCCGGCGTCCCTCCACAGGCAGCCAACAACAGACCCAGGACGATCAGCGGGACGATCAGTTTGTACGACATGGTTCTCCTTTGGTAGTGTAAGGGTTGTGGAACACGAACAGACTTGAGCGGGCGAATGTCTTACAAAGTATCGGGCTGACTGCGATCGGGCTCTTCACCTCCTTGTGTCAGGATGGCTGAGGTTAGCCATTCACTGGTGGGCTAATCTATGGACGGCGCAGCGCATGACGCTCTGACGATTAACTCAACCGGCATGGGGGCAGGGGCTTCGGCCGGCTCGCCATTAATCATGCGCATGAGCAGCTGCGCGGCGATCTGCCCCAGCCGATAGGCCGGTTGACTCACCACGGTCAGTGGCGGAGTAAACAGCGGCGCCCAATCGTGATCGTCAAAGCTGATGAGCGAAATATCTTCGGGGCACTTCAAGCCGCAGGCCTTGAAGGCATACAGCGTGCCCAGGGTTAATTGGTTGCTGGCAACAAAGATGGCCGAAGGACGATTCGGAGAGGTGAGCCTGTCTTGCAGCAGCTCGTAGGCGCTCGGCGCCCGCTGCGGCTGCGTCGCCGGTGAAACCAGCGGCTGCGAACCGGCAGCATCCGAGTGAATGCCGTAGAAGTGCGGATCGGCCCTGACAATCAGATCGTCACACACCGGCAGGTTTGCCTCTCGTAAAGCCCGTTCCCAGCCTTGCAATCGCTCTCGTTGTGTGCTGATCACATCCAGATTGATCAAACAGGCGATGCGGCGATGCCCCAACCCGATTAGATAGCGCGTCGCCTGATAAGCGCCTTCTTCATTGTTGACCGCCACCAACGGCGCGCTCAGGTCCGGGCTGCTACGGTCGATCTGCACCATCGGCACACCCGCCTCGGTCAGCGCTTGCAGCGATGGACTTGGTACGCCGGTCGGGGCAATGATCAGCCCGTCAATTTGTTGCGTCGCCAACAGATGCAGGCAGTTATCTTCGCGCTCGGGATCTTCGTCGGTGTCGCACAGGATAATGTTGTATCCCTGTCTGAGGAACTCATCTTCAACGCCACGGGCGGCCACTGTGAAAAAGGGGTTCGAGATTTCCGAGATGACCAGCCCGATTTTACGGGTGCTGTTCGTCGCCAAACCGCGCGCGACTGCATTCGGGCGGTAGTTCAGGGCTTCGATGGCATCCAGCACCTTTTGCCGAGTCTCAGCGCTGACAAAGCGCGTACCATTGACGACATGCGAAACCGTTGCGATGGATACGCCAGCAAGTTCGGCCACATCTTTGCTTCTGACTCTGGCCATGGCTCTCTCGCCTGGTAAGGATGTTCAGTCTGACGCGAGTTTTTTCTGGTTGTTTATTTTGGAAATCTACGAGATAAGGGAAATTATGAGGTAACCGTTTGCGTAAGCGCTTGCGTAAGCGCTTACTATTTGTATCACGATTTTTCCTAGCTGTCAATACCCTTCGAGGAAATTTTTAAGAATTCTAACCTCAGGGGGGCGATTTTGCCCACGGTGGTGTGAGTGGGGGAGAACGGTTGAGCGGCGAAGGCGGGGACGTTCAAAGCTATTGCGCAGCAGACGGCCGCGCGGGTGAGTGTGATCAATCTGGAAGAGAAAGGCAGACCAGCGCCGGATCGTTCCCATCCGGCGCTGGTGCTTGTGTCTGCCGCGCTCCGTTATCGGGCCAGACTCTGGGCGAGAAGCAAAAGGCCGATCAGAACGCCGAGCGCTTTCAGCCACCATGTCCCCATCGATTGGCCGCCCCTCTTGGCCGCTTTGAGCCGCCAGCTGCCCTCGGCCTCTCGGATCAAATCGTGACGACGTGCTTTGTGAAGTTCGTTGCCGACGAAATCGTTATTCATGTCACCCTCCCTGGGCATATCCTTTCAAGGGTTGAACTGTATCGGCAATCGCAGCACGGGCATCCCCATGCCCGTAATCCGTCGCATGAGGATGCGGCCGGCTACGGTAATTCCGATAAAATCCATTGATCACCGCCTGCCGCACAACAACACGCACGACCGATTCGTGCCGCCATACCGCGCCAGCCAGCGTGCTTGGATGGCGTCCGGCGTCTGCTGATCGAGCGATGTGCTGAGCGTATTCCCGGCGGCGCGTTGCCAGGCTTGATGTACGATCAGCTTAGGGTTGCGATCATACGCATCGAGCGAAGCCGCAGCCGGGGGCTGATTTGCCTGTTGCACCCCCAACCCCGGTGCTCGATCCTGGTTTCTGGCGGATGCGGCTGTGCTGGCGGATACGGTCTGAGAAGTGGCGATCCCTGCGTGGATGGTCAATGCGGTCACCACCACTAAAGCCAACACAACGAATACATTGAACAATCGATTGGTAGACATTTTGGCCTCCCTGACTCAGTGAATTTTTTCTCGGTCGCTGCATCCGGCTTCAATTTAGAGCAAACGGGCTTGCCGGGCTTGCCATTTCTTACCAAAATTCTCCAGACGCGAAAAATCGGGCGTATACTGTCGCGTAACACGCAATTTGCCGACCTTGCTCTGCCATGGGGAGGACACATGCCTGCTTCGACGCCAGCCATCTCGCTGGACAAATTCACGACGTTTGGCGATCTGCTTAAATATCTGCGCCGCCGCGCGGGCCTCACCCAGCGTGAGCTGTCGATCGCCGTCGGTTATAGCGACGCCCAGATCAGCCGCCTGGAGCAGAATCAACGTCTGCCAGATCCCGCCATCATCGAGGCGCGCTTCGTCCCCGCGCTCTTCCTTGAGAACGAACCGCAGATCGTCAAACGCCTGATGGAACTGGCGGCAGACGTGCGCCGCGAAGATGCGCCGGCCCTGGGACTGCCGCCCTTCAAGGGACTGTTGTACTTTGACGAGGCCGACGCCGATCTGTTCTTCGGGCGCGAGGCGTTGACCGCGCGCTTGATCGAGCGCCTGGCTGCCGGAATCGAAACTGGCCAGCGATTTTTAGCGGTGGTCGGCGCTTCGGGGAGCGGCAAGTCATCGGTTGTTCGAGCGGGATTGATTCCGGCGCTGCGCTGGCGATCACCTTCGTCCAGCTGGCCGATCCACGTGCTCACACCAACGGCGCGACCATTGGAAGCGCTGGCGTCCAGCCTCACGCAGGAAGTTGAATCGGTCACGGCGGCAGCCACGCTGGCCGATGATCTGGCCCGCGATCCCCGCAGCCTGCAACTGTTCGTCAAGCGCCGCCAAGCGTCACAGGTCATGCTGGTCGTCGATCAATTCGAAGAGCTGTTCACACTCTGCCGCAGCCAGACTGAGCAAACCGTCTTCGTCAACAATCTGCTCACGGCGGCGTTTGAACCGAACGGCTCGACGATCGTCGTCATCGCCTTGCGCGCCGACTTCTATGCCCACTGCGCCGACTTTGCCGATCTGCGCCGCGCGCTGGCGCAGCATCAGGAATACATCGGCCCGATGACGTCCGATGAATTGCGCCGGGCCATCGAGGAACCGGCACATCGCGGTCACTGGGAGTTGGAGCCGGGCTTGATCGACCTGCTGCTGCATGATGTGGGCGACCAGCCGGGCGCCCTGCCTTTGCTTTCGCACGCACTGCTTGAAACGTGGCAGCGGCGGCGCGGGCGGACGCTGACCTTGAGCGGGTACCTCTCATCGGGCGGGGTGCGCGGCGCCATCGCCGAAACAGCCGAGTCGGTGTTCCACGATCAACTCGATCAACAACAGCGCATCATCGCCCGACAGATCTTTTTGCGTCTGACAGAGTTGGGCAAAGGCACGCAGGATACTCGCCGCCGCGCCGCGCTGATCGAGCTGGTTCCCAATCTTCAATTACGGCCTTCGGTGGAATCTGTGTTGAAGACACTGGCCGATGCGCGGTTGATCACCACGAGTGAGGGTGTGGCCGAAGTCGCGCACGAGGCATTGATCCGCGAGTGGCCCACGCTGCGCGACTGGCTCGCCGACGATCGGGAGGGCTTGCGCCTTCATCGTCATCTGACGGAAGCGGCGCAAGAGTGGGAGCGGTTGGATCGCGATCGAGACTTGCTCTATCGGGGCGTCCGGTTGGCGCAGGCGGCGGAGTGGGCCAACGCGCACGCGGGTGAACTCAACGATCTGGAGCGCGCCTTCCTTGATGCGTCACAGGCGTTGGCGCAGCAGGAAGAAGCCGAGCGTGAAGCGCAGCGCCGGCAGCAACTTGAAGCGGCGCAGAAACTGGCCGAGTCCGAAAGACAGCGCGCCGAGGAACAGGCTCGATCCGCCCGGCAGCTGCGTCGACGCGCGCGCTATCTCACGGGAGCATTCATCGTGGCTCTGGCCATGGCACTGGCCGCCGGGTTCTTCGGCGCGCAGGCACGCCAGACCACCGTCGCGGCGCAGACCGATCGGCGCATTGCCACGGCGCGCGAACTTGCGGCGGCGGCGCTCAACAACCTGTCGATCGATCCGGAGCGCAGCATTCTGCTCGCACTTCAAGCCGCCACGACGACGCGCGCCGTCGATGGAACAGTGCTCCCGGAAGTCGAAGAGGCGCTGCACCGATCGATCGTGGCTTCCCCTCTGCGGATGACTCTTACCGGCCACGGGACGAGAGTGCTATCGGCAGACTACAGCCCGGACGGCAAACGGCTCGCCACGATTGGCGATGATGGCACGACCATCGTTTGGGATGCGACCACCGGCAAAGAAGTGCAGCGCTTGCCGGGCACAACCAAACCGAGCGACTTCGTCAGCGGTCAACGGATCGCTTACAGTCCTGACGGAAAATTGTTAGCTGCTTGCGACAATCGCAACGTGAAAGTCTATGATGTTTCGACGTACCAACTCCTCCACACGTTGATCGGGCATGATGTGGACATGACAGCGGTGGTGTTCAGCCGGGATGGGGTGCGTATTGCTTCAGGCGGTCTTGATGGAACAGTGTATGTGTGGGATGTGATCACCGGCAAGTCTCTCCTGGAACTCGCCGGGCACAAAGATGCCATCGAGGCGCTGACGTTCAGCCCGGACGGGAAGTGGCTCGTCACGGCCAGTGACGACGCGACGATGAAATTCTGGGACGCGGCTACCGGAAACTTGCTGCGTGATTACTCTGATTTTACGGGAGAAGTCAGCAGTGTCGCCTTCAGCCCGGATGGGACACGCTTCGCCTTCGTCGGGGACGGGTCGCATGTCTGGCAGCTCGATTTCAAAACTGCTGATGGCGCGACGACGATCGAGAGCCGGGAGATCTACACGATCCCGGAGGGAGCCTCTGTGTTCAGTCCAGATGGCACACAGCTGGCCGGCGTCAGCGCGAGCGCAGCCGGGAATGCTGTCAAAGTATGGGATGCTGCCACCGGACGCGAGTTGCTCACGCTTAACGGCCATACCGGCTGGGTGATGGGCGTGGTCTTCAGTCCCGATGGCAAACGCTTGGCGAGCACGAGCCTTGATGGAACGGTAAGGATATGGAGCCTCACACCGGGACAAGAGTCTCTTACTGTTGCTGCACCGGGAGCAGACTACGGCACGCGGGTCGCATACAATCCGAACGGGCAGGAGTTTGCGACGAATGGCGGCGATGGCACGGCGACGATTTGGAACGCCACAACCGGCGAGTCACGCTTAACGCTGCGTGGACACACTCAGGAAGTTTTGAACGTAGCTTTCAACTCGGATGGGACACGCCTGGCAACGAGCAGTCTCGATGCAAATGCCATCGTGTGGGATGCTGCGACGGGTCAGAAGTTGCTCACGCTTTCCGGCCACCAGAATGGCGTGCGGGACGTCGCCTTCAGTCCTGATGGGGGCCGGATCGCTACCGGCGGTTTCGACGGCACCGCCAGAGTGTGGGATGCCGTCACGGGATCGCCCATCTACACCATCACCGATCATGCTGGCCTGGTACTCGGCGTGGCTTTCAGTCCCGACGGAACTCATCTTGCTACATCAAGCACGGACGCGACCGCGAAAATCCGAGATGCCCGGACAGGCGAAGTGCTGCTTACGCTTAGCGGACACAACAGCGGGCTTCCCGATGTTGCTTACAGTCCCGATGGCACGAAAGTGGCTACTGGCAGCAGCGACGGGGCGGCCATCATCTGGGATGCAGTAACTGGCTCGCCGTTGTTCACCCTGAAGGGGCACAGCGCGGGAATTCAGTCGGTTGCGTTCAACTCGGATGGCACGTTGCTCGCCACCGGCAGCGAGGATAACACGGCGAAGGTATGGGATGTCGCCACCGGCAAGGAACTCCTCACACTGCCCGGCAGCGGCGGTGGAGTAAAGGGCGTCGCTTTCAGTCCTTCGGACCACGGCGCACAGCTGGCCGTCGCCAGCGCGGATGGAGTGGTGCGCCTGTTCCTGTTACGAGTCGACGACTTGCTGGCACTGGCCCAATCACGAGTCACTCGCTCACTGACCGCGGCGGAGTGCCAGAAATACTTGCATATTGACAACTGTCCCGCATCGTAACCGAAGACCCGGAGGTTTTCAAAACCTCCGAGGTCTCTTTGTGGTCTCACGTTAAGCCATACGTCCACGCTCTCTGAGGCAACCGCTATCGTTGCACGGCCGGCAAAAAGAACTCATAGTGCAACACCGCCACCACATCGCCCTCGTCGTTCAAGATGAACCGGTAAGGCTGATCGGCCCGGATGGCGGTGATTAATCCTCGACTGTTATCGCGTTCCACCTGCACATCCACGCGCGCCAGCTGGCCCTGCGCGTCCAGTCGGTAAAACGGCACAGTATTCCCGCCCTGCGAATACACTTCGGCGAAGAAGAGAAACTGGCTGATCGGATCGTCGTGACCCGCCCGCCACTGCGTCAGTGCCAGGTCCAGCGTATGTCGAGTGTCGGCCATCCACAGGCTGGCGATCGACGCGTAAAACTCACGAGGCGCGCCGACAAAGTAGCCGTTGGCGAAGTTGCTGCGCAGGTAATGGTGACAGTCGGGGCCGGCATGGGCGATCAAGCCGTCGCGCCGCTGCGCCAGATCGGGGCGAGTCCGGCCGAGGGCGGCATCGACGTAGTGGTTCACTTCGTGAGCCAGCGCAATCGCAAATTGATCGACAAAGACCGGCGGCACATCGGCCGGGAAGTCGTTCTCGGCGGCGCTGCCGATCGGCCGCCCGGCAATGTCCACGCCGTAACGGTTTGTCAGCGGCTCATATTGATCGGCGGTGTTGCCCAGCAAATCGTTCACGGTCACATATCGCAGGTCCTGGATACCGGCCGGCAGGCTTTGCACATAGCGGTCGATCAAATCGATCTGCCGCCCGTCCAGCCCGTGATTGTCCATCAGCAGCAGCGTATCGTCGCGCCACACGGCCGCATGCGCGCCCGTCAAACCGAGCACTTCGGCGGCCAGCTGTTTGCGCGCTTCGGTCAGGGGCTGCGCATCGATCAGGTTCATTGCCACCTGAGCGCGCAGCGCGGCGACATACGGGTGAGTGGCAGTGTCCAGCGCCGTCGTGTGCTTGAGCCACACGCCGTAGGTGTTGATGTGCGTGATGTAGAACTCGTCCAGGCTCTGCCGGGCAGCCGGGTCGATGACGCCGTCGTGAAAATACGTGTTCAGGAAGCGATGGCTGTTGAACAGCGTCTCGCGCAGCGCTGCGTCGGCCGCCAGCACCGCGCTTAGTTCATCGCCATGTGCGGCCATGATGCGCTGAATCTCGTCTTCGAGCGGGCTGATGAGGCCGAGCTGCAGGTTCAGGCGCACGGCGGCGTCAAACCACTGAAACACCGGATAACTCAGATAGTCGCGCAGCTCGTCGGTGAACGGATGAGTACTGAAATAAGCGGCGAAGAACTCCTGCCAGTCGACTGCCGTATAGAACGCTTTGCTCAGGATGCTGTTGGCGCGATCGACATGAACCTGCACCCAGCCGGTCGAAAGAACTTCCAGACTTTCGGTCAGTTCGATGTAGTCCTGCTCGCCCAGCGAGGCCGCAGCCGTGCGGAGTGGAATCAGCCACAGTATCGTCAGACCCAGCAGGAGACAAACAGTCAAAGTCCGGTGATAGGCTTTCATTGTTATCAGTCCTGTTTTCTGGCGTATCCGATCGGATACGCCGCCGCCGCCGCTCAAACGGTCGTCTCCCCGGCCGGGACGCCCACCGGGACGCCCAGCGGCCTGCTGTCTGGCAGTGTACGGATATTTCACCGGCCCGTCAATGCGTGAAACTACTTATTCTTGGGGCATTTCTTCCAACACGGGAGGGATATCACCCGCTTCCACAGATGAATGTCACGCCTTGGCCGGTCTGTGGCTGGCTTTTTGACTCGCTGAGTTCCGCCATGACGGCCGGGCCGCAGCTGGGTTTTGCGTCATCGGTGCTACAATATCGGCCATCCAGGGAAAAGGAGATTGCCATGCGTGCTCGATCAGTATGGCGAGTGAGTGTGTCATTTGCGTGCGTGTCGCTGTTCCTCGTCGTGACGTTGTTGTCGATCCAACATGCGCCGTTGGCGGCCGCCGCGCCGCTGGGCGTGACGCGCAATTATCCCGGCGCTGCTCCGTGCAATACCTCGCTGCAAGCCTGCATCAACGGCTCGGCCGACGGTGATGTGATCAACATCGCGGCCAACGTGTACATCACCAGTGTCACGCTCAATAAAGCCGTGAGTCTGATCGGCGCCAATGCCGCCAGCACCGTGCTTCAGGCGCTGCCCAATCAGCGCGTGCTGACGGTGACGGCGGCGATGACCGATGCGACGCAGATCGCCAATCTGACGTTTCAGGGCGGCAACGCGGGCGCGGCCAACGGGGGCGGCATTTTCCTATCGGCCGGGGCACAACCGCTGATTCACGATGTCATCATCAACGCCAACCTCGCCCAATCGGGCGGCGGCCTGTTCGCTTCGTCGCCCATCACACTGGTCAACGCCAAAATCAACAATAACGCGGCCACCAATGGCAGCGGCGGCGGCGTGTATGCAACGGGCAGCGTCGTCGCCAGCGACAGCCTCATTCAGAACAACACTGTCATCACCAACGGCTATGGCGGCGGCCTGTTGACGACGGGTGATTTCATCGGCACCAACGTCAGCTTCATCGACAATGTTGTGAACAACGGCTACGATGGCGGCGGCTTGTACGCGAGCGGCGCGCTGAAATTGATCGGCGGGCAATTCGTCAACAACCGCACCACCAGACCGAAAGGTTATGGCGGCGGTGCTGGCGCGATGGCCTTTGGCCGGTCTGATATTTCCGGCACACTCTTCAGCGGCAATTCTTCATCCGACTGGGGCGGCGGCGCGTATCTGGCCTACTTTGCCAACGCCGCGCCGAGTGTGCTGACCAACGTGCAGTTCATCAGCAACACGGCCGGCAGCGGCGGCGGGGGCGGCCTGTTCATGTGGTTCGATTCGACGCTGCTGAATGTGGACTTTATAAGCAACACGGCGTCGTATCGCGGCGGCGGTTTATACGCGGGCTATGCGGGTAGTTTCACCGAGACGATTTCAGGCGGCCGGTTCGTCAGCAATACGGCCAGTGGCGGCGGCGGTCTGTACTCCGATGGTTCTTTCACGCTGAACGGCCCGCAGTTTTACAGCAACACTTCGCTCAGCGGCAACGGCGGCGGCGCGTGGACGCCTGCCAATGCCTATGTGTCCGATGCGCAATTTGCCTACAACACCGTCATCACGGGCGGCAACAGCGGTGGCCTTGACACGGGCGGCAGCGCCTTTATCACCAACACCACCTTCACGAACAATCGCACCCTCAATGGCAGCGGCGGCGGATCGGGCGCGGGCGGCAACGCGGCCTTGAGCAATGTGCAGTACACCGGCAACTATGCCGGCAACCTGGGCGGCGCGTTGATCACGTATGGCGGCGTCAGCGCGGCCAACAGTCACTTTGAGAACAACACCAGCGCCCACAACTGGGGCGGCGGCATCTTCGCCAATACGTCGGCGGTGCTGACGGCCACCGATGTGATCAGCAACCTATCGATGTACGCCGGCGGCGGGCTGGCCTCTTATGGATCAGTCACCGTCACCGGCGGGCGTTTTGAACGCAACCTGGCGACCAATAGCGGCTGGGGTGGCGGCCTTTATATGGCCGGCCCAGTGCTGACGATCTCTGGCACGCAGTTCCTCTCGAATACGGCCACGGCCACCGGCGGCGGCACGGTGGGCAACACCACCTTCCTGACCAACACGACGTACCTCAACAACTCGGCCAATAGTTGGGGCGGCGGGGCCGAGGCCTTTGGCCCGATTCAAGTCGTCAACAGCCTGTTCCAAAACAACCGTTCACAGGCCAACGGCGGCGGCATTTCATCGGGCGGCACTGTCTCGGTGACCAATAGCCGCTTTGTCAACAACACGGCGCAGGGCGATGGTCAATACGGCGGCGGCGCAATCGCGGCCACGTTCGCCATCGCAGCGGATGGCAGTCAATTCACCGGCAACACCGCCAACACCTCGCCGGGCGGTGCGCTGGCCTCGGGCGGCGGCCTGACGCTGAACAACGCCACTTTCACCGGCAACTCGGCGGCCAGCGGCCATGGCGGCGCGGCCTACACCCTCGGCCCGGCCAGCATCCTGCACAGCACCTTCCGCGACAACGGCAGCGGCGGCAATGGCGGCGCGTTATTCATCAGCAATACGTTGACCCTCTCCAGTTCGCTCGTGATCAACAACGTTGCACACGAAGGCGGCGGATTGTATCTGGCGACGGGCGGCGGCCAGATCGTCAATACTTTGTTTGCCCGCAACGTCGCGCTTGATAACGCCGGCACTGCCATGCACCTGTTGCCCACCGGCACCCTGCAAATCCTCTATACCACGGTGGCCGCGCCCGCGCTGGTCAGCGGCGATGCCGTGCGTGTGGACTCGGGCAGCGTCACGATCAAGGACACGATCGTCACTCATCACGCCATCGGGTTGAACCGATTGGGCGGCAGCGTCGTCGAAGATTACAACCTGTTCTTCGGCAACTCGATCGATAAGTTTGGCTCGATCTCGGGTGGGACGCACGATGTGAGCGGCGATCCAAAATTTGTGAACGCCGCCGCGGACAACTATCATGTGGGCGCGGACAGCGCCGCCATCGATGCCGGCACGGATGTTGGCATCTACATCGACATCGACGGGCAGCCGCGCCCCTTCGGCGCGGGCTTCGACATCGGTTACGACGAAGCAGTGATCTATCCGCTCTTCCTGCCGCTGGTGCTGCAGTAACAGCGTCGATCAAACACACCGGCCCGACAAAGCGCGTGCTTCGCCGGGTCGGTGGTCATTCCGATCGGGTGGGGTTCAGCCGCTCGCCCCGTTCGATTCGATGCGTCCGTCGCGCAGTTTCACCACGCGCCGCGCATAGGCCATCACGCGCGGGTCGTGCGTGGCAAAGATAAAAGCCGTGCCGGTTTGTTCGTTCAGCCGCTGCATGATTTCCATGGCCTGCTGGCCGTTGGCGGTGTCCAGGTTGGCGGTGGGTTCGTCGGCCAGCACCATGACCGGCTGGGGGGCCAGCGCCCGCGCGATAGCCACGCGCTGCTGCTCGCCGCCGCTCATCTGATCGGGGCGGTGCCTGGCCCGATCGGCCAGACCCACGGCCGCCAGCAGGCTCATCACCCGCTCGCGTCGCTCGGCGGCGCCGACATTGCTCAGCAGCAGCGGCAGTTCCACGTTTTCATAGGCGGTCAGCACCGGCACCAGCGCAAAGAATTGGAAAATAAAGCCGATTTGCTCGCGGCGCAGGTCGGCGCGCTGATTGGCGTTGAGGCGCGTCACATCGCGGCCTTTGATCCTCACCACGCCCTGATCGGGTTTGTCCAGACAGCCGATCAGCTGCAGCAGCGTCGTCTTGCCGGAGCCGGACGGGCCGACCAGCGCCGTGAACTCGCCTTCGCCGATGCTCAGGCTGACATCGCTCAGCGCGCGGGTTTCGATCTCGCCGATGCGATACACCTTCGTCACATTTTCAAGTTGAATGGCGTCCATGATGATGTCCTTGATTTCTCAGTCACGCAGAGCGTCCACCGGCTCCAATCGGGCCGCGTACCATGCCGGATACAACGAGGCCAGCACCACGATGACCAGCGTCGCCACGGAGAGCCCCGCAAACGTCCCCCAGTCAAAGGTGGCGCGCATCGTCGTGCCGATGGCAAAATCGCTGCCCGCCACGGCCGCCACTTTGTCGCTGATCGAGATGCCGGTGGTCGCCAGGAAGGCCACGCCGGCCAGACCCAGCACCGCGCCCACCGCCACGCCGGCCAGTCCCAGCGTGGCCCCTTCCAGCAGAAACATCTGCCGGATCTGCCGCCCCTTCATGCCCAGCGCCGACAGGATGCCCATCTCGCGCACGCGCTCGAACACCGCCATCAGCAGGGTGTTGGCGATGATGACGGCCACGATCAGGATGACGATGCCGTCCATCAGCACGTAGAAACTGGAGGCCAGCTGCACCGTCTCGACGAAGAACTGATTCAAATCTGTCCAGGTCAGCGTGGTCACGCCGGGGACGTTCAGCGCCGCAGCCACCTTCGCCGTGTCGGCCTGATTGTTCAACAGGATCATGATGGCGCTGGCACGCGCCCCCGTGCCCGCAAAGGCCTGGGCCTTGTCCAGCGGCATGAACACTGCGCTTTCGTCGTAGCTGGGAATACCGGTCGAGAACAGGCCGCGAATGGTGAACGTACCTTCGTCGGGTTGGCCGTTGGCATTCACGATGGCCAGGCTCACGTTCTGGCCGGCGCTCACATTCAGACTTTCGGCCAGCGCCCGCCCGATCAGGATGCCGCCCCGATCGTCTGCCGTCAGCCAGTCGCCCGCCACCAGCCCCGACTTGATGGGTTCGTACAGCGCCGAAGCCGGGTCAATGCCGATGACTTGCAGCCCCGCCGACTCATCGAGGGTGTTCAGGATGCCGCCAATCCACAGCACGGGCGTGGCCGCTTTCACTTCGCGCAACGCGCTGGCCTGCGCCGCCAGGTCGGCCGGATTGGACAACAGGTCCTTCGACTGCAAGCTGAGTTGATCTTCCTGATACGAGGCGGCGCGCAGCTGCAGATGCCCGGTGCGCAGGCGGATGCTGTTTTGCAGCGATTCGGCCATGACGCCGGCGATGAGACCGTTCATGACGAACAGCAGCGCCAGCCCCAGCGCCACCGCCATCAGCGTGAAGACCGATCGGCGGCGGTGACGCCCGAGGTCCCGATACGCAATCGTCCACAACTTGGAAAGAGGCATAGGTTCTCCGCTGTCGCGCCCTAGACGTGATGCAGGGCCTGCGCCGGTTCTTTGCGCGACGCCTGCCACGCCGGGTACAGTGACGCGATGGCCGTGATGACGACCACCAGCACCGCGCGGCTGATCAGCACATCCAGCGTAATGCTAGGATACAGCTTGCTGCCCATCAACGCGCCCAGATCGCCCAGGCCGCTGGCGAACTTCGAGAAGTCGATGCCCACTGTGCCCAGCATGGCGAGCAATGCGAAGCCCAGACCGCAGCCCACGACCGCGCCCACCACGCCGATGAGCGAGCCTTCCAGCAGAAACAGGCCCATCACCTGACGGCCCTTCATGCCCAGCGCGGCCAGCACGCCCATCTCGCGGGTGCGCTCGAACACCGCCATCAGCATCAGGTTCAAGATGCCGATGCTGGCGATGGCGATCACGACGATGCCGAAGATGCTGGTAAATAGGAATTTCTGATCAAGCGTGTCGCGCAGGTCGCCCTTGAGCGTTTGCCACGAATCCACCTCGTAGCCGGGCAGCTGCGCCTTCAGTGCCGTCAACACGTCGCTTTCCGCGCCGATTTGCTTCAAAAAGATCGCAACCTCGGTGGCCTGGCCGCGCAGGTTGTAGAGCAGCTGCCCGTCGGGCAGAGGAATGAAGACCGTGCCTTTTTCCGCCTCAGGCATGCCCAGATCGTACACGCCTACGACGATGAAGTTGTGCTGGCGCATCGATTCGTTCTTGCTGCGCCCCAGCAGCGTCACCGTGTCGCCCACGCCCGCTTGCAGCCGTTCGGCCAAGGCTTTGCCGATGAAGATCGCGTCGCCATCATCTGGCAGCAGGAAGCGCCCCTGCGACACGCTTTCGGCCTGCAGACTGATCGGCGCTTCGACATTTGGCTCCACCGCCGTAATCACCACCGGCGCCGAGTTGCCGCGATTGATGATGATGCCGGCCGTATTGATGCGCTTGGCGGCCGTCAGCACCTGCGGCTGGGCGCGCGCCGCCTGCACCACCGCGTCGGCGTCGGCCAGCGGCAGCATCGGCAGCCGGTTGGCCCGTTCCCGATAGCCGGGAGCGTGAACCTGAAGGTTGCCGCCATACAATCGGACCGCATTGCCGAAGATCGCCTGATCCGAGCCTTTGATCATGCCGTCCATCATCAACAGCAGGATCAGGCCCAGCACAATCGCCGCCACCGCGATGACGGTGCGCCGCCAGTTGCGCCACAGGTTGCGCCAGGCCAGTTTGACCAGTTGGGTCATTCGTGCACCTCGTTCTTCAAATCGTCCCGGCCGGTCCTGGCCGGCGAGGCTTCGGGCGAAGTCTCAAACCAGTCCTTCATTATGCTCATGTCCACCAGGTTCAACGAGCCGGGTGGCGTGCCCAGCATTCGCTCCAGGGCCGTGTTATAGGCCGCCACCAGCTCGTAAACGTGCTGCAAATCAGCCGATGTCGATGTCGGGTTGAACAACCGCTCCATAAAGTCATTCCCCAGGCTTTGCAGCAGATTCAGTGTCATTTCACCCATCTGATCAGGGTAGGGCGTGTTCATCACGCCCTCCTGCACGCCCTGGCGGATGATGTCGGCCACCATCCGGCCAAAATACCTGATCATGCGCGTCTGCGCCTTCTCGCGAACCAGCGCGTTTTCGTCGGCATACCAGCCGCGCATCAGCAGGATCAGATAATCTTTGCGTGCCGTCTTCCAGCGCGCCGACGTATTGTAGAAGTGGTGCAGCTTGTCCAGCGCCGACAACTGCGGATCACTCACGATCGGCGCAATGAGCGGCTCGGCCTCGGCCTGCATCCGATCGATCAGCGCTTCCAGCAGCGCCTGTTTGGAATCGAAGTAGTGGTAGAACGCCCCTTTGGAAATCTGTAGATCGTTCAGGATGTCCTGAATCGACATCTGCTCGTAGCCTTTGCTGTATATCAGGCGCTGAGCGACCTCCAGAATCTGGTTGCGCTTCTCGGCGTATTCTTTTTCGTTGACGCTGCGTGCCATGGTTTTACAAGACCGACGGTCGGTTTATTTATACAGGCATTATACTGTATTTCAGGCCGCTGTCAATCCTCCGCCCGCCGTTCAGCGTGCAAACGATTACGCCCGGCAGCCCATCCGCGCGTAGCGGCGGGCAGGGGCAAATCGCGCCTGAGGGAGGGGAGCGCCGCCGACGAGGCTCGTCCATGCAGAGCCTGCCCTGAGCCTGCGAAGGGTGGACGTTCAGCCGAAGGCTCACCCCGCGCGACTTCGAGTCGCCAGCTGTGCCTGCCACCCATTACCAACCTGCTTGCCCTGCACCGATGGCGACCGCCGCTCAGCCCGGATGCCCCTGCTATCCGCAAGTGTGTTACAATCCGCCCCGGAACCGGGCCGCAAGTTGAAGGCCTGCATCGATCGGCCGCCTGCGGGTGCTCAATAAGGGCGGCTGTTTATTCCTGGACTGGCATGACAGGCGCGTTATGAGTGAATCCATCCCGAAATCCGGCTCGATCTTTGCCCCCGTCTCCGGCCCCGTCTTCACCGCTCCTGAACTGCCCACCTACGAAGCGCTGATGGACTGCATCCGGTGCGGGCGCTGTCTGCCGGTCTGTCCCACGTATCAGCAGACATCGCTCGAAACCTTCTCGCCGCGCGGCCGGTTGTCGCTGATGCGCGCCGTCGAGGACGGCCGACTCGATCTGGCCGACGCCGGCGTGGAAGAGCACCTGTATCACTGCCTCGATTGCCGCGCGTGCAACACTGTTTGCCCGGTCAGCATCCCGATCGGCGAACTCATCGTCGAAGGTCGCGCCGCCGTCGAGGCCAAACATCCGCGCGGCTGGCTAATCCGTTTTCTGCTCAACCATGCGCTCATCTCGCCGCGCCGCATCCAATGGTTTACGCCGCCGCTGCGGCTGGCGCAACGCCTCAAACTCGATCGGCTGGGCGCAGCCCTGTTGGGCCGGCTGCCGAAAATTGGCCCCGCGCTGAAAGAGCTGGTACAGCTGGCGCCAAAGATGCCCAGGCCGTTGTGGGGCGAATTGCAAAAATCGCAGGTCAGCCCGGCCGCCACTCAGCGGCCATATCGCGTCGGCTACTTTCTGGGCTGCGTGATGAACGTCGCCTTCGCCGACGCCAGCCGCGCCACCGTCGAGTTGTTGAAGCGCTTCAACTGCGAGGTTGTCACACCACCGGATCAGATGTGCTGCGGTGCGCCGCAAGACGATCAGGGGCTAAAGGACTCGGCGCGCAAGATGGCGAAGCGCAACATCGAAGCGTTCGAGCGGCTGGGCGGCCTCGACGCGATCGTGGCCGACTGCGCCGCGTGCAGCGGTTTCCTCAAAGAGTATGCGCACGTCTTCCACGACGATCCTGCGTGGGCCGACCGGGCTGTCCGCTTCTCAAGCCGGGTCCGCGACATCACGGAGTGGCTGGATCAGATCATGCCCGCCGATCTCCCGCTTTCCGCCGGGGCCGGCGACGCCATTCGGATTACCTACCACGAACCCTGCCACCTCGCCAACGTGCAGGGCGTGCGTCGCCAACCGCGAGCCGTATTGGCGCGCCTGAATCGATCGGGTGTGGAGATGTGCGAACTGGCGGATTCCACCCGCTGCTGCGGCAGTGCCGGCATCTACAACTTCACGCACCCGGCCATGTCCAAAGACTTGCTCGATCGCAAGATGGCCGATGTGGCGGCCACCGGGGCCGAGATCGTCGTCAGCGCGAATCCCGGTTGTTTGCTACAATTGGAGTGGGGGGCGAAGCGGAGCGGCATTGAAGTGGAAGTGAAACATGTGACACAGGTGGTGTTGGAAGCGCTTGAAGGGCGTGATGAGTGAAACGTGAAACGTAATGAGTAAAACGTAAAACGTAAAACGTAAAACGTGAAGTTGCACATTCTTGCGTTTTACGCTTTGCGGGGAGACAGTATGCAAGCACCGATTGAAGAAATGACCGTGCCGCCCGCGCCGGGCGATGGACACAAGATCGTCGGCGTGCGGTTTATGCCGGTCGGCAAACTCTACCATTTCGACGCGACACATTTGCACGATTTGCGCGCTAACGATTGGGTCGTCGTGTCCACCACGCGCGGCAAGCAGTTGGGACAGGTGGCCTCGCTGGAGCCGCCCAAACACGGCGCGGCCGACGGGCCGTTCAAACTCATCGAACGCATCGCCACCAACCGCGATCTGGCGCTGAAGAAATACTGGGAAACCCAGGAACTCGAGGCCATGGTCATCGGCCGCGAGCGTGCTCAGGCGCTCAACCTCAATCTCAAGATCGTCCGAGCCGAATACACGTTCGACGGCGCGCGGCTGTCCTTCCTGTACACGGTGGAAGAGAACGTGGAGGTCAACCCGGAGCCGCTGCGCGCCGACCTGCAGCCGCGCTTCAAGGCCAAGGTTGACATGCGCCTCATCGGCCCGCGCGACGCCGCCAAGCTCATCGGCGGCGGCGGGGCCTGCGGCCTCACCGAGCGCTGCTGCTCGCGCTTCCTCACCGAGTTCAGCCCCATCTCAGTCAAAATGGCCAAAGAGCAGGGGCTGTCGCTCAACCCTCAGGAGATCACCGGCATGTGCGGCCGGTTGCGCTGCTGCCTGCTGTACGAATACGAACAGTACGTCGAGGCCCGCAAGCAGCTGCCCAAACGCAATAAGGAAGTGGGCACGCCGCACGGCCCCGGCAAAGTCTGGGACGTGTTGCCGCTCAAAGACGCCGTCCTGGTGATGGTGGGCGATACGCTGCACGAAGTCAAGCGCGAAGACCTGGTGCCGCTCGCCGAACTGGAATCGCTGCAGAAGAAGGCCGAAGAACCGTGCAGCGGCGCGCACGGCTGCAACTGTGGCGCGCACAAACGCACCGGCAAGAAGAAGCGGAAGGAGCGCAGAGATCAACGCGGCGACCAACCCCCGGCTGCTCAATGAACTGCGCGCGGCGCTGGGTCGCGACGGCGTCGCCGACGATGCCGCGACATTGACGGCTTACGCTTACGACGGGACATGGGCCGAGCAGCGCCCAGCCGTCGTTTTGCATCCGCGCACCACCGAGCACGTCAGCCTGATCCTGCGCCTGGCCGATGAACACGGCATCCCCGTCGTGCCGCGCGGCGCGGCCACCGGTCTGGCGGGCGGCGCAGTGCCGATCGAGCATTCATGGTGCCTTAACCTCGCGCGCATGAACCGCCTCCTCGCGATCTCGCCGGAAGACTCGATCGTCATCACTCAGCCCGGCGTCGTCACCGCCGCCCTTCAAAACGCGGTGGAAACTCAGGGTCTGATGTACCCGCCCGACCCCGCCTCGCTGCACATGTGCACCATCGGCGGCAACGTTAGCACCAACGCGGGCGGGCCGCGCTGCCTCAAGTACGGCGTCACGGCCGATTACGTGCTGGGCCTCGAAGTCGTATTGCCGGGCGGCCAGGTGATGCGCCTGGGCGGCCGCACCATCAAGAACGTGGCCGGCTACAACCTCAAACAACTGTTTGTGGGATCAGAAGGAACGCTGGGCGTGGTGACGGACATCACCCTCCGATTGATCCCCAAACCCCGATCGCAGCTCGTGGCCCTGGCGGCCTTCGCCGAACTGCCGGCTGCGTGCGAAGCCGTGGGCGCGATCTTGACGAGCGGCATCACCCCGCTGGTCACGGAGATCATGGATGCCGACGTCATTCGCGCCATCGACGATTTGCAGCAGAGCCGCCGGCAGCCGCGCACACTGCCGTTGGACGCCGCCGCCCTGCTGTTGGTCGGCGTCGATGGTGACCCCGAACAGGTGGAACGCGACATCGCCGTGATTGCGAGGGTGCTGAACCGATCGGGCGCGAGCAGCCTGCAGCGGGCGCGCACGCCGGAAGAAGCCGAAGCGTTGTGGGAGGCGCGTCGCTCGGTGTCGCCGGCCATCATCCGGCTGGGCCAATCGCGCTTCGGTGAAGACATCGTGGTGCCGCGCAGCCAGATTCCACAGATGGTGGCGCTGACGAAACAGATCGCGAAGCAATATGATCTGACCATTGCGGTCTTCGGCCACATCGGCGACGGCAACCTGCATCCCAACATCGTGTGCGACCGACGCGATGCCGACATGATGCGACGAGTGGAGGCGGCCTCGCACGCCATCTTTGACGCGGCGCTGGAACTGGGCGGCGCCATCAGCGGCGAGCACGGCATCGGCTTGCTGAAAACCGAGTATATGCCCCGCAGCGTTGATCCGCCCGCGCTGGCGATGATGCGCTCCATCAAACAACTGATCGATCCCCACAACATCATGAATCCGGGGAAGAAGCTGGGCGTGCGCGACACGGTGACATGGTAATCCACTGACAAGGTGAGCGTTTGATGAATCCACAATCAGTCGTCAACCATCTGCAATCAGAAGCCGCTGCGCTTCAAGGCCAGTTGGTCTCGTGGCGGCGGGACTTTCATCGCCACCCCGAACTGGCGTTTCAGGAGTTTCGCACGTCGGGCATCGTGGCGAAGGAGCTGGCCGCGTTGGGCCTGGAGGTCCAATCGGGGGTGGGCAAGACTGGAGTGGTTGGCCTGCTGGAAGGCGCTAAACCCGGCCCGGTCGTCATGCTGCGTTTTGACATGGACGCGCTGCCGATCACCGAACTCAATCAGACCGACTATGTGTCCGAGAATCCCGGCGTGATGCACGCCTGCGGCCACGACGCGCACACCGCCATCGGCCTGGGCGTGGCGCAGCTGCTGGCGCGGCATCGCGGCGAACTGGCCGGTACGCTGAAGTTCGTATTTCAGCCGGCCGAGGAAGGCGAGAACGGCGCGCTGGCGATGATTCGTGACGGCGTGCTGAACGATCCCGCGCCCGAGCTGGCGCTGGGCCTGCACGTCTGGAATGAGGCGCCGGCCGGCATCGTCCGGGCGGGCGCGGGTGGCGTGATGGCGGCGGCCGACATCCTCAACATCACCGTGCACGGCAAAGGCACGCACGGCGCGCAGCCGCATCTGGGCGTCGATGCGGTTGTGCTGGCGGCGCATATCGTGACGGCGCTGCAGACGGTGGTGGCCCGCAACACCGATCCGCGCCAGACGGCGGTGGTGACGGTGGGGGCGCTGCACGCGGGCACGGCGTTCAACATCATCGCCGAAACGGCTCAGCTGACGGGCACCATCCGCACGTTTGACCCGGCGGTGCGCGAACACATCCTTGAGCGGGTGAAGGCCGTGGTGGAGGGCACCGCCGCCGCGCTGGGCGGGCGTGCTTCAATCGAGATCAAGGCCATCTCGCCCGCCACCGTCAATGACGCCCGCGCCGCGCAGCTGGTGCGCGAGGTCGCCGCCGAAGTGGTCGGCGCGGACAACGTCGGCGACGACCAATTTACGATGGGCGCGGAAGACATGAGCGAGTTTCTCAATCGCGTGCCGGGCTGCTTCTTCTTCCTCGGCTCGGCCAACGCGGCTGCCGGGCCGGCGTATCCGCATCACAACCCGCGTTTCGACATCGACGAGTCGATCCTGTCGGCCGGCGCGGCGATTCTGGCGTCGGCGGCCTGGCGTTATCTCAACGGAGCGTAAAGCACATGAATCAGGCGATGCAGGACCTCAGAGCGCGTCTGCTTGAGATCGACGATCTCAGCCGCGCCGCAGCCGTGCTGGAATGGGATCAGGCCACGTACATGCCGGCGGGCGGTGCGGCCGGTCGCGGCCGGCAAATGGCGACGTTGCTGCGGCTGGCACACGAAAAGTTCACCGACGCCGCCGTCGGCAGGCTGCTGGACAAACTGGAGCCGTATGCGGCCGGTCTGCCGTACGATTCAGACGAGGCCAGTCTGG
Organism: uncultured Anaerolineae bacterium; assembly: GCA_964550855.1. Lineage (GTDB taxonomy): Bacteria > Chloroflexota > Anaerolineae > Fen-1058 > Fen-1058 > JAGOBP01. Next base: position 44,369 of record CAZKBQ010000026.1, read on the forward strand.
TGCGTCTCACCCGCCGCCTCTACGACAAGCGCACCAGAATTCCGGCCGATTTCGTATCGAAGATGAACGAGCACGGCGCGGAATCGTATCAGGTGTGGACGCAGGCGCGACCTGCCAACGACTTCGCGCGGGTGCAGCCTTACCTCGAAAAGACACTCGATTTCAGCCGGCAGCTGGCCGATTTCTTCCCCGGCTATGATCACATCGCCGATCCGTTGATCGATTTTGCCGACTACGGCATGAAGGCCGCCGACGTGCGTGCCATCTTCGCCGACCTGCGGGCGCAGCTGGTCCCGATCGTTCAGGCGATCACCTCACGGCCGCCCGCGGATGATGCCTGCCTGAAGCAGACTTATCCCGAAGCGCAGCAGCTGGCCTTTGGGCAGGCCGTGATCAAAGTGCTGGGCTACGATTTTCAGCGCGGCCGTCAGGACAAGACCCCGCACCCGTTTATGACGTCGTTTGGCGTGGGCGACGTGCGCATCACCACCCGCGTCAAGTTAAACGATCTGAGCGACGCTCTGTTCAGCACCATTCATGAATCCGGCCATGCCCTGTACGAGCAGGGCCTCAGCCCCGATCTGGAGGGCACGCCATTGGCCGATGGCACCTCGGCCGGTGTGCACGAAAGCCAGTCGCGGCTGTGGGAGAACGTCGTGGGGCGCAGCCGTGGCTTCTGGCAGCACTTCTATCCGCAGCTGCAAGCCGCCTTCCCGGCGCAGCTGGTCGGCGTCGATCTGGAGACGTTCTATCGCGCCATCAATAAAGTGTCGCCCTCGCTCATTCGCACCGACGCCGACGAAGTCACGTATAACCTGCACGTGATGATTCGCTTCGATCTGGAGCTGGCGCTGCTGGAAGGCCGGCTGGCCGTGCGCGACCTGCCCGAAGCGTGGCACGCGCGCTATCACAGCGATCTGGGCGTGCGCGCGCCCGACGATCGCGACGGCGTGCTGCAGGATGTGCACTGGTACGGCGGCCGCATCGGCGGCAGCTTCCAGGGTTACACGCTGGGCAACATCATGAGCGCGCAGTTCTACGAGGCCGCCCTGCGCGCGCAGCCGGATATTCCCGCGCAGATAGCGCAGGGCAAATTCGATGCGCTGCGCGGCTGGCTGACCGAGCACATCTACCGGCACGGCAGCAAGTTCACCGCCGGCGAGCTGCTGGAGCGCGCCACCGGCCGCCCGCTGACCATCGAACCGTACCTCCGCTATCTGCGCTCAAAGTACGGCGAGTTGTATCCGTTGTAGCCGTGCGTCACATCTACGGAGTGGACTTCAGCGGCGCGGCTGATGCCGGCCGCAAGATCTGGCTGGCGGGCGGCAGCGTGGTGGGTGACACGCTGCACGTAACCGAGTGCGTGCGCGGCGCGGACCTGCCCGGCGCGGCGATCGATCGAGACCGGGCGCTGGCCGCGCTGCGCGCCTTCATCGCCGGGGCGGGCGCGGCCGTCTTCGGGCTGGATTTTCCGCTCAGTATGCCTGCTGAGCTGCTGGCCGGGCAGTCGTGGCGGCGCTTCATCCGGTCATTGGCGGCGCGTTATCCGACGGCACAGGTGTTTCGTCGGCAGTGCCGGCGGGCCGCGCGCGGACGCGAGTTGAAGCGCGCCACGGAGATCGACAGCCGCGCGCCGTTCGCCGCCTACAACCTGCGCCTGTATCAGCAGACCTACTATGGGCTGCGTGATCTGATCGGGCCGTTGATCGCCGGGCGGCAGGCCAGCGTGCTGCCTCTGCAGCGCGCCGCCGCCGATCGACCCTGGCTGATCGAAATCTGCCCGGCGGCCACCTTGAAGCAGATGCAGCTGTATGCGCCGTACAAAGGCCGCGGTGCGGCGGCGCGCGCGCAGCGCGAAGTGATCTTGAAGGCCGTGCAGTCAATCGGGCCGGTGCGGCTGACCCCGCGTCTCCGATCGGTCATGCTCGACGACGCGGGCGGCGATGCGCTGGACAGCCTCATCGCCGCGCTGGCGGCGTTTCAAGCGTGGCGCGATTTCGATCTGGCGCGCGCGTCGTTTGACCGGTCAACCCGCCTCGAAGGCTATATTTTCGTTTAATCGCCGCCGGCCGACTGTGCTACAATCGATGCCAACATCCCAATATCCCATAGCCAGATCATGACTCAATCAGGACCTCTTCAATGGCGCACCGGCGCGGGCTGGCTGGTGCTGATCGGCGGTGGGCAATGGAACGACAGTGAAACGATCCATTCGCGCGCCATCTCCGCGATTGTCGATGAATCGCCCATCGCGTTTGTGCCCGCGGCGCAGCCCGCCGATCCCATGTATGGCGCCGCCTTCCTGTCCTATTACGCCGAGCTGGGTGCACCGCCGGGCTACGTTGTCCCGATAACGGATCAAGCCTCGGCGCGCGATCCCGCCAACTATCGGCGATTGGCGCGCGCCAGCCTCGTCTTCATCGGCGGCGGCGACACCCTGCAGCTGATCCAAACGCTGGACGGCACGCCCGCCATCGAGGCCATCGCCGAGGCCTTCGACAGCGGCGCGGTGATCGCCGGCATCAGCGCGGGCGCGATGGTGCTGGGCAAATGGGGGCTGAGCGCCGACACGGACAAGATTCTGCCCGGCTGGGGCTGGGTGTCCGACAGTCTGATCGTGCCGCACTACACGCCCGATCGATCCGCCCGCGTCCGATCGGCTTTGCAGCGCTACCCGGAGGCGTTGGCGTTGGGCCTGCCTGACAACGTGGCGCTGGCGCTGGGGCCGGACGGCGAAGTGGAGACTTGGACGGATACCGAAGAGCAGGTCACAGTGACCATCGGCGCGAAGTTCGGGCGGTGATGCGCCGTGCGTGACCGGCTCACGATTTATACTGAGTGAGTGAAGACCGCGATGATCGAGGTGGTGGATGCACTGGGCCAGCGGTGGACGTTCGAGAGGCCGCCGCGCCGCATCGTATCGCTGGTGCCCAGCACGACCGAATCGCTCTTCGAACTGGGGGCGGCCGATCGGTTGGCGGCGCGCACCGATTACTGCATCTACCCCCCGGCGGCCCGTTCGTTGCCCAGCGTGGGCGGCACCAAGAATTTTGATCTGCCAACCATCCGCGCCCTGCAGCCCGATTTGATCCTGGCCAATCAAGAAGAAAACGCGCGCGCGCCCATCGAGACGCTGTTGGCTGAAGGCTGGCGCGTGCTGGTCTTCTTTCCACGCACGGTGCGGGCCGCATTGGCCGATCTGCGCACGTTGGCGGCCATCGTCGATGCGCCGGCGCATGATGCATTGGACGACATCGAAGCGCGCCTGGCGGCCGGCCCGGCGCCGGCGCTGGCCCGCGTTTTTGTGCCCATCTGGAACCGGCCGCTGATGACGTTCAACGCCGATACCGTGGCGGCTGATCTGATGCGCTGGTGCGGCTTTGAGAATGTGTTTGACGATCGCAATCGGCGATATCCGCTGGCCGCGGATACCGGTGATGAGCGACCGGTGGATGCGGCGGAGCGCGATGTGCGCTATCCGCGAGTGACAGTGGCCGAAGCGGCCGGTCGCCAACCCGATTGGGTGTGGCTGCCCGACGAGCCGTATGCGTGGTCGGACGTGGAGGCGGCCGAGCTGGCGGCCGCACTGCGGCTGCCGCGTGAGCGTGTGCGGCAGGTGGATGGCAGCCTGCTGTTCTGGCACGGCACACGCCTGGCCCGGGCGCTGCGCGAAGTACCGCAATGGCTGTAGTTTGGCGGAGGACAATATGCCGTTGCCGCTGCGCGAACTGGTGGATCAACCCCGGCTGGTGAATGAGCGCGCCCAGAGTCTGGAATGGGACGAGCTGTTGTTTGAGTACGAGCGCGCGCTGGATGACGATCTGGCGTTCCTGGCCGGCCTGAGCGAAGCGCAGATTCACTTCAAGCCGTCGCCCACCGAGTATTCGATCGGCGAGGTGTTGACGCATGTCATTGACAGTGATCGGCTGTTCTGGGGGTGGCTTAAGCTGCTGACAGAGGGCCGCCGCGCCGAGATCAACCCCGCCGATCTGATCGCGGGCGATGGGGCCGATAATGCCGTGACGCCGGAGGTGCTGCGCGGCGAGATCGAGGCCGGCCGTGCGCTGGCTCGGATGCTGATCGATCAGCTGCCTGCTGCGCCGGACCTGACGGCGACGACGCCGCATCCGTACTTCGGCGAGATGAACGGCAAAGGTTGGATCTACTTTATGCTGGTGCATCACGGCTTGCACCTGCGGCAGTGCGAGCGCGTGCTGGATGCGCCGGGTTTCCCGCCCGGCGAGAGCGTCCAGAGCTTGCCGGTTGAGGCATATTTGCAGCCGAGGCGTCGCAAGACGTGGCTGGGGCAGAATGGTCAAGCGAATGAGCGTCAGGGCGACAAAGCGAAGAAGCGAACGGACGATAAAGCGAAAGGACGAGTGGGTGCTCAGGCGAAGAAGAAATCGGCAGTAAAGCGGAAGCCGGCAGGCCGGAAGAAACCATCGGGCCAGAAGAAACCATCGGCCAGAAAGACAGCCGCCAGACGATGACTCAATTCGCAGTACGTACGGTGCATTTCCTGAGGTCCCGGCATCATGCTTGAATCGACATCGGCAGAGTTGGTCTTCACCGAGCGCGAGCTGCAGCAGTATGACGGGCGGCGCGGCCGGCCGGTGTACATTGCGTATGAGGGTGTGGTGTACGATGTGACGCACGCGCCATTGTGGCGCACGGGCATGCACCAGGAGCTGCATTACGCTGGCATTGATCTGACGCGCAGCCTGCGCAAGGCCCCACACGGCGCGGAGGTGTTTGCGCACGCGTCGGTGCGGCGAATTGGCAAATTGATCTGCGAATAAAACAATTTTTGACTTGACAAATTGCACCCCCACAGTGGTATAATGAAACGCAGTCATGTGGGATTGTTCACGAATTCGGGCACTGGACATGGTCGGTCGGTGCCCGATACCGTGCCCGGGGGGAGCTACCGTTGCGGTGCCTGCGTAGCCAAGACGCAGACCTAAGCCCCGTGGCAGTGCGACAATTGAATGTGGGAGGTTCAATGATCTGGTTCCAGCGGAAGCAGATACGCCGCGCATTGCTGTCCGTGGGGGCGGTAATTGGCCTGGCGGCGCTGACATTGCTGTCGGCGGCGCCGGCGTTGGCGCAGGAGAGCACGACGCCGTCGGCGCTTGACCCGCGCGGCCCCAACGGCTCGGCGATTGCCACAGTTTTCTGGATCGTGCTCGCCATTGCCGTGGTGGTGTTCGTGATCGTGGAAGGGCTGCTGGTGTGGTCGGCGTGGCGCTTCCGCCGCAAGCCGTCTGACACGAGTGAACCGCAGCAGATTCACGGCAACACCCGCGCCGAGATTGCGTGGACGATCGCGCCGGCGTTGATTGTGGTGGTGTTGTTTGTGCTGGCGCTGCAGACACAGCAAACGCTGGATGCCAAACCGGCGCCGCCCGCCGATCAAATGACGGTGAAAGTGATCGGCCACCAGTTCTGGTGGGAATATGATTACCCCGACTACGGCATCTTTACCGCGACCGATCTGGTGATCCCGGCGGGCAAGGTGGTGAACCTGGACATCACGGCGGTCGATGTCATCCACAGCTTCTGGGTGCCACAGCTGAACGGCAAGACGGACGCTTTCCCCAATCGCATCAACCGATCATGGATCAAAGCCGACCAGCCCGGCACGTATTACGGACAATGCGCGGAGTTGTGCGGGCCGTCGCACGCCAACATGCGCGTGGTCGTCATCGCCAAGACGCCGGAGGACTTCGACGCGTGGGTCAAGGCGCAGCAGGTTGTGCCCGGCCCGGCCGCGGCCGATGTGTCCACGGGCGAGCAGTTGTTTCTGGCGGGCGCGTGCATCGGCTGCCACCAGATCAACGGCACGGCCGCTCAGGGCAAAGTCGGCCCCAATCTCACTCATCTGGCCAGCCGCACTTCCATCGCGGGCGGCCTGCTTAACCTGACCGAAGGCAACCTGAAGCGCTGGCTTAAGAACCCGCCCGCCGTCAAACCCGGCACATTGATGCCGAATTTGAACCTGACGGACACCGAGATCGATGCGCTGACGGCGTACCTGTTGTCGCTGAAGTAGAAACGAAAGGACGATCGGATTATGGCGACCGTAACCGCAACCGCAGTGCGGCCCGCGCGCGCGCAGAGCGGGCTGATGGAGTGGCTGACCACCGTCGATCACAAGAAGATCGGCATCATGTACATCGGTCTGGCGTTCACGTTCTTCTTGCTGGGCGGCATCATGGCGCTGTTCATCCGGCTGGAACTGGCGCAGCCGGGCGCGCAGATCGTGGACGCGGCCACGTACAATCAGCTGTTCTCCATGCACGGCACCACCATGATCTTCCTGTTCGTCATCCCGATCTTTGCGGGCTTTGGCAACTACTTCATCCCGCTGCACATCGGCGCGCGCGACATGGCCTTTCCGCGCCTCAACGCGCTGAGCTTCTGGATGGCATTGGGCGGCGGGCTGGTGTTGTACAGCAGCCTGCTGGTGGGCGCGCCCGAGGCCGGCTGGACGGGCTACAGCCCGCTGGCCAACAGCGTATTTTCCAAAGGCGCGGGCACCGACCTGTGGGTGCTGGGCCTGCTGCTGATCGGCCAATCTTCGCTGCTGGGCGCCATCAACTTTATCGTGACGATCCTGAACATGCGCGCGCCGGGCATGACCATGACGCGCATCCCGCTGTTCGACTGGTCGATCCTGACGATGTCGATGATGGTGCTGGCGTCCACGCCGGTGCTGGCGGGCGCGCTGATCATGCTGCTGTTCGATCGCAACTTTGGCACCACGTTTTTCAGCGGCGCGACTGCGGACCCGGCCATGTGGCAGCACATGTTCTGGTTCTATTCACACCCGGCGGTGTACATCATGGTGCTGCCGGCGATGGGCATGGTGTCCGAAGTGCTGCCCGTCTTCTCGCGCAAACCGATCTTTGGCTACAAGGCGATTGCGTACTCAACCGCCGCGATCGGCCTCTTTGGCTTCCTGGTCTGGGCCCACCACATGTTCACCACCGGCCTCAGCCCGGTGCTCAAGACCTTCTTCATGGCAGCCACCATGGCGATCGCCGTGCCGACCGGCGTCAAGATCTTCAACTGGCTGGCGACGCTGTGGGGCGGCCGGCTGAAGTTTGATACGCCGCTGCTGTTCGCCTTCGGCTTCCTGAGCATGTTCGTCATCGGCGGCATCAGCGGCGTGTTCAACGCCGTGGTGCCGATCGACTACCAGGTGCAGGACACCTACTTTGTCGTGGCGCACCTGCACTACGTGCTGTTTGGCGGCAGCGTCTTCGGCATCTTTGCGGGCTTGTATTACTGGACGCCCAAGATCACGGGCTGGCTGATGAATGAGCGATTGGGCAAACTGCACTTCTGGCTGATGCTGCTGGGCTTCAACATCACTTTCTTCCCCATGCACATCCTGGGCCTGGAAGGCATGCCGCGCCGCATCTATGATTATGCGCCGTCGCGCGGCTGGACGCCGCTGAACCTGCTGGCGACCATCGGCGCGTTCCTCATCGCCGCGTCGGTGCTGGTGTATCTGATCAATTTTTACGTGAGCTGGAAGGCGCACCGGGCCGCGGGCAATGATCCGTGGGAGGCCAACACGCTGGAATGGGCCACGTCATCGCCGCCGCCGTCGTACAACTTCGAGACGGTGCCGCCGGTGTACAGCGAGCGCCCGGTGCGCGATATGCGCATCGCCGCGCAGCGGGCCAAAGAGACCGCGGCGGCGTGACCCGCCGACCGTTTGAGGTTTGATCATGCTTGCACGCATCGCCAGCGGTTTGGATGCCATTGCCCCACCGGCGCGTTTTCGCCGGGTGACGCTGTTCACGGCCGCCCTGACGTTTGGGCTGGTTGTGCTGGGCGGCGTGGTGCGCGTCACCGGCTCGGGCCTGGGCTGCCCGGACTGGCCGCTGTGCTATGGTCAGCCGCTGCCGCCGCCTTCGACCGAAGCGCTGATCGAGATGGCGCACCGCTATCTGGCCGCGGTGGTCACGTTCTTTGTGGCGTGGGTGGCCTGGATCGCGTGGCGGCACTATCGGGCGGAGAAATGGATCGCGCGGCCGGCGCTGATCGGCGTGGGCGTGATCGGCGTGCAGATCGTGCTGGGCGCGATTACGGTGATCCTCAAGAATCATCCCGCCACGGTGGTGGCGCACTTCGCGGCCGCATTGACCATGCTGGCCTGCGCGACGATGGTGGCCACTGCCGTGCGCACCGAGCCGACCGGTGCGGTGCGCAAAACCGATCGGCTGCGGCGCTGGGCGCTGATCAGCGTCGGCGCGGTGAGCGCGCTGCTGTTTGTGGGGGCCGTCGTCACCGCGACGAATTCCGCGCTGGGTTGTCTGTTTGACTGGCCGCTGTGTCGCGGCGAGTTGATTCCCAACAGCGTCGAGCTCGGCACGTACATTCACTGGTTCCATCGCTTCGTGGCGCTGCTCACCGGGCTGGTGCTGGCTTATACGACGCTGATCGCATGGCGGGCGCGCGCCGAACGACACGGCGCGTGGGTGGCGGCGGCGCTGGCGTTGAGCTTCTTCGTCGCGCAATCGGCGGTGGGTGGACTGGTGGTGTGGTCGCGCATCAACCTGTGGATGCGCGGGCTGCATCTGGCGATGGCGGCGGCAGTCTGGACGATGTCGATCGTGCTGGTGGTCGTGGCCGCGCGATCGGGCGTGAAGGAACGATCGGAGCAAGCTGCGCCCGATCGGCCTGCGCCGGCCCGATCGAATTCCGCGCCGGCATTGTCGTTCAAATCGACGCTGGGCGCGTATCTGCGGTTGACCAAGCCGTGGATTATCGTCTTGCTGCTGGTGACCACCTTCGCTGCGATGTTGATCGCGCAGCGCGGCCTGCCGCCGCTGCCGCTGGTGGTCTTTACACTGCTGGGCGGCGCGATGTCGGCGGCCGGCGCCAACGCCATCAACTGCTACATGGATCGCGACATCGACGTGATCATGAACCGCACGCGGAACCGGCCCACGTCCAACGGCCGCATCGATGCCGATAATGCGCTGGCCTTTGGCTTGATCATGGCGGTGGGCTCGTTCATCGTGCTGGCGCTGGGCGTCAACGTGCTGGCGGCCGTGCTGGCGACGATCGGCTTGCTGTACTACGTGTTTGTCTACACCGGCTATTTGAAACGCAGCACCATGCACAATGTCGTCATCGGCGGCGTGGCCGGCGCGATTCCGCCGATGGTGGGCTACGCCGCGGTGACGGGCACGATTGACGCGCTGGCCCTGTTCATGTTTCTGGTGATCTTCTACTGGTCGCCGCCGCACACCTGGGCGCTGGCGCTGCTGATTCGCAATGACTATGAGCGGGCGGGCGTGCCGATGCTGCCGGTGGTGGTGGGCGAAAAAGAAACGCGCCGGCAGATCGTGCTGTACACGCTGCAGCTGGTGGCGATTACGCTGGTGATGTTTGCGCTGCAGATGATGGGCTGGATCTACTTCGTCGGCGCCGTGCTGCTGGGCGCAGTTTTTCTGGCGCGGGCCGTGCGGCTGTGGCGGCTGCCCGAAACCGACAAGGCGCTGGCGCGGCGGCTGTACAAGTTCTCGCAGTCGTATCTGGCGCTGTTGTTCCTGTTCATGGTCATCGACAAGATCGTGCTGCCGTGAACCGGGACAGATGAAAGCGACGAGCATGAGCGACAATCTTTCGCAACGCAATGTGCGGCTGGCGGTGGTGCTGCTGCTGGTCTTCGTCGGCATCTTCGTGGTGTCGATGGCGCTGACGTACATTTCGACGCATCCCGCCGTGCCCTAGGGCGCGGCGCCCGTCAGGAGATCGCATGTCACAACGAATCATGGTCTGGTCGAGCGGGCTGGCCGGCGTGGCGCTGATCCCCGGCGTGCGGCAGAACGCCGCCGCGCCGGGCGTTGACTTAGGGCCAATCCTGATTATCGGGGCGGCCGTCCTGGGGCCGATCGTGCTGGGCCTGATCATCGCCGGCATCTCGGCGTTGATCAGCCGGGGCACGCCGCCGGCCGCCGTGGGCGCGGCCCCGGCGAAACCGGCCGCCAAACCTGAATCGATCCCGGCCGGCATTCACCTGCCGCCGCCCAGCAGCCGGCCGCTGGTGCTGGCCCTGGGCACCACGGTGATGGCATTCGGCATAGTGCTGCGCGGGCTGGCGATTCAGCTGTCTGAAGAGGTTGGCATCCCGATCATCTTTGTATTGGGGCTGCTCATCTTCGCGTGGGGGTTGTTCGGCTGGATTCGCGACGACTTCAAAGCTGCGGGCAAACACTAGGAGCGCGCCATGAAAGCGGTCCGGCATCGATGGGTTGACGTGATCGGCGCGGCCGTGGCCCTGGGCGTGGCGGCGGCCATGCTTTATGCGCTGCTGCCCAGCCGCACGCTGCCCGGTCAACAGGTGGTGCCGCCGGTCGATCTGGCCACGGCCGATCCGGCGCAGGTCTTTCTGACGATCTTCATCGTCATGACGGCCCTGGGCGCGCCGGTGACGCTGGCGATAGTCCTGGCGCTGGTGTTGAGGAAAGTGTCGAGAATGCTGCCGGCCAGTTCGGCTGTCGCGCCAGACACCGGCCCCAAAGGCAACTCAGACTTCCGGCTGGCGCCGGCGAAGCCCGAGCCCGGCCCGTTGTCCAAAGGACAGGAACGGCTGTGGAAGATCATCGCCACGATCTTGTTATTGCTGGTCGGCGCGGCGGCTGCCGTCGGGGGCGCGGCCTGGTTCGTCAGCATGCTGCCCAAGTAGCCGGCCATCACAAGCGCGCATCCACTGCATTGAGGAGACTGGAATGAGCGAAGCGGCATCCACTCACGAGCACGCCGTCGAAGCGGGATCGCTTCAGGGGATCGACAACCGCAAATTCGGCGTGTGGCTGTTCATCGCGTCGGAAGTGATGTTCTTCATGGCGCTGATCGGCATGTTCCTGGCCTATCGCGGCCAACCCGGCTGGGCCGATTTTCATCATATGCTGGACGTGCCGCTAACGGCCGTCAACACCTTTGTGCTGTTGACCAGCAGCCTGTTTGTGGTACTGGCTGTCAATGCCGCGCAGCAGGGCAACCGGCGCAGCCTCACCCTGTGGCTGCTGCTCACGGCGATCTTCGGCACGGCCTTCGTCAGCGTGCAGGCCTTTGAGTACACCCAGCTGTTCGGCGAGGGCGCGTCGCTCAGCGCCAGCATCTTCGGCAGCGTGTTCTTCACCACCACCGGCTTTCACGGCCTGCACGTGATCATCGGCATTCTATGGTGCCTGGTGGTGCTGCTGCGCGCCTCGCGCGGCGGCTTCACGGGCGGGCGGTACATGGCGGTGGAACTGTTCGGCCTGTACTGGCACTTCGTCGATGTGGTGTGGATCATCCTGTTTATGCTGATCTACCTGATCTAAGGGTCACTCTTGCGGGGGAAATCATGACAGCCGAACCGACCAAAGCGCACGTCAAACCGGCCAGATACGTCGTCGTCTTCGTCATCCTGGCCGTCGTCACCGGCCTTGAATTCTTCATCGGCTCGTTCATCGGCCAGCCCGGCAATGAGGGCGTCCACACGCTGGGCGTCGTCGCGCTGGTCGTGCTGTCGCTGCTGAAGGCCGCGCTGGTGATGATGTTCTTCATGCATCTAAAATACGATTCGAAATACTACTCGCTGCTGCTGCTGTTTCCACTGTTCATGGCCGTACTGCTGACAGTGATCGTCCTCATCGCGGCCAACTACAACCCGATTGTTTGATCGCGGCGGAACGGCCCGGCGTTTGCAAGTCCGATCTTCCCGGCGGAGATCGGACTTGTTGCATCCCCGGGCGTGATACAATCCAGCCATGAACCATCGATTGGCCGGCGCGCTCAGCGCCCTCATCGCCACCTCCATCTGGGGCGGCATGTACGTGGTAAGCGACGCCGTGCTGGACGTGATCCCGCCCGCCACGTTTGTGCTCATTCGCTATCTGGTGGCGCTGCCGGTGCTGCTGATCTGGCTGCGCGCCAGGCGCGATCGCGGCATCGCCCGATCGGACTGGGGCGCCCTGGCTGTCACGGCCGTCATCGGCTTTGGCGTCTCGCTGCTGGCGCAGTTCGCGGGCACCAAGCTGAGCACGGCGGCGGCCGGCGCGTTGATCACCAGCGCCACGCCGGCCTTCATCGTGCTCTTTGCGTGGTGGCTGTTGCGCGAGCAGGCCACCGGGCGACAGTGGCTGGGGCTGGTGCTGGCGACCATCGGCGTGCTGATCGTCTCGCTGCTGGGCGACCAGCCCGCCACTGATCAGGCCGCCGATCCGCTGCTGGGCAATCTGCTGCTCATCGTGGCCGCCGTGTCGTGGGCGCTGTATTCCGTGCGGGTGCGGATTCACACGCGGACGTATTCGGCGCTGGCCGTGACGCTGGCGGTGACGGCCTTCGGCGTGCCCATCGTCGCGCCGGTGGCCGCCGTCGAGCTGCAAACACAAACAATCGGCGCGATGACACTGCCGGTGATCCTGGGCGTGCTGTACGTCGGCGTGGGCTCCACGGCCATCGCGTTTTACCTGTGGAACAAGGCCTTTGAGTTGATGGAAGCGGCCAGCGTCTCGCTGTTCTTCTTCGCGCAGCCGGTGGTGGGCACGCTGCTCAGTGCGATCTTTCGCGGGCAGCAGCTGGGTGTGTCGTTCTTTGCCGGCGGGGCGCTGATTCTCATCGGCGCGCTGCTGGGCATGTTGACGAAGAGCAGCGATCAATTGGACGCCAACGTATCCGAAGGAGCGGCATGAACAAAGCCGAATTGATTCAGCGCATCGAAACGGACTGGGCGCGGCTGCAAGCTGCGCTGGACGGCCTGAGTGAAGAGCAGCTGCACGCGCCCGGCGTGGTGGGCGACTGGTCGATCAAAGATGTGCTGGCGCACATTGCGGCTTGGCAGACGCGCCTGATCACGGCCATGTTCAAAGCCGAAAAGGGCTTTAAGCCCGACACGATCGAGGGCGGCGCCACGGTGGATCGGCTGAACGAGAAGTTCTACCGCGAGATGAAAGATCGTCCGTTTGAGCAGGTGTGGGATGATCTGGACGCGAGTTACCATCAGCTGCTGCGCCGCCTGGAAAACTGGTCCGATAAAGACCTGTTCGACGCCAGACGCTTCAAGTGGATGCAGGGTGAGCCGTTTGAGCGCTACATCGCGGGCGATTCGTATGAGCACTACGCAGAACACGCGGCGCAGATTGAGGCGTGGAAGAAGCGAGTGATGAGTGGCGAGTGATGAGTGAAGTGGGTTGAGGTGGATCGGATGATGGCTGAGATTGAGCGGGAATACGCGGCGGCGCGGACAGGCGCGGTGATGATGGATGCAGTGGCGTGGGGGCGGCTGCGTCTGACGGGTTCGACACGGTTGGATTTTCTGCACCGCCTGTCGACGAACGATCTGGCGAAGCTGCAACCGGGGCAGGGCGCGGCGACGATTTTCACCACGCCGATCGCGCGCATCATCGACCGCACCATCGTGTACGCGCGCGAGACGGACGTGCTGCTGATTACGTCGCGCGGCAACCAGGGCCGCGTGGCGCAGTGGCTGCGCAAGTACATCTTCTTCAATGACGACGTGCAGGTGAAGGATGTGACGGCCGAGACGGCGATGATCGCAGTGTATGGTGTCGGCGCGGCTGAAGCGATTCGACAGGTCGGCGGCGAGGATCTCTCGGACCTGCCGCTGCACCACTGGCGCGCGGTGCGTGTGAGCGGCACAGACACCCTGATCGCGCGGACCGATCCGATCGGGGGCGGTGGATTTCAGCTGGTCGGCGACAGCTCAAGCCTCGCTCAAGTCTGGAACGTCCTGGCGTCGGCCGGCGTCGTGTCGCTTAGTGAAGCCACTTATCAGGTGCTGCGTGTGGAAGCGGGCCGCCCGGAGTTCGGGCGTGAGCTGGGCGACGATTACATCCCGCTGGAAGCGAATTTGTGGGGCGAGGTGAGCTTCACCAAAGGCTGCTACACCGGCCAGGAGATCATCGCGCGGATGGAGAGTCGCCACAAACTGGCGAAGCAGTTGACGGGTCTGCGTTTTGCCGGCGAGGTGACGCTGCCCGCGACGCTCTGGGCGAACGACGCCGAAGTCGGCGTGGTGACGAGCGTGGCGTGGTCACCGGCGCTGGGCTGGATCGGGCTGGGCTACGTCAAACCGGCGCAAGGGACGGCCGGGCAGCTGGTAGAATCACGCGGCGGCGAACGGCGGGTCGAGGCGCAAACGTGCGCGCTGCCGTTTGTCGAGGCGTGAGGTTTGATGCGAAAACTGCTGGCCCTGCCGTTGGGCTTGATCTTTGCGGGGTTGCTGGCGGCGGCCGGCGTGACGTTGGCGCTGCGCTCGTTTGCGTTTGAACCAGCGTATTACACCGCGGCGCTGGCGGCGCGCGGCGCGCTGGCGGACTTTGAGCGTGATCCGCTAAAATACGTCGATCTGAGTTCGGCGTTGTCGCAGTTGAGCGCGCTGCCCGCCGAGACGCAGCGCACGATCGTGGCGGCAGCGCTGCCACCGGGCTGGCTGGAACGGTCGGCGGAGAACGCCCTGCGCGATTTCTTCGCGTGGCTGGCTTCGGATGATGCGCCCCCGCCGGCCATTCCAATCGATCTGCGGCCCATCAAAGATCGCCTGCAGGGGCCGCCGGGTCAGGACATGGCGCGCACGATCGTGGCGGCCATCCCGGATTGTGCCCCGGGTCAGTCGGTGTCGTTGTCGCTGGATCGTTTGCCTGAATGCCTGCCCGCCGGGCTTGATCGTGAGATCGTGATCGAGCAAGTGGTGTTGGCGCTCGATGGTGTGGGCAGCGCGCTGCCCAATACCGCCGACGTGGGCCGATTCCTGATTCGCGGCGATGCGGCCGCGTTGATAACGGCGCAGCGGATGCTGCAGCCGGCGGTCTCCTTGCCGAGTTTTGCCGTGTTGATTGGGCTGGCGTTGGCGGCGGGAGCACTCGGCGCGCTGATCGGCGGGCGCACGGGCAAAGAACGATTGACGTGGTTGGGTGGTTGGCTGTTATTGGCGGCGATCGTGATGGCGATGCTGGCCGTGGCGGCGTTGGTCGGCGGCTCCCGATCGATTTTACTGGGCGAGACGGTCAGCCTGCCTTCACCCTTGACGCCGGCTGCGTCAGACGCTGTTCGCAGTGTGGCGGCGCAGGTGGTGCAGCAGTGGTCGATCCGTCTGATGCTGCTGGCCGCCGGGGCGATTTTGACAGGCGCCGTGCTCGTCATCGCCGGGATCACCGGTCGGGTTGAGCGGAATTATCGGCGTGCTTGACGAATCATATGTCATCAGATACAATCCAGCGGCT
>CAZKBQ010000027.1:0-59447 GCA_964550855.1 uncultured Anaerolineae bacterium
GATGCCGTCGATGCAGATCGAACCGTCCGTGGGATCATAGAAGCGCGGGATCAAGTTGACCAGCGTCGATTTGCCCGCGCCGCTCGGCCCCACCAGCGCCAGCACTTCGCCCGGCTGCACGCTCAGCGAGACTTCATGCAGCGTGTGCGTCTGCTGATCGTCGCGGTAGGCAAAGGACACCCGATCGAGCACGATGTGGCCGTCGGCGCGCGGCATGGGCCGCGCCCCCGGCGCGTCGGCGATCTCGACCGGCGTGTCGATGATCTCAAAAATGCGCCGGGTCGCGCCCAGCGCTTCCTGCAGACTCGTCCACAAACCGCTAAACGAACCGATGGAGCCGGCGATGGTGAACGTCAATACGAGAAACATCGTCAACTGGCCGGGGGTCAGCGCGCCCTGCACCACCTGCCGCCCGCCGAACCAGAACACGGCGACGACGGCGGCAAAACCCATGAACGAGGCCACCGGCCCGAAGGTGGCCGACAGTTTGATGCGCTGCCGCGCCAGCTGAAACGTGCGCTCGATGGCGTGACTGTAACGCTTGATCTCGTAATCTTCGCGCGCGAACGACTGCACCACGCGCACCCCGCCGATCGATTCCTCCAGCACGGTGGTCGCCTCCGCCAGCTGATCCTGCACTGCGCCCGATAGCCGGCGCAGGCGGCGGCCGAACAGCAGCGCCACCACCACCACCAGCGGCACCAGCGCCAGCATGAACAACGTCAACTGCCAGTTGGTCAGCACGATCAGGATCAGCGCGCCGATGAAGGTGATGACCTGCGAGATGGCCGTGCTGATGTCGCTGGTGACCAGCGCGCGCACGGTAGTCACGTCGTTGGTGGCGCGGCTGACCAGCTCGCCGGTGCGGCGCTCGTTGAAGAAGCTCAGCGACAGACTCTGCAGATGGCGGAACAGCGTCAGGCGCAGGTCCACCATCACCCGCTCGCCGATGTACTGCAGCTGGTAAGCGCGGATGAAGTAAAACACGCTCTGCGCGGCGAAGATGCCGATCAGGGTCAGGGTGATGCGGTTGAGCAGCTCCTGATCGCGATTGGTGAACACCGCGTCGATCAGGAATTGCAGCATGTACGGCCCGGCCAGGCTCAGCAGGCTGCCGACGACGATGGCGGCCATGGCGATGGCGAAGCGCCCGGCCATCGGCCGGACAAACGCCAGCAACCGGCGGAACTGGCTCATATCCGTCAACGGATTCCGGGACGCGGCGGCTGACTTCATGAGTGACTCGACTTTCTGTTGAGACCGCAGGCAAAACAAGGGGCGGGTGCGCAGACCCGCCCGGTTGAGATCGCTGAAAAAAGTATAGCCCCGCGGTTCAAGGGCGTCAAGTATCTGCCCGTGACATCAATCGACGCATAGCCCGTCTTCCGTCGGGTCTTCAAAGGCCGGCGTCCGATCGAGCACCTGCATGTCGCCGTCGATCGTGACCTTTAGCCTCACTGCGGTATAAGTGTGCGGGCCGCAGCCGCACAAGCGGTATTGGTACACATACACTTCGTAACCGCCGTTGACGGCCGTGACATGCGTGTCTTCCAGCTGCGACGTCAGCCGGCGATAACCGGCGTCGGCGCTCAGGCCATAGCGCGCTTCATAACCGGTGGCCGCCAGCGCGTAACTCAACGCTTCAGCCTCGGACTCGATCGGCGCGTAAACGGCCGCCAGCTCGGCTGATGTCTCGATCAATTCGAACCGCCCGTTGCGATGGATCACGTAGCGCGCCACCGTCGGCAGCAGGCAGCCCGATCGATATAGTCCCTCGCCCGCGTCGGCGCGCACGCGGCACAGCGCCAGTGGATAGGCCGGCGATAGCGCGCCCAGATCGGCGGGCGGTTTTGAGATGCTCAGACAGCCCAGCCGGGCCAGCGGCTGATTGGGATCAACCTGGGGGCCGGCGCGATAGAACGTGGTGTCGTCGTCCGGCACGGTCGATGCCTGACGGAATGGCTCAACGTCGATGGCCGGCATCGTCGGCGCCGGATGATTAACAACACCGACGACCGGCGTCGGCACGGCTGTCGGCGCTGCGGTCGGTGCGCTGGCCGGCTGAACGGCGGGCTGGCAGGCCGCAGTCAACAGGCCGATGACGATCAGGCGTCGGACATGAGACAGTGGATTCATCATGCCACCCTCGCTCCCAGCCGATCGACGTTCAGCACCCACGTGCGCGCCTCGATGCGATTGGCCGCGAACGCCTGCTTCATCGCCACGGCCACCTCGGCGTGATGATCGGCCGCGAAGGCGATCAGGCTGGGGCCGGAGCCGCTGATGGCGACGGCCTGCGCGCCCGCGCCTTTGGCCGCGGCCACCACGTCGTCGTAACCGTTGATTAAGTATTTCCGCAGAGGCTGGTGCAGCCGATCGTCCATGGCGCGGCCCAGCAGTTCCAGGTCGCCGCGCGCCAGCGCCAGCGTCACCAGCGCCACGTGCGCGGCGTTGAAGATCGCGTCGGCGCGGCTCACCGTCCGGGGCAGGATGCGCCGCGCCGTCTCAGTAGCCACCCGTAGATCCGGGTTGATGGCCACGACTTTCAAGTCCGGCACGTCCACCCGATCGACAATGGGGCCGCGCTCGTCGGCGGCGATGATGACCAGTCCGCCCAGCAGCGCGGGAGCGACGTTGTCGGGATGGCCTTCGATGGCGATGGCGAGCTGCAGCAGCTCATCTCGATTCAGCGGCTGGTCGAGCAGGGCGTTGGCGGCCACCAACCCGCCCACAATCGCGGCCGAACTGGAGCCGAGACCGCCCATCAACGGGATGCGGTTGATCGACCGCAGGCGCAGGCCGCGCGGCCGCCGGCCGACTTGATCGAAGACGTGCTGCATCGAGCGCACGATCAAATTATTGAGGTCGCGCGGCAGCTCGGCGGTGCCTTCGCCGTCGATCTCGATGCCGGGCGCGGCGGCAGCCTGCTCGTCAACGTCGATCTCGTTGTAGAGCGAGAGTGCCATGCCCAGGCAGTCGAAGCCGGGGCCCAGATTGGCGGTGGTGGCGGGCACGATGATCTTCATGGCGACTCGCAATTTTACGTTTTACTCATTACTCGTCATTGATCACGTCTGCCAGCGCGCTCAACTCGGCCGGTATTTCCAGCGGCGGCGGCAGGCGCGTAGTCACGGCGTCCGGGTCTTTGAGGCCGTGGCCGGTGAGGATGCAGACGATGCGCTTGCTTTCGTAGGCGTGCCGGTTCTGGACGATGGCTTTGCGCAGGCCGGCCACGCCGGCCGCCGAAGCCGGTTCCACCCACACGCCTTCACGCTGCGCCAACAGTTGCTGTGCGTCCAGAATCTCGTCGTCGGTGACGGACAGGATGCGCCCGCGTGATTCTTCGGCGGCAAGGAGGGCTTCTTCGCCGCGGGCGGGTCGTCCGATGCGGATGGCGGTGGCGATGGTTTCCGGCTGCTCGACGGGATGGCCCAGCACCAGCGGCGCCGCGCCGGCGGCCTGCGCGCCCAGCAGACGCGGGCGGTTAGGCGCGCGGCCAATCTGGTGGTATTGCGTAAAACCTCTCCAGTAGGCCGTGATGTTGCCGGCGTTGCCCACGGGCAGGCACAGCCAATCGGGGGCCTGGCCCAGCTCGTCGCAGATTTCAAACGCCGCCGTCTTCTGGCCTTCGATGCGATACGGATTGATCGAGTTGACGAGCATCAGCCGTCCCGTCGACGAGATTTCTCGTACCAGGCGCAGCCCGTCGTCAAACGAGCCCTGAATCTGGATCACTTGCGCGCCATACGCGACGGCGCCGGCCAGCTTGCCCGCGGCCACTTTGCCCTGCGGGATCAGCACCACGCACTTCAGCCCGGCGCGCGCCGCGTACGCCGCGGCCGAGGCGGCGGTGTTGCCCGTGCTGGCGCAGATCACTGACCGGGCACCGTCGGCCACGGCCTGGGTGATGGCGGCTGTCATGCCGCGATCTTTGAATGAACCGGTGGGGTTGAGACCTTCGAATTTGGCGCGCAAGTCGGCGTTGACCAGGCCCAGTTCGCGGGCCAGCCGCGGCAGCGGAATCAGCGGGGTGTCGCCTTCCAACAGGGTGACCGGCTCGATGTCGGCGACATTGAGCAGTGGGCGATAGGTGGCGATGACGCCGGGCCAGGACATGGCTGCTCCAATGAATGAATGTAGGGGAGTGCGAGGCGATTATATCATGCGCCGGGGCGTCGGGCAGGTGGCTCGATCGGATGGGCAAGCCGATCGGATGGGTAGGCCGATCGGGTTGAAATCGGCCAAATTTTTACGTGTGTGGTTGGCGGCTGGATTCATCTGAAGCTGATGGCGCTCCTGATTAAATGTGATATTCGTCGCTAGATTTGACAGCGCGGCCCGTTTGTGATATATGTAACGGCGGGGAGTCATCGGGCGCGATGCCCGATTTTGTTGCGGTTGTACCTCGTCGTTGCCCAGGCATCACACAATTGAGTAAGGAGTCTGTTTATGGCTGAGCCTGCAGCATCGCAGACGCGTGGGATCACCCGACGCGAGTTCTTGAACTACGTCTGGGGCGCGTCGATGGCCCTGTTCTTGGCGCAGAGCGGCATCGGCTTGCTGCTGTTTGCCATGCCGCGCTTCAGAGAGGGCGAGTTCGGCGGCAAAAAGACCATCGGTCTGATCAGTGAAAAGCTGCCCGCGCCCGACAGCCCACCCGTGGCCTATCCCGATGTGAAGGTGTGGCTGGCGAACATCGGCCCGGAGGCCGCGGCCAGTGGCGGCAAACATCAAGGCGTGCTGGCGCTGTACAAGGTGTGCGTGCATCTGGGCTGCCTGTATGGTTGGGTGGATTCGACGAACCGGTTCGAGTGCCCGTGCCATGGGTCCAAGTATCAACTGGACGGCACGTATATCGAAGGGCCGGCCCCGCGCGATCTCGATCGTTTTGTGGTGCAGCTGGTGGATGCGCAGGGTAACGTGGTGGTTCAGACCGATACCGATGCGAACAGTCCGAATTATGGCGCGCCCGTACCGCTGCCGGCGGATGCCAGCGGGCTGACAATTGTGGTGCAGACCGGCGAGAAGATCGATCTGGGCAAGCGGCACTTTTACACGGGAGGGGCGGCATGAGGCTGGAACCGTTCCACACGTTGAACGAGATGCGTAAAGAGCACGGCCTGGTCAAGACTGTGCTGTTGAAGGTCGATGAGTCGTTTACGCGCCTGACGGCGGGCCTGAGCATCAACGACGTCCGATCGATTTTGCGCGGCGACCCGGCCGGCAAACCGAATCCGCGCGTCAAGCCCCACACCGAAGGCGCCATCTTCCACATTTGGCCGTCGTTCTATCACGAGGCGGTTACCCGGTTCTATCCCACCTTTCGCCTCGGCTTGATCTCGTGGGCGCTGTTTCTCATCGAGATCCTCACCGGCCTGTTCCTGATGGTGTGGTACACCCCCGCGCCGGGCACGGCCTATGAGAACATGCTGCGCATTTTGAGCAACGTGCCGCTGGGCCAGTTCACGCGCGATGTGCATCGGTTGGCGGCGGAGGGCATGGTCATTGCCGTGTGGCTGCACATGGGCCGCACCTTCCTGACCGGCTCTTACAAGAAGCCGCGCCAGTTCACGTGGGCCACGGGTGTCATCCTGCTGTTGATCACCATCGGTCTGTCGTACACCGGCTATCTGCTGCCGTGGGACCAGCTGGCGTATTGGGCGGTCACCATCGGCGCGTCGATGGCCGATGCCGCGCCGCCGCCCGCTGTGGGTCAGGCCGTGGCGCTGTTGCTCAAGGGCGCGCCTGATCTGGGCGCCAACGGCCTGTTGCGCTTCTACCTGCTGCACGTCTTTGCCTTCCCGCTGATCGCGCTGCTGTTCATCTTCGTTCACTACTACAAAGTGGTGCGGCACGGCCACTCGCTGCCGCCGGAGATGGAAGCCGTGGGCGAAGACACGGCGCGCAAGGTGTCGCAGGACAAGCGCGTGCCCTTCCTGCCCGACATCTTCACCAACGAAATCCTGTGGTTTGGCCTGATCTTGATGGCGCTGGTGGTGCCGGTGGCACTGGGCATCTATACCGCGCCGCTGGAGCACGCGGCCAATCCGCAGAGCACGCCGCTGCACACGGTGGCGCCGTGGTACTTCCTGTTTATTCAGGGCTGGCTGAAGCTGGGCGACAAGACCTTCTTTGGCGTGATCTTCCCCACCATTCTGATTGGCCTGCTGATACTGTGGCCGTATCTGGATTACAACCCCAGCCGCCGCTACGGCGATCGGCGCCTCGCGCTGATGTCGATGTTTGCCGTCATCGGCATCATGGTGGTGTCGTCCTACATGGGCACGCCCGGCTTCGCGGTGGTCACTGCGCCCCAGATCGAGCTGGGCTTCGAGTACATGCCCAGCGAGAAAGTGGGGCCAATCCGCAAAATTCCGTTTGACCAGATGCTGGTCGGGACGTGGAGCACGCAGAACCTGGCCGCCATTCCCGATAACGCGCCGGAATTACAGGCCGTGATGAAGCATCTGGCCGAGGAAATCGCCGCCGTGCCGGCCGTGCAAGTGGTGGAAGGCAAAGAGGTTCGCTATGACGACATGTATGGCGAGCTCATCATCGCCGACGCGCAGCACGGCGCCGACGGCAGTCCCATCCTCAAGAAACTGACGCTGGCCATTCACTGGTCGGAGCAGCCGTTCGATGCCGTGCGGCAGGAACCCGGTTACTTCGTCGATACGTATGTACACGTCGACTCGGACTACGAGAAGACGCCGGCCTATCACTAGCGAAGGTGAGATGACACCATGACGGGAAAAATCTTCCTCGGCATCCTGATCTTCATGACCGTCTTCGTGGCGGTGGGCCTGGTGCTGATCAACGAGGGCGTGCTGCCCAGCCAGCAGGATACGCCGCAGCAGCCGGGCACCGGTCGCATGCAGATCGAGGCCCGCGCGCAGGCCGGCCGCTCCATCGAGCAGGGCGCGCTGATCTTCAGCAGCAACTGCGCCACCTGTCACGGCGCCGACGGTGAAGGCGTGCCCGGCAAAGGCCCCACGCTCAACCCCGACCTGTTTACCAAGCACTTTCCCGAGCTCAAAGCGCAGGGATACGAAGGCCTGCTGCGCGACTTCGTGAAAGGCACCATCATCTCAGGCCGGCCCATCCAATCGGAGTGGGCGGCTTCGCAGGGCGGCTTCGCCCAGCGCATGCCCACCTGGTCGCAGAACGTGGGCGGCCCGCTGCGCGATGATCAGATTGAAGACGTGGTGAACTTCGTCATGAACTGGGAGAAGGGCGTGGGCGCGCAGACCACCATCAACTTCACGCCGGTCGGTTCGGACACCACCACGCCACTGCCCCCGGGCGACGCGGCGCGCGGCGCCGATCTCTTTGCGCAGCGGGTCAAAGCCGGCAACGGCCTGAACCTGCCGTGCAAGGCCTGCCACTCGCTCACGCCGGGCGAAGTGCTGGTCGGCCCGTCACTGGCCGGCATCGCCACCATCGCCCAGACGATCGAGCCGGGCAAGACCGCCGAGGAGTACATCCGCGAAAGCATTCAGCAGCCCAACGCCTTCATCGTGCCCGGCAACCCGGCCTTTGTCGCCAACGGCAAATCGGTCATGCCCGAAGGTCTGGGCAACAGCATGACGGCGCAAGACCTGGCCGACCTCATCGCCTATCTGCTCACGCTAAAGTAAACGTGCGGCCTCTCAACCGCCCGACCGGTGATCCCGGCCGGGCGGTTTTGTTTTCCCTCAGGGCCGCGCCTCGCAGCGGCGATCTGTCAGCCGACGGGACTGCAGGTGACCCCTCACTGTCAGGACGGCAACCCCCGTCGGCTGGATAATCAAACCGATTGCTCTGGCCGCCTCGCGTTCCGTCCAACCGATGGCTCGATCACTTCGGTCTTTGGTCGGATGACGACGCGGCGCGGCCCTGATAATCTAAACACGTGTGCGGGGGCACAGAACGTGAGGGGCAATGACGACGTTAACGCCGCACACCTGGGAACAACCGCTGTTGACGCTGGCGCGCGAAGCCGTGCAATCGATGACGGCCCACGCCGGCGCCGTTGTCTGTGACCGAGCCGAATTAGCGCATGCTTATGCCCATTGCGAAGCACTCACGGCCCGCCACAGCCGATCGTTCTACCTGGCCTCGACGTTTCTCTCCGCCGACAAGCGCCGCGCCCTGCGCGCCCTCTACGCCTTCTGCCGCGTCACCGATGACATCGTGGACTGCGGTGACTGCGACGCCGAGAATGATCTCGTGCGCTGGCGGCAGCAAGCGCTGGCGATCAATCCGCCGCAGACCGTTCGCGTGGTCGTGGCGTGGGCCGATGCGCGCCTGCGCTATCGCATCCCCGTCCGCTATGCCGAGCAGCTGATCGACGGCGTGGCGCGCGATCTGGTTCAGCGGCGCTATCAGACCTTCGACGAGCTGGCGGCGTATGCCTACGGCGTCGCCTCCACCGTCGGGCTGATGAGCATGCACATCATCGGCTTCAGCGGGCCGGAAGCCGTCCCGTATGCAATCAAGCTGGGCGTGGCGCTGCAGCTCACCAACATCCTGCGCGATGTGGCCGAAGATTGGCGGGCCGGGCGCATCTATTTGCCCGCCACCGAACTGGCCGCCTTCGATCTGAGCGAAGCCGACCTCGCTGCCGGCCGCGTCGACGATCGCTGGCGCGCCTTCATGCGCTTTCAGATCGAGCGCAATCGCCGGCTGTACGCCGAAGCCTGGCCCGGGCTCGCCCTGCTGAACAAGGACGGGCGCTTCGCTGTGACTGCCGCGGCTGGCCTGTACCGCGCCATCCTCGACGACCTCGAAGCCCACGATTACGACACCTTCACGCGCCGGGCGCACGTGAGCGGCGCGCGCAAGTTGCGCATACTCTTCAACCTCTGGTGGCACACTCGATGAATCAGTACGACTACATCATCCTGGGCGGCGGCCTGGCGGGCCTCAGCCTCGCCTGTCAACTCATCGATAGTCCGCTGCGTGACCGCTCGATCCTGATCATCGAACCGGACGACAAAGATCGCAACGATCGCACATTCTGCTTCTGGTCCGATCGGCCCACGCCCTTTGACGGCCTTATCCATCGTTCATGGGATCACATCCGCTTGAACGACGAGCATGGCTCGCGCCGGCTCGCTCTTGGCGCATATCGTTATCATCTGATTCGCGGCCTCGACTTCTATCGCTTTGCCCGGCAGCGGCTGGCCGCGCACGCCAATGTCACGTTTGTGCAGGCAGCCGCCGATCACATCGAAGAAGGCGCAGCCGGCGCGGTTGTGTCGGCGGGCGGACGGCGTTACTTCGGCCGCTGGGTCTTTGACAGCCGCTTCAAAGTGGCCGATTTCAAGGCGAATCCGGCTAATGCCGGCGCGCTGTACCAGCACTTCACCGGCTGGCTGATCGAGACCGCCAACGACACCTTCGATCCCACGGCCGCCACGCTGTTCGATTTTCGCGTGCCGCAGAAGAATGAACTGCGCTTCTGCTACGTGCTGCCCTTATCACCTCGCACGGCTCTGATGGAGTTTGTCGCGCTGAGTCCTCATCAACTTGAACCGACGTTGAAACGCTACGTCGAGGAAACGCTGAAACCGGGCACTTATCGCATCCTCGAAGAAGAGGGCGGCGTCAGCCCGCTGACCGACCGGCCGTTCCCGCGTCGCGTCAGCGCGCATGTGATGACCATCGGCACGGCCGGCGGGCGGATCAAAGGTTCCACCGGTTACGCCTTCACGCGCATTCAGGACGATTCGGCCGCCATCGTGCGCTCACTGATCGAGACCGGGCAGCCGTTCGACGTGCCCGGCGATTCGCCATTCTTCCGCCTGTGCGATGCGCTGCTGCTACGCCTGATGCGCGAGCGCGGCGGAATGATCCGGTCAATCTTTACAGCCATGTTCCAGCGCAATCCGGTGGCTCGCATCTTCCGATTCCTGGATGAAACGGCCTCGCCGGCCGACGTGGCGTTGTTCATCGCGCATATGCCGCCGCGCCCGTTTTTGCAGGCCTTGTACGCGCACGGCGTTGAAGCGATTCAAGCCGGGCTGAGCACTGCTGCGCTCAAGCTCAAAGCCAACTATCGCCAGCCGGGCGACTGGCGGCGGGAGAACAGTTAAAACTGGTGGCGGCCAGTGCCAGGCCTCCATCTAAGTCAGGAGTAATCATGTCCACTAATTCGACTGCGCTGGTCATCGGCGCCGGCCTTGGCGGCCTTGCGGCGGCGGCGCGTCTGGCGCGCGCCGGCTATCGCGTCACCGTGCTGGAAAAGAATGACAAAGCCGGCGGCCGCTGTGATCAACTGATGCGCGACGGCCACCGCTTCGACATCGGGCCGACGCTGTTCCTGATGCCCGAAGTCTTTGCCGAAACCTATACCGACCTGGGCGAGCGCCTGACCGATCACCTTGATCTGCGTCGCATCGATCCCACTTATCGCATCCGCTTCGACGACGGCGTGTCGCTGGCGCTGACCAACGATCTGCACGCCCTGCAGGCTCAACTGGAAGCGATCGAGCCGGGCAGCTTCAGCGGCCTGCTGCGTTATCTCGTGGAAGGCGAGACCAACTATCACGCCTCGCTCAAGCACTTCGTGGGTCGCAACTTCCGCAACCTCTTGGAATACTTCAGCCCGAAGAACCTGCCGCTGCTGTTCAAGTTGAAGGCGTTGCGCAAGCACTATGCCAACATCGGCCATTACTTCGCCGATCCGCACCTGAAGGCCGCGTTCACCTTCCAGAATATGTATCTGGGCGTCAGCCCGTTTGACGCGCTGGCGACGTACTCGCTGTTGCAGTACACCGAATTGTGCGACGGCGTGTGGTTTCCCATGGGCGGTCTCTACCGGGTGATCGAGAGCCTCGTCAGTATCGCGCAGAAAAACGGCGTGCACTTTGTGTACAACGCGCCCGTGCAGCGCATCAACATCGCCGGCGGCCGCGCGGCGGGCGTCACGCTGGCCGACGGCTCGACGCTCGATGCTGATGTAATCATCGTCAACGCCGACCTGCCGTACGCCTATGATCAACTGCTGCCGGATCGCGCCGAGGCCGATCGGCTGGCGCGGCTCAAGTACACCTGCTCGGCCATCATGTTTTACTGGGCGACGGATCGCGTTTACGATCAACTGGGCGTTCACAACATCTTCCTGTCGGGCGATTATCGCGCCAGCTTCGAACGCATCTTCGACGATCACACGCTGCCCGATCGGCCCAGCTTCTACGTCCACGCCCCGGCGCGCATCGATCCGGCCGCTGCGCCTGCCGGACAAGACACGCTGTTCGTGCTGGTGCCCTGCGGTCATCTGGCGGAGGCCACGCCGCAAGACTGGGACAGATTAGCCGCGCAGGCGCGATCGAGCGTGGTGAATCGTCTGAAGGAGATCGGCGTCACCGATCTCGATCGGCATCTCAAATTTGAGGTGCGTTACCTGCCGCGTGACTGGCGCGATCGTTATAACCTGGCCAAAGGCGCGGCCTTTGGCTTGAGTCACAACTTCTGGCAGGTGGGCTATTTGCGGCCGCACAACCGGCACGCGCGCTATGGCAACCTGTACTTCGTCGGCTCCAGCACGCATCCCGGCAGCGGCCTGCCGATGGCGCTGCTCTCCGCGCGCCTGACGACCGAGCGTGTCTTGGCCGAGCAGCCGCTGGCCCAGCCGATGTCGATCACGCGCGGCCGGCCCGCTTTCGCTTAAGCTCTTCACCGCCTTAATCAAAACGGGCGCCCGTTCCCAACGGGCGCCCGTTTTCTAGCACACAACCGACGCTGCGGCGCGTAGCATTATCTTCTGATCAACGGCAGATACAGGTACTCACGACAGTCGTCGTTGACATCGACCGTGCCGTTGATGATGCCCAGCCGCGCCGCCTCGACGGCGTTCTTCGCGCTTTGCGGAATAGCGGCGTTCGCGCCATGGAACGGGGCGAGACCGACACCGTTGTCATTAAGCCGATACACGGTATTGCCAGACGTGAATGTGCCGCTGATCACGTCGGCGATCGTGCTGAATACGGCGTTGTCCACGCGCTTCATGGCGCTGGACAACAGCTTGTTTGCGCCGGCGACCGCGCCGTTGCCGAACAGCGTTACGTACTGATCGGTGTCCACGCCGATCGCCCACTTGCCCGACTGTGTGGCTGTCAGGATCGCGCCGTTGCCGGTCAGCCCGGCAATGTTGAAGATTACGTCGGCCCGATTGGCGATCTGCTGCTGAGCGATCTGCGCGCCCAGATTGGGATCGGTGAAGGTATTGGCGTAGGTGATCAACGTCGTAGCGGTGAGGTGCGCATTGCTGCACATGAAGCCGTGGCGATAGCCCGCCACAAACCGCTCGACCGCCGGTAGCGGCCAGCCGGCTACTGCGCCGACCACATTGCTCGTCGTCATCTTCCCCGCCAGCACACCCGCCAGGTAGCCGACTTCGTCTTCCGCAAACGTGATGCCCCGCAGGTTAGCCGGCGGATAGCTGAACTCATAGTCCACTACGGCGAACTTCGTGGTGGTGGCGGCGTTGGCTGCGGCGATGCCAGCGCCAAACATCGGGGAACCCACGCCCACACACAAGGCATTGCCCTCAGCCGCACACTGGGCAAACTGCGGTTCGTACGGGCCGCCGCTGGTTGTGGTGTAGACCGTTCCCACCACACCCAACTCCGTCTGCGCGCGCTGCAAGCCCTGATACGCCATCTCGTTGAAGCTGCCGTCGAAGGGCGTCGGTCCGTCCACGATTAGACCGATCTTCACCGTACCGCCGATTGAGAACTGGCTGAAGTGACAGATCGGCACAGTGAGCACATTATTGATCAGATCGCGCTGATATGGCCCGCAGGCCGCATCCACCCAGTCGCTGCCGTTCCACCACAACAGCAGTAATTGGTCTTCGGCGACGAGGCCCAGGGCCTGATCGTTGTAGTGCAGTGTCAGCGTGATGGCGCTGGCGAAGGTGACCGAGGGTACCAACGTGTTATCGACGTAGGCTTGCAGGTTGAAGGTGAGGTTGCCCAGCTGGAAGCCGCCGGGCGCATCGGGCGCGGGCACGTCCGGAACGGCGACGATCGTCGTGGTCTGCGTCACCGCGCCGGCGGGCACCTGCACATTCGCCGTCGTGCCGGTGGTGCTGGTGAACGGGATCGTGACGGTGCTGGTCGGCGTGGCCGTTTCGATGACGGGCAGATCGCCCTTGGTCAGCGCGTAGAAATACTGATCCAACAGCCCGTTGTTGACGTAGTAGCCGCGCAGCCGCGCGCTGCTGAACTGTGTGGCGAAGCTCTGCGCCAGGAAAATATCCGTCGCGCTGAGATACGTCGTCGTCTGAATGTCGGCGTAACACGCTTCGGCCGCCGCACCGCTGAGCAGCAGGCAGGCGTCGGCCTTGGCTTGATAGATCGATCGTTGATCAGCCGGCAACCGCTGCAGGTTGGCATAGAAGCCGGTCAAGTAGCCGTACACCCAGTTGCTGGGATGTGCGATGTCTTGCAACCAGCCTCCCACAAAAATGGGCAGCCTTCCCGCTCGCCGATCATCCCGCCACGTTTCAAAGTCGAGTTCCAGCAGGTTGACGCGGAAATTGGGCGAGAGTGCTTCCAGATCCGCTTTCAGAATCTCTGCAAATTGTTGGTCGCTCTGATTGCCGCTCCGATAAGGTAACGTGAAAACAAAGCCCTGCGTCAATGCCTGTCCGCCCCACGCCTGACTGATCTCTTGCAGCGCCAGCGTGGGGCTGTAGAAGTACGTGGGTTGATCGTCGCGATAGCCCATCACCGTCTTGATGATCGGCCCGCGCCGCTGACTGGCCGCGCCGCCGAAGACGCTGTCGATGTACGCCTGCCAGTCAAAGGCGTAGTTGAAGGCTTTGCGCACGTTCAGGTCGGTGAAGAAGTTGGGCGGGATGCCGTTCCCGTCCAGCGCGCCGCTGCCCAAGTAGTTGTTCGCGCCGCCGGCGGTAATGCTGTAGACAAAGAGGGCGTCGCTGGCGTTGTTGGCGTAGATGTTGTGATAGGCGCGCAGCGTGCCGGTGGGATACTTGAGCGTGCTGCTCAGGCCGGCCGCGCCGTCGTAATCCAGCATCACGTGCTGGCTCAACGTCACCGCATCGGCCACACCCACGGCACCCCAGTCGGCTTCACCGCTTAATAATAAGGCCGCGTTCTCAGCGGTGCTTAAATAGCGGATGGTGACGTGCGGAATCGACGCGGGGCCGCTGGGGCCGCCGGGCCACATCGGGATCTGCCGCCAGTACAGCGGATTGCGCGTCAGTCCGATCGAATCGTTGCTGATCCAGTAGTCCAGCATGTAGGGGCCGGTGCCGTTCACTCGATCTGCAATGGGGCTGTCCTGCGCGGCAATGGCGTATGACGACGCCCACGTGGCGCAGTCGCCGTCCCACGGCCCGTAGGTGATGAGCCAGTCCTTGTCCATGATCGATCCCCACGGCGTGGCGAGGACAGACAGGAAGGGGCCGTGCGCCTGCGGCAAGCGGAAGGTGACGGTACGGTTGACGGCATTGAAAGTGACGGTCTGTTTCACCGCTTCACACGCGGCCTGCCGCGCGGCAGCCGGCTGCGCCAGCAATGCGTCCCGATCGCCGATCAACGATCCATCGGGCGCGATCAACATCGTCACATCGCTTACGCCCAGCAGCGCCGTGTCGATCATCCACTGCGGCGAATCCGGCCCGCCGATCAACATACCGCGCCAGAACGTAAAGGCCACATCTTCCGCGTCGAGCGCGGCGCCGTTGTGGAAGCGCACACCGGGGCGCAGGGTAAAGGTGTACGTGCGCTCGTCGGGCGAAACCGTCCACTGCGTGGCGAGCAGCGGCGCAAACTCGTCGGCCTTCTCGCGCTTGTACGCAAGCAGCGACTCGTAGACCTGGCCAATCAAGGCGGCGCCCGCCACGTCGTAATCCAGCGCGGGATCCAATGACCACGGCTCACCGTGGGCTGAGGCGTCCACAGCCGAGGTCGCCGGATCGATCAGGTACGTGTCTTTGAACGACTCCACGCCCAGGCCCGACGGCCACAGGGCGGCCACCTCGCGCCGTGCCACGATCAGGCTTTGGCCGTGCGCCAGCGGCACGACCGGCAGCGTGTCGTGCACGCGCTGCGAAGCCGAGCGGTACAGCGCCAGCTGCGCGACGTAGTCCGTGGTCGCGAGCGCCTGATCGATCATGTTGCAGAGAACGGTGTCTTTGGCGCCGTAAGCCAGATATCGATCGCACAGCACCAGCCCGAAGAAATTGTCCGCGCTCGGATAATCGGCACCCCAGCCCAGCAGGAACAGATCGGTCTGGCCCGACCACACGGCGTTGAGGAACTCGCTCGATTCGGAGATCAATACCG
Organism: uncultured Anaerolineae bacterium; assembly: GCA_964550855.1. Lineage (GTDB taxonomy): Bacteria > Chloroflexota > Anaerolineae > Fen-1058 > Fen-1058 > JAGOBP01. Next base: position 15,300 of record CAZKBQ010000027.1, read on the forward strand.
TGGCGGTGATGCCCACCGCCTGCAGATCGGCGGCGATGGCGTTGGCGGTGCCCACCGGATCAGGCAGGTAGATGCGCGGCACGTTGCGCAGCGCCAGCGTGGTGTTGAAGCCGTGCGGATAGCCGGCCTGCGTCAGCAGGGCGCGCGCCAGATTCGGATCGTAATCGTAGTCGTCGATGGTTGCGTCATACCCGGGCAAAGCAGGCGGCAGAAACTGCGATGCCGGTTCATCGCCTGCGCGGTAGTGATTGGCCAGCAGGGTGGATTTGTCGATGGCGTGGGCGATGGCCTGCCGCACCAGCGCGTTACCCAGCGGCCCGTGCGCGCGGTTGATGCCCAGATAACCGAGATTAAGCGCTGGCCGCCACAACGACCGCAAATTCGCATCCACGATCGGCGTGCCCGGATCGATGTCGAAGGCCAGCTGCGCCCGATTCGCTGAGAGATCGTCCAGCCGCGCGGCTTCATCAGGCGTGATCTTGAACGTGAGCGCGTTTAACTGCGGCGCGCGGCCGTGATACTGCGCGTTGGCGATCAACTCGATGCGATCGCCCGCGAGCCAGTTGGCGAATTTGAACGGTCCGCTGCCCACCGGCTGCGTGTCCAGCGCGCCAAACGCGGCCGGGCTGGCGATGCCCAGCGCCGGCGAACCCAGCAGCACCGGCAGTGTGCTGTAGGCGCGCTTCAACGTCAGGCGGAAGGTGGCGGCGTCGGGCGCTTCGACGTTGAGCAGCCAACAATCGGGATCGCCCTTGAAACCGCCGAACAGTCCGCCAAAGTAGTCGAAGGTGCCCGTATGGTGGGGATTGGCAGGGTCCCACCACCGATTGAAATTCGCGGCGACGGCGAAAGCATCCAGCGGCGTGCCGTCGTGAAACTTGATACCGGGAGGGATGTTAAACGTCCACACTTTGCCGTCAGCGGAGACCGACCACGTATCGGCCAGGCCAGGCAGCGGCGAGAGATCGTTCGGCGCGTAGGTGATCAACGTTTCGTAGATCTGCGCGCCGATCAGGAAGGCGTTGCTGTCAAACGTCAGCGCGGGGTCAAGCCGATCGGGTTCGGCGGCGAGGGCGACAGTCAGCGCCGCAGTTGAGGCCGGGGACGGACTGGCGCTTTGGGGAGGACTAATGAGGGCTACGTCACGCGCCGGGTGTGCGCCTGCTGAACCCACCGCGCCTAACACCAGCGTTAACGCACTCACTGCCACGACGACAACCACCAACAACGAGACGGCATGACGCGACATGAACTCCCTCCGTGTTGAGCGCTGTCTGCCCCCGCTCAATCGTCGGGCGTCGATCACTCATCGGCGCGTCTCCTCCATGCGCAGTTTTAGGTTGCTACGTCCAGCATACGACGCTTCGGTTCGCTTGTCAATTGCAATGTGGAACCGTTCGGCCGCCCGGCGCCGACGAGGTGAGGGACAACCAGCCGGCACGAGCTCAAGCATTACGAAGCCCGCACCGATGCGGGCTTCGTCGTGTGTGATGATCAGATGATGTTTATCGCGATAACGATGCGATTACAACGGCCACATGTCTGATCCCCCGCGTCGGACAGCTACGACGCTCTGGTACTTCATACCGGTTCATCTGTCCCCGGCTCCAGTTCAGTCACAGCCGCGCTGCTCCGGCGGCCAAACACCAGGTAGGCCAGCGGGCCAATCGGCGGGGCAAAGGCCGCCAGCAGCCAGAACTTGCGATTGCCCTTGATTTCGTCGTCGCCGCGTCGGCGGATGTCACGCACCGCCCAGACGGTCAGGCCCACGTTGATCGCGCCCTGTACCATGCCTCGTCCCGACTTTAACATCATCGCCCGCCTGTCCGTCGCGGTCGTTGTCTCTGCCATGCTGCACCTCCTGCGCAAGATGACTAATTCTGGTTGAGCCACTCATCGATTACACGCTGCACGCTACCTTGTGAATTCAACGGTTCGCAATCGAAACGTGTTGAAACACGTTTTAACGTGTTTTCGTTACCAGCCGGCGAATTCATTCGCCGTGCGTTCACCGCGCGTTCGCCACGCAATCAACTGGATGTGGTCGGGCCTCCCGGGTGAGTGACGTGCTGCCATTATACGTCGGCGGCCCCACTCAACCTGACAGCCGCTGGCCGAAGTCCTGACGGGCCGCCCCAGCCACGCCATGAGTTATAATTGACTCAGCCAGGCTCCATCTCGCCCGTCTGTGAACGTCGGCAATTTATCCCGATCGTCGAGAGGACTCATGTCAGACTCCGGCCCGCTCGCCATCGCGCATGCGGATGGCGTCCTCCACCGCCATGCAGATTTCGCCTCGCAGCATATCGCGCCTCGTCACGTGGAAGTGTGGACGCCGCCGGGGTACGCGCAATCAACCGCACGGTATCCCGTGCTCTATATGCACGACGGCCAGAATCTCTTCGACCCGACGCAAGCCTACATCGGCGTCACCTGGGGCGTCGCCGAAGCGATCGGGCAGCTGATGGCCGCCGGCACGATCGCCGGCGTCATCGTCGTCGGCATCTGGTGCACGCTCGAACGCCGCCGCGAGTACATGCCCTGCCAGCCGTTGATCGAACCGGCGGGCCGCCGCCTGGCCGATCGGTTTGTGCGCGCCTACGGCGGCCTGCCGCAGTCCGATGACTATCTGCGCTTCATCGTGGAAGAACTCAAGCCTTTCATCGACGAAAAATATCGTACGTGCGCCGAACAACCACACACCTTTGTCATGGGTTCCAGCCTGGGCGGGCTGATGTCGCTGTACGCGCTGTGCCGTTATCCGCACATTTTCGGCGGCGCCGCCTGCCTGTCCACGCACTGGCCCATCGGCGGGACGCTGCTCATCGACTGGTTCGGCGCCAATCTGCCGCGCCCCGGTGCGCACCGCCTGTACTTTGATTTTGGCACCGATACGCTGGATGCGCCGTACGCGCCTTATCAACAGCGCATGGATGAGCGGCTGGCGCAGGCGGGGTATGCCCCCGGACGCGACTGGCAGACCCGCAAGTTTGACGGCGCGGAACATTCGGAGCGGGCGTGGCGCGCGCGCGTGGCGGAACCGCTGCAGTTTCTGCTGCGCGCCTGATCGATCATCATGATTTGAATCATACTCAACGGCGGCTCGCGGGACTACCATGATGGTCCGGGGGAGACCATGCACAGTCCGCGTTCTTTCAATCGGCGCGCCCACGCGCCCCTCATCATCCTCGTCATCATCTCGCTCACAGCCGCGTTGTGGGCAGCGCTGGGCCGCGTCGGCTGGCGGCTGCCGCCGCTGCCCGTGCCCATTCTGGGTCAGCACGGCGCACTGATGATCTCCGGTTTTCTGGGCACGCTGGTCAGTCTGGAGCGTGCCGTGGCGTTGGGCAAACGCTGGACCTACATCGTGCCGCTGCTGTCGGCGGTGGGGGCGTTGACGTTGTTCAGCGGGCTGCCGTTTGAAGTCGGGCGCGGCTTCATCACCGCCGCCGCGCTGGGGTTGGTCGTCGTCTTCTATTTCATTTATCAGATTCGCTCCACCATCGACATCGGCGCCATGGCGTTGGGCTCGATCATGTGGCTGGTGGGCAACGCCCTGTGGCTGTTGGGACTGCCCGCGTACAACGCCGTGCCCTGGTGGGCGGGCTTCTTGATCTTGACGATTGCCGGCGAGCGATTGGAACTGTCGCGCGTGCTGATGTTGAATCAACGCAGCCGCACCATCTTCAAGGTCGCGCTCGGCGCGTTCTCGATCGGTTTGTTTGTCTCGCTGGCCCTGTTCGATGTCGGCCTCCGTTTGGCGGGCGCGGGCCTGGTGCTGTTCGGCGCGTGGCTGCTGCGTTACGATGTGGCGCGTCGCACCGTCCGCCAGTCCGGGCTCACGCGCTTCATCGCGGCCTGCCTGCTGCCAGGCTACCTCTGGCTCATCGTCGGCGGCCTGCTATGGCTGAGCGTGGGCGGCACGTCCACCAACGGTTTCCTCTACGACGCGATGTATCACACGCTGTTTCTGGGCTTCGTGTTCTCCATGATCTTCGGGCACGCGCCCATCATCATTCCAGCCGTGCTGCCGGTTGACGTGGCTTATCGGCCGCGCTTCTACGCGCATCTGATCCTGCTGCAAGGCTCGCTGATGCTGCGCATCATTGCCGATCTGGCCGCCGATCAGCCGCTGCGGCAGTGGATGGGGTTGATCAACGTGCTCACCATCTTGATCTTTCTGGGCAACATGGCTTTGTCGGTACGGAAAAGGCCGGCTTGAATCATGCCGCGTTTAACCCGCCTCTTCATCAAGACCGCGCTCGTTTATCTGGTGGCCGCGTTGTTAACGGGCGCACTGGTGGCCGCGCGCGCCGCCTTCGATCTGCCCGCGGAACTGGCGGCGTTGACTCCCGTCTATTTTCACCTGTTTATGGTGGGCTGGGTCACGCAGCTGATCTTTGGCGTGCTGTTCTGGATGCTGCCCAAACAGTCCAAAGAGCTCCCGCGCGGCCGCGAAGGTCTGGCGTGGACGGCCTATGTGCTGCTCAACGTCGGCCTGATCATGCGGGCGATTGGTGAGCCGCTGGTCGCCATCCGTCCCGATTGGCCCCTGGGCTGGCTGCTGGCCCTCTCGGCGGTGGCACAGCTCATCGGCGGGTGGGCGTTTGTGGGCAACGCCTGGCCGCGCGTGCGGGAGCGCTAGCGTGATTCGCCTGAGCGTCTGGCCGGTTCGCACGGCGCTGATGTATCTGGCCGCCGGTTTCCTCATCGGCGCGCTGATGCTCACGCAGAAGGGCGTGCCCATCGATGGCGCGCTGCTGCGCCTGCTGCCGCTGCACATCGAGTTTGTGCTCGTCGGCTGGACGCTGCAGCTGGGCATGGGCATCGCCTTCTGGATTCTGCCGCGTTTCAGCCGCGAGCCGCGCTATGGCAATCAAACGTTTGGCTGGCTGGCCTATGGCTTGCTCAACGTCGGCGTGTTGAGCGCGGGCCTTGGGCAGTGGTTGGCCGCACCCCCGAGCGTGGTACTGGCCGGCCGCCTCGCCGAAGCGCTGGCGGTGCTGTGCTTTGCCGCGCACGCCTGGCCGCGCATCAAGCCGCCCGGCGCGTGAAATTGCACCGGCACTCCCTGCCAGATATGGGGGTGCAGCTTTACCGGTCATTTGGCCTCATCTTCCGTGCAACCTAACTGCAACTTAACTACATCCTATCTGTTGTCGGCCTCTCATTTGGCGTTCTCCCATATCTGGCCAAAGATTCGCGCCGCGCGCGTTTTGGCCCACAATTAGCCCTCAACTTCGACTGTTGCCATAATCGGCGACTCCCATATCTGGCCGCGCACACTGCGCCGACATGATGTGCGTCATAGTATTCTTTGCGAATAAGATTAATCTATATATGAAAAATCTTGACGTCTCAAGGGAGGCAACAACATGAAATTGCGCTGGATATTTGTGGCGATTCTAATCGCCGTTTCGTTGGTCGCCACGGCTTGCGCCACCCTGGTTGCGCCGGAGCAGGCGGCTCATGGCGCGGCGGCGACGCCCGTTCCCGATGTGCCCGTGGCGCCCCACGAACCGCACAAGACCTTCGACCCGGTGCTGCCGCCGGCGTCGAGCAATCCCGTCAAAGAGATCACGCTGCACGTCAAGGACGTGGTCAGCGAGATCGCGCCCGATGTGCCGGTGGACGTATGGACTTACGACGGCACCGTGCCCGGTCCGGTGCTGCACGTCAATCTGGGCGACAAGGTGACCTTTACGCTGATCAACGACGGCGCGCTGCAGCACTCCATCGATTTCCACGCCGCCCAGACGCCGTGGGACAAAAACTACGTGTCCATCAATCCCGGCGAGAAAATCTCGTTCGATTGGACGGCCAACTATCCCGGCGTGTTCATGTATCACTGCGGCACGCCGCCCGTCATTCACCACATCGCCAACGGCATGTACGGCGCCATCATCGTCTCGTCGCCGGATCTCAAGCCGGTGGACAAGGAATACGTGCTGGTGCAGAGCGAGTTCTACGTCAACAAGGGCAGCGACGGCCTGTTCCACACCGGCGGCGACAAGATGAACACCGTCCAGCCGGATTACGTAGTCTTCAACGGCTTTGCCAACCAGTATAAGGACGCGCCCTTAACCGCCGAACCCGGCCAGCGCATCCGGCTGTGGGTGGTCAACGCCGGCCCCACCACCTTCTCGGCCTTTCACGTCATCGGTGCGCTGTTTGACGCTGCCTACGCCGACGGCAATCCCAAGAACGAGCAGCATGGTATGCAGACCGTCACCATCCCGCCGGGCGGCGGCTACATGGTCGAACTCGTCATCCCGGACGCCGGCCTGTATCCGTTCGTCACCCACTCGTTTGCCTACACCGGCAAAGGCGCGCTGGGCCTCATCAAAGTGGGTGATGTCGCCATGGGCAACGTCGCGCACTAGCCGGGCCGCTCTGATTAACCCTACCGCTCCCGCCGGATGACAGTCCGGCGGTTGAAAACGGCGCGGGCACATCACAACGTGCCCGCGCCGTGTCGTTGTTGCCGCTCTGGCGCTGCCCCGTTCCCCTCCGGCAAAAGCGGAGGCGGGTTTGGGACTTTGGGCGGATGACTCAGCCGGTCGGGTCTCGTATAATGGCCTCAACATTCAACGAAGGAGACCATCACCATGTCTGCTGAACCCAATCGACTGTATCGCAGCCGCTCCGATCGAATGCTGGCCGGCGTGGCAGGCGGCATCGCCAAGTACTTCAACGTCGATCCCACTCTCGTCCGCCTGCTGTTTGTGCTCTTTGCGCTGGCCGGCGGGCCGGGCCTGCTGGTCTACATCATCATGTGGATCATCATGCCGGTCGAGCCTTAGTTGACGCCGCCCACAAACCACCCTATACTATTTTCATAACCCTGCGTGAAAGGATAAGCCATGAGCGACGAATCCGCGACCCCCGCGCCCGAAACGGCTGAACCCGCTTCCGAAGGCACGCCGCGCACCGAAGAGTTCAAAGTCACCGGCGACGCCTTGATGGGCAAGTTGAAGGAATTGCTGCACGAAGGCAACATCCGCCGCATCACGCTGAAGAACGAAGAGGGCAACACCCTCATCGAGATTCCGCTGACCCTGGGTGTGGTTGGCGCGCTGCTCCTGCCGGTTTGGGCCGCCATCGGCGCCATCGCCGCGCTGGCCGCCCGCCTCACCATCGTCGTCGAAAAAGTGGAATAAGCCGCACCGACCGCCGCCTTCACTCCAGCGAGCCTCCCGATCGGGAGGTTCGCTGCGTTTCCGCATATGACCTGCATCATAGGCTGAAAGCCCGGCGCCGTCTATACTAAAGCCGTGTGAAATTCAGCACGAAAGACGGGGCGCGTGAACCATGGAAGCCGGACAGCCTTTTCCCGATTACGTGATCTGCCCGTGGTGCGGCGAGCCGGAAGTTGAAGTCTGGTGCTACGAAACTCGCGCGCACTGCCACGCCTGCGGTCGCGATTTCGATCACGCCCGCCCAACCATCTGCCAGGCAGTCTGCCCCATGGATTCCACCGATCCCGGTCAGGTGACTTGCTCATGATCGCTTCGTTAAAACCGCCGCTGCCCCACGAACACGGCGCGTGGGCCATGTGGAGTGTGCCCCTGATTATTGGCACGTTGGTGGCGCCTCAGGCGGCGCCGCGCGTCGTCGTCCTGTGGCTTGCGTCGTTGGCCTTCTTCTTGCTGCGTTACCCGCTGGCCACCCTGGTCAAAACGCGCAAACGCCCCTCGGCCGATCGATCTCGATTGCTCAGTTGGTCGATCGGATATGGGGTACTGGCCGCATTGTGCGGCCTGTGGCTGGTGGCCGCCCACCGATTGTTCCTCCTCGTCCCGATCGGTCTGCTCGGTGGCCTGTTGATCGTCCTCAACCTGTGGCTCGTCGCGCGCAGGCAGGACATGTCTGCGGCCGGCGAACTGATCGGCATCTTCGGCCTGGCGCTGGGCGCGCCGCTGGCCTATTACGTCGCGGGCGGCCAACTGGATGCCACGGCCCTGCTGCTGTGGATCGTCAACGGCTTGTACTTTGGCGGCACGGTCTTCTACATCAAATTGAAAGTGCGTCAACAGCCGCGCCTGCCCGCCCCCGATCGCCTGAGCGAGCGGCTGGTCAAAGCCAGAGCGTGCCTCACCTATCAGGCGGTGGTGCTGACGCTGATCATCGCGCTGGTGGCGCTGGATCACCGACCGCTGCTGCTGCCGCTGGCTTTTGTCCCCATGACGCTGAAGGTGATCTATGGCGCAGCCCGCTGGCAGGACAGGCGCACGCTCAGTTTGCCACGCCTGGGCGTCATTGAGATCGTGCACTCGATCGCTTTCGCCGTGCTGGTCATTGCGGCCTTTTGATCCGATTCATCATCCATCTGTCAGGAGGGAAGTATGAGTGAAGCACCGTCCAATGCCGGGCCGCCCGCCCACCGTTACCGCTGGGCCTGGGTGCTGGTGGCGCTGCTGTTTGGCGGAGTAGCGGGCCTGGGCATCTTCACGCTGGCCTACGCCGAGGGCACCTCGTATCTGTCGGACGATCCTCAGGCGTGTGTGAACTGCCACGTCATGCGCGATGTGTACGATGCGTGGACCAAGGGCAGCCACAAAGCGGTGGCCACCTGCAACGACTGCCACATCCCGCACACCTTCCCGGAGAAGTACCTCGTCAAGGCGTTGAACGGCTTCAATCACAGCCGCGCCTTTACGCTGCAAGACTTCCCGGAGCCGATCCGCATCACGGCCTTCAACCGGCAGGTGACCGAAGAGAACTGCCTGCACTGTCACGCCGATGTGACCGAGATGATCAACCACGTGGGTCAATCGGAGCCGGAAGACTGTCTGCGCTGTCATGCCACAGTCGGCCATGATCAAAACAGCGCCGGCAAGCCGTAGCCTGCCTTTATACTACCTGGAGGAAGATCGATGACTGTAACTCAATCACCCCAACCCCGCCGCCCCGGGGCGCGACCGTGGCTGCTCGTCGCGGCCTTTATGCTGGGCCTGGTCCTGTTGTTTGCCGTGGGCGCGCTGCTGGTCAACATCAATACCCGCAAGAACGAAGCCGCCGTCTCACCCGCCCGCATCGTCGAAGTGAAAGACGGCGAGACCGACCCTGCCGTGTGGGGGCAGAACTTCCCGCAGGAATACGATCGCTTCATGATGATGCGGGATGACACCGTGCCCACCGTGTACGGCGGCAGCCAGCAATACGACAAACTGGCGCGCTATCCCGCCATGAAGCGGCTGTGGAACGGCTATGCCTTTGCCGTGGACTTCAACGAGGAGCGCAGCCATTATTACTCGCTCATCGATCAGAAGGAGACGCAGCGGCAGGTGGTGGTCAAGCAGCCCGGCGCGTGCGCCAACTGCCATAGCGGCGACGCGCCCAATCTCATCAAGTCGATGGGCTGGGAAGCGTTCAATCACACGCCCTACGCCGAAATTTCCGGCACGCTGCACAGCGGCATTACGTGCAACGACTGTCATGATCCGCAGACCATGGCGCTGCGCATCACGCGGCCGGCCTTTGTCAACGCCATGGCCGCGCGCGGCATCGATGTGACCCAGGCCACCCGTCAGGAGATGCGCAGTTACGTCTGCGGCCAGTGCCACGTGGAATACTACTTCCGCGGCGACAACAAGATTCTGACGTTCCCGTGGGAGAAGGGTTTGAACATCGACAACATCAACGACTACTACGACGAGTACGGCTTCAAGGATTGGTCGCACAAGGAGACCGGCGCGCCGCTGCTGAAGATGCAGCACCCGGAGTTTGAGCTGTATTCGCAGGGCCTGCACGCTCAATCGGGTGTGGCTTGCGCCGACTGCCATATGCCCTACATCCGCGAAGGCGCCACCAAGATCAGCGATCACTGGATTCGCAGCCCGCTGACCAACGTCAACAGCGCCTGCCAGACCTGCCACAAACAGGACGAAGCCGCGCTGGTGCAGCGCATCCTCACCATTCAGAATCGCACCGCCGGCCAGCTGCGTGAGACCGAGACGGCCATCATCGCGCTCATCGACGCCATCAACGCGGCCAGGGCCGCCGGCGCGACGGATGAGCAGTTGAAGGAAGCGTGGGATTTCCAGCGCAAGGCCAACATGCGTTGGGACTTCATCTCATCCGAGAACAGCACCGGCTTCCACGCGCCACAGGAAGCCGCCCGCGTGCTGGGCGATGCGCTGAACTACGCGCGCATGGGTCAGATCTCAGCCGAGCGCCTTACCATGAGCCTGACCGGCAAACCCGGCACCGATCCGCTGTTGAAGATTTCGCCCGCAGTCACCGGCACCTTTGAATTGAAGCCGGCCGTGCAGTAACGATCGGTCGCCATACAGCGGCAGCCAGGCAAACCCGGCGGTTGATCGATCTTCGATCAGCCGCCGGTTGCGTGATGTGTTGGTGCGGCTGTCCAACTCTCCGCTCTCCACCTTTCGAGTTCCAACTTTCAGCCTTCGAGTTCCGATCTCCTACTTCCGAGTTCTAACCTCCATCTTTCGAGTTCCAACGGAGTGTGCGTCAAAGCTTGGCGGCGGCATGCTGGCGATTGAAATCGCGCCTGTGGAGCCGTGGGCTGAACGTCCACCGGCGTGGACGGGGTCTCGTCGGCGCCGGCCGACGATCGGCGGCACGCCCACCAGACGCGAATTCATTCGCCCCTTTTACGTTTTACGCTTTTACGGAGTGCGTGTCAAAGTTTGGTGGCGACTGCGTTCTCGCGCTTGAAGGCGGCCCGCCCGCCAGCCGCGAATTCATTCGCCGGAGAAGTCAGTCGGCAAAACAATGACGCGCGCTCGTTCCAGCCTCCAATTTTTATTTGTCCTTTATGCAATTGGTCCGAACTTTTGTCGCCGTTTTATTTTGGGCTGATACACTGAGCGTATCACCGGAAAACGGAGACAAACGGCATGACCCAATATCCCGTGGCGTCCCAATCTGTGATCAGTGATCCGCGGCAGCTGCCTGCCGGGCTGCGGCGGCTGGTAGTGTTGGTGCCCGAAGCGCCGCTGGACGAGGCGCTGTTGGCCCGCCGCGTGTGGCTGATGGCTTCGCCGCGCCGGGCCGCGGTGCTGCTGGTGGGGCTGGCGCACGATGCGAACATGGAAGCGTCGCTGCGGCGGCGATTGACGACGCTGGCCGCACTGACGATGGACGCAGACGTAACCGTCGAGATACAGGTGACCATCGGGGCCAACTGGCTGCCGGCAATCGCCGGACGGCTGAAAGCTGGCGACGCCATCGTCTGCCATGCCGGCCAGCTGGCCCGGTCGCGGCTGGGACGCACCTCGATGTTGGCGCCCGTGCTGGCCGATCGTTTTGCTGTGCCGGTTTGTGAATTGCAGGAATTTTTTCCGGCCCCGCCGCCGCGCCGTTCGGTGAAAGACGCCGTGTTGGGGCTGGTTCCGGTGGGCATCATCGGCACGTTTTTGGAAGTGCAAATCTTGATCTCGCAAGCGTCCAGGGGCTGGGTTCAGGGCACGCTCATCGGCGTGACGGTCATGGCCGAATTTGGCCTGATCTGGCTGTGGGAAAGCTTGCACGGCTAAATTCAAGGAGTTGGAAGATGGGTCACAACGGAGAAGCAGTGTTGGCGCTGCAGCACGAATACGAAGCAGCCGGGCGGGCTTTTGCAGCGCAAACGCCGCTGACGCAGCGCTTTGTCGAAGCTCAGGCGCGCGCTCTGGCTGAGGCGATTGTGCAGCACACTGCGCAGGCGCGTTTTCGACTGCCCGATCAGGTCTTCGATCCCGCCGATCAATCCCGGCCGCTGACCGTGCCCGCCGATCAACGCGAACAGGTGGTGGGCGGCGCGGGCTTGTTCGATCGGCTGTCTCGCAATGCCGATGTGCGCAAGCAGCTGCGCGTGCGGCTGGGCGAACTGGAGCAGTCGCCGCAGCCGGCTGTGGTGATCAGCGCGCGGCTGCTGCGCTACGCCACCGCCATGTACATGGTGCGCGGCCTGCTGCCCAGCGGCCGCTCGGTGACGTACGTGGCTGCCGAAGACGAGGAGATTCCCACGCTGCCGGTGGCCGGCTTGCAGGAGCCGGAATCGGCCATTACGGCGGCGACCGACGCGATTGTCGAAGAAGGCCGATCGGAGAACGGGCGGGGCGAATTGCAGGTGCCGTACGCCACGGCGGCGCGGCGCTTTTATCTGCCGCAGTGGGTGGCCTTCGACGATCAGGATCAGCTGCTGGTGAACACGCTGGCCGAGGCCGAAGCGCATCTGGCGTCGATGCAGCGCTACGTAGAAATCCTGCACCTGGCGCGGGCGTTTGCGCCGTACATCGTGGCCGATGAGGACTATCAGCACAAGCGCTATGGCATGCTGGGCCAGCTCATCAACCAGGGGCGGGCGCTGGCCCGCTATCAGACGCGCAACATCATCGCCACCATCCGCAGCCGGGCGGCGCGCGGCGAGTTGAATCGCGGCCTCAGTCTGAGCCTGCCGTACTTCAACGATCAAACGCTGGAGTTGCAGCTCAACAACTTTGAGGTGATCCCGGCGGGCCGCATCATGTTTGTACCGGCGTTTGTGGTGCGGGCCGCGCAGGAAGAGCAGGCCAAGGTGGCCGAAGACACGCGCCTCAACGCGTCCACGCGGCAGCACCTGCTGGCCGAATTACAGATGCTTGAAGCGGCGTTTGACACCGGCGCGCAGCAGGCGTATCGCGCCCTGTCACAGTCGCGCAGTAAAGCGAACGGGTGAGACTATGTTATCGGTTATCCTGCTGTTGGTGATTGTGTTTCTGGCGTGGAAGGCTTCTCCCCGCGAGAGCAAGGAACACGCGCACGTCCACGGCGCCGGGCAGATTGGGCTGCTGGCGGCGCTGGCGCTGTTTGGCGTGGACTACTTCACGTCGTATTTCTACGCCACCGGCGAAATGATGAGCGCACTGCATCCCTATGGCTTGCAGAGCCACGCTTACATCGCGGTGCTGATCATCGCCGGAGCGAACTTTGTTTTCGGCGCGTTATACATGTATTCATTGGGCGTCTTTAACGAGGGCGGCGGCTCGTACACGGCGTCGATGCGCTACCTTAAGCCCACGCTCAGCCTGATCGTGGCGGTAACGCTGATTCAGGACTACGTGCTGACGATCGTCGTATCGGCTTTGTCGGGCGGTGATCAGCTGCTGTCGATTCTGGGCATGTACGGCACCGATTGGGTCTGGCACTTCCTCATCGGCGCGGCGCTGGCCGCCGTGACATGGTTCCTCACCATCCGCGGCCGCGGCGAATCGGCGCGCGTGGTGTTTACGCTGCTGGGCATCTTTGTCATGCTGACCGTGACCATGGTGGTGGGGTTGGTGCTGGCTTACGCGCGCAATGTGCCGGCCGTGCCGGTGGACACTGTGCCGCAGGCCGTGCCGCTGGGCCAGGCGCTGCTGCACATGCTGACGGCGTCGATGAAGGGCATGGTGGCGCTGACGGGTCTGGAGGCCGTGTCCAACGGCATCCAGTTCATGATCAATGAAGATGCCGGCATCGTGAAGTGGGGCAAGCAGCATCTGCCGCGCCTCAACAGCCTGTGGAATTTCTACAGCGGCAAGAGCGGCATCGGCCGCTTTGTGCAGACCTCGTTCCTGTTTTACGGCGGCCTGACCACCCTGCTGCTGACGTTCTTTGCCATTCGCTTCGACGTGTTTGACGGCACGCTGGGCCGCACGCTGGTAGGCAACCTGGCCTTCATCGGCTTCAACCAGCTGCCCGGCGGCCAGATCCTCTTCGGCGCGTACCAGGTGCTGGCGGTGGCGCTGCTAGCCGCCGCTTCGATGACGGCGTTTCAGGATGCCCAAGCGACCGAATGGCGTGACGTGGCGATCGGCGAAATCCCTGAAGCCATCGTGTATCGCGATCCGCGCGGCACGTTTACGCGCTCGGTCACCATCACCTTTGGCCTGGCCGTGCTGATCATGCTGCTGGTGCACGGCGAAACCAGTCGGGCGGTGCCGTTCTACGGCGTGGGCGTATTCATGCCGATCACGGTGATGGGCCTGGCCGTGCGGCAGCACCTGAAACAAAACTACACCGGCCGCAAGCGGAAGTGGGGGATGCGCGGCGCCAGCCTGGCCGCCGGCCTGGCCGCCATCGTCTTTGTGGGTCAAATCGTGGGCAAGTGGGAAGAAGGCGGCTGGGTGGTGCTCATCTCCTTCAGCGTTCTGGCGCTGTTGGCGCACGCGCTGCTGCTGTCGCCGTTGGGCTTTCGTGAGCCGCGGCAAATCCATCGCATCGTGCGCGAGAAAGCGCGCGTGCAGGGTTCCATGGCGTCCATCGTCGAGTGGCAGTCGCTCAAGATGCAGGAGTATCGCTACACCGTCCTGACGCTCATCAGCCGGTTCTGGGCATTGTTTGGCGTACACCGGCCGGTGCGCTATGAGAAGCCCGCGACCGCCGGCGACTACAATCATGCGCTGCACGTTGACCATCCCGACGCGCCGTCGTTCCTGGAACAATACCTCGTCGAACCGGCTGAGCCGCGCCTGGGTGGCGCGCCACAGGTCACGACCAAACCGTCGGAGACCGATCGACACTTCCCCGCGCCGCAGCACTAAGGTCAAACCTCTCGATCGGCCGGTCGCCAGCCGGCCGGCCGATCGAGTGCTCGAACCATGTTCTCCGAACCGATTTACGCTCTGCGGGTGAGCGATGTCTATCAGGCGCTTGATTCCGCGCCCGACGGACTATCACCCGAACAGGCCGCGCTGCGCGCCCAGACCTACGGGCCCAACGCCCTGCGCGAACCGCCGCCCCCGCCCGTGCACCGCCTGCTGCTGGCGCAGCTGGCCCATCCCATGGCGCTGCTGCTCTGGCTGGCCGGCGGGTTAGCCATCGTCGGCAGCAGTCGCTTTGTGCTGGGGCTGGTCATCTGGGCGGTGGTGCTCATCAACGCTGTCTTTTCGTTCTGGCAGGAATACCGCGCCCAGCGCGCCATGACAGCGCTGCGCCAGCTGTTGCCGGCCTACGCGCGCGTGATCCGCTCGGGCGTGGAGCAGCGGGTGCCGGCCAGCGAAGTCACCCTTGGCGATCTGCTGGTGCTGGCCGAAGGCGACAACATCCCCGCCGATGCGCGCGTCATCGAAGAGTACGGCCTGCGCGTCAACAACGCCACGCTCACCGGCGAAGCCATGCCCGCGCGCAAAACCGCCGATGCTTCGCTGCGTCCCGGCCTCACCGAAGTGGAACGGCCCAACCTGGTTTTTGCGGGCACCTCGGTCGTGTCCGGCACCGGCCGCGCCCTTGTCTATCAGACCGGCATGGGCACACAATTCGGCCGCATTGCCAATCTCACCCACACCGTACCCTATGACCCCAGCCCGCTGCAACAGCAGCTGGCGCGGCTCACCCGCCGGTTGTCGCTGGCCGCCATCGCCATCGGCATCCTGGTCATCGCCGTTGGCGCAATCGATCAATTGATGGGGTTGGATGAGGCCTTTATTCTGGGCATCGGCTTGATCGTGGCCATGCTGCCGGAAGGGCTGCGGCCCACCGTCACGCTGACGCTCGCCATGGCCGGTCAGCGCCTTGCGAAAAAAGGCGTATTGGTCAAGCAGCTGTCCACGGTGGAAGAACTGGGCGCCACATCGGTCATCTGCACCGACAAGAGCGGCACGCTGACCCAGAATCAGATGACCGTGCGCGAAGTGTGGGTGGCGGGCCGGCGGCTGCACGTGAGCGGCACCGGCTATGAGCCGCGCGGCGATTTTTCACCCGATTTGACGGCGTCGCCCAACGCCGCCGACTTCCAGTGGCTGCTTAAGGGCGCGCTGCTGTGCAACAACGCCCGATTGGTTCCGCCTGCACCCGATCGGCCCACTTGGACGGCCTTGGGTGATCAGACAGAGGCGGCGCTGCGGGTGCTGGCCGCCAAAGGCGGACTGGACGAAGCCGCCGTGCAGCGCGAATTCCCCCGCCTGCACGAGCTGCCCTTCGACGCGAAGCGCAAGCGCATGACCACCATTCACCGTTCGGGCGCGTACGAGATGGCCTTCGTCAAAGGCGCGCCCAACGAAGTGCTGCAGCTCTGCACCCACATCCAGATCGGCGGCGAGGTGTGCGCCCTTACCGACGACCTGCGCGCGGCCATCCACGCGGCCAACGACGATTACGCGCGCGGAGCGCTGCGCGTGCTGGCGATTGCGCGCCGCCAATTGCCCGCGCGCGTCGGCGCCGCGCCGTACACGCCCGAAGCGATTGAGCGCGATCTGATCTTTGTCGGCCTGGCCGCCATGATGGATCCGCCGCGGCCCGATGTGGCGGAGGCCATTCAGCAGTTTCACTCGGCCGGCATCCGACTGGTGATGATCACCGGCGATTACGGCCTCACCGCCGAATCGATGGCGCGCCGCATCGGCCTGTTGACCACGCCCAGCCCGCGTCTGATGACGGGCGCCGATCTGGACGAAACGAGCGACGACGAACTGCAGACGCTGCTCCGCGACGAGACGATCTTTGCGCGGATGGCGCCCGATCACAAGTTGCGGCTGGTGGCGGCGCTGCAGGCGCGTGGCGAGACGGTGGCCGTCATCGGCGACGGCGTCAACGACGCGCCCGCCCTGCGCAAAGCCGACATCGGCATTGCGATGGGTGTGACCGGCACAGACGTGGCCAAGCAGGCTGCCGACGTGATCCTGACCAATGATAATTTCGGCGCGATCGCGGCGGCGGTGGAAGAAGGCCGCGCCGTCTTCGACAATCTGCGCAAATTCACCACGTACATCTTCGCCAGCAATGTGCCGGAAGTGATGCCGTTTGTGCTGCTGTCATTGTTCCACGTGCCGCTGGCGTTGACCGTGCCGCAGATACTGGCGATCGATCTGGGCACCGATCTGCTGCCGGCGCTGGCGCTGGGCGCCGAGCGGCCGGAGCCGAACGTGATGCACCGTCCGCCGCGCGCCCGATCGGCGCAGCTAATCGATCGGGGTTTGATCTGGCGCGCCCTGATGCTGGGCGGCATCGAGACGATTTTGTGCTATCTTGGATTCACGCTGGTGTACTGGCAGGCGGGCTACGTCAATCTGCTGAATTTCCCACGGCTGGATCTGCTGCCCGATGAAGCCCGGGCCGATCTGACGTATCTGATCGCGACGACGGTGTTTCACATGGGCGTCGTGGCGGGCCAGATTGGCAGCGCGCTGGCCTGCCGCACTGAAGTGGACAAGGTGCATCGCGTGGGCGTGTTCAGCAATCGGTTCTGGCTGGCGGGTGTGGCGGCCATGGTGGTGATCATCGTCGCCCTGGTCTATGTGCCGCCGCTGGCGCTGGCGTTTGAGCATCAGGCGCCGCCGGCGGCCTACTGGTTGATGTTCTTGATTTTCCCGGCGGTGGTGTATGGCGCGGATTGGATCCGCAAGGCGGTGCGGCGCAGGCGGCTGGGCCTGTGACGCGATCTTAGTAGGAGTGGTGAGATGAGAATCATTGTGATGGGCTGCGGCCGCGTGGGCGAACAGCTGGCGCGGCTGCTGTCGGGCGAGGGCCACGCGGTGAGCGTGATCGATTATGACGCCGCCGCGCTCCATCGGTTGGGGGCGGATTTCAGGGGCCGCCTCGTCAACGGGTTGGGGTTTGATCGCGATGTGCTGATCGAGGCCGGCATCGAGCAGGCCGATGCCTTTGCGGCGGTCACCAGCAACGACAACGCCAACATCGTGGCGGCCCGTATCGCGCGCGACATCTTCCGCGTGCCGCGGGTGGTGGCGCGCCTGTTTGAGCCGCGCCGCGCCGAGATTTATCGGCGCTTTGGGTTGGTGACGATCTCGTCGACCACGTGGGGGGCGGAGCGCATTCGTGAACTCCTGCTGCATCGCGAGCTGGATGCGGTGCGTTCGTTTGGCGGCGGCGAGGTGACGCTGATCGACGTGGAAGTGCCGTTGTCGCTGGTGGACCGCAGGGTGCGCGATCTGACCGTGCCGGGTGAATTGAATGTGGTGGCGATTACGCGCGACGGGCGGGCGCTGCTGCCGCTGATGGGCACGGTGTTTCGACGCGGCGATACGCTGCATCTGGCGGTGCTGGCCGAGGCGATGGATCGCTTGGAAGCTTTACTGGGTGTGAGCGAGGGAGGTTAGGCGTGTACGTCGTTATCGCCGGTGGCGGCAAGACCGGGTCATATCTGGCGGAGATGCTGTTGAAGCAGGATCACGTGGTGCGCGTGGTGGAACAGCGGGCCGAGGTGATCAATCGGCTGCGCGGCGAAGTGCCGCTGGAATGCATTGTGATGGGCGATGGCAGTTCGCCGCAGGTGCTGGAAGAAGCCGGCATCATGCACGCGCAGGTGCTGGCGGCGGTGACGGGCGAGGATGAGGCCAACCTCGTCATCGCCATGCTGGGGCGGTTTGAATTTCACGTG
Source organism: uncultured Anaerolineae bacterium (assembly GCA_964550855.1). Classification (GTDB taxonomy): domain Bacteria; phylum Chloroflexota; class Anaerolineae; order Fen-1058; family Fen-1058; genus JAGOBP01. The sequence goes on from CAZKBQ010000027.1 coordinate 33,607, forward strand.
CCGCGCGTGATCGCGCGGGTGAATCATCCCAAGAATGCCTGGCTGTTTACGCCAGCAATGGGCATTGATGTGGCGCTGGACGAGTCGGAACTGATGGCGCATCTGATCGCGGAAGAAATGTCGCTGGGCGACATGATCACGCTGCTGAAGCTGCGCAAAGGGCAGTATTCGCTGGTGGAAGAGAAAGTGCATCCCACCGCCGCGGGGGTGGGCAAAGCGATTCGTGACTTGAACCTGCCGGCGGAGTGTGTGCTGGCGGCCATTATCCGCAAAGGGGCGCTGATCATCCCGCATGGCGATGTGGTCTTGCAGCCGGCCGACGAGATATTGGCGGTGGTGCACGCCGATCAGGTCACGGCGCTGGCGGCGCTGCTGGCGCGGACGGAGTAAGCCGGCCGGCGAGCTGTCGTCCGGCTGTGACCCGGCAGCGCCGATCGTGAACGTGGCTCCCCTGTGACGCTCGTCCGTCCCCGATTGGCTGACTGGTGGGCAGGCCGCTGCCCATCGGATGAAGTGATTGTGAGCGGCGCTTGAGTGGAACATGAACGCGCTCCCCGCACCAGACCCGATCATGACGATGGTCATGCCTCCCTGTGCAGTAAGTCATACGGCCGCGCGCACCGGCGCGTGACCGCGCGCACTTATCAGGCGGCCGCGTTTGGAGTAGCATTGCGCCGTAAGTTGGATCACGGGAGCAGGGGCTTATGAAAAAGAGAACGTTCCTCATTTTGGGCGGCGTCGTGGTGGTTTGCGCGGTGGTGGCGCTGGTGGCGTCACGGCTGACGGCCGGCACGGCGTCGGCGCAAACTGCCGGTGCGCAGCTGGGGCGTGTTACGCAGGCCACGCTGTCGCTGACCGTCGATTCGTCGGGCAGTGTCACGCCGGAATCGATCGTGACGCTGGCGTTTGGGACCAGCGGCACCGTGGCCGACGTGAAGGTTCAGCCCGGCGATCGCGTCAAGCAAGGCCAGGTGCTGGCGTCGCTGGACACGACTGATCTGGAACTGCAGGTGGCGCAGCAACAGCAGGCGTATCTGATTCAGCAGGCTGCCTACAGCATGACCATTCAGCCTGACGCCAGCGCGGTGGAACAGGCTAAAACGGCGCTGTCCAATGCCGAGGCGGCCTATCAACTGGCTCAGCAGAAATATGCCGTCAACAGCACCGATCAGGTGCAGGTGAGCTGCAACAACGTGGATAACGCCCAGCAGAGTTACGAGGCGGCGTTGACGGCTTACAACAACTACCTGTCGAATTGGCGCGTGCAGGTCAACGGCACGGCGGAGATTTCACCGCAGAAGGCGCAGTTGGATCGCGCCAAGGCTGCGTATGATCAGGCCGTAGCCAGCTGCAACCTGGCCAAGAGCGGCGTCAATGATACCGGCATCAAGTCGGCGCTGGCGCAGCTGGAGCAGGCGCGCGTCAACCTGGACAACCTGACAAACCCCGACGCGCAGACCGTGGCCAAGGCCAAGGCCCAGCTCGATCAGGCGCGCCTGTCGTTGGAGCAGGCGCAGCGTCAGCTGAAGGATGCTCAACTGGTGGCGCCCTTTGACGGCGTGGTGACCCAGGTGACGGCGGTGACGGGCGGGCCGGGCGGCTCCGCGTCGATCGGGCTGGCCGACATCAGCCAGTATCACGTGGACGTGCTGGTGGACGAGACGGAGATCGCACAGGTGCAGGTCGGCCAGAAAGTCGATCTGACCTTCGATGCGCTGCCTCAGGTGACGGCGACCGGCGTCGTCAGCCGGATCGATCCGGCCGGGACGATCAACCAGGGCGTGGTCTATTACAACGTGCGTGTCAACCTCGATCCCACGCAAGATCCGTTGTTGGCCGACATGTCGGCCAACGTGCGCATCATCCTGGATACCCACACCAACGTGCTGGCCGTGCCGGGCGGCGCAGTCCGGTCGGATAGTAAGGGTTACTACGTAAACGTGGTGGGCGCCAACGGCGAGGCGCAGCGCGTGGACGTGACGACGGGTTACACTGACGGCGATTTGACGGAAGTCTCCGGCAATCTGCAGCGGGGCGAGCAAGTGTACATCAGCGAGCCGCCCGCGCGCCAGCAGGGAGGCTTTAACTTGTTCGGCATCCGGATCGGCGGGGCGCGATAGCGCGCTGCCGCGTGCGATGGCAGGCGGAGGCATCATGAAGAAGAAGCGAATCTGGATCATCATCGGGCTGGTCGTGGTATTGACGGCCGGCGGCATTTATCTGCTCACGACGCGCCAGACCGCAAACGGGCAGGCGGGCCTGGCCCAGCTGGCGGCCAATGCCCAGACGGCCAAAGTCATTCGCACCACGCTGGCCAACTCGGTGGACTCGAGCGGCAGCATCATTCCGCAGGCCACGGTGCAGCTCAGTTTTGGCACGGCGGGCACGGTGGATCAGGTGAAGGTGAAGGTGGGCGATCGGGTCAAGGCGGGTGACGTGCTGGCGACGTTGGACAGTTCTGATCTTCAGGACAAGCTCGATCAGGCGCAGCAAGCATACATCATTCAACAGCTCACTTACAGCAGCACGGTTGAGGCCAGCCCGTCCGATGTGGCTGTGGCGCAAGCATCCTATGCTAGCGCGCTGGCCAGCTACAATGCCGCACTGACCGACTACAGCGGCCTGGCCGACAAGCAGACGGTGCAATGCGCGCAGCTGACCTCGGCCCAGGACGCACTCGATCGGGCGCAGGCCGCCTACGATCGGTTGGCGAACGATCACCAGGCCAGCCAGTATCTCAACGCCGACTGGGGGCCGTTCCGCAGTGTGGTCAACAATCTGACCAATGCGCAATCGGCTTATGAACTGGCGCAGGCCAACTGCAACATCGCCAAGACCGGCCTCAACGACAGCGCACTGCGCTCGGCCAAAGCTCAGCTGGAATCGGCAAAGGCCAATCTGGACAGCCTGCTCTCGCCGCGGTCGGAGAAGCAGATTCAGGCGCAAGCCCAGCTGGAGCAGGCGCGCCTGTCGCTGGAGCAGGCCAAACTGAACCTGGCCAAAGCCACGCTGACTGCGCCGTTCGCCGGGATTATTACGGCCGTCAACGTCACACCCGGCAGTGCGGCCGGCTCGGGCGCAGCGCTGACGCTGGTCGACGACAGCCAGCTGCACGTGGATGTGTTGGTGGACGAAACGTTGATTGCGCAGGTGAAGCCGGGACAGGCGGTGGATATTACGCTGGATGCGTTGCAGGGCATTACTCTGACCGGCAAGGTTGCGCGGATCGATCCGGTGGGCACGGTGACTCAGGGCGTGGTGAACTACAACGTGCGCGTCAACCTGGACCCGATCGACAATACGACGCCCGTGCGGCTGGACATGACAGCCAATGCCTCGATTTTGGGCGAGAAACATGAGAATGTGCTGGCTGTGCCCACTTCGGCCATCCGCACCTTTGGCGGCAACTTTGCCGGCGGCGCGGCGAACGGCGGTTTTACCGGCCAGGGCGGCCGCATCAATGGTCAAGGTCAATCAGGTGCGCCGGGTCAGACGGATCAGCAGAACGGGCAGACCGGCCAGCGCGTGCGTGGCCCGGTGGTGCTGGTGGTCGAAAACGGCCAGGTGCGGCCGGTGGCGGTGACCGAAGGCCTGACGGTGGGTGATCTGACCGAAGTGTCAGGCGATCTGAAGGAAGGTGATGAAGTCATTGTGGGTACGCTCACAACGCCGACCGGCGGCAATAACAACTTCCGGGGTGGCTTCTTCCCCGGCGGCGGGCCGGGCGCCGGCGGACGGCCACCATTTTAGCGATCAACCATCGATGAGCTGATCAAGACGAACAGGGATGCGGCATGATCGAGATCGAGAATATCACCAAAGTGTATCAAATGGGCGAGACGGAAGTGCGCGCGCTGAACGGCATCTCGCTCAAGATCGACGACGGCGAATGGGTGGCCATCACCGGGCCGTCGGGGTCGGGCAAGAGCACGCTCATGGCCATTCTGGGTTGTCTGGACTCGCCCAGCAGCGGTTCGTACAAACTCGACGGCATCGACGTGGCGAAGATGCGCGACGATCAACTGGCCGCGGTGCGCAACAAGAAGATCGGCTTTGTCTTCCAGCAGTTCAACCTGCTGGCGCGCACCAGCGCCCTGGAAAATGTGGAGCTGCCGCTGTTGTATTCCACGGTTAATCATCGCCGCGAAAAAGCCAAGGCCGCGCTGGAAGCGGTGGGGCTGGGCGACCGGCTGACGCACCGGCCCAACGAGTTGTCGGGCGGGCAGCAGCAGCGGGTGGCGATTGCGCGGGCGCTGGTGACAGAGCCGTCGATCCTGCTGGCGGATGAGCCGACGGGCAACCTGGACTCTAAGACGGGCAAAGAGATCATGGAGTTGTTCCGCGATCTGCACCGCGCCCGTGGCCTTACGGTGATCTTCGTGACGCACGATCCCACGATTGCGGCCAACGCCCAGCGGGTGATTCACATTATGGACGGGCAGATTGCGTGACGGACGGGGCGGCGCGGTCGGCTGACCGGGCCGGGTGAGGCCGTCACGCCTCAGTGTGAGGAGCAGCATGTTACTGAATATCAGTCAAAATATTCGCAGCGCGCTGCGCGCGCTCATGGCCAACAAGCTGCGCTCGGCGTTGACGATGTTGGGCATCGTCATTGGCGTGGGGGCGGTGGTGGCGCTGCTGTCCATCGGCACGGGCGCGCAGGCGGCCATCACCAACCAGATCGAAGGCATCGGCGCCAATCTGATTACGGTCTTTTCCGGTTCGCGCAATCAGTTCACGCCGTCGGGCGCGGGCGGCGGCGCCACTGCGCCGCTGACGTATGAGGAAGCGCTGCAGCTGCGCGGCCTGCCGGGCGTGGCCGCTGTGGCGCCGCAGGTTCAGTCCCGACAGACGTTGAAGTATCAGAGCGCGCAGACCAACGCGCAGGTGGTGGGCGTGGTGCCGGATTATGCCATCGCGCACCCGGATCAGCTGGATCACGGTCGGTTTATCACGCAGAACGACATCAACAGCAAGGCGCGCGTCGTGGTGGTCGGCTCGCAGATCGTCACCGATCTGTTTGGCGGGCTTGATCCGGTGGGCAAGTCGATCAAGATTAACAACATCCTGTTTCAAGTGGTGGGCGTGATGAAGTCGCAAGGCTCAGGCGGCTTTGGCTTCAGTCGCGATGCGACCACGTACGTGCCCATTACCACGGCGTTTGCGCGCCTGTCACGACAGCGCGTGGGCGGCGAACAGACCGTTTCGACCATTGAGATTTCGGCCAGCAACTCCGACAGTATCCAGACCGCCATCGCGGCCGTGACGGACAAATTGCGCACGCTGCACAAGATTCGACCCGGGGCGCAGGATGATTTCAGCGTCATGTCTCAGGCCGACATTCTATCGGCGGCGACACAGGTCACCGGGGTGTTAACGGTGTTCCTGGGCGCCATCGCCGGCATCTCGCTGGTGGTGGGCGGCATCGGCATCATGAACATCATGCTGGTGTCGGTGACGGAGCGCACCCGCGAGATTGGGCTGCGCAAGGCCGTGGGCGCGCGCAAGCGCGACATCCTCTACCAGTTCCTGACGGAGACCGTCACGCTGTCGGTGCTGGGCGGCATCATCGGCATTCTGATCGGCTGGGCGATCTCGGCGCTGGTGGGGGCCACGGGGCTGATCTCGACGAAGGTGTCGATCGAGTCGGTGGTGCTGGCCTTCGGCTTCTCCGCGGCGGTGGGGTTGTTCTTCGGGATCTATCCGGCCAATCGGGCCGCGGGGCTGAAGCCGATTGAAGCGCTGCGCTACGAATAGCCGATCAGGTGGTGACAGTCGATCGAGTGAGTCGGGCAATATCAAATTTGAGTGGCGAGGGATTGAGTGGCTAACATGTTGGCAGTGAAAAGTTCGAGAAGGTGGTTGATTGTCGCGGTGGTGATGATGGCGGTATTGATGGCGGCCTGTCAGCCGGTGGCAGATAGCGGTGCTGCGGCTTCGTCGGCGCCGGCGCAGAACCTGGGCAACGGGCAGCGTCCCAATTTTCAAGAGCAGCCGGCGTCCGAGTTGCCAACCGATCAGCCTGTGCTGCGTGGCGCGGTGGTTGGTGTAACCGGTTCAACGTTGACTGTGCAGGAAGGCGGTTTTGCCTTTGGCGGCAATGGCACGCCGCGGGCGCCACAGAACGGCACGCCACGGCCGCGCCCCACGCCGGGGCCTGACGTGCAGGTCGATGCGAGCGGCGCGACCGTTTACCAGGACGTGACGTTTGCCAACCTCAATGGTCAGCCGCCCAGCGGCACCATTCAGCAGAAGGTTGAGGCAAGCTCGCTGGATAAGATTCCGGCGAATGCGCGGGTGACGATCTGGGGCACGCTCAACGGCACGCAGGCCACGGCCAAAGTGATCGTGTTTACGCTGCCGCGCGGCGGGGCGTCTCAGGGCTAGTGGCACAGTCGGGTCCGGGGCGTGATTGAGGAATTGGAGCAGGCGATAGATTAATGGACTAATCGGGGTGGGGTAAGTATGGCAGGGCCGGGTGGCTGGCAGGCGCCCGGCTCACAGGCTGGCCACAGTCTCAGCCGATCGCAACCTGTCGAGTAAGCATTCCAAGCGAGCTAGCGACTACACCTGGGCATGTCTCACCTGAACGGGCCGACGAACGGCTGAGTGCCTGGGAGAATATCATGAAACTGCGGAAGCTGGTAGTAAATGTAGCAAAGGTGATGGTGGTGGTATTGGTGGCAACAGCTTTGAACGGCGTCGTGTCGGCGCAGGCGGCGGCGCTGCCCAACCAGATCACGGTGCGCAGCCAGGACATCAGCAACGGCATCCTGATGGTGGATTCGGTCACGGCCTCGCAGAATGGCTGGATCGTCATCTACAAGAGCCCGAACTTCACCGACGGCGAGATTCTGGGGTACGCGCCGGTGCAGCAGGGCGTGAACACCAACGTGAAGGTGACCATCGATACGGCGCGCCTCAAGCTGAACGATCAGATCTACACGCTGTGGGCGCGCTTACAGGCCGATAATGGTGTGCCGGGCCTGTTTGAATGGGGTCTGCACGGCTACGCATACGATGACGGGCCGATGATGCAAAACGGTCATGAAGTGGTGGCGGCCTTCAGCACCGAAGCGCCGGCCGCGCCGGCTGCCGAAGAAACCGCTCCGGCCGTCAACATCAGCAAGCCGGTCGTCGTGACGTCGAATCAGATCACGATCAACGGCGTGCAGGATCTGAACACGGGCGTCATTACGGTGGGGCCGGTGAACGCCACGCAGAACGGCTGGCTGGTGATTTACAAGAATCCCAACCTCACCAGCGAAGAGATCGTGGGCTATGCGCCGGTGTTCAAAGGTGTTAACACCGATGTCAAGGTGACCATCGACACCGCCCGCCTGTCGCAAGATCAGGTGACACTGTGGGCGCGCCTGCAGGCCGACAACGGCGTGCCGGGCCTGTTCGAGTGGGGCCTGCACGGCTACGCGTACGATGACGGGCCTATGATGCAGAATGGCCAGCAAGTGATCACGGCCTTTGGCATCACAGGCTTGTAACCGTGCGGCGAATCGACCGGCCTCACGCCGATCGACTTATCGGATTTGAGTGGGTTGTAAAGCGAGTGGATTGTTAGAAATCTAAGGCCAGTCTGTGGGCCGGGCGCCTGCCCGCCAATCGGCGCAACAATGAAAGACCTGCCATTCATCAGCCGTTGCGCCAGCCGATGTAAAATTTGCCGGACAAGGGAGAATCTGAAAACATGGAGAATCGAACGACTGATCAACCACCAGCCAGGAAGTCGAAGCGCACCGAATGGATTGTGATGGGCGTGGTGACCGCCGTGGTGGCGGCGCTGGTGCTGGCCGGCGGGGTGCTGGCCGCCAACCGACTGGCCGCGCCGGGCCGCCGCGGCGAGGGCGGTTTCTTCGGCGGGCCGCGCCCGGAATTCCAGATCACGCCGGCCGCCGAGCTGCCCACAGCCGCGCCCAGCGTAAGCGGCGTGGTGACCGCCCGTGACGGGCAGACGCTGTCGGTGGGGCAGCGGGGCAGCCAGACCACCCGCGTCGTCGATGTGCTGGTGACCGCCAGTACGAAAATCTATCACGACATCACCGCGCGCAGTTTTCAGGGCCAGCCGCCCAACGGCACGGTGCAGCAGCAGCTGGAAGCCGGCACGCTGGACGGCGTCGCTACGAACAGCCGCGTTACCGTCTGGGGCGCTCAGTCGGGCAATCAGGTGACGGCCGACGTGCTGGTCTATACCGATCCGCTTGGCTTTCGCGCGCCGTAATAGGCCGGCGCAATCTTTGAAATAAGGAGATCGATAGTGACTCGCAAAGTGGTGCTCGGCGTCGCAGCCGGGCTGGTCTTAGGGTTTATCCTGATTCAGTTCATTCCGTACGGGCGCGATCATACCAATCCGCCGGTGACAGCCGAGCCGAACTGGGACAGTCCGCAGACGCGCGATCTGGCCGTGCGCGCCTGCTTTGACTGTCACAGCAATCAAACCACCTGGCCGTGGTATTCCAACGTCGCGCCGATGTCGTGGTTGATTCAGCACGACGTGGTGGAAGGCCGCTCACGGCTGAACTTCTCCAACGCCGCGTCCATTCGTGAAGGCGGCGACGCGGTGGAGCAGATTCAGCGCGGCACCATGCCGCAGTGGTATTACGTGCTGCTGCATCCCACGGCGGGCCTGTCTGACACGGAGAAGCAGGCGCTGATGAACGGCCTGCGCGCCACGCTGGGTGGCGGCTAAACGCGCCGCCCGATCGGGTCGCGGCCCGATCGGGCGGTGGTATGATTTATGAAGGAGACCGCGCACATCGACGCCGCGCTGGATGAATCATGAGCCGTCTGCACTTCTCGTCATCGCTTGACACACTGTCGCCGCAGCACACCGCGGTGCGGTTTCTGCGCGTGATGTTGACGGTGAAGCTGGTGTCTGTGATCGGCAGCATCGCGCTGCTGAGCGCGCGCGTCGGCTTGAATCTCGCCACGGTCAATCTGCTCGTCTCATGGCCGATTGTGCCGGTGTGGTTGCTGGCCCTGCTGCCGGTCAGCGAACGGCGGCTGGGGCGGTTCTTCCTCCCGACTGTTTTGACGTTGACGATCATGGCCCAGTCGCTGGAGAGCGGGCTGCTGGCATTTTTGACGCCGCCGGAAGGGCGACTGCGCGTGCCGTTTGGGTCGGCGCTATTCCTGCCGCTGGAAGTGCGCTTCTTTGAGCCGCTGTTTCTGCTGCTGGTCGCGGTGGTGTTGGGCGCGTGGGTCTATGGTCGGCGCGGCGCCTGGCTGACGGCGGGTCTGTCGGGTGCGCTGATGATCATCAACTCGATTGCCGAGGATGTGCTGACCGAGTCGGCGCGGGTGGTGGATTTTGGGCCGTTCCGCTCCACGCCGCTGTCGATCCTGTCGGTGGTGATCCTGCGGGTCTCGCTGCTGATTGTGGTGGGTTACATCGTGGGCACGCTGGCCGAGCAGGAGCGGCAGCAGACGCGCGCGCTGAGCGCCGCCAACGCGCAGCTGCGCGCGCAGGCCATGGTCACCGAACAGTTGGCGGTGGCGCGTGAGCGCAACCGGTTGGCGCGCGACCTGCACGATACGCTGGCGCATTCGCTGGCCGGCCTGGTGGTGCAGCTGCAGGCGATTGACACGCTGGTGAAGGACGAACCCGAAGCCGCGCATACGGAGTTGATCAAAGCGCGGCAGCTGGCGCAGAAAGGTCTGCAGGGTGCTCGCCAGGCGATTCAGGATCTGCGCGTTAACCCGATCGAGGATCTGGGCCTGGCGCGTGCGCTCGAACGCGAGGCGATCGATTTCGGCGACCGGGCGGGTGTGCAAGTTAACGTGCGCGTGTCCGATCCGCCGGTGGCGCTGCCGGGCGAGGTGGCGGCACAGGTGTGGCACATCGCGCAGGAGGCGCTGCACAACGTGGAACATCACGCCGATGCGAAGTGCGTGACCGTATCGCTGGCGCAGACGGACGGACAGCTGGAGCTGGTGGTGGCCGACGACGGCCGCGGCTTCGCGGCCGATGAAGTGCGTGGCGATCGTTTCGGGCTGCGCGGCATGCGTGAGCGCGCCGAAATGATTGGCGGGGCGCTAACAGTAAGCAGCACGGCCGGGCAGGGCACCCGGGTCGAATTGACCCTGAACACGGTTGCCCTAGGCAGTGGATGAGAGACCATGGACAAGATTCGCGTCCTGCTGGCAGACGATCAGGACATCATTCGCACAGGCTTGACGATCATTTTGAACCATCAGGCCGATATTGAAGTGGTGGGCCAGGCGGCAGACGGTCTGGAAGCGGTGGAGCTGGCGCGGCGGCTGAGGCCCGACGTGATCTTGATGGATGTGAAGATGCCAAATATGAACGGCATCCAGGCCACGCGGCAGATCGTGACCGCGTTGCCCAAGACGCAGATCATCATCCTGACCACGTACGATACTGATGATTGGGTGTTTGACGGTATTCGCGCGGGCGCGGTCGGCTATCTGCTCAAGGATACGTCGGGCGACCAGCTGGCCGAGGCTGTACGCGGCGCGCTGCGGGGCGAGTCACAGATGGACCCGACGGTGGCGCGCAAAGTGCTGCGGGAGTTTCAACACGTGACCGCCGGGCGGCGGCCGGCCGAGGCCGCTGCCGGCGACGAAGATCCGCTGGAGCAGCTGACCGATCGGGAAACCGAGATTCTCAAACTCCTGGCCGCCGGACTGGCCAACAAAGAGATCGCGCAGCAGCTGTCGTTAAGTGAAGGCACGGTCAAGAATCACATCAGCGCCATCCTGGCGAAGCTGCACGCCAACGATCGGACGCAGGCCGTGCTGACGGCGTTGAAGCGCGGACTGGTTGACCTCAAATAACAGGGCTGACACGCGAATTGTCGCCATCGCCGCGGATGACCCGCTGAACGTCCGTCGTTACAACGTGCGTGCGTCAGCCGCCGCCCTTCAGTAGTTGTTCGAACAGAGCGCGAACTTCATCGGCCTCAAATTCCAGCGTCGCATCCCCCACGGTAAATTCCACTTTGCAATAGCCAGGAATCTGACCGGGCGCGAAGTAGCGGAACAGCCAGATTTTTTGCTCGCGCGCGATCTGCGCGGCAGATGCCTCCAATCGATCTTTGTCAGCGCGAATGAACAGATGCAGCATGTTGGTGTGTGGTGGATTGGGCACCAGCTCAATCTGCGGGAATGTGCTTAAAATCCCGGCGATTTCCCGCGCTTTGGCGCAATACTGCGGAATGCGCGCGAGCCGCGTATCAAGGCCATGCTGGGCCGACAGCACAAAGGGATACATCTGCACCAGTGTGCCGCCGTGCCGCTTCTGCCACAGCCGCGCCTCGTCGATCACATCCTGCGGGCCGAGCAGCATCGCGCCCGCGATGCCGCCGAGGATTTTGTAGAAGGACACATATACCGTATCGAACAGCGCGGCGATTTCGGCGTAAGAGCGTTGATAGAACGGTTGGCACTCCCACAGCCGCGCGCCGTCCATATGCAAGGCCATGTTGCGCTCGCGCGCCCAGCCGGTGATCGCCACGAGGTCGTCCCATGACGGCAGCTGCCCGCCGATTTCACGCTGCGGCAGTTCCAGGAGGAGGGCGGCCAGCGGATCGCGCACTTGTTTGAGGTCGTCCAGTGTCATCAATTGATGGGGCGAACCAACGAGCACGCCGTGCAAGCCGTGCAGGAGCTGATAGGCTTTCTGCTCGTGAATTTCCAGATGACACGTCGGGTGAAAGGCCACGTGGGGTGAATGAAGCCGATCGGCCCAGATGCGGAGCGCGATCTGCTGGGCCATGGTGCCGCTCGGCATGAAAACGCCGGCCGCCTTGCCCAGCAGCTCGGCGACGCGTTTTTCGAAGTCGGCGATCAACTCGCCGCCGCCATAGAGGTCCGGCTTCAGGTCGGGCGGGGTCAGCGCCGCTAGCTGCGTGAACATGGCGTGCGGTGTCCAGACCGCGCGGCCGTGACCGGGCAGGAAGCGCGTGCATTGATCGGCCAGGCGCAACCAGTCGTCTTGGTGCATGGGGCACTCCGTCAGGGCGAATGCGGGCATTATAGCACCGCGTGGTGGAAAATTGTGCCTTGCCACACCGTGGGAAGTCTGTTATAATCCCGACCCGCGCTCAGGTCTGAGCGCTTCATTTTGCACGGTAGGGGATGTTGACATGAATGTACTGGATACTTTGACGCCGAAGAAAACTGATCGGCCCACGATGGCGCCGGGTGACACGGTGCGCGTCCACACGCTGATCGTGGAAGGCGACCGCGAGCGCGTGCAGGTGTTTCAGGGCACGGTTATTCGCATCCGCGGCGGCGGTGTGAATACCAACTTTACGGTGCGCCGCATTGCCTCGCACGGCGTGGGCGTGGAGCGCACGTTCCTGCTGCACTCGCCGCGCATCGAGAAGATCGAAGTGGTGCGCAGTTCCAGGGTCCGCCGCGCGCAGCTGTACTATTTGCGCGGCCTGCAGGGCAAGGCCGCCCGCTTGAAGGAACGCGCGACGACGGCTGCCGAGGAATAATCGGCTGAACGACATTGGAGCGTAGGCGCCCTGAAGTCCACGGGTGTGCCTACGCTCTTTTTGATTTACGCGAAACGCGGGGGAAATTATGAATCGGGATGTGATTAAGTCAGTGTCATTTGATCCGGCGCTGAGTGCGGGCGCACGCAATGCAGTGCAGGTGTGCCTGCGCGTTCAGCCGGGCGAGCAGGTGGCGGTCATTGCCGACCGGGCCGGGCTGGAGATTGCGGCGGCGCTGGTGGCGCAGATTGAGGAGATCGGCGCACCCTATCGGGCGTTCGTGCTGGAAGAATTGGCGCCGCGTCCGCTGGCGCACATGCCGGCGGCGGTGCTGGCCGATCTGGATCATTCGCAGGTCAGCATCTTTGCGGCGCAGGCCCAGCGGGGTGAGCTGCGCTCGCGCATGGAGATGATGGAGGTGGTCAATCGCCGTCATGTGCGCCACGGTCACATGGTCAACATCACGCCGCAGATCATGCGGCAGGGCATGCTGGCCGATTTTCTCAAGGTGGACCGGCTGAGCCAGGCCGTGATCGAGAAGGCGCGACGCGCGCGGACGATCCGAGCCACATCGAAGGGCGGCACGGATATGACGGCGACGTTTGTGCCGGAATTGAAGTGGGTGAAGACCAGCGGCCTGATCACGCCCGATAAGTGGGGCAATTTGCCCGGCGGCGAGATCTTTACCTCGCCGTACACGGTGAACGGGCGGTTTGTGTGCGACGGCGTGGTGGGCGATTACCTGTGCGCCAAATATGGCGACCTGAAGGCTACGCCGTTGGCGATCGAGATCAAGGATTCGCGCATTGTCGATCTGCAATGCGACAATCACGAACTGCTGGACGAATTCGCGGTGTACACCCGGACGGACGAGAACAGCAATCGGGTGGGCGAATACGCCATCGGCACGAACCTGGCCGTGCACGACATCATCGGCAATATCCTGCAGGACGAGAAGATTCCGGGGGTGCACATCGCTTTCGGCCATCCGTACAATGAGCACACGGGCCAGACGTGGGACAGCACCACGCACATCGACTGCGTGGGCCGCGACTTTGACATCTGGCTGGACGACGAGCCGATCATGCGCGGAGGCCGTTTTCTGGTGGATGTGAATTAACACCCTTTAGAGCGAATGAACCAGATGACACGACGACCTTTGATCGGCATAACGGCCTTTGAGACCAAGTATCCCAAGCCGCCGTATTCGCCGCTGTACGCCACCGGCCAGCGCTATGTGCGCGCCATCGAGGACGCGGGCGGTCTGCCGGTGGTCATCTCGCCGGCGTTGAGCAATGAGACGCTGCGCGCGATGTTCGAGCGGCTGGACGGCCTGTTGATGTCGGGCGGCGGCGACATCGATCCGGTGCTCTATGGTGAGGAGCCGCACGAGTCGATCTGGGGGCTGGACATGAACCGCGACCGCGCCGAGCTGGCGCTGGCGCAGTGGGCGGCCGAGGCCGACAAACCGGTGCTGTGCATCTGCCGGGGCACGCAGGTGCTAAACGTGGCGCTGGGCGGTTCGCTGGTGCAGGACATCACGACCATGGTGCCCAATTCGCTGCGGCACATGTTCGACGAGACCGAGACGCCGCGCGAAGCGACCACCCATTCGATCGCGGTGGCGGACGGTTCGCGCCTGAGCCACCTGATCCAATCGAACACGGCAGCGGTGAATTCGTGGCATCACCAATCGCTGAAGCAAATCGCCAAAGACCTGCGCGTGGTGGCGACTGCGCCCGACGGTATTGTGGAAGCGATCGAACTGCCGGGACATCGCTTTGCGCTAGGCGTGCAGTGGCATCCCGAATGGCTGTATCTTCAACAACCGGAAATGGCGCGGCTGTTCAACGGCTTGATCGAAGCGGCCGCCACAAGTCGGGAGTGAATCGACGACAGGGCGATAAAGCGACGAGTGCGCGTCATTGTTTGGCCGCTTCTCTTTTCCGGCGAATGAATTCGCGGCTGGCGGGCGGGCCGCCGATCGTCGGCCTGCGCCGACGGGCCTCGTCCCGCTGGTGGACGGTCAGCCCACGGCTCCATAGGCGCGATTTCAATCGCCGGCACACAGCCGCCGCCAGATTTGGCACGCAGCCTAAAGCGACAAGCGACTGTGCAAGTGCGTATCATCGGAAGTCGGGCTATAATAGTCTGGCTTCCGATTTTGGTTTCTAAGGCATACTTCGCCGCGCGGCGTGCGTTATCAGTGGAACTCGTTATTCACCCTTCATCATGAACTCTCCTATCGGCGTCTTCGATTCCGGCGTGGGCGGCCTGAGTGTGTGGCGCGAGATCGCGCGGCAGCTGCCGGCGGAGGATACGCTGTACTTCGCCGATCAGATTCATATCCCCTACGGCCCGCGCACACTGGCCCAGATCCGATCGTTCTCTGAAGCGATCACGCGCTACTTGATCGATCAGGGCGCGAAGCTGATCGTCGTGGCGTGCAACACGGCTTCCGCTGCGGCGCTGAAGCATCTGCGCGCCACCTTCCCTGACGTGCCGTTTGTGGGCATGGAGCCGGCCGTCAAACCCGCCGCGCAGCACACGCGCACGGGCGTGGTCGGCGTGATGGCGACGCCGGCGACGTTTCAAGGCGAGTTGTTTGCCAGCGTGGTCGAGCGTTTTGCCAATGGCGTGCAGTTGATCAATCAAGTATGTCCGGGGCTGGTTGAGCAGGTTGAAGCGGGGCGATTGGACACGCCTGACACCGTGACGCTGCTCGAGCGGTATCTGGAGCCGATCCGATCGGGCGGGGCGGATACGATCGTGTTGGCGTGCACTCATTATCCCTTTGTCATCGAATCGATTCGTTCGCTGGCCCCCGGCATCGAGGTGATCGATCCCGCGCCCGCCATCGCGCGGCAGGTCAATCGGGTGTTGAGTGAGCGCGGCCGGTTGACGTCATCGAAGCAGGCCGGGCAGCATCGGTTCATCACCAGCGGCGATCGCGCCGCCTTCCAGGCCGTGCTGCGCCAGCTGGTTCACATCGAGTCCGATGTTGAGCCGGTTCGCTGGCAGGGCGAAGCGGAGGTGGGGTGATGTCAACTGCCGGCTGGCTTGGCCTGAGTCTGGTCATCGTGGGTGGTGTTGTAACGTTGGCGTGGCTGCGCATCCACCAGCGGGTCGCCAGCATGCGGCAGTGGCCGTCGGTGCCCGGTGTAGTGACGGGCGGCGAGCTGCGCACGCTGATCAGCGTGCAAGCCTTTGTGCTCTCTCAAGGGGGACTGCATCCCCGCGCTGAGCCGCGCATCGAATACGAGTATCAAACTGATGGGCAGATTTATCGATCCGATAAAGTTCGGTTGGGCACGTGGTCGCTGAGCGTGCGCGACGCCGCGCAAGTGATTAAAGATTACGCGCCGGGCGCGCCGGTGACGGTGTATTACGATCCGGCTGATCCGCAGCACGCAGTGCTCGATCGGACAGGCGGTGGCGAGTGGGGCGGCATCCTGCTAGGGTTGATCAGCGCCGCGGTCGGGGTGATGTTGCTGCTCGCAGGCTAAGGCCGTCGGGTTGCGAAAACCGATCGGGTTGTGCTAAACTGCGCGCAATTCGTTCAAGGGGGCTGGTCGTGGCTTCGATTGATCGCAATCATCTGCATCAGCAGCTGGCGGCCGAAGAACGGCGTTTCGTCGAGACGCATCCGCGGTCGCGTGAATTGTTTGAGCGCGCCAAAAAATCGCTGCTGGCCGGCGTGCCTATGAGCTGGATGGTGAAGTGGGCGGGCAGTTTTCCCGTATTCGTTACAGAAGGGCACGGCGCGCACTTCAAGGACGTGGATGGCCGCGATTACATCGATCTGTGCCTGGGCGATACCGGCGCGATGACGGGGCACGCGCCCGAACCCGTGCTGGAGGCGATCGCGCAGCGCGTGCGCAGCGGCGTCACCTTTATGCTGCCCACCGAAGACGCGGTGTGGGTGGGCGAGGAGTTGACGCGGCGCTTTGGCCTGCCGTACTGGCAGGTGGCGATGACGGCCACCGACGCCAATCGTTTTGCGCTGCGCATCGCGCGGGCGATTACAAAGCGCCCAAAGATTCTGGTTTTCAACTACTGCTATCACGGTACGGTGGATGAAACGTTTGCCACGCTGCACAACGGCGTGGTCGGCCCCCGATCGGGCAATCTTGGCCCGCAGGTTGATCCGGCGCTGACCACCAAAGTGATTGAGTTCAACGACATCCCCGCGTTGGAGGCGGCGCTGGCTCCCGGCGACGTGGCCTGTGTGCTGGCCGAGCCGGCCATGACCAACATCGGCATCATCCATCCCGACGAGGGGTATCACGCGGCGCTGCGCGATCTGACGCGACGAACCGGCACGCTGTTGATCATCGACGAGACGCACACCATCTGCACCGGCCCCGGCGGTTACACCCGGGCGTACAACCTTGAACCCGATCTGTTCGTCATCGGTAAACCGATCGCCAGCGGCATCCCGGCGGCGGTGTATGGCATGTCGGCCGAGGTGGCCGAGCGGGCGCGGGTGCAGACGCCGCTGGAAGACATCGACACCAACGGCATCGGCGGGACACTGTCGGGTAATGCGCTGGCGCTGACCGCGATGCGCGTCACGCTGGAGCATGTGCTGACGCAGGGCGCCTTTGATCGCATGATTCCGCTGGCGCAGCGGTTTGAGCAGGGCGTGCTGGAAGTGATCGAGGAATACGAACTGCCGTGGATCGTCAAGCGGCTGGGCTGCCGCGCCGAATACTGGTTCCGCCCGATGCCGCCGCGCAACGGCGGTGAAGCGGCCGCGGCTGTGGATTTTGAGCTCGACCAGTATATGCACCTCTTTTCGCTGAACCGCGGCATCCTGATGACGCCGTTCCACAACATGGCGCTCATCTCGCCGTACACCACGGCCGACGATGTCGATGCGCACACGCAGGTGTTCCGGGCGGCAGTGCAGTCCCTGATCGCGTAGCGCCTCGGCCGGATTGGCGTGACCTCGTGGTATGATGGTGAAGTCATGCCAATCGATGTCATACCTACCAAAATCATCCCTCCCAAGCGTCCGGGCGGTGTACTGCGCCGCCCGCGACTCATTGATTATCTGCACGAGAACCTCGAACGGAAACTGCTCCTGGTAACCGCGCCCGCGGGCTACGGCAAGACCACGTTGCTGATTGACTTTGCCGCCGAAGTCGATGTGGCGGTGTGCTGGTTCACCCTCGACGACGCCGACCGCGACCCTGCTGTCTTTCTGGCGCATATGGCGGCCTCGCTGCGACAACGCTTCCCCGCCTACGGACAGCGCAGCCAGCAGCTCATTGAGCACGGCCCGGGCAGCATGCGCGCGGCGGCCGCGGCGCTGGTGGCCGACATGGTGTCGGACATCCCCGAATACTTTGTGCTTATCCTGGATGACTGGCACCTGGTCAGCGACGAAGCCGCCATCCGTGAACTGATTGATTACCTGCTGCGCTACCTGCCCGAGCACGCGCATCTGATCGTAGCCGGGCGCACCATTCTGCGCGGGCCGCTGGTGCGGCTGGCCGCGCAGGGTGCGGTGGCGGGGCTGGGCGCGGACGATCTGCGTTTTTCGGGCGAGGAAGTGCGCCAGGTGCTGATGAACCGCTATCGGCTGGATGTGCCGCTGGAACAGGCGGCCCGCCTGGCCGACGAAGCCGAAGGTTGGATTACGGCGATCCTGCTGACCACGCAAGGCCCGTGGCAAACGGCGCTGGCCAACCTGGCCTTCCTGCGCGATTCGGCCGGCACGCTTTACGAATATCTGGCGGGCGAGGTGTTCGATCGGCTGGGGGCCGATCTGCGCCGCTTCCTGTTGATGGCCGCCATCCCTGATCAATTTACAGCGGCGTTGTGCGATCGGCTGCGCGAGGCGGCCGATTCGCAGACGTGGATCGATCAGATTGAAGCGCGCAATCTGTTTATCACTCAGGTTGATTTCGACGGTGTGCGATGGTATCGCTTTCACCATCTGTTCAGAGAGTTTCTGCTGACGCGATTACGGCGGACCGATGGGGCGCTGTTTGCCGATTGGCAGCGGCGCACCGCCGAAGTCCTGCGCGAGCAGGGGCAGCTTGAAGAAGCCGTGGAACACTACGTGGCGGCCGGCGCGCTGGCAGAAGCTGCGCAGCTGATGGATACTCAGGCGCGCCGCCTGCACATTGCGGGTCGGCGGCAGACACTTCGACGCTGGCTGCAGCTGCTGCCCACCTCCGTCCGCGCGCAGGCGCCGCATCTGGCCCTGTATGAAGGTCAAACCCTGGCTGAGCAAGGTCAGCAGGCTGAGGCAACGTTGCTGCTGCTCGAAGCGGAATCGGCCTTTAGGGCACGCGGCGATCTGGATGGACAACTGCGAGCGGTGTTATTGCGCGGCTGGGGGGCGCTGGCCCGTGGTCGCGTGCCAGAGGCAGCGCAAACCGGCGAGGAGGTGTTGCGCCAGATCGAGCAGGCGGCGCTGAACGATCCTGCGTTGACCGCCGATGCGCTGCGCCTTGTCGGCGACAGCCGCTTCCGAATGGGCCATTGGTCGGCGGCCGAAGAACACCTGGCGCAGGCGCTGGCGTTGTATCGCGAGGCAGCCAGCGATGAACGCCGATCGTTCAATCTGGGCCGCACCTTGCAGGATTTGGCCAACGTCCTGCGCTCGATGGGGCGGCTGGAAGAGGCGGCGGCTCTGCAGACAGAAGCGCTGGGCCTGTGGCGTGAACTGGGCAACCCCGGCCCGTTATCGAGCTGCCTCAACAATCTGGGCTATGACCGGTATTTGGCCGGCGCTTATGAAGACGCCCTGAAGCTCTTTGAAGAAGCGCTGCTTAAAGCCGAAGAAGCCGGCGATCGACGCGCGCAGGGCTGGGTGCTCGACAGCATCGCGGCCACGCATCGTGATCGGGGTGAGTCTGAGTTGGCCCTCAATTACTATGCGCGAGTTTTTGAGCTGGCCAATGAGGCGGGCGATCAGGCCTTGCTAAGTTGGTCGCTCGACGGGCGCGGGCACGCTTATCGGTTGGCCGGCGACCTTGATCGGGCGGTGGCTTTGTTCGAGCAGGCACGCAGCGTGGCCGAGCGCGTCGGACTGGAATCGCAGCTGTTGATGAGCGCGGCCTCGCTGGGTGTTGCTCATGTCGAACTGGGCGAGGTTGCCATTGGGCTGGCCGAGCTCAATCAGGTTGCCGCGGCGTTGCAGCAGAACAACTCTTACGTTGATCTGGCGCGGGTGCGGTTATGGCAGGCTCTGGGCTGTTTTGACGGTCAAGATTGGGCGGCGGCTGAGACGTATTTGCAGGCCGTCTTGCGGTTGGGCGCGCGCCTAGGCTGCCGGCCATTTTCGCTGGCTGAAGGCCGGCACTTGCGACCGCTGCTGGAGTGGGGGGCGTCCCGGCTGAGGGCCGAACCACATCTGCGCCAGTGGCTCGACGAGACGCAGATGGCGCCAGTCGAATCGGTGGAACCGGTCACGATCCAGGTGATCACACCGCATATCGAAGTGAGGGCGTTTGGCGTTGGCCAAATCTGGCGTGACGGGCGACTGCTCACGACTGCCGATTGGGGCCGATCAGCCAATGCACGCGATCTCTTGTTTTTCCTGCTGGAACGGGCGCCACAGCGCAAAGAAGAGATCGGAATGACGTTCTGGCCGGATCTTTCGGCCGGACGCATGACCGGCAGCTTCCACGCCACCAAGTACAAGGCCCGCCGCGCGCTGGGCGTGGAGTTTGCGATTTTCCAGGACGATGCCTATCAGATCGACCCCGCGGCCGATATTTGGTACGACGTGGCGGAATTCCGCCGGTTAATCGCGTCGGCTGCAGCCCGACCGGCTGATGATGCCGATCGGCCCGGCATTTTGCACGCGGCCATTGACCTGTACCGGGGGCATTATCTGTCCGGTTCAAGCGCCGAGTGGGCTGTCGCGGTGCGAGAGCAGCTGCATGTCCAGTTTTTCGAGGTGCTCAACACGCTGATTCGCGCCCTGCAAGGGCGGTCTTCGCCGTCTGAAGTGTTGGCCATAGCCAGACGCGGCTTGGAGTTGGACTACTTCCGTGAAGATTTGCACCAGATCGTGCTGCGAATGTTGGCGCAATCGGGCGCGTACAGCGAAGCGCTTGCTCATTATGTCAAAATGAAAGATCGCTTTGACAAAGAACTGGGTGCTCCTTTGCACCCAGAAACGCTCGCCCTCGTCAAACAAATTCGTTCCTCTCGTGCTTCCAAGCCGTCTGCCTCCCCGTCTGCCAAGAAATTTTAAGGAAACTCGAAAAATTGGTCGAAAACCGGCCATTTGTGTCATAGCTAGTGTCATACCCTTCTGATAGACTATGACCATCTTACACCTGTCAGGAGGGTCACCATGTTCACCACTTTCCGAACTGCTGTAGCGCGCTTCGCCACCAATCCGTCCCTGTTCCGGCTCGTCGCGTTTGGGCTGGCCTTGACTGCTATCATCAACGGGCCAATCATCGGTGGTGGCGGCGTCTAAACCACACTTCAATTTTATGTCCGTCTTATATTACAGATAGAGGTGAGATCATGTTTCTGGAATTGGAAGAGGTTGTGGGGCAGGCCATCATCGACAGCGAATTCCGCGCCGGACTGCTCAACGGCAAGCGAGCGGGTTTGTTGACCCGGTTCAACCTGTCGCCGGAAGAGCACCAGGTGCTAATGGGCATCCGCGCGGATTCGCTGGAGGCGTTTGCCGGCCAGCTATACAAGTGGATTGAGGCTCAACCGCGGAGAACCGGGCAGTACCTGCCGGCTTAATCCTTATGATGCCACGCATTCTAGTAGCCGACGATGACGACGGCGTCCGGCAATTGATGAAGCTGATCTTCAGCCGCGAGGGTTTCGAGGTGATCGAAGCCGCCAACGGCGAGCAGGCCCTGGCGCGCGCCGCCGATTCGCTGCCCAACGTGATCTTGCTGGACATCATGATGCCGGACATGGACGGCTACACGACCTGTCGCCGTTTGAAGACCGATCGTCAGACGGCGCGCGTACCGGTCATTTTTGTCTCGGCCATGGAAAACCACAACGGTTCTTCCAGCCCGGACAAATTTGGTGCCGACGACTGGATCAAGAAGCCCATCAGCCCGCGCGAATTGGTGGCGCGCGTGCGGTCGGTGTTGAATCACCGCAACGGCCTGCCGGCTGCAATCTAAGCCGGGTTGGGCCGGGAAACGCCAATCGGAGCGGGTGTCAGGGCCGCCTGCGGCACCGGTGACAGCCACGTGCGGTAGCGATCGTCGCGGCCGCGAATCGCTGCGTGGAAGGCACGTTGGATCGATCGGGTGATGGGGCCCATTCGGCCAGCGCCGATCGTGCGGAAATCGATCTCGCGCAGGGCGATCACTTCGGCGGCCGTGCCGCACACAAATATCTCATCGGCGATGTACAGCTGATCGCGGCTGATCGGCTGCTCGACGACTTCGTACCCCAGATCGCGCGCGATGGTGATGAGCGCGTCGCGGGTAATGCCCTCCAGAATCTCCGCGGTGGGCGGCGTGAAGATTTTGCCGCCTCGCACCACAAAGATATTCTCGCCCGTGCACTCGGCGACAAAACCCTGTGGATCCAGCATAATCGCTTCTTCAAAGCCCAGCCGCATCGACTCGGTCTTGGCCAGCACCGAGTTGGCGTAGTTGCCGGAAATCTTGGCTTTGGTCATCGTGACGTTGACGTTGTGGCGCGTAAACGATGACACGTTGGCGCGGATGCCGCGCTCCAGGGCTTCATCACCCAGGTATGCGCCCCATTGCCACACGGCCACGCCGAACTGCGGCCGGCCAGAATCGACGGTGAGGTTCCAGCCGCCGTCACTCAGCCAGATCAGCGGCCGAATGTAACACTCGTCAAACTCGTTGGCAGCCACCGTCTTGAGAATGGCGTCAATCACATCGTCGGCCGACCAGGGCAGCTCACGAAAGCCCAGCACGCGCGCCGAATCGATCAGCCGCCGGGCATGCTCGGCCAATCGGAACACAGCCGGGCCGTCGTCGGTGCGATAACAGCGGATGCCCTCGAAGACGGCGATGCCGTAGTGCAGGCCCGACGTCATGAAGGGAACGGTCGCGTCGGTGTAGTCAACCAGTCGATCATTCATCCAGATGTAGCGACTCTGCGGATCCATGAATATCGTCTCCTCACAACAGGAATGGGGTATCAGACTTGATCGCGGGCATATGAGCCGAGCACGCGCAGCGACGTGGCGTATTCGCCCAGGTGGTCCAGCGCCCGCTGCACGGCAGTATCCGACCGACTGCCCGCGAAGTCAAGGTAAAACAAGTAATCCCACGGCGTGCCGGCCAGCGGCCGCGACTCGATCTTGGTGAGATCGATATCACGCAGCGCAAAGACGCTCAGCGCTTTGAACAGGGCGCCGGGCGCGTTCTTCAACGTGAACACGATCGATGTCTTGGCGGGCGTCGTGGGCACGATCGGTTCCTTCGACAACACCACGAAGCGGGTGTAGTTGGCCTCGTCGTCTTCGATGCCTTCCTCAAGAATTTGCATTTCATAGAACTCAGCCGCCCGCCGCGATGCAATCGCCGCGTGATCGCGCCGTCCGCTCTCTCTCAACAGCTTCACTGCGCCCGCCGTGTCATAGGCGGCTTCGCGTTCGATGCCCAGGCGAGTGAGGTAATGCTCGCATTGAGCAAGGGCTTGCGGATGGGACAGGATCAGCGTTAGATCACGAATTGAAGCGCCCGGCCAGCCGATGAGACAGTGCCGCACCCGATGGATCTTCTCGCCGACAAGGTGCAGTTGGTGGCGCATGAACAGATCATAGTTGCGGTGGATGCTGCCGCCCAATGAATTCTCCACCGGTACGATGCCGCGCTCGACCGCGCCCGCCTCAACTTTCTCAAAGACCTCGTCGAAAGTCGGGCAGGGGATCGGTCCAATGTCACTGCCGAAGTACGCCAGCGCCGCGGCTTCGGAATAGGCACCGCGTTCACCTTGAAAGGCAACTTGCATGGTGGTCCGCCCAATACGTTTTACGTTTCATGTCTGCGTGAAGCGTGAAAGGTAAAACGTACTACGTAATACGTACTACGTAAAAGTCACTTCAGCCGCGCGATAACTTCATCCGTCATCTGGCGGGTTGACAACGTGCCACCCAGATCGACCGTGCGGCAGCCGTCGGCGATGACTCGATCAACAGCTGACTCGATCGCCTGCGCTTCCGCTTCGAGTTTCAGCGAGTGGCGCAGCAGCAGCGCCGCCGAGAGAATGGTGCCGATCGGGTTGGCGATGCCCTTGCCCGCGATGTCGGGCGCGGAGCCGTGAATGGGTTCGTACAGGCCGGGACCGTTTGCGCCGAGCGACGCCGACGGCAGCAGGCCCATCGAGCCGGCCAGCACCGAGGCTTCATCGGTGAGGATGTCGCCGAACATGTTTTCGGTGACCAGCACATCAAACGACGCGGGCTGGCTGATCAACTTCATCGCGGCGGTATCGACCAGCACGTGTTCCAGCGTGACGTCGGGGTGTGTTTTGCCGATCGACGTGGCAATCTGCCGCCACAAACGCGACGACTCGAGCACGTTGGCTTTGTCAACCGAGGCAACCTTTTTGCGGCGCTTCACCGCGAGTTGGAAGGCCAGCTCGACGACACGTTTGATCTCGTAATCGTGATATTCCAGCGTATCAACGGCGCGCACGTCCGGGCCGACTTCGATGCGCTCTTTGGGCTGGCCGAAGTACAGGCCGCCGGTCAGCTCGCGGATGACGAGAATATCCACGCCCTTCAACTTTTCCGGCTTCAGCGGCGATGAGTCGATCAGCGCCGGATGCACTCTGATGGGGCGCAAGTTGGCAAAGACACCCAGACCTTTGCGCAGCGCCAGCAGCCCGCGTTCGGGTCGATCTTTGGCGGTGGGATCATCCCACTTCGGTCCGCCCACCGCGCCCAGTAACACCGCGTCTGATTTCTGGCAGGCGCTCAACGTCTCGTCGGTGAGCGACGAACCATATTGGTCGATCGAGCAGCCGCCCACCAGACGTTCGGTGAATTCAAAGGTGTGCCCGAACTGCTGCGCGATCACGTTCAACACACGCCCGGCCTCCGTAACGACTTCGGGGCCAATACCGTCTCCCGGCAGCAAGACAATGTTTGCTTTCAAGATTCACTCCGCGCCCCGCGAAGATCACGCCGCCTCACGAAGTTTTCCGTGTTTCTGCGTGCGCTTTGCGGTTCAAGATTCAGGCCGCGACCGTAAGCCCGTATTCTACCGAATCCACCAGCGCGCGCCAGCTGGCTTCGATGATGTTGGCGCTGGCGCCGACGGTGCTCCAACGCTTGGTGCCGTTCTGCGTGTCGATCAGCACGCGGGTCACGGCCGCTGTGCCGTTGTTGCCGTCGAGGATGCGCACTTTGTAATCGGCCAGTTGGAAATGCGCCAGCTGCGGATAGTGCGCGATCAGCGCCTTGCGCAGCGCGCTGTCCAGCGCATTGACCGGGCCGTTGCCTTCGGCGGCCGTATGTTGGACTTCGCCATCGACCCGCACTTTCACCGTCGCTTCGGCGAAGATGCCGCGCCCTTTGCGGTGCTCGACGTTGACGGTGAAATCGACCAACTCAAAGGGCGGGGTGTAACCGGTCTGCTGGCGCTTCATCATCATGGCGACCGAGGCTTCGGCCGCTTCAAACGAAAAGCCCTGCGCTTCCAACGCTTTGATCTCAGTCAACACATCGCCGACTTCGCGACCGTTCACATCCAGGCCGTATTCTTCGGCTTTGCTGAGCAGGTTGCCGCGCCCCGACAGTTCACTCACCACCACGCGCATCTCGTTGCCGACGAGCGTCGGTTCGATGTGTTGGTACGACGCGACATTGCGCCGCATCGCCGCGACGTGAATGCCGCCCTTGTGGGCGAAGGCCGACTTGCCGACATAGGCCAAGTGTTCGTCCGGCGCGAGGTTGGCCATCTCGGCCACAAAATGCGAAACGTCGTATAACTGATTCAAATGGCCTTCAGGCAAACACGGCATCTTCAGCTTCAATTCAAGATCGGGAATGATCGAACACAGATTGGCATTGCCGCAGCGTTCGCCGTAGCCGTTGATGGTGCCCTGCACTTGAATTGCGCCTTCACGGATGGCGGCCAGCGAATTCGCCACAGCGCATTCGCCGTCGTTGTGGGTGTGAATGCCGATCGGGTGGTGGAGGGCCGCCCGGACTGCGCGCACGATCTGCGTCACTTCCCACGGCATCGAGCCGCCGTTGGTGTCGCACAACACGACCGTTTCCGCGCCGCCCCGCACGGCCGCTTTCAGCGTCTCAAGCGCGTAGGCCGGATCGGCTTTGTAGCCGTCGAAGAAATGCTCGGCGTCATAGATTACGCGGCGGCCCTGCGCGCGCAGATACGCGAGGCTCTGTTCGATGATGCGCAGGTT
>CAZKBQ010000028.1:0-58271 GCA_964550855.1 uncultured Anaerolineae bacterium
CACACTGATGGGCATCGGCTGCGCGCTGTGCAACGATGTGTTCTTCTTCGAGAAGCTGGATCAGGCGAACCCCGTGGATAAAGCCCTGATCGCCTTCGCCGCGCACAACGGTTACGCGATTGACGAACTGGCCCGACGGTATCAACGCATCTACGATCAGCCGTTCGATTCGGAAGCCAGATACATGGCGGCCGGCTTCGAGCAGAACGATCGGCAGTTGTATTTCGTCAAAGGCGATCCTGAGGTCGTCTTGAAGATGTGCCGGAGCCAGTTAACGGCGACCGGCCGCGAGCAGGAGATTGATCCCCGCTTTTACGACTTCATCAGAACCCGGCTCGACGCGATCACGCAAGCGGGCGGTATCGCCATCGCGCTGGCCTACGCTTCGGGCGCTGCAGAAACTCCACCCCGGCGCTATGCCTTTCTGGGCTTGATTGAACTGGAAAACCCTCTGCGACCCGGCGTACCCGAAATTGTCGAGAGGCTGAAACAGGCGGGAGTCAGAACCATCATGTTGACGGGCGACAGACCGGAATCTGCCGCCGAGGTGGGGCGACAGGCTCGACTGGAAGCAAACCCGCGCTTGCAGCTGACGGGTCGGCAAATTGCCCGCATGAGCGTTGCGGATGTCGCGTGGCAAGCTGCGTACGTCTCCATCTTTGCGCGGCTGCTGCCCTCGCAGAAGGGTGTGCTGGTCAGACTATTTCAGCGCGGACATCATCGGGTCGCCATGGTGGGCGATGGGGCCAACGACGCCCTTGCGCTGCGCGCCGCCGATGTGGGCATCTCATTTGTGGAAGACAGTTCCCCTATCGCCGCGAAAGCCTCACAGGTGCTGATCAACGATCTGGCTGATCTGCTGACGCTGATCGGCAGCGCCCGACGCATCAAGCGGTGGGCCAGGTCGCTGCGGCTGTTCAGACTGGCGCTGCTGCTGGCCCTGTTCCTCAGTGCCTATTATCTGGCGGCCACGCCCTGAGCGGGCATGGGCGGCAGCCGGTCATGCCAGCAGCACAATCGGCTGCCGCCCATTGGCTCAATCTCCGAAGCGCCGCACGAACCACGTCTTGACGATTTGCGTCAGGAAGATGTAGCACACCAACATGCCCGCCAGCAACAGCCAGTACAACGGCGGCAGCGGCACCAGCCCCAACGCGCCGGCCAGCGGCGAGACCGTCAACCAGGCGGCGGCGGCCACGATCAAAATCGACGTGACGATCAACGGCGTGCTGGCCCGGCTCTGAATGAACGGCAGTTTGTTCGTGCGGATCACGTGAATGATCAACGTCTGCGTGAAGATCGAT
The DNA here is from genome assembly GCA_964550855.1 of uncultured Anaerolineae bacterium. GTDB lineage: Bacteria > Chloroflexota > Anaerolineae > Fen-1058 > Fen-1058 > JAGOBP01. Next base: position 1,305 of record CAZKBQ010000028.1, read on the forward strand.
TCCACGAACCAGCCGGTGTGAAACAACTCCGGGTTGCTCCACGCGTTGAACACGTAGAGCATGATGAAATACGTCAGGTAATCGAAGATCGAACTGATCGGCCCGATGAAGAGAATGAACCGCCGGATGTCGTCCAGCGCCCACTTGCGCGGCTTGGCCAGCCATTCGGCGTCCACCGCATCGGTCGGGATGGTTGTCTGCGAGAAGTCGTACAGCAAGTTGTTGGTCAATACCTGAATCGGCAGCATGGGCACAAACGGCAGGAACAGGCTGCCGCCCAGCACGCTGAACATGTTGCCGAAGTTGGAACTGGCCGCCATCTTGATGTATTTGATGATGTTGCCGAAGACCTTGCGCCCTTCCATCACGCCTTCTTCCAGCACGCGCAGACTGGTTTCCAGCAGGATGATGTCGGACGATTCTTTGGCAATGTCCACCGCCGAATCGACCGAGATGCCCACATCGGCGGCGCGCAGGGCGGGCGCGTCGTTGATGCCGTCGCCCATGAAGCCGACCACGTGACCTTTCTGCTGCAGCGCGTGAATGATGCGCTCTTTGTGCGCGGGCGACAGCTTGGCGAAGACCGTTACGCCGTCCACCGCTTCGGCCAGCTGCGCCGCCGACAGGCCTTCAATGGCCGGCCCGAGCAGCACCCGATCGACCGGCAGGCCGACCTGCCGGCAGATGGTCGTCGTGACCAGCTCGTTGTCGCCGGTCAGGATGCGGACTTGCACATTGTGCTGCTTGAGCTGCGCCAGCGCTTCGGGCGCGGTATCCTTGGGCGGATCGAGGAACGCCAAAAAGCCTTTCAGCGTCAGATCAGCCTCATCGCGGATCGTGTAGGCGCGATCGTCGCCCGCCTCCGGGATGACCTTGTAAGCCAGGGCGATGACGCGGAAGCCTTCGCCGTTCAGCCGATCGATCAGGGCTTTGCGCTTGGCGTCGTATTCCGGCAGACGCGGCAGCACTTCGCCGCGCACCTCGACGTGCGTGCAGATGCTGAAGATCTCTTCGACCGCGCCTTTGCAGATGAGCACGTGTTGACCCTGACCGTCGGCCACGACGACCGACATCCGCTTGCGCGCAAAGTCGAAGGGAATTTCGTCCACCTTGCGATAGCGGCCGCGCGCGACGATGTCATTTTCGAGGCCCGCGTGCTCGAGCACGGCCACATCCAGCAGGTTCTTCAGGCCGGTTTGATAGTAGCTGTTGAGATAGGCGTAGTGCAGAATATCGTCGTTGTCGTTGCCCGATACGTCCAGGTGTTTTTCCAGCACGATCTTGCCCTGTGTGATGGTGCCGGTCTTGTCGGTGCACAGCACGTCCATCGCGCCGAAGTTCTGAATGGCGTTGAGGCGCTTGACGATGACTTTCTTGCGCGACATGGCGATGGCGCCTTTCGACAGGTTGACCGTGACGATCATCGGCAGCATTTCAGGCGTCAGGCCCACGGCCACCGCCAGCGCAAACAGGAACGCTTCGACCCAGTTGCCTTTGCTCAGCCCGTTGAACAGGAAGACGAGCGGCACCATGACGACCATGAAGCCGATCATCAACCACGTGAAGCCGTTGACGCCTTTGTCGAAGCTGGTCAATTGGCGCTGCCCGACGATGCTGGACGCCAGGGAACCGAAGTAGGTGTCTTTGCCGGTCTGCACGGCCACGGCGGTGGCCGTGCCACTTTCGATGTTCGATCCGAGAAAACAAATGCTTGTCATCTCCAGTGGATTCTCGACGGCGGGGGACGCGGGCGCGGCCGTCTTCTCGACCGGCATCGATTCGCCCGTCAGCGTCGCCTGGTTGACGAACAGGTCCTTGGCCGACAGCACGCGCACGTCGGCCGGCACCATATCGCCCGCCGAGAGCAAGAGGATGTCGCCGGGCACAATGGCTTTGAGCGGCACTTCGCATTTGCTGCCGTCGCGCAGCACCGTGGCCGTGGTCTTGACCATGGCGCGCAGTTTTTCCGCCGCGTTGTCGGCCCGCATTTCCTGCGTAAAACGCAGCACGATGCCGAGAATGACCATCATGAAAATGATGACGGTCGCCCGGTTGTCGCCCGTGAGGTACGACACGATCCCCAGCACCGACAGCAAGATCACCAGCGGATTCTTGACGTTGTCGATCAGGCGCATCACGATGGATTGATGCTTCTCCTTGGCGACTTCGTTGGGGCCGAATTGTTCCAGACGAGCTTCAACGTCGCCGGCGCTGAGACCGGCCAGGCGGGTGTTGAGTTGTTGCAGCACACTGCCCGCATCGGCGCGGGCGCTGTCCACCAGCCGCTGCGAAACGCGGACGGCATGGCCGTTGCTGCGCGGCAGCATGTTCAAACGAACGGGAGACTTGAGCAGTTCCGTCAGGAGTCCCATGGGACACCTCCATCAAAGAGATTGGCTGCTTCGATGGCGGCGCTGGCCTGTCGGGGAGGCACAAAAACGCCACCTGCTGACCGTTGGTCGAGGTGGCGCCACACAGCGGATCGATCGGGCTGAGATCACCGATCGGGCACGAGATAACCGCCCGAACGCGGCCTACGCCGACGAGTTTCGCCATCGATCACATTGCAGCGTCCACTTAACCAGAGGTCGATATGGATATGGTGTGATTGTTCACCCGCGTCCACGCGATCACCCCCTTCCAGCACTCGTGTTGGTCAATTCGGCGGAAGACTGCCGTAACACGAGGGTAAATAGAAAACCTCCCCGTCACAAGTGACCAGGGAGGTAACAACGCATCTCGCGCCGCAAGTCTGGAATTTGCAGCGTGCCTCACTGGTCGAGCTTTGGCACTGCGCAGCGTAGGGGACGTTATCCCCAGCCACTTTGAGCAAAGCCTTAATCCGACCTTGCCTGGTCTACCCCTTGGCGTCTCTCGACGTTTCGGGGCAATGGCCTGTATCTCGCGCAGACGCCTCGCCTAACGAGGTGTTCTATTGACGCTGATACTATAGTCCTGAATCAGGGTGAAGTCAAGTGAAGGAATGGTGAAAATACGAAGTGCCGATCGGTTAACGGCCGGCGGCGAGGCGCTGATTCAACACGAGCACGATCGCCAGCACGCTCATGGCGATGACGGACATCAACAGCACCAGCCCATTGGCGCGCGCCAGGTCATTGGCCTGCACGGCGTCGTAGATCGCCATCGACAACGTCTGAGTGCGGCCGGGGATGTTGCCAGCCACCATCAACGTGGCCCCAAAGTCACCCAGCGCTCGCAGAAAACCGAGCAGGCCGCCGGCGATGATACTGCGCGCCGCGATAGGCAGACTGACCAGCCAGAAGGTCTGCCAGCGATTGCAGCCATCGACCTGCGCGGTGTCCTCAATTTCACGGCTCACTTCGGCCAGGCCCACGCGCACGGTGACGACGACCAATGGCAACGCGGCGATGGTGGCGGCCACGACCGCGCCGGGCCAGGCAAACACGAAGCGAAAACCCAGCGTCCGCTCGATGAGTGGCCCCAGCCCCTGCTGGCCGAGCGCCACCAGCAAATAGTAGCCAAGCACGGTGGGGGGCACCACCAGGGCCAGCAGCACCAGACCTTCCAGCAGCCATTTGCCCTTGAAGCGGGTCTTGACCAGCACCCATGCGATGGCCGTGCCGACGAACAACGCAAACACGCCCGCCCACGTCGCCACCCACAGCGAAATGGCGAGCGGCGATCGACCGGTCAGCAGATCGTCGAACACATTCATGGCTGGGGCGCGGCCTGCACCAGCGGCGTTTCGCCGGGCAGAATGAAACCATACTGGCGCATGACCGGCCGCCCGAATTGACCATTGATGAACGCGGCGAAGTCTCGCGCCAGATCGGGATGTTGGGAGGAGGCTACCACCCCCAACGCCTGATCGAGCGGCTTGTGCAGCGAACCATCGATCAGCGTCCACGTGATCTCCGGCACATTTGCCACTGAGAGTGAAATGATGCCGGCTTCCGCATCGCCGGTTTGAACGTATTGCAGCGTCTGCCGGACATTTTCGCCGAAGACCAGTTTGTCTTGCAATTTATCCCACACGCCGACCGACTGCAAGGCCTGCTGCGCCGCCACGCCATACGGTGCGTGCGCCGGATTGGCAATGGCCACGTGCTTGATACGGGACGACAGCAAATCTTCCAGAGTGGTGGCGGTTACACCCGATCGACGGTTGACGGCTATCACAATTCGTCCCTGCGCGTACAGCGCAATGGAGTCGGGCAACACCAGGTGTTTGTCGGCCAGATCTTTGACGTACTGGATGTTGGCCGCCGCCAGCAGATCGAACGGCGCACCATTTTCGATCTGTTGGGTGAGCTGGCCCGTCGAACCGAAAGTGAGAGTGACTTTGCGCCCGGTCTGCTGTTCATATGCCTGAGCGATCTCGGTGAAGGCGAATTGCAGATCGGCGGCGGCAGCCACCGTCACCTCCGTTGAAGAGGGCGTGGTTGTCGGGACGGAAGTGGCCGCCGATCGACAGGCGGCCAGCGTCAACAACACGCCGATGATACACAACCAACGCAACCGGTGCTCAAACATGATTTTCCCCTTGCCAATCAATCAACCGTTTAATCCTAGCGTTTTCTGACAAGCCGCCAACCAACCGACAATGGATCTCAGTTGTCGAATGCGCAATTCCAGCCCCAGACGATTGAACGTTTGATCGGGCGGGAGTTCAGCCAGCAGACCCGTCAGGCGCTCAAGCCCGGCGCGCGTCTCGACCATTTGATCCTCGATCAAACGGCCGGCCAGCGCCGGATCGAGCGCAGCGGCGAAGTAGAGGCGAGTGATGAATTCGACGCGGATCGCGTGCACGCTGCTGCCGGTTGTTGCATGCAGCCAGGCGTCGAAGCGCTTGCGGCCGGCAGCCGTCAGCCGGAAGCGGCGGCGCGCGGGGAGTTTCTCCTGGGCTTGCACGGTGGCAGTAATGAAGCCCTGCCCCTCAAGGCGGTTGAGGATGTTATAGACCTGGCTCTGGCTGACGTGCCAGACTTGTCCCAGCTCGGCGGTGAGGCGCAGATGCAGATCGTAACCGTGGGCCGGTTGCTGGGCGAGAAAGCCCAACAAGGCGTATTCGGGGGACAGCGCACTGGAATAGGTCGTCTTGCTCGTCATGCCATACTCACCGAGTGAGTATAGCGCAGGACGAAAATTACCGCAACTTCAGCCCTAACGCTTTTGACCGCAGCACGCCGGGTTACTGCCCGGACGCCTTGAACTTGCGTTCACCGCGAAGCGTGGAAATTAACCATGGAGACCACAGAGCTGTTGTGATGATGTGCGCTCTGTGGTCTCCGTGGTGTCAGGCCGTTGCAGCCGGGACGGTGAATGCATAAAGAAGCTGTTCTAGGAATGCCGTTCTGTCCCCAAAATGCCCGTCGTGCGGTAATACCACATTTTCAGGCGGTCAAGGATCAGCATGGCAACGACCGTGATGAGGAACAACAGAACGATGGACTGGAAGGGAACGGCGGCCATCACCAGACCCAGGGCGGCCATGAGCGTCGCCACAATCATGTTGGCCGCGATCATGCCCATCACCCACGGGCTGGGAGCAAATGACCAGAATGCGTCGCGGGTGCGCGTCATCAGGATGGTTTCCATGGCCGAATAGATGAGGAACAAGAACATCAAAGAGCTAATTTGAACGTCGCTTAGCTGCTGCACTTGAAGGTAGAACCAGAGCAACCCCATGCCCAGCGCCAGCCACCCGATGGTGAAGATCGCGGAGATCTTGGCCAGTTGAGGCACATTCCACTTTTCAGGGACGGTGGTGGGCCAGGCTTTGTCGGTGCCCAGGGTCAAGGTCACCAGGTCATTCATCACCACGATGAACACGATCAGACTTAACGACACTGGGAAAAAGCCGGTGAAGATAAAACCAAAGGTCAGCAGCGTCGCCAGTTCGGCGGTGCGGGCCAACTTGGTAATCGTCCACGTCATCATCCGTCGATAGACCCGGTGACCGGCGTCAATCACTTTGGTGATGTCCGACAATTGAGGCTTGGTCAAAACGACCCGGGCCGCCGATTTGGCTACATCAGTAGCCGTGCTGACTGCAATGCCCACATCGGCCTGTTTCAGCGCGGGCGCGTCGTTGATGCCGTCCCCGGTCATGCCAACCACCATGCCAAGATTCTGCAGGGCTTTGGCAATCTGGTACTTGTCTTCGGGATAAACATTCGCAATTCCGTCGAAGTCTAACGGGTTGGCCAGAGCCTCCTGCAACGTTCCAATGCGATCGCCCAGCCCCACCTGCCGGGCAATAGCCCGAGCAGTGCCGGCCGTATCACCGGTGAGCATGATGATGCGAATACCCAGTGCCTGGATTTTTGCCACGGACTCCCTGGCGTCATCGCGCGGTGAATCCGCCAGAGCAATCAATCCCTGACACGCCAGGTTTCCGTTCTCGCCGGACGCCACCGCCAGCACCCGGGCCCCTTTCGCGCTCAACCCATTGACCTGATTCTCAAAGTCGGCCGGCACAACCGCCTGTTCGGCGATGATGGCGGGTGAACCCAGGACAATATTCAGTTGGCTCCCATTCTGGCTGATCTGCGCCCGGGACACTTTGTGAATTGGATCGAAAGCCGTAAAAGAAGTGCGATCGGGTAGCGCCAGGTTACGGGCTTTAAGCGCTCCCAGGATGGCCGTGCTGATGGTGTCATTGGAGGTATCGTCACTGGCCGCCGCCGCGAGTTTCAGCACTTCGTTCTCTGGCAGACTTCCCAATGAGACCAGTTCGGCAATCTCAGGTCGATTATTCGTCAACGTCCCCGTTTTGTCGATGAGTAGGACGTCCATGCTGGCGGCTTCCTGAATCCCCGTCAACCCGGTGACCAGCACGTGTTCGGTCGCCAAATTCTTCGCCTCCAGCGAATTGGCGACGACGAAGCTGGACGGCATGGAGATGGGGATGGTGGCAATAAACAAAATCACCAGAAACGGCAGCAGGTCCTGCCAGGGCGTCCCCTGAATGACCGCTGCCACCACCAGAATACCGGCGAGGACAATATCCAGGTAGGCCAGATAACGGACGATGGTAAAGAGTAGAACCTGCAGCCGACCGGGGGCTTCAGCCGTCCGCACCAGCTCCACGGTCTTGCCATATGCGCTATGGATCCCAATCGCCGTGACGCGGGCGATGACTTCGCCGTGGCTGATCGTGGAGGCCGAAAAAATGGTGTCGCCGGCTTCTTTGGTGACATCGATGGATTCACCGGTGAGCGCCGACTCATTCACGCTGGCATTGCCGTGCAGAATCTCGATATCCGCCGGCACGATGTCGCCCACCCGGGCGTGCACAATATCGCCGGGCACCAGCTCGCGCGACAAGATCGTCTGCCACGTCCCATTCCTCAGCGCCCGGACGCTGATTTGCAGCTGTTGATGCAGGTAGCCAATCGCCTTCTTCGCCCGCTCCTCTTGAATGGCCCCAATCACCGCCGAAAAAACCAGCAGCAGGAAAACCACAGCGGCCTGAACGATCTTTCCCAACAACAACTCAAACAGCATGGCCGCCTCAAGCAGCCAGGGGATTGGCCCCCACATTCGTTTGAGGATGCCCTCGACCGGTCCAACTTTCTTTTCCGGAATTTCGTTGTAACCGTATTGCTGACGCCTGGCTTGAAGATCGGCCTCATTCAAACCGGTTCCCTGGTAGGCATTCTCGATACCAGCGGTATCCCTCAGTTGAGCTATCAACATTCCTCCATGGTTCCCAGTACTCCTGCAAACGCGCCGGGCTTCGTTCGAATATCCGCCGTGATGCGGCAGGGTCATTTCTTCTGCAGCGCAAAGATCGATCGTCTAAGTGCGATCACCGTCAGCAGCGTCAGCACGGCGAAGGCCAAAAAATCCAGCGATAGTCTGATCATCAGCGGCAGCAGCGCCAGACCAAAGCCGACGCCCAGCGTGATTGCCAGCTGATAGAGATGCCGCCGGTATAATCCGGCGTCAATCTCCTGATGGGTGAGGCCTTTCAGCCGATCGAGAAAACGCGACAAGTCCCACGCAGCCAGATCGGCGGCGATGCCCAGCACCATCAACCACGACGGTTCACGGTTCACGCTGCCTGTCGCCGCCAGACCGATGAAGACAACAAAGACCAGCGAAGTGAAGGCTGTTTTACCGTACACTTCGAGCAGCAACCAGATCAGGCCCAGCCCCACCGCCACCGCCGCGATGAGATAATTCTCGGCCAGAACCAGCGCCAGAGTCAGGATCACAGTGGCCGCGCCGATGGCTAACGCCGGCACACGGTTCATCATCACGGCCTCCACCCCGGCGGCAGCGTCACGATCGGCCGCGAGACGGTCGCCCGGATGGCGGCTTCCAGCGGCTGATCGACGCGCCAATCCACAATGGGCAGGCCGCTCCGCCGGATCTGCTGCAGCACCAGTTCGCGCTCGGCCCGCGCCAATCGATAGGGCTGACTGGTGAAGTCACCCAGCCGCGCCGCCGCAAACGAGACGGAGTCGGGGCTGATGACCATCACGGCATAACCCTGCGTGCGAATTTTGACCAGCACGGGCAGATCGTCCAACACCAGCGGACTGATGAACACGATCTGCGAGCCGGCCGGGAAGAAGCGCGTGGGCAAGTAAGTGAGATTTTGCAGCGCATAGTTGAGTTCGGGCCGGGCCTTGGCCAGCGCCTTGAGGATGCGATCTTTCTGCACCCGACCGTAGCCCGGAAAAACCCGCTCGATGCCGCTGCCATATACCAGCAGGCTGACCCGATTGCCGTCGGCCAGAAAACTCTCGGCCAGCGCGGCAGTGGCCCGCACCGAATGTTCAAACAGCGTATCGCCCGGCGCCGCAACATCGAGCCGCTGGCGAGCGTCGAGGATGAGGCTGACATCGGCCACCCGTTCCTGCTCGTAAACGTTCGTAAACAGGCCGCGCTCAGTTCGGGCCGTCATGCGCCAGTTGATCTGTCGTCGAGGATCGCCGGGCTGATATTCACGGATGGCGTAAAAGTCAATGCCCACCCCGCCCTGCCGGGCCGCGATGGGGCCGGCAAAGCCGCGCGTCTGCGGCGGGCGCACTTTGATCCGATCGAGTTTGGGATACCGCGGACGGATGACGAGGCGCGGCCCGGCCCGATAGGCTGCCGACTGCTCAAAGAAACCGCCGGTATCTCTGGCCCGCGCGATCAGGCGATAGGCGTCGTATTGTCCCCGGCGCACGCGGATGGTGTATTGCAGTTCACACGTTGCCCCGCCGGCCAGCGGCGTTGCGATCCGCGCCTGGCCGGCGATCTGTTCGGCGCCGTGCGGCAGCTCTTCGGCGATGATCACTTCGTCGAGCGGGTGGCCGACATTGGTCACGACGAGCGTCACGGTGAGCGGCGCGTCCTGCGGAGCATGGTCGGGAAAGATCGTCCGCGTGACACTCAGCCGAATATCTTCGGGCCGCTGATAGATGGCCGAGAAGAGATAGGCCAGCAGCGGCACCGACAGGATCAGCACGCTGCTCTGCAAGGTGGCTACGCCCGCCAGCACAATGCCCAGTATCAGGGCGACAAAACCGATCAACAGCCGGGTCATGGTCGGTCGTCTTGGATCACCGGCACGGGGACGGATTGAGCAATCTCCGTCAAAATCTTGTCGGCGGCCTGCGTGGTGGCCCACAGGTCGGGATGCAGGATCAGCCGGTGGCTCAACGCCGGCAGGATGAAGACCTTTACGTCGTCGGGAATGACAAACGATCGGCCGTGCATGGCGGCCCAGGCCCGACTCAGTTTCAACAGGGCCAGGCTGCCGCGCGGACTCGCGCCCACCGATACCTGACGATGCGTGCGAGTCTGCTGCGTCAACTCGACGAGATACCGTTCGAGGTCGCTATCCAGGAAGACTTCTTCCACCAGACGGCGCATGTTCAACAGGTCTTGCGCGCTGCCGACGGAGCGCAACGACTGATCGTCCTGTTTGCGCGCGCGCCGGCGTTGAATGATCTCGCGTTCTTCCGCCGGGTCGGGATAACCGATCGAGAGTTTCATGATGAACCGATCCAGCTGGGCTTCGGGCAAGGGAAACGTCCCCTCGTACTCGATCGGATTTTGTGTGGCGATCACGATGAAGGGTTCAGGCAGTTTCAGCGTTTCGCCTTCCAGCGTGACCTGCCGCTCCTGCATGGCTTCCAGCAGCGCCGACTGCGTGCGCGGCGAAGCGCGATTGATCTCGTCGGCCAGCACGATGTTGGCGAAGATCGGGCCGGGCCGCAGCACAAACTGATTCTGCCCGCGATCGTACACGTAGCCGCCGGTAATATCGCCCGGCAGCAGGTCGGGCGTAAACTGGATGCGCCGGAATGACATGCCCAGCGCCGAGGCAAAGCTGTTGGCGATCAGCGTCTTGGCCAGGCCGGGATAATCTTCCAGCAGCACGTGCCCGCCCGCCAGAAAGGCGGCCATGATCTTCTCCAGCACATCGGCCTTGCCGACGATGGCCTGCCCCACTTCTTGCAGGACCAGATTTGAAAAATGGGCGACTGCCTGATCAGAACGTTGATCGGTTTCCATCACGCGCGATCTCCAGTTGGGATTCAATGTAGTGCACGATGTCTTCCAGGGCGGGGTTCGTCACTGGCGCATCGGGCGGCTCAGGCCGGCGCAACAGCTGCTGCAGCCTGCGCCGCAGTCCGCTGAAGCGCTGCGGGGGCAGCAAGTCATAGGCCAGTTCCTTGTGGCGCATCAATCGGTCAACCGCGGCCGGCCGCGGTTCCGCGCCGTTGAGAAAGTGCTGTTCGGCTTCGGCAATGCCCGTGCCGTGCTGGTAGGCCCAGATCGCCAGCAACAGATTTCTGATTTCGCGCGCCAGGTTCGATCGGGAAAATTCACTGGACGGGGCGGACGCGCACAATCTGAGCCAGAATTGATAACGGGATTGATCCTCAAAACCGATTGCACCCGCCCGGCGGCCATACGCGCCGCGCGCCTCCAGCCGACTGAGCGTGTTCAGCCCGATGACGACGGCGACGGCCACCAGCAACAGCAGATACACGGCCTGCGGGATGCTGTTGACCACCAACCCGCCGTACCAGAACAAATAATAGATGGGAATGACGATGGTCTCGCGCACGAAGTCCCAGAAGACCAGCGTCAGCACGCCGAAGATCAGCGCGACGGCCAGCAGCGCCCGGCCCACCTGCCCCCGATTGAGCTTCGTACGCCCTTCGGGTTTCACGAGGCCCTCAGGTTTCATGAGGCCCTCAGGTTTCATGAGGCCCTCAGGTTTCATGAGGCCCTCAGGTTTCATGAGGCCCTCAGGCTTTCTTGTGCTTGAGGTCCATGCAATGATCGGCAGGCGTCGGCGATCTCGCTCAGGCAGGCCGCGGCCTGCGCTTCACGCTCGGCGCTGGCGGGCAAGTGACCATAGCGGGCCTGCTCGAACAATCGGGTAAGGGTAAGGACGGGCGGCCGCGGTAGGCCGCGCGCCACCAGCTGATCTTCAAATTCGCGCGGCGTCATGGCCTGTTCACGGGTGAGTCCCTGCTCGTCGCGGATCACACGCACCATTTCCTGATAGCAGCGAATGATCGTCAATTCAAAATCGCCCCCGCGCTGCAGGGAGGCCATCGCCGTCTGTGCCTCATCGGCCAGCCGGGATAGCGCCGTGCGGGGCGCACGTCGGCGATGCTGGATAAAGCGAATCAGCCCGGAGACGCCGATGACGACCGCGACCGACACGGCCAGGCTGACGAACACAACCAGCCAGTTGGGCGGCGTGGCCGAGAAGACCGCCGTCGGCCCGGTGTTGTCTGACTGGTTCAGACCGCTGGCAATTTCGCCCGCCGGAGTCTGCTGGGTGGCATCGGGATTGTACGGCAAGCTGTGCACGTATTCGGCGATCACCAGCAGCACGATGAACGCGATCACATCGGCCACCAGACGCCGCCGGCCCTCAGGAGTGAGCAGCGAAAAGATGATGTACACCGGCAGCAGGATCAAGGCCACGGCGATGATGCCCTGGAAGATCACCAGCAGCGATTGATTATCCGACAGCAAACTGGTGCCGCCGCCCAGCTCCACCTGAGGCCGTCCCAGCGAAAAAGGCTGGCCGGGATGCAGCTGAATGCCCGGCAGGCCCATGGCCAACAGCAAGACGAACAGACCGGCCACGGTCAGCCAAAGCAGTGAGGCCTGTTTTGAGCGACTCATCGTTGATCCTGGCTCTTGACGAATTGAGCGCGACCAAAATCAAACTGCCGGATGCCATTGAATTCATTCAACGGCTGCCAACGCCAACATGCTAAAGCCGGTTGTGCAGTTTTGCCCGCGCCATCGCCAATCCGTTTTAACGGATTTCGGCCATCCGCCATCGAATTCATTCGATGGCTCGCGTGTGCGGCGGACGCCCGACCAACAACCGACAGGCGCCGCGCTGTGTCACGCTTCTGCGCCAAAGATCTTCGCATACAAGTCTTCACCGTAACTGGTTTGCAGCGGCTCACCCTCGTTCAGCTTGAAGGTGCGGGTGCCGTCGTCACGCCGCTCCGCCCGCAAATACAGGGCGTTGCTCAGGCCGCGCCGGTAAAAGCCATGCGCCAGCTCATACAGGTGCGTGACAAAGAACACTTTGATGTGCTTGTCCAGCAGCGCCCGCACAATCTGCCGCGCGATCTCGGAGCCTTCCCGCTCGTTGGTCGCCGCAAACGATTCGCTGAACAGCACCAGCGCGTTCGGGGCCAGGTGGTCCACGATGTCACTCATGCGGCTGAGTTCCTCGTCCAGTTTACCACTTTTCAGCGCGGTGTCTTCTTCCCGCTTGTAGTGTGTAAACAGCCCGCTGCACACGTTGGCGCTAAACGACTCGGCCGGCACAAACAGGCCGCTCTGCATCATCAACTGCGCCAGGCCGATACTGCGCAGAAAAGTCGACTTGCCGCCCTGATTGGCCCCGGTGATGAAAACCAGGTCCTTGCCATCAGCCTGTGCGTCGTTGCTCACAATGGCCTGTTTCATGCTCAACGCCAGGCAAACGTCGTACAGCCCCGTGAACGTGTGGCAGCGCTCATCAGGCGCGCCAAACTGCGGCAGCGACGTCGGTTCGGCCAGCTGCGTCAACTGCTCGTGCAAATTCAACGCGCCCACATAAAACGCCAGTTCAGTCCGCAGCATCTTGAAGAAACTGAGAATATGATCGGTGGATTGGGCCAGCGCATTGGCCACCAGGTTGATGCCGCGATCTTTCAACTCGGACAAGGCCCTGGCTCCGGCCTCGTCCCGATCGGCGATCTGAAACGAGTAGGCCAGCGGCTTGGGCGCAAACAGCCGCTCCCACCAGTTCAGTTTGACCTCGGGCGATTTGCGCAGGACATAGTTGACGCCCTTGTTGCCCTTGCCCAGTTCCGCGCTGATCAGCACGCCGTCGCGGAATTTCAGTTCGCGCAGATGATCCTCCAGCCGCGCAAAATAGTCATCGCTCAATTCGCGCTGAAGCATCGCAAACAGCGTCGTAAAGCCCTTGGACTCAAAGCGCCCGGCCTGCTCCTCGGCGATGGTTCGCAGCTGGCGCAGCTTGTCCACAAACAACTTCAGCACTTCGATCGAACGATCCAGAATCGCGGGCGGATACTTACTAAACACGCCCCAGTAGGCCTTCTTCTCGCCCTCGATGGAGGCCACCGCCAGATCATAAATACTTCTGACCACCTCGGGATGGTTCAAACAATCCGCCAAAATATCCTGGCGATAGCGGATGACGTCCAGATCCGTCAGGCTGAGCAGAACGGCCTTCTGCGCCACATCAAACAGGAACTGGTCGCCCAGCGACATGGCGTTGAACAGCGTCGTCAACTCCAGGTCCTGGATCAACGCCGGCGCCTGCCAGGGCAGCGGCTGCTCCATATCGAAATCACGATCGGGATACAACAGGAACGCTTTCATGCGGTAATGCGCTCCTTGAGCTGATCGTACGTCAGCCCGTGTTTCTCTGCCACCGATAGCGCGTACGCCAGCCCATCGGCCGGCCGCCGGAGAATCTTGAAGGTGCGCCGGGCCGGATTGTCGGGCACGACCGTGCTGACCATGCTCACCGTCTTCTCGCTGAGCGTCGCCAGTTCGTCGATGAAGGTGACGCACACACACAACGCATCCAACTGCATGATCGTCTCCATGACTTTTCGACTCAGGAAGATGGCGTCCTGCAAGGTCGTGGCAGTGAAACTTTCGTTCATGATGATGATGCTGTCAGGGGTCGCCTGCCCGAGAATCTCGTACAGGCGCTCCAGATCATCCTCCAGTTTGCCGCGCAGGTTGTGAATGTCCTCTTCCTTCTCAAAGTGCGTAAACATCTGATCGAACAGGTACAGCTGTGCAGCGCGGCCGGGCACCGGGCAGCCCAGGCTGGCCAGAAAATGCAGCTGTCCAAAGGTGCGCGCGAAGGTGGTTTTGCCGCCCTGATTGGGGCCGGACACCACCAGGATGCGCTCGGGGCCCTGCAGTGCAAAGTCATTGGTCACGATGGGCGCGTGCCCGTTGACCAGCCGGTTGGCCAGCGCCAGGTCAAAGGTCTCCGCGGCATTCACGGCTTTGCTGGTCGCAGACACCTGCGGATAACAGAACTTCAGGCCTGCGCGCTTGAACACGGCCAGATGCTCCAGGTACGCGATGTAGAACTGCACCTCCCGATCGAAGGTGGCCAGCGTGTTATCCAGATAACCCACATTGGTCGTGCAGTAAGCCTCAAGGCTGGAAAACGTCTCGGGATGCAGCCGCGCGACCAGTTCCAGAATCTGCGCCTCCACGTGGTTCATATCCGGCCACGTGTTGAACTTCACGCGATAATCCTTGACCGCGCCCTGCTTGAACTTCTGAAAGGTATCCTCGACATCCGCGCTGTAGTCCACTTCGCCTTCATACTTGCGCACCTGGATGGTGCTGCCTTTGATCAGCAGACTGTACTGGATCGAACCCAGATCGGCCAGCAGCTGTTTCGTGGCCGAGCGCAGGGTCGTAAACTGCTCCGATTGCGTATAATCGGCCAGATAGCCGCGCAGCGCCTGAAATCCGCGCGAAGCGATGGGCAGCTCAGTCAGATCGGCGGCCAGCCGGGTCACCGCCTCGCAATAGATGTCCACCGCGGCCAGAAACCAGGCGTTCTTCTGATAAGCGTAATAGAGTTTCTCGGCCTGAGCCAGATGCTCGCGCATGGAACGCAGCGCGGTCGCAAAGGCGACGATGCGATCATAAACCGCCGCGTTTTCCAGGTCTTGCATCACCTCGTGGCGATAGTGGATGGCGTCAACGTCGTGCAGTGGCGTGTGAAAGAACGGCTTCAGGTTGTAGTCCTTCTTGCTGGCCGTGATCGCCTCGACGATCTGATCCAGGCCCAGATCGACGAAAAAGGCCGGAGCCTCCGGCGTTTCGGGGCTGACGCCGTCCGGCATGTTTTCGTAAAGAATGCTGTGGAAAGTCATGGGACGCTCACACTATCTTTCAACCCGGCGCGCGCTTCAGGCCAGGTGGGTCGTATCGTTGACGGCGCGAATCAAATAACCGTGGTCGGTCACATCAAACAGATCGATGCACGTCGTGTCCTGCTGAATCCGATGGATTGCGTTGCCGGGCGCTTCGAGCAGGCCGCACACCAGCACCTTGCCGATCAGATCGTGCGAGACCAGCAGCACGGTTTCACCGCGATACTGCTGCGCCAGGTCGGCGATCAGCGCCATCACGCGGGCGCGCGCCTCGCTCAACCGCTCGCCGTTGGGGATCACCAACCGATCGGGTTGAGAGAGCCACAACGCATACTCCGCCGGATCAATCTCCGCGGGCAGCCGGCCCTGCCAGTCGCCGTACTTCAGATCGATCAGCGACGGGCACGGCCTGACCGCTAAGCCGTGCGGCCGGGCGGCGAGTTCGGCGGTCACCATTGTCCGCTGCAGCGGGCTGGAGTAGACGACGTTGAGGGCCACACCGGCCAGCGCCGACGCCGCTCGCTTGGCCTGCTCAAGGCCGACGGCGTTGAGCGGAATATCGGCGTGGCCGCGAAAACGATTTTCACGGTTCCAATCGGTTTGACCGTGCCGCAGGAAAATAAAACGAGTTGTCGATGCGTCTATTGCCGTTAACGAGACTATCATGGTTTCTCCTGATTTTTCAACCCGACCAGATCATTCCTCTTCCGGCCACAACGCGCGGACGTTGCGCTCGCCGATCAGCTGCGTCAACGCCCGCCAGTACGCGGTGCGCTCATCGCGATTCTGCAGCCAGCGGCGCGTGGCGTCGCGCTTCAACGTGTAGCTGTGCATGTTCTCCGCGGTCTCTTCCAGCCGCCGGGCCTGCTCGGTCATCAACAGCCGGCCGATGTCCGCCACCCCGTCCCGGGCCAGCACCGCCTGCAAATGCGGCAGGCACACGCCCGCCGACTGCTGATAGGCCGCGCGCCCCTCGGCCGTGCTCAGCCGCTGCAAAAGCTTGTCGGCCTCGGTCTGCTCCACCTCGCGCAGCAAGCGGCAGGCCGGACAATGGGCCGTCGTCTGAATCAGCGCGCCGATCTGTTGCGCCGCTTCGGGCGACGATCGATCGGCCAGCGCGTGAAGTTGCTCGGCCGCCGCTTCGATCAGCGGCGCGTAGCCGATGCTGATCCCCTGCGGCGAAGCGATCCGCTCAAACTGCCACGTGTGAACGGCGCAGAATCCTCCGGCCGAGGCAAAAGCCCGCCGCGCCGCCTCTTTGGTCGCCAGTTCATACTGCGCGTGCGCAAAATAATTGAACAACGCTTCCTGCTGCGCGGCGCAAATCGGGCACATCTTTAGCGCCGGTGCAGCGGGCAGGCGACCCGGCACGTTCGGCTGTTCGGCCGGCGCCAGCACGGCTGCAACTTGATCGACATCCACTTCAGCCAGCGTCGGCAAAGGTCGATCGTTCAGCAGCGCAGCGCGCAGCTGCTCGAAGTGGCCGGCCAGCAGGTTCAGGCTGTGCGCGGCAGTTCCGCCGCCCGACAGATCCAGCGTGGCCCGCCGTTCGATCTCGCCGCGCGCCACATTGAACCGATGACGCACCTCGCGGGTCACCGCGTCCACCTGTACGTCGATTGAAGCCCGCCACGCGGCCTGCAGCGTGTCTCCGGCTTCGCTCACAATCTGCGCCAGCGCGCGGTTCATCTGCCGCCGCCACACCGAGCGCGCCCAGCGCCACGGCACAAAATCGGTCAGCAGCGACGGCTCAAACTCATACTCGATCTGCTTGACGCCGACCGCGTGCATCTCCGGCCACTCCAACGGATCCGAGGCGTCGAGCCGGCCGGCGTTGGCAACTTCGTACACTTCGGCGGCGATCTGGGGCAGTTGATCAAGCGTGGCCACGGCTTTCGCCAGGATCGGCTGCGCGATCTGCGACAGGCGCGGTTGCAATTCGGCCAGCTGCCGGGCCAGCCATTGATCTTGATGCGCCTTCACGCTGCCGGTCAGATCGCGTATGATGGCGCGTTGATCAAGCTCATCTGCGGACGCGGCTTGATCGAGCAGGCGATCCACGCGCGCTTCCAGCGCCGAGCGGTGCTGCTGCAGCAGGCCGGCCATCTGCCGGGTCAAACGTTCGTCGGCTTGCAGCGTCAATTGCGCGCGCAGATCAGCCAGCGTGTCGTCCAATGCCGCGCCCACGCGCGTGAGCCGCTGCTGCAGCTCGGCCAGCCGCGCGGCGCGTTCTTCCTCCGATAAATCGGCGGCGCGCAGTTCCAGCGCAAAGGCCGTGCGCGTGTCCGCGATCAGGCGCAGGGCGCGGTCGATGATCGACAGCAGAAACACACGGCTTTTTTCGCCGGTCAGAAAATCGGCCAGCGCCGCTTCAAAAGCCGGCAGGCCGCTGCGTTCCAGGGCGGCCGGATCGCCGTCGAGTTTGGCCTGCAGCGCCTGCCGCGCAGATACGGCGTACAGGCGCACTTCAGCCGCGTCGAGCAGCTGGGCCAATCGGGTTTGAACAAAACCGAGGACTTCGGCCTGATCGGTCTCGTTCATCAGATCGATCTTGTTGACGACACAGAATATCTTCCGGGCATGCTGGCGGATGTCGCGCAGGAAAGTTTCTTCGGCTTCGTTCAGCGGCGCATCGACGCTGGTGACGAAGATCACGGCGTCGGCCTCCGGCAGGAATGCATAGGTGGCGGCGGTGTTGGCGGCGCTGGCCGAGCCGACGCCAGGCGTGTCGATGAAATACAGTCCGCGCCGCAAGAAGGGCGCCGGCACTTCCACCTGCGCGGTCATCACGCCTTTTACGTTGCCGGGATTACCGCGCTCGGTGACGTAGTCGGCCAGATCGGTCAGCGGCAATTCCTGAGTCAGCGTCCAGTCGCGGCGCGTGATTAACAAACGTTCGGCCGGGCCGTAGCACAACGTCGTCACGACCGAAGTCAGCGGCAGCACGCCCGTCGGCAGCAGGTCGCGTCCAATGACGGCGTTCATGAGCGAGCTTTTGCCGCGCTTGAACTGGCCCAACACCGCCAGGTTAAAGCGGTCTTCGGCCAGCTTGACCAGCAGCGCCTGACAGCGATCTTCACCGGCTGCGCTGCCCTGCGCGTGAAAGAACTGGCGCAGACCGTGCAGCGCGCCGGCCAGGCTCTGTTTGGCCTGCGTATAATATCGAAGCGCGACAGCATCTTCAGCGGTCATAATCCGATCCAACAGGCGCCGGCGCGTCTACAGCCTGAGGCGCCAGCAGCGGGAGACTCGCGCGAAGTTCGGCGGCGTGGGCCGACGGGAAGGCGGCGCTCACTTCATAACCGGCCGCGCCCAGGGTGAGGTGCAGTTCTGCATCCCGATCGGTCTCGGTCACCCAGGCGTTACGGATCTGGCCGCGCGGGCAAAACGAATAGATGACGCCGTACGGATAGGAAGACTCCGGCTCGCGGATCAACAGACCGTGATAGTCGGTGACCGCCCACAGCAGACCCTCGCGGCCGCGACGCACCAGCCACTTTGATTTGATCGTCGGCTCGAAGCGATAGGCGAAGACGCGCTCATCGGGCAGCAGGGCGTGCAGCTTCAGCATGTTGTAAAACTTCATCGAGCGCTGGAAGAGCGGCTCGACATCAACCGGCCGGCCGGCGATGGGCGGCAACGCATGCTGGGCGATGGCCGCCTGCTGCAGCGTGCTTAACACCGATCGCAGGAATGGCTCGCCAACCGTATTGTATTCGATGCGCGTGTGCCGGATGTCCGGATCGGCCCACACAATTTCGATCCAGGAGTACAGCAGGATGGCGCCCCACTCAAACGCGATCATCGACTGGTAGGGAATGACCGTGACTTCGAGCGCCGTTGGCGCTGCGGGCCGCGCCACCACGATCAGCTGGTCGTCTGTCAGCGCCAGCGTCCATTCGGGCGAACGCCACGGGCGGCCCGAACCAAACAGCCAACCCCAGCGCTGGCCGGGCCGTTGCACCTGCCGCCCGATATGCTGAAATGGGGGAATGACAATGAACGGCCGATCGGACGGCTGGCTCACATGCGGAGCCAGTATCTGCTGCACGTCGGTCGGCAGATGAGCGAGGTTATCGACTGGACGTGGAAAATTATCCAGGCTCATGGTCTTTCTCCAACTTCAAACGCCAGCGCGCGAATCCAGGCCTGCTGCTCTTCCGGCAGCTTTGGCTCATCCCGATAGTCCCAGATGTGTTTACGTTCGTATTCGCCCAGCAGATGGATCAGTTCCACCAGCCGGTCGCGCGCGTG
The DNA here is from genome assembly GCA_964550855.1 of uncultured Anaerolineae bacterium. GTDB lineage: Bacteria > Chloroflexota > Anaerolineae > Fen-1058 > Fen-1058 > JAGOBP01. Next base: position 20,957 of record CAZKBQ010000028.1, read on the forward strand.
CGTCACCAGTGACAATTGCTTTTCCAACGGCCCCGTCAGCCACAGCGCCTCGCGCAGATGAGGCAGGCACAGTCCGCCCGCTGCCGTCAGCTGACGGCGACCATCCGCCCCGTCCCAGCGATCGACAAATTGGCGCACCTGCTCTTGTCGGGCAGCAGCTTCGCTTCGACACACGGGACAATCGGTCGGTTCGCTGTCGCCCGATTGTTTCACAGGCGGCCGCCAGCCGTTCACAACACGCGCCCAGATCGAGCCGTGTTGACGCCCGTTGGCGTGTGTACGCTGCGGGTCTTCGTCCTCCGCCATGGGCCTGATCTGGTCGATGGCCCGCTTCGCCCACCCGCCGACCACGGCGGCCAATTCCCTTTCACGTGACTGCGCCACAGCCCGATCATACAGCTGCCAGGCGTGGCGGGCACAAAATGGCTCGGTCGAATCGGCCTCGCGCAGCGCCTGTTCCAGCTGCGCCTGTCGGATGGCGGTAAGCGCCGCGCAGATCGGGCAGACATCGGCGGCCGGGGGCGTGACTGCATTACGAGGTTTGTCGGACGTGGCCATGTCCCGGCTGCCGACAAGGCGGGCGATGGTCCGCTCGCAAAGGTGACGCACCCGCCCGGCTTGATCAGGTGCATCCGGCGATGCCGCCGACTGCAGACGTCTGGCCGCCGTTTCAAGCCGCGCCAGCGCGGTCTCGATCAGAAGATGACCCGATTGTGGATCGTGCGCGGCGGTGATCGCCTGGCGCAGATGCACCAGACACACGCCGTCAGACACGCGGTAACGGGCTTGAAAATCAGGCTCGGCCAGTCGCTCGCCCAACATTCTCAGACGGAAACGCTCGGTGTAATCGCCGGCTTCACAGATGGGGCACCGCCCGTTGATTAACAGACCGGCCGGAATGTAGGTGGGGCGGCGCAGGCGTGCTGCCGACAACAGCGGCTGAAGCCGCCGCACGTAATGCGACAACCATGTAAAAATATCCAGCGCGTCCAGGTTCCGGCGCAGGAGGTATTGATACATATCAGCCGTGGTCAGGCCGTCCCGCCGAAACTGCCACTCGATCGATTGCTGCAGCCAGGCGTGATCGGCGCAGTAGCCCAGCGCCTCCATGAATTCGGCGCGCACCATCGCAGCGACCACATGGTCGTCAAGGACGTTGGCGACGAAGCGCATTTCGCGCTCGCGCCGGAGCGCGCAGATCGGACAGCCCGCGTATAACAGGGCTGCATCCAATCTGTCTGTGGGAGGATCCATCAGCCCGTTTATCATGTTTCACCCGACAGATCCGTTAAACGCCCGGATCAGTCTTGTCCCTCGGCCTGCTGCACGAGCAGTGCCCGTGCAGCTTCACGCACCCGCTCATTCGCATCCGACGTCGCGCCAGTAATCGCCGTGTGAGCCTGCTCGCCGCCGATCACATTCAAAGCGTGGACGGCCTCGACGCGCGCCATAAACGCAGCGCGCTCGTCCGCCAACAACTCGGCCAGCCGGGGCGCTGCTCGCTCATCGCCGATCTGACCCAGACTGCGCACGGCGGCGCTCAGCAAGTACGGATCGCCCTGCCCGCGCGTTCGTACAATGTCCTGCAGCGCCGGCACGGCCCGCGCGGCCTGCATGCGGCCCAGCATCCAGGCCGCGCGCAGGCGCGTCTCGGCCTGCGGATGATGCAGGGCCACAATGTATTTCTCGACGATGTCGGCTGTCGCATCGTCGATCGGCTGTCCGCACGTGGGGCACACCGCCGCCCCGGCGGGCAATTCGGCCCAACAATGAATACAGTACAGCGCGTCCACGTCTCACTTCCTCAGCCCGCGCGCACCACCAGTTGCCGCCGCAACGCCAGAAAACAATCTTTGAAGCCGACGCCCGTGAACGGATAGGCGACGCGCTCGGTTTGCAGCCGGCCCTGATGGAAGTAGTTCACCGCCAGATACGATTGCAGAATCGACTCCGAGAATTCCAGCGACGCCACCTGACGCACATCGATGGCGCGCCGCGCGCCGTTGGCCATGGCCGGATCCGGCACGCGCAGCACGCGGGCAGTCGTCACCACCAGCGCTTCAGCGCAGCCGCGCCGATCGAAACGGCCGGGCACCAGCGCCCGCGCCAGCACGCGTTCCCCCTCGCGCAATTCACGCGCAATCGCTTCGGTCAGGCGGGCCGCCACCGGCACAGTTTCAGCGGGATCGTTGGCAGCCGGATCGCGCAGCGGAATTTCCGGCAGATCGATCGGCGTGGCGCGGCGCAGCCGCCGATCATTCGGGCGCGTCTGCCAGTTCGCCAAAATCTTGACCACTTCGCGCAGTTCATCCAGCGCTTTGTGAGGGAACTCCCACTGCATGGTGTGGACATCGTCGGCGGTTTGCCACCCCACATTCAACACCGCCACCTGATCATCCAGCGCATTGGCCGCGATTGAGGCAATGCGTTCCGGCGGGCTGGTGTACGCGATGTAGCCGTAACGGATGTTGGACACGCCGGGCGGCAGGATCTCGGCCACCAGCGAGACCTGCTGATCGGTGACAAACAACAGCCCTTCCTGCAGCGTCTCGCGTGACCACCACGAGCGGCGCAATCCGCTTTTCATCGTAGGCCGGTTGACGGCGAACAGGATGCGCTCGTCGGGGGCGAGATACTCGTCCACATATTTCTGAAAGCGGCGCGGCAGTTGATGATAGGCGTACTCCGCTTCGCTGTTTGGCTCGGTCTCGTTGGAGCGTCGCGCGCCGGCCACCAGATAGCCCAACGGCCGCCACGCCGGTGAAGCCGCGCCCTGTTTTTCCTGTCGGGCGCGCTCCAGCCGCGTCTGCTGTCTGGCCTCGTGTATCCACTTGAGCGCTTCGGCCGGCGGCTGCCAGCGCAGCGCCAGCGCCTGGTCATCACGACAGGCGTAGTCCATCAGCGCCTGCCGCTGTTCGGGCGCCAGATCATTGATTGTGCCGATGTTCTCGGTCTGTGTATCGGCGATGGGAACGGCGATGATCCAGCGCGGGGCCGACGCGCCATCCTGGCCGGTCAGCAGCCCGATCGGGCGCGCCGTGACGATCGAGCCGGGGAAAACCGATCGGTGAGTGAGCAGCCACACGGGCACGTTGTCGATGTTGTCGAGCGAGGTGTCCGGTACTTCGGCGGCATCGAACGGTGCGGGGGTCGAGGTGCGGTGGATGCTCTTCAGGCGCATGCCTTTGCCGTGCACATCGAAGTCGTACACGGCGCAGTCGTCGCCGGCGGCGGTCACTCGCACATCAATGAGATCATCAAGCGTATAGGCGGCCATGTGTTATCAGGCTATTCAACGCGGCTGCAGCGCCTTTCGGCGTCAGGGCCTCACTTCCGGGCCGACTGCCTCTTGCGCGCGCGCCGCTTCCAACAGGTGTACCATGCTCAGGCAACCTTCCACCAGCCGATCCACTGCCGGGTCTAGCGTGATGGTCAGTTCGGGATCGACGTCGCCATAGCGGATCAGCTTGTCGCTGCGACTGTCCGCCAGTTGCGTCCACGAAATGGACAGCTCGGCGATCATGGACTGGATCACATCAAGGGTCTCGCGCCGAAGATGGAAGCGGTGAAACAGATCGTCAATGATCGCCTGCTGCTGTTCGATCATCTGGCGCAGGCGGGCCACGCCCGCGGGCGTCAGGCGGGTGGCGGCTTCATAATGGTCCAGCAGGACGCGCAGCCGCGACAGACGCGCTTCAAATTCGCGCAGCGTGATGCTTAACGAGGTCTGTTGAGCGGTGTTGAGTGACACGTCTATCTCCCCTTTCGTATGGCGTTTAGCTGGTGACCGGATGGTAGAGTTGGCCGGTCTCATTCAGAATTGCCTTCACCACTTCACGTCGGCTGATCGTGCCGACGACGCAGTTGTCGCGCAGCACCAGAATCGGATGCGCGCCCGTGTTGGCCATCAACGCCGCGACGCGCATCAACGGTGTGTCTTCCGTCACGCTGACGACCGGCGTGACCATCACTTCGCGCACGCGCAGGCGGCCCCACACATCCAGTTTTTCGGCCGGATCGATCGCGCCATTGATCTCGACGCCGTCGGCGGCGCGATAGGGCGCGGTGAGGAGATCGCGAATCCCGATGACGCCGACCACCTCGCGGCGGTCATCGACCACCGGCAGCGCGTTAAACCCGTGCTCCAGCAGCATGGCCGCGGCCTGCCGTAAGGTGGCTCCGGCCGGAATGGTGACTGCTGCCCAACTCATCACTTCTTTTGCCAGCATCATGTGCCCCCGTCTTCTTCAGGCGCGCCTGCGTGGGCCTAGCCCGGCGGCCACGTCATCTGCCGCCCGCCGAGGAGATGAACGTGGATATGTCCCACAGTTTGTCCGCCCTGCGGGCCGGTACTGATCACCAGCCGATAACCTGCCTCCAGCCCCGCGGCCCGCGCCAGATTCGCGGCCACCACCAGCAGCCGCCCCAGCAGCAGCGTGTCGCCGGCATCGGTCTCGGCCAGTGACGTGATGTGCCGCACCGGCACAACCAAGACATGCGTCGGCGCTTGCGGCGCGATGTCGTGAAAGGCGATCACGTCATCATCACGATATGTCACCCGCGCTGGAGCTTCGCCTGCCGCGATCCGGCAGAAGACACAGTCAGTCATGAGTGTTCTCGACCTCGGGCATGTCCGTCAAGGCGTAGTCGAGCACCCCTTTAAGGGTGTCCTTCCGGCTGACAAGACCGACGAGCGCCCCATCGCGCACCACGGGCAGCGGATGCACCCCCATGTTCGACATGATGGACAGGGCCTGCATCAACGGCGCATCTTCGGTGATGGTGATCACCTGATCGGACATGACGTGACGGACCTGGGTGTGTTCCCAGACATCAAACTTGTCACGGATGCTGGCGCTGGCAAACATGCGCGGCGCAGCCCCGGCATTCTGGGGCGCCGTCATCAAATCACGAATACCCAACATGCCCACCAGTTCACCTGCTTCGGTGACAACAGGGACCGCGTTAAAGCCGTACTTGACCAACAGGGCCGCCGCCTGGCGCAGCGAAGCTTCGGGCCGGATCGTCACCACGTGTCGCGTCATTATCTCTTTGACAAACATGCTGTTGGCTCACCTTTCCTCAGCGCACGCGAAAGATCACGATCGCGCCGAGCACGCTCAAGATTACCCCGTAGGCAAAGCCCACCGCCGGCGCAAAGGCCGTCCACAGCAGGCCGACGACGACACTCGACACAAAATCGCCCAGACCATTGACCGTCGCCAGCACGCCGTAACCGGTCCCCCGAACGTCTTCTGGCAGCAAGTCGGCGGCCAGCGCACCTTCCAACGCATCTTCTGCGGCGATGAATGTCCCCCCCAAAGCGAAGAGCACCGCCAGATACGCCACTGACGGAACGGCCACGATCCACCCAATCCCCATTACGGCGGCCAGGCTGTAACCGGCCGCCAGCAAACCGCGTTTGCCAATTCGATCGGCCAACGCCCCGATTGGGAATGCCATGCCGGCGTAGAGAACATTGTGGATCACATACAGCAGGATGGCGGTCTGCCCCGCGGCGACCGCACCCAACGTCGGAGTCAGCATCTCGGCAGCGCGCAGCGTCAACAGGCTGTGCGCGAAATCGCCGATGCCGAACAGTCCCACGCCGATTAAGTACAGGCGGAAATTGCGCGGCAGCGAGCGGACCGAGGCGATGAAGCTGGTGTGATGATTGGGTTGCCGGGCGCGCTCTTTAACGAAGATCAGGAATGACAGAGCCGACAGGACACCGGGGATCATCGTGACCAGGAAGATCGATCGATAGGCCGCATCGGTCGCGGCCTGGCCGGTCACCAGCGACAACGCCGCCAACGCCAACATCGGGCCGGCGATCGCGCCCAACGTGTCGCCCATGCGATGGAATCCAAACGCCCGGCCACGCGCTTCGGGCTGCACAGACTCGGCCAGCATGGCATCACGCACCGGGCCGCGAATGCCGCGCCCAAACCAGCCGGCCGCCCGCGCCAGCAACACCTGCGACCAGTTGACGACAATGGCAAACAGCCCGGTGGTTAAACCGGTCAGGAAGTAGCCGGCAACGACGATTGGCTTGCGCTTGCCGATGCGATCACTAAACCAGCCGGCGCCCAATTTGACGAACGATGACACCGCATCGGCCACACCCTCGATCGTGCCCAGCGCGGCCGCCGGCGCGCCAATCGAGATGAGGAACAACGGCAGAATCGCCGTCGCCATCTCGTGGCCGGCATCGCTGAAGAAACTGGCCAGCGCCATGCCGACGACGTTGCGGTTAAGCCAACCCGCGCGGGTCGCCGGTTGAACATCGGTTAGCGATGAGGCATCACCAGACATGTAAAGACTCCTTGGCCGGATTAGTCGCGCTTGAGCAAACGCTTCAAGATGGACGGCGAGGTTGTCTCCGCCACGGCCGCCGTCGACTGTCCGGCAATTTCGCCGCTCGCCTGTGCGCGACAGCGAGCCAGTTCGGCTCGCAGCGAGGCCACCTCAGCCTCAAGGTCGTCACACCGCACTTTGTAGCCGTCGCCCCGAACGCGCAGGGCGTTGGTCTGCATCTCCATCACCTGATTGTCTTTCATCCAAACGTACGCGCGCTGCTTCATGACCGCGTACATCGCTTCGATTTGAACGAGACGGCGCAGGTTTTCCTCGGCCCCGATTGGATTCGGCGCCTCCGAGTCATCCGCCGGTTCCAGCTCATCCTGACCGCGAAGATAGGCATAGCCCGCTGCCAGCAAATAGCGCCAGCCTTCATTCTCTGAACTGAATCGGCCTTTGGCGGCCAGAAACTGGTGCATTTCGTCCAGGTCGCTTTGAAACAACTCAATCTCCAGCCGCGTCAGGTGCGCGTCGGGAAAGAGTTTCTGCTCCCAGGGAGTGCTGCTTAAGGCACTTCGGTCCGCTTCCGCCGCTGATTCCATGGCCACCTGCCCCCTCCACGTTCACACTACTCGATCGCCGCCAGTGAAGCCGCGCAAACAAAACGGCCCCTACCGATTGCGATGTCGGTAGAGGCCATCAGTCGCGGTGAAAGGCGACATTTGGGCGCGAGCCTCATCGCGCTGATTAAATTCTACCAGTTAATAACCGCACGTCAAACGAATCTGGAAATGAGCCGAATAATGATAAGTCAGGTCAACTACGCTCATGGCCCGGCTCCCGCGCCGAGCCATGAGCGGAATTAGTCGTGCATACGCGACCGGGACTTTATTTCCCTGCCACAGTCGCACCGGCGCGGTTCAGCCCCTGACGGCGGCCGGGTTCCACAACCGCACCCGTACTGCCGGCAGTGGTCCGCAGACCACGCGCATAGTCCGGCCCCTCGGCCGTGTAGGGCTGCGTCCGCAGACCGCTGGCGTAATCCGCACCTTCGAACTCAGCCGGCAGCGTCCGCAAGCCGCGGGCGTAATCGGCCCCTTCAAACTCCACGGTCAGCGTCCGCAGACCGCGGGCATAGTCACCTTCGAGTTGGAACATCATGTTAGACTCCTCCCTGGTTGGCTTGGCCTCATCGGGCGCAAGCATGCTGGTGTTAGACGTAAACTTCAACTTACTTGACATCTCAGTGTCTCCCTAAATCTACTCGGTCGCGTTCTCAAACATCCATCGTCTGTCATTGTCCAATCGACTATCACCTCCCATCTTTTCCCCGCCGATGAGACCAGGCAACAAAAAAGGCCTCTACCGGACGTTGTTCGGTAAAGGCCGTCGGCCAGCCAGCTGACAGGCAGCAAATGGCCTCTACCGCAGTTCTGGTAGAGGCCATTAGTCGCATCAGTCACGACAGTTGAGCGCGAGCCTCATCGCGCTGCCCATATTCTACCACCTATTGGTGCTCGTGTCAAATGAACACTAAATGAGTATCCTACAGCAAAGCCCGCAGCGCGGTCTGCCGATCGACCATGCCGATTGGCCGACCTTGCGGATCGACAACTACGAAGCGCTTGTACTGGCGCTGCAGCATCTGGACAACCGCTTCCGCCAGCGGTGTGTCGGGCGGCCCGGTCAACACGCCCTCCGACATGATCAACCGCGCCGGCGTATTGCTCGCCGGCCGCACCGGGCCATGCCCCAGCAGCGCGGCCACCACTCCCGAGCGCTCCTTGGGCGTGACGCGCGCCACCAGGTCGCCATCGGTGATCAGGCCGACCGGCTGCCCTTTTCGATCGACGACAATCACCCGCCGCCAATCGCCCTCCACTATTTTCTCCACAATCTCTGGCAGCGGGGTGTGCTCGTCAACCATTGGCACATGCAGACTCATTACCTCGCCCACCGTCGCGCCACGGATCGGCGCGCTGACCGGCTCACCGCGCGGCACACTCATCAAAGCGTGCAGCATATCGACCCGGCTCAACATCCCTACCAGCCGGCCGTGTTCGTCAATGACGGGCAGCCGCTTCAAGTTGGTCTGCACCATCCGGCGCGCCGCGCGATCGATCGGCGTGCGTTCATCCAGACACACGGGCGACGGCGTCATGATGTCTTTTGCCTGCTGCCCCGCCTCGCGGATCGAGCGAATGTGCTCGCGCAGTGTCGCCTCATCGAGCGCCTGGCCCACCGCCAAACGCAACGGCATGCCGCCGCGCTCCATCAGATCGCCGTCGCTGATAATGCCAACGACTTTCCGATCGGCGTCAATCACCGGCACGGCCTTGAACGACTCCTTGAGCAGCAGCCCGACGATCTCCGCCACGGGTGTGTCCGGCTTGACCGCCAACGGGTCGCGCGTCATGATCTCGCTGATCGGGCGCTCGGTGGGCAGCTGCGGCAGCGCCCGATGGGTGTACTTGACGATCTCGATGTCGTGCAGCGTAATCAGGCCCTCCTGAATCATCGGGCCAATGGCCGCCAGCCCGCGCTCGATCTTCTCGGCCGTATCAATCACTTCGATAATTAGCGGCAGATCTTGCGACACTTGCAGCAGCGCCGCCGTGTGAATGCGGCTGTGCGCGCCAAAGCCGGCCACGCCGCGAGTCACCGTTGCGCCCGCTAAACCTTCCTTTTTCAGCTTCTCCAGAACTGCCTGATACAGCGGTCTCGCCCCCGCGCGATCGGCTTCGCCGATGTAAATGGTGAGTTTCTTGCCAGACCCCGTCATGCGCATGTCAGTCATCGCCCTGCTCCTTACAACGCCCGGGCCAGCGCAATGCCCAGCCCCGCGCCGATCAGCCCCAATGCCGCCGAGCCGAAGACGTTCAGCGCGGCCAGCCCGTATGCGCCCGCTTCCAGCAACTTCACCGATTCGTAAGTGAAAGTCGAGAACGTCGTGTAGGCGCCGACAAAGCCGATCGCAATCGCCAGCCGCCAGCGCGGATCCACCAAGGCCCGCTCGACTGCCAAGGTCGCCACAAACCCCAGCAGCAGGCTGCCGGTCAGATTGATGATAAACGTCCCTAACGGAAAGCGCAGACCAAACTGCGCATCGATCCAGGCACCCAACCAGTACCGTACGTTGGCCCCGACAAAACCGCCCAGGCCCACAATGAACACCTTGTCCAAACGAGCTCCTCCCAACAAAAAAGCTTCCACCGCAGCCGCGGTAGAAGCTATTAGTCATGTGACGTTCGCAGTTCAACTGCCGGCGAGCTTCATCGCCGCTTGAATTGCCCCTTGATTGTATCAGCACCCCCGCTGGCCGTCAAGCGCCCCCGCTCGTCGCTCTCTTTTTCCACTCAAACAACTTGTTCAGCGCCTCCAACGGCGACAGCGCGTTCACATCCAGCCGGGCCAACTCCTCCAACACCGGGTTGCGCTCGCCAAACAGGCTCAACTGTACCACGGGCGCAGCTTCGGCCGCGGCATGATCGCGCTGCCCCTGTTCCAGTTCCTCCAGCAGTTCCTCGGCGCGGCGGATGACAGGCTTGGGCAGGCCGGCCAGCTGCGCCACGTGGATGCCATAGGATCGATCGGCGCCGCCGGGCACAATCTGATGCAGAAACACCACCCGATCGCCCTCCTCCGCGACGGCGACGTTGTAATTGCGCACGTGCGGCAGGTGTTCGGCCAGCTGAATCAACTCGTGATAGTGCGTGGCAAACAACGTCTTGGCGCGCAGCCGCGGGTGATTGTGCAGATATTCCACCACCGCCCACGCGATGGACAACCCATCATAGGTGCTGGTGCCGCGCCCCACCTCGTCCAGCACGATCAGGCTGCGCGCCGAGGCGTGATGCAGAATGTTGGCCGTCTCCACCATCTCCACCATGAACGTCGACTGGCCGGTGGCGATGTCGTCCTGCGCGCCGATGCGCGTAAAGATGCGATCGACCAGGCCGATGCGCGCCCGCTGCGCCGGCACGAACGAGCCAATCTGCGCCAGCAACACGATCAGCGCCACCTGCCGCAAATAAGTGGACTTGCCGGCCATATTAGGGCCGGTGATGATCAGGATGCGGGCCTCGTCGTCGAACGTCACATCGTTGGGCACGAAGCGCGTATCCGATAGCGTCTGTTCCACCACCGGATGTCGTCCGCCCGCGATGTGCAGGGCGTTCTCATCAGTCAGCTCGGGGCGCACGTATTTGTTCAGCGCCGCCACCTCGGCCAGCGCCGCCGCAGCGTCGATCTGCGCTACGACGCGGGCCGTCTCCAGCAGCGATCTCGATCGGGCGGCCACGTGACCGCAGATTTCTTTGATCAGACGCTGCTCCACTTCCACGACGCGCTCTTCGGCGTTCAGGATCAAGGTCTCATATTCTTTCAACTCCGGCGTGATGTAGCGCTCGGCGTTGGTCAGCGTCTGCTTGCGAATGTAATCGTCCGGCACGGCCTGCGTGTTGGCGTGCGTCACTTCCAAATAATAGCCAAAAACCTTGTTGTAGCCCACCTTCAGCGATTTGATGCCGGTGCGCTCGCGCTCGGTCTTCTCCAGATTCGCCACCCAATCCTTGGCATTGCGCGACGCGCTCAGGATGCCGTCCAGTTCCGCGCTGTAACCGGGCCGGATGACGCCCGGGGGCGACGAGGCCGGTTCGTCGGCGATGGCCCGCTGCAGCACGTCCAACACTTCCGGCGCGGTCTCCAGCGCCCAGCCGTCATCACCGACAACTTGTCGCAGATGCGGCACAGCTTCCAACGCGGCGCGGATCGTCGTCAGGTCGCGCGGGGTGGCCGCGCCGCCCACCACCCGATTGACCGCGCGCTCAAAATCAGGGATCGATTTCAAAAGGTTGCGAGTCTTCGCGCGCAACTGCGCGTCGTCGAAGAAGCGCTGCACCCGATCGAGCCGCTGCTCCAGCGCAGCCCGATCGAGCAGCGGCTGCGACAGCCACGCCCGCAGCAGTCGGCCGCCCATGGCCGTCTGTGTCTTATCCAGCACGGTCAACAGCGACACGCCCCGCGCGCCATCTTTGCCGCGCAGCGTGTCCGTCAATTCAAGGTTGCGGCGTGTCGCCGGATCAAGCGCCATGAATTCGCTGGTGGCGTACGAGCGCAGGCCGGTCAGCTGCGCCAAAGCCCCGGCCTGCGTCTCTTTGAGATACTGAACGATGGCGCCAGCAGCGCGCACCGCCAGCGGCTTGCGATCCAGCCCGAAGCCAGTCAGCGTCGAGACTTGAAAGTGATCGTGCAGCGCCTGCTTCGCCTGCGACGTTTCAAAGCGCCACGCCGGCAGCGGCGTAAAGTGGATGACGGCCGTTTGCGGATTGGGCTGCGCGGCGGTGCTGCGCTGCACATCGGTCTCGGCAGCGATCAGGCACTCGCGCGGCGCCACGCGCAGCAATTCCTGCTCGCCCGCCGTGATCGACTCCACCTGCGTCGCGGCAAATTCGCCGGTGGTGATGTCGGCATAGGCAAGGCCCACGTGCTCGCCATCGCTAATCCACGCCGCCAGATAGTTGGCGCGTTTCTCGTCCAGCAGTTCCGGTTCGACGACAGTGCCGGGCGTCACCACGCGCGTCACACCCCGCGGCACGATGCCCTTCACCTTCGCGGGATCGGCCAGCTGTTCGGCCACGGCCACCCGATAGCCCTTGTCGATCAGCCGCGCGATGTAGCCGTCCACGGCGTGATACGGCACGCCCGCCAGCGGCACGCGCTGGCCCCTGCCCACCGGCCGCGAAGTCAGCACGATGTCCAGTTCGCGCGCAATCAGTTCCGCGTCGGCGTCAAACGTCTCGTAAAAATCGCCCAGGCGGAAGAACAGGATCGTGTCGGGATACTGCTGCTTCAGTTGAAGATACTGCCGTCGCACGGGGGTGAGATCGTCGTTCATCACTCAGTATATACCCTAAGACCGCTATTGGGGCGCCGGCATCAAGCCCGCCAGTTCGCGCAGATAATTCCACGAATACAGCCCGGCGTTGTGCCCGTCGCCCCAGCGCGGCTGAACGGCATAGTTGCCAATGTACTCCAGGCCGTCCAGCGTGTAGTTGGGCGCGAGCTTCAGCCGCAGCGGATCGGCCGGGCCGTGCAGTTCGGCGCACTCGGCGCAGGGGCAATTGTCGCGCAGCCGCTTGTAATCGATCTCGCTGGTGGTGCCGTCTTTCCATTTGATGACGACCACCTGATGTTCCGCATCGGCTCGTATGGAATTGGCTTTGGGCATCGCTTCAGTCCTTCGCGCCGGCCGATCGGCTCCGCGCCTCGATCTCGGCCAGCAAATCAGTATAGTGTTCGAGGATCGGCCAGAGGAATATCCCCGGCCCGCGCCGCGTGCGGATGTGGATCAGGCTCAAAGGCAGATAACGCCAGCCCAACACGTCGGGCCACGCCACCACCGATCGGCGCAGCCACCGCACCACCAGCCCGGCGTCGGTCACCGTCACCGAGCGCGTGCCGATATCCAGCCCGATCAGCACCACGGGCACGCCGGCCGCCAGGCCAATCACGTGCAGCACGGCGTCGGCGCGGCTGTTCTGGATCGCCTCCACCTCGGCCACCACCGAGCCGAGCGCGATCAGCCCGAAGAGCAGCGCCCCAAACAAGGCCTGCACGCGATAAACCGCCGGATAACGAAATGTCATGATGGCGAATCCGCGCCGATCATACCCGAAGTTGGCAGGCTTGACCAGCCTTTGCCACTGACCATAGATCAGGTATACTCAGCGTCGCTGCAATTTTCGTCCTGCGGGAGTTCAACATGGCCGATGTTTATCTGACGGTGGATCTGGGCGGTACCCGCATCCGAGCGGCCCGTTGCCGCCCCGACGGCACCATCGAAGCGCGCACCGAACGCATGACCAAGGCCGCGCAGGGCGCCGACGCCGTCATCGAGCGCATCAATCAGGCGCTGACGAAGGTCTGGCCCACCGACGCCATGGCCGCCGTCAAAGCGATCAGCGTGGTGGCGCCCGGCCCCATCGATCCGTGGACGGGCGTCATCTTCACCGCGCCCAACCTGCCCGGCTTTGTCAACCTGCCGCTGCGCGATCGGCTGGCCGCTGCCTTCAAAGTGCCGGTTTACATCGGCAACGATGCCAATCTGGCCGGGCTGGCCGAATGGCGCTTTGGCGCGGCGCGCGGCCACGACCACGCGATCTATCTAACGATCAGCACGGGCATCGGCGGCGGCGTCATCGTCGATGGACATCTGCTGCTGGGCAGTCGCGGTCTGGCGGCCGAACTCGGCCACATCACCGTCGATCGGCACAGCGCGGCTTGCAAATGCGGCAACATCGGCTGCATCGAGTGGCTGGCCTCCGGCACGGCCATCGTGCGGCAGACGCTGGAACACATCGCAGCCGGCAGCCAATCTTCGATCGTCCAGCGGGTCAACGGCGATCTCGATCAGGTCAACGTCGAAGTCATTGTACAGGCTGCGGCCGAGAGCGATCAACTGGCCAACGCCGTGCTCGACGAAGCGTTTCGAGCGTTGGGGCTGAGCATTGTGTCCCTGCTGCACATCTTCAACCCGTCGGTCGTCGTCATCGGCGGCGGAGTCAGCAACATGGGTGATCGGCTGTTCAAGCCTGTGCAAGCCGTGGTCGACCGGCACGTCATGAGCACCCACTACCTCTGCCCCATTGTGCCGGCCCAGCTGCGCGGCGATGTCGGGTTGCTGGGCGCGCTGGCGCTCGCCCTCGATCCGCCGCCGCAGCGCCCGGTTTCGTCGGCGGCCTGAGCTCAGCCGACCGGTGAGGGTGCGTCCTGGCCGTTCGGCGCCGGCGGCGCGGGCGTCGTCTGCACGCGCGCGGCCACCGGCAACAGCACGTGGAAGGTGCTGCCGGGCAGTCGTTCCTCGTCGTGGCCGGGACTTTCCACCCAGATCTTGCCGCCGTGCGCCTGAATCACCCCGCGCGCAATGGGCAGCCCCAGACCCGGCCCGGCCCCTTTGAACTTGGTGGAGCCGGTCGAGTGCAGATCAACCGCCCCCACGCGATAGAACTTCTCAAAGATCAGCTGTTGATCGTTGCGATCGATCCCGATGCCGGTGTCGGCAATCAGCACTTCGACATACGGCTGCACCGACGCGGCGCGTTCCTCAGTAAGGAGTCGCCCTGAGATCGTGATCGAGCCCTCGTCGGGGGTGAACTTGATCGAATTGCCGATGACGTTGGTGAAGGCCTGGCACAGCCGCTGCAAATCGCCCGGGATCGGCGGCAAAGCCTCCAGCCCGATCGTCTGGACATTCATCCGCCGATCACGAATCGCTTCCTTGTAGTTGTCCAGCGCCATGCGCACCACCGTCACCAGCGACAATGGCGCGGTGCGGATGTCCAGCGCCTGCGCGTCGATGCGCGACACGTCCAGCATCGCCGCGATGATCTGTTCCAACCGGATGCTGGCGCGCGTAATGCCGCCGCTGATCTGCCCCGTATTTTCAGGCGACAGGCCGCCGGTCTGCAGCATATCGCTGAGAATATCCGAATAGCCGCGGATCTGAGTGAGCGGCGTGCGCAGTTCGTGCGACGCGATTTCGATGAAGTCGGTCTTGGCCGCATCCAGTTTTTCCAGCCGCCGATTGGTCTCAGTCAACTCGTCGTTCAACTGCGTGATCGAGCGGTTGGCATCTTTCAGATTGGCCACCAGCCGCGCATTCTGCAGCACCGCCGCCGTCTGATTGCCGGCCGTCATCAGCACATCCAGGTCCTGGGCGGTATATGGCTCGCCCGACTCGCGCCGGCCAAAGGCAAACACGCCCACCAGCTCGCTCTGTGAGCGGATGGGGACGTACACCTCCATGTCCAGCGACTGCAGCCAGGCCCGCTCGCGCGGCAGCGCCGATCGATATTCCGGCAGAATGTCGATGTCGTACTGCAGCAGCGGTTTGCGACCGGCGCGCAGCTGCTGCAAAATGGGGCTGTCGGCCGCGAATTCGGCATGATCAATCGGCAGGGCGCCCATGCCCTGCCGCAGCTGCACGTCCACCACGCGCGCATCGCGCTCGGTCACCAGCATCAACGCGCCCCGCCGCATATCCAGCGCCTCAGCGATGATGCCGACCGCCACCGTGACTAGCGCATCCAGATCAAGGATGTTGCTGATGGCATCGCCGTAGTCGCGCAGCGCGCGCGCCGGGTTATACTGGCCGCGCCGTGTCAGCCGGTCGCCCAACCGGCGCAGCAGCAGGCGCAGCGGCTGCTGAAAAACCGCCAGCCCGATCGCGGCCGCCAGGGCCAGCACCAGCGTGGAGTAAGACACCTGCTGATTGGCCGACGTCAACACCAGGTACATGACCGCGAAAATCAACGCGGCCAGAAAGGCGGTGGTCACCGTCGCCACCAGCACTTCGCGCACAATGCGGCGCAAGACAGGCAGGTGGTAATTGGTGGTGGCCACCGCCACCAGAATCACGCCCAGCAGCCGCACCACCACGCCCACCTGCGCCACGTCGATCACAAAGCGCGAGCGATTGAGCAGCGTCAGCCCCTCGCCGCCGATGACCAACCCCAGCGCCACCACCCAGAATAGCAAGCGGTTGCGATGCAGCGGACGGCGCGTTTGAAAGAAATCCAGTCCCACCAGCGCAAACGCGCCCGCGCTGAACGCCGCCCAGCCGGCCGCCTGCAGCGGTCGCGTCAACAAGCGCGTGGCTTCGGCAGCGGCATCGCCCAGAATCCACTGTTGAATGCCGCCCACGTTCACCTCGGCGATCAGGACCAGCACCAGCCAGGCGCCGGCGGCGCCCATCACCCAGCGCGCACCCGGCCGCTCCAAGAACATCAGCGTCAGCGCGGTCAACGTTGGCGCCGACAACATCAGCATGGCAAACGCCAGCCGCGTGCCCAGTTCCGACGCGCCGGCCGGCAAACCAACCCACAATTGCAGACTGGCGCCCACGCTCCAGAGGATGGCCAGCGCCAGGTACAGCGTCAACACGCGGATGGGCCACGTGCGCCAGCCGTGACGATGCAACACCCAGGCCAGCAGCGCCACATAGCCCGCGCCGCTGGCCAGAGCCACCAGAACCGGTGCTTGCACGCCCAGGAACAAAGAAATCTTAGACCTCCGGAGGTTACTACTTGAGGATGTAATACGTGCCTTTTTTCACGCCGATTCGCATCAGCACGCCGCGATCGACCAGATCGACCAGATCAAGCCGCAGCGTTTCGGGCGAGACATCGGGGCACAATTGCTGGTATTCCCGACTGGTGATCTGCCCCCGCTCGCGCAGATACGTCAGCGCGCGCGCCTGGCGTTCGTTCATCGTCTTCTCCCAGATCGGCGAGGCCCGACGCTCTTTGCGATTGGACAACGTCACGGTAAATGAGTTGGGCTTGGGCGTGAACTGCGGCGGCGCGTGCCCGGCCGCCGCCATCTCTTCGATCATCCGATCGATCCCCAACCCCAACTCCTCGATATACCCCCACTGAAACAGCCCGGCCACCAGGCGTGGATTGCGCGAAAAGTGCTCCTCCACCAGGTTATCCACCGTCATGAAACCGGGCAGGCCGCCGGGGCTGATCACCTCCAGCCGATCCGTAAACATTCGGATTTCAATGCGGCGGCCCTTTACGCGATAGTCGCGGTGGCACACCGCGTTGACCAGCGCCTCGCGCACGGCAAACAACGGATACTCCGGCAATTCCTCGCGCTCCAGCCCCTTGACCACCGCGCCGTTGCGCATCTCGCCGCGCATCAACCGCCAGGCCGTCTCAATCACCCGCGCCATCGGCCCGCCGATCTCGTCGCGCCGATCGTAACCCGGCAGCCCGCCTTCGCCACGCGGCTCCGTGCCGCTGAACTTGACGAACACCAGGCCCGACTGCGGCAGGAAACGCTGCGGATCACGCCCGAACAACAACAGGCCCACAGTCGTGACCTCGCCCCGATCGGTCAGCGCGCCGATCTCGCGCAGCACATCGTCAACCGGGCGATCGTTCGGACGGCGCTGGCGCTCCTCGCGTTTTGCCAGATATTCCGCGATAACCTCGTCGTCCAGGTCGGTGCGCGTCGCACCCGGCACTGCTTCAGCTTCAACATCGCTGCTGCTCTTGGTGGCGGCCAGCTGACGGATCGCCTCGCCGCCCAGCGGCCGATTGTGCGCGCCCATGCGAATGAGCACGCGGCCGTCGGCCAGCGAGTGCAGTTCCGAACTGCGCGGCACATTGACCGCAACGACCGACGCACCCGATAGATCAATCTGCTCCCAGCCGGTGTGAATGGGCGGCCGGCACAACAGCTCAGCGCGACGCAGCGCGCCTTCCACATCCTCCGGGTACACGGCGCCGGTCGGCTTGCCGCCGGCATCCACGCCCAACACCAGCGTCCCCCCATCGCCGTTGGCAAACGCCACCAGCGTCTCGGCCATCAAGTCGGCGTCGAGTTCGGGCAGGTATTCCACCAGCTGGCCGGGGCCAGCCTTAAACAGCGTCGAGGAGATCATGGGCCGTCAATGCGCTAGACCGACTCTGCAGCCGGTTCATCCAGGCTATCTTCTTCTTCGTCCAGATCGACTGCTTCATCCAGCGAGCCGTCATCCGCTTGCGCGCCTTCTGGAGCGGCTTCAGGCGCCACTTCGGTGGGATGGGCTTGCAGCACGGCCAGCGAGGCCAGCGCATCGCCGTCATCCAGCGTGATTACCCGCACGCCCAGCGTTGAGCGGCCGGCTACACGGATGCTCTCCACTGCCGTCCGCAGCGCGATGCCGTTGGCAGTGATCAACGTCACCTCATCTTCGGGTTTGACCACCCGCGCCGCGACCAGCGGGCCGGTCACATCGTAGCGATCCGCAATTGTGCGTATGCCGCTGGTGTAACGACCCTTGGGCGGATACTGCTCCAGCGGCGTGCGCTTACCATAGCCGCTGGCCGCGATCACCAGCAGCTCGCCGCCCGGCGCCACCACATCCATGCTGGTCACGTAATCGTCCGCGCCCAGCCGGATGGCGTTGACGCCGCCGGCCGTGCGCCCCATGGGCCGGGCCTTCGACTCGTGGAAGCGCAACGCCCGGCCCCGCGCCGTCACGATGATGATGTCCTGGTTGCCGCTGGTGGCGCGCACCCAGCCCAGCACGTCGCCTTCGTCCAGCGAAATGGCAATGATGCCGCTGGGTCGCACGGCTTCGAACTCGCTCATATCCACGCGCTTGATGCGCCCGCGCACCGTGCACATGGTGCAGAACGTATTGGGCAGGAACTCGCGCACCGCCAGCGCCGCCGTGATCTTTTCACCCTCGGACAGCGCGATGACGTTGATCAGCGGCACGCCGCGCCCGGCCCGATCGGCTTCCGGCACTTCATAGGCCCGCACGTGATAGACCTTGCCGCGATCACTGAACAGGAGGATGTGGTGCAGGTTGCGCGTGGCAAAGATCGTCTCCACGGCGTCTTCTTCGCGCGTCTGCATGCCGGTCACTCCGCGCCCGCCGCGATGCTGCGCGCGATAGGCTTTGGCCGGCACGCGCTTGATGTAGCCGCGCTGGGTCAGCGAGATCAGCACTTCCTCGTCGTGGACGAGATCCTCGATCGAAAGCTCTTCCGCGCTGTCAGCCGTGATGCGCGTGCGACGTTCGTCGCCGTAATCAGCGGCCAGCTGGGTCACGTCGTCTTTAATCAACAGCAGAATCTTGCGCGGATTCGCCAGCAGATCCTCCAGATACGCGATCTGCTGCCTCACCTGCTGGTACTCATCCTCGATCTTCTGGCGCTCCAGCGCCGCCAGCCGCCGCAGCTGCATGTCCAGAATGGCCTGCGCCTGGATCTCGCTCAAGTTGAAACGCGCGATCAGGCGCGTGCGGGCTTCATCGGCGCTGGGTGATTCACGGATGGTCTGAATGACCGCATCGAGATTCGCCAGCGCGATGCGCAGCCCTTCCAGAATGTGCGCCCGCGCGCGGGCCTTGTCCAGATCAAACTGAGTGCGGCGCGTGATGACACCGTGGCGGTGCTCAATGTACAGCTGCAGCGCCCGTTTCAGCGTCAGCAGACGCGGCTGACCGTCCACCAGCGCCAGCATCTGCGCGCCAAACGTCGATTGCAGCGGCGTATACTTGAGCAGCTGGTTCAGCACCGTTTTGGGATTGGCGCCGCGCTTGATCTCGACGACCAGGCTCATGCCCCGCCGATCAGATTCATCTCGCAGATCGGAAATGCCGTCGATGCGCTCATCGCGCACCAGCTCGGCAATGCGTTCAATCAACGCGGTCTTGTTGACCTGATAGGGAATTTCCGTGATGTTGATGCGGAAGCGCCCGCCCTTCATTTCCTCGATATGCGTGACGGCCCGCATGACGATGCGGCCTTTGCCCGTGGCGTACAGGTTGAGCACGCCCTCGCGGCCCAGCACCAGACCGCCGGTGGGGAAATCCGGCCCGGTCACAAACTGCATCAGGTCTTCGACGGTCACACCGTCTTCGGCCGTATGGGCGAGGTCGGCGATGAGGCCGAGCTCTTCATCGCGCGCGAACGGCGCGCCCGCCGCAGCGGCCTCCGCCCGGCGTTGATCGATCACGGTCTCCCAGCGATCGATCAGGTAGTTGACGGCCGCGCATACTTCACCCAGGTTATGCGGCGGGATGTTGGTGGCCATACCCACGGCGATGCCGGATGAGCCGTTAAGGAGCAGGTTGGGCAATCGGGCGGGCAGCACCAGCGGCTCTTTGAGCGTGCCGTCGAAGTTGTCACCCCACTCGATCGTATCTTTATCGATATCGAGCAGCAGCTCTTCGGCCAGCTTTGCCAGG
This sequence comes from uncultured Anaerolineae bacterium, assembly GCA_964550855.1. Lineage (GTDB taxonomy): Bacteria > Chloroflexota > Anaerolineae > Fen-1058 > Fen-1058 > JAGOBP01. The sequence continues at coordinate 41,004 of CAZKBQ010000028.1, forward strand.
CGCGCTTCGGTATAGCGCATGGCCGCGGGGGCGTCGCCGTCAATCGATCCGAAGTTGCCCTGCCCGTCCACCAGCAGATAGCGCATGGAGAAATCCTGCGCCATGCGCGCCATCGCATCATACACGGCCGCGTCGCCGTGGGGGTGATACTTGCCTAGCACTTCGCCGACGATGCGCGCCGACTTCTTGTAGGGCGTGTTGGAGCGCACGCCCATGTCGTGCATGGCATACAGGATGCGGCGGTGCACCGGCTTCAGGCCGTCGCGCGCGTCGGGCAGCGCCCGCGCCACGATCACGCTCATGGCGTAATCCAGGTACGCGCCGCGCATTTCGCGCTCGATATCCACCGTGCGCACGGCGCCCACGGGGCCGTCGCCGGCGCTGCCGTTGGGGTTGATCACTTCGGGTTCATCAGTCAACGTCATCACCTCTAGGGTCTAAACGAAAACACATAACTTGATAATTATACCTCGAAGCAGCCTCTTTTCCAACGCAAACATCCCCGCCACGAACCGGGCGCACCGCGCGAAAAGCCTGAAAAACAAGGCAAAAGCGGCCCCCCGAACGCCGGAGAGGCCGCCCTCAGACTTGTTGCCCGTCAAAGCATACCGGCGGCTTACAAGTCCGCCTCGGCTTCAGTCACTGCGTCTTCAAAGATCGCCAGCGCCTCGTCCATCAGCGCCCGCGAGATATTCAACGCCGGCGACATGCGGATGGAACTCTTGCCGCAGCCCAGGAACAACGCGCCCTTCTCAAACGCCTTGGTCACGACGTTTTCCGCGTGGTCATGCGCGGCCGTCTTGCGCTGCTTGTCCAGCACAAACTCCACGCCGATCATCAGCCCCAGGCCGCGCACATCGCCGATGCTGGGATGCCGCACCTGCATTTCGGCCAGCACATCCATGGCGTAATCACCCATGTCCAGGGCGTGTTGCAGCAGCCCTTCCCGCTCGATCACGTCCATGGTCGCCAGCGCTGCCGCGCACGACAGCGGGTTGCCGCCAAAGGTGCTGCCCTGCTGGCCGGGCCGCCACGTCATGGCCGACTTGCGCGCGATCACCGCGCCCAGCGGCAGGCCCGAGGCAATGCCCTTGGCCGACGTGATGATGTCCGGCTCCACGCCGAAGTTCTCAATCGCCCACCATTTGCCGGTGCGGCCCATGCCCGACTGGACTTCGTCGGCAATCAGCATTATCCCGTATCGAGTGCACAGCTCGCGCAGGCGCGGGAAGAAGTTGGGCGTTGGCACGATGTAGCCGCCTTCGCCCTGCACCGGCTCAATCAACACGCCGGCCACTTCCGTCGGCGACACCATCTGCCCGAACACCACGTCTTCCAGGTAATCCAGCACCACGTCGCCATAGTCTTTGTTGTCCGGATTCGCCAGGATGGGCCGATAAGCATACGGAAACGGGATATGCACCACGCCCGGCATGGACGGCGCGAAGTTGCGGCGGTAAATCGACTTGCTGGACGTGAACGACAGCGCCCCCATCGTGCGCCCGTGGAATCCGCCCAAAAACCCGATAAAGTGTTGCCGGCCCGTCGTGTGGCGCGCCAGCTTAATCGCCACCTCCACCGCTTCGGCACCGGAGTTGGTCAGAAACGAATAGACTTCCTCCTGCATCGGCCGGATCGCATTGAGGCGCTCGCCCAGCATCACCATCTTGTCAAAGTAAAAATCCGTGCCCGACATGTGCAGAAAGCGATCGGCCTGATCTTTGATCGCCTGCACCACCGCGGGATGCGAATGACCGGTCGCCGTAACGGCAATACCCGCGTTCATGTCGATGAAGCGGTGGCCGTCCACATCCCACACTTCGCTGCCCTGCCCGTGATCCATCACAAAGGGATAGGCCCGCGCATACGACGGCGACAAATGCGCGTGATCACGCTTAATCCAGCCCTGGGCAATCGGCCCGGGCAAAACCATTGGTACGGTTGCCATGAAAGACCTCCTGAGATAAGTCAAGAAGCGCGTGCGATAAGCTCGCGCGGCCAGATCGCTGACATCGGTATGCGATTAACAGGAGGTGGGCAGACTCAAACGTCGGCAGTGGACCACTTGATGCGCGCCGCAACCGCGCGGCAGGCCAGCGAGGCAATGAGTTGATTGGCGAGGAGCAAGCGCTGCAACGTCATGGCGATACGGTGATTGTGAATAGATTAATTTGATCGCGGCCGTCGGCCAGTTTCAACCGCCCGACCGCGTCATACAGCCCGACGACCAGTCGATATTTGCCGGGCGCGGTACCCGCCGGCACTCTGATCTCAAAGCGATTCAAAAACAGGCTGCCGGGCCGCCACAATGACATCGGATACGAATCGGCGCCGGCAATGTGATCAGACTGTGCCACCAGCGTGCCCGCGGCATCGACAAGGTGCGTAAAGATCCAGTAATCCCGATCGATCGGCCCGGTCGTCTCCAAGTATAGCCCGAATCGAAGGGGCGTGTCAATAGTTATGGAACCAGAGTTCACATTGTAACCAATCAGTTTTATCGGCGCAGTAAAGGCAATATCGACCGGCCGCTGCGGCGAAGTCGCAAATGTGACATGCGTCACATCAAACAACAAAACACTCAAATTGTGAAAATTCTGACCAACAGTCAGTCGTCTGGCTTGTTCAGTCAAAGTGCCCAGCACCACATCGGTCGGGTCGCTGATCTCATTCTGCCACAACACCAGCCACAGGCGGGGATGGCGAGCAGCCAGGTCAGCCAACTCCGTGAGGGTGCGGGCATCCAGCGGCGATTGAACCGCCGGCAACAAATCGGGCGGCAGTGGGATCACCGGCGCCGCCCCGTGATAGTAGTGTGTGAACGCCGGCGCTTGATGGCCACCGATCAACAGAATCGCGTCCGACGGTTCGGCATGCGCTTGAATGTACTGCGCCGCCGATCGGACATCAGGCCGCGCCAATGATGAGTCGGTATAGAGCGGCAGCAGCGACGCCGCATAGCCCAGCGGCAACGCCAGACTCGCCGCCAGTCCGATCGAGGCAAGGCGACACAATCGGCCGCGCGTGCCATCCGCCAGGCGAGTCACACCGATCGAGGCCAGCAGCACAACCGCCGGCAGCGCGGGCAGCAAATAACGAGGGGCGAACTTCGGCTTGAGCCAGGCCAGCGCCGACATCGCCAGCAACGGCACCCCGGCCAGCGCCACGAGCAAGACCACCACCTGCGGCGATGGCCGCGCTCCCCGACCCGGCCACGCGCTGCCCTTCGATTTGATTAGACCGCCGGCGATCCCGATGGCGACAAACAGAAACCACAACCAACCGACAATAGCTGAATCGCCCCATTCGCCGGCCGCGAAAGCGCGCCACGTATCGCCGACTACCGTCTGCCACGTTACGCGCCCGGGAAAATACGTGGCGTTTGATCCAGCCTGCGCCAACGCATTGGGCAGCCATGGCGCGAACAACACGCCGATCAACGCCTGAGCGACTAACCACGCAATAACAAATCGCGAAGACGCGAAGAGTTTTGAATCGGTCTTTCCGTCCCGCGCGCCCGGGCGCTGAAGAAGCGCCACGCCGACGAGCCACGCGAGGTTGAGGGCCGCCCACGCAAACGCCGCAAAGTAGTGCGTGTACAATGCCGCGCTCATCGCCGCCGTGTAAGCCAGCCACATCCGCCGGCGAGTGTCGCCCGTCATCAGGCGCAGGCCGGCGCCGGCCGCGATCAACACCAGCGACAGCAGCAGCGAATAGCCACGCGCTTCTTGCGAGTAATATACGGCCAGTGGCGACAGCGCGAGCAATCCGGCCCCGATCAGTCCGACGCGCCGATCGAGGCGCGCGCCCAGCGCATACGTCAACGCCACCGCCAGCACACCGAAGAACACCGACGGGAAGCGCGCGCTAAAATCGCTGTCGCCGGCCACGCGCAGCCAGCCGTTCAACAGCAGCGCGTGCAGCGGCGGATGGTCCGTCACGGCGCTGATCGCAATCGTCTGGGCGGGTGTTTGCTGCGCGAGGAAAATGCTGAGCCCTTCGTCGTACCAGATGCTCTGCGCGTCGAGGCGGAAGACGCGCAGTCCAAAGGCCAGCAGCAAGATGCCAAGCAGAAACCAGCGTTGTCGGGCGGTCACAGCCCCCGATTATACCCGACCGGCCAGCTCAGCCTTGCCTTGATCGATCGGGTGCGGCGCAAAATCATCGCCCAATGACACGGCCCTCGCCGGGCTAGGGATCGCGTGCTACGACCGCCAGGCTCATCGGGCCGGATTTTTCAAAGTGCAGCGTCAGGTTGATCGTGTCGCCGGCGCGGAGTCCGTGCTTGATCTTGATGAACATGATGTGCAGGCCGCCCGGCTTTAACACCGCTTCGCCGCGGGCCGGCACCTCCACGGCTTTGACGGGCGCCATCATCATCACGCCATTGCGCTCTTCGGTGGTGTGAATCTCCACAAACTCCGCAAAATCAGACGACGCGCCGATCAGCCGGTCGGGCTGTCTGCCCGTGTTGCGAATGGTCAGATACGCGGCGCTGGTGGTGTTGCCGACGTCGGCCATGACCGCGGTGTGCGCCCAGGCATCGACGATTTCGAGCCGCGGCGCGTCGGGCGCGCCGGGATCGTCGCAGCCGGCCAGCAGCGCCGCCGATAACAGTATTACCCCTAAGATCTGTCGGAACCGTTTCATATGATCGACCGTCCATTCACCATCTGGCCGTTGGCCATCTCAATGGCGCGCGTGCCGTAACTGACCAGCTGCGCGGTGTGCGTCACCATCACGATGGTCAACTGCCGCTGCGCGTGAATCTCGCGGAACAGGTCCATGATCTCGCGCTCTGTCTGCTCGTCCAGATTGCTGGTCGGCTCGTCGGCCAGCAGCACGCCGGGCGCATTGATCAGCGCGCGGGCGATGACCACGCGCTGCTGCTGGCCGGCCGATAACTGGCGCGGATACGCCCGGAGCTTGTCGGCCAGCCCCACGCTCTTCAGCAATTCGGCCGCGCGATTGACGCCGCCATCGAGCTCGGCTCGATCGGCGCGAAAAATCATCGGAAGCATGACATTCTCCAGCGTCGTCAACGACGGCAGCAGGCTGGGGAATTGGAAGATAAAACCAATCGACCGGGCACGCAGCCGCGATTGCTCATTATCCGGCAGCGACCATAGATCGACCGTGTTGTGCAGCACTTTGCCCGCGCTGGGCGTGGTCAGGCCAGCCGCCAGGTTGAGCAGCGTGGTCTTGCCCGAACCGGAACGCCCCGTAATGATGACAAATTCGCCCGGCGCAATGCTGAGACTTACGCCGCGCACAGCGTTGACGACGTTTTCTTTGCTGACCCGATAGGTCTTGCTGACCGCCTGCAACTCAATCATCGCTCATTCCCTCATGGCTACCGCGGGCTCTTCGTGGCTGATGCGATATGCCGGCAGGAGTGCGGCCAGTATTACGCTGAGCAAGGCCAGCCCCAACCCCAGCCCGATCTGCAGGAGCAGCCCGCCCGCATCGGGAAAGACAAACGGAATACCGAAGTTGTCGAAGATCAGCTTGCGGAAGAAATACAGCCCGAGCGCGACGACACCGGTCCCGGCGGCCCCGCCCAGCAGCGCCAGCAAGCCGGCCTCGGTGAGCAGCGACCGCAGGACAAAGCTGCGCGTGGCGCCCAGAGCGCGCAGCACGCCCAGCTCGCGCCGGCGCTCGTAGGCCGCCATGGAGAAGACCAGGCCGATCAAAACAACTGACAGCACCCAGGTGATGCCCAGTATCGCGATCAGGGTACCCAGCATGCCGCTCAACTGTTTGCGGTACGTCTGGAACAGATTGGGGCTTTCGATCGGCGTGACGTCCGGGATATCCTTGGCGATCTGCACGGCCACCGCGTGGGCGTCCGTGTCGGGTGCCACCTTGACGAGCACCGCCGAGATGCTGTCGGGCGGGATGACCAGCGGTTGCACGGCGCGGTTGTATGAGATGCGTGAGATGTCGTGGGCCGTCTCCTCGGTAAAGAACATCGTCTGATCGATGCCGGTGCCGGTCGGCTCCAGGTTGGCGCGCAGGGTCACAAAATACCCGTAAATCAAGATGTTTTCAGAACCTTCGGGCGTAAAGATGTAACTGCCGCCCACCACTTCGCCGAGCTTCAATCCCGCGCCCAACTGTTCCTTCAACCACGGCTCCAGCGTAAAGTCAGTCGCCGGATCGTATACGACCAAAAACATATTGGGAACGGAGCAGCAGGTGGCATCGGCCAGAGTGGAGAGGTACAACTGCGAAGTGGCCCGCTCCACGCCGGGAACGGCCCTGACGCGATCGAGGTTGGCGCGCGGCATCCACGCTTCGGTGGGAATACCCATCAGCAAGGCTGACTCGACCCTGGTAACGGCGCTGCTGGGTACAACCACAATGTCGGCCCCCAGCCGCCGCAGAGCCAGCCGCAGGCTGGTCTCTGAGCCGCGCATGATGAGCGTGGTCAACAGTGCGAAAGCCGCCAGAAGCAGCGCGCAGGCGGCAACGACGAAACTGCGAAACGCTTTGCCTTTGAGGTTTTGCCAGGCCAATCGGGTGAGGGTCATACGCTATTTCTCACGATCACTGCGACACGACGACGTGTTCAAATCGGAATTTATCCAGCACCACAGTCACCAGCGCGCCCGGCTGCAGCAGCGGCGGCCGATTTACCAGCATGACATAGGCCATCTGATCCGGCTGGGCCGGCCGACCCAGCAGCGGCCCGATGAGCGGCATTACCGGAATCTCGTTATAGACTTCGCCGGTCGCCTCGTCAATTACAGACAACATGCCCTGCCGCCAGGTGCGGACCAGGGCAGGCGGCGCATAGAACTTGACATGTACGTATTCGCCGCCGCCCGCAAAGCCCACGCCTACCAGGCGTACATTGGGGGTGGGTGACAGCGCAGGGCGACTCGCAGCGGGCGACGTCGGCGATGCGACCACGTCCGCCATGATTTCGGCTGACGCCGTCGGCTTGAGAGCCGCTGAAGGCACGGGCAGCGGAATTGCGACAGTTGGTTCGGCGGTTTGCAGGAGGGCATCGGCCTCGGCTTGGGCCTTTAGCACCAGCGCCGTGGCCCGGGCGCGCACGACAATGGCGGTTGCCTCGGCAGCCGCCTGCTGCAAGGGATCGGTCGTGGCGGCAGGCGTGGCGGCCGGTGCCGACTGCGGCGCACACGCGGCCAGCGCCAGCAGCATCAGCCACCACCCGATAGAGTATCGCATCTTTGCAGCTCGCGTCGCAGCCACGGTTACTGGCGAACCGTCATCTCGCCCCGGTACATCTGGTGCGAGCAATTGAAAGCGAAAACACCAGATTCATCGGGTGTGAATTCAACCGTGCGCACTTCGGTATCGGACTTCAAATAGACCGACATCACGTCACGAGAATTGGTCGGCAGCAGCAATTCTTTGCCGCAACCTACCTGCCCCAGCGCGCGGAAGGTCATGCGTACCGGCACGCCCTGCTTGACGCTAAAGCGCAGTGGATCGTAGCCGCCGGGCGTGACCACCAGCGTAAACTCCTGCACGCCGTCCTTGACGGGCACCTCATACGGCGGCGCGGGCTCCACCTGCCGCACGGCCGGCAAATCGAGGCTGAAAGAGAACACCTGCCGATTGGAGGCCGGCCCCAGGGTATTGGCCATCTCCAGCAGCATTTCTTTGTTGATGAGGCGCTGATTGGGCGTATACGCAGAAACACGCATCGGGCCGACGTCCACCCAGACGGCCAGCAAGTCCTCGCCCTGCTTCAACATCCAGCCCGGCCCCCATTGCGTCTCGATGGGGCGCGCGCCCGACAAGATTTCTTTGTCTGGATTGACAGGCACCCATTCGCGGAAGAAGACGGAATCGCCGCGCCGGCTGTGATAGGCCAGCTGCACCATCGGCTCACCGCCGGGGCCGGTTTCCTGCGTGGCGATGACGACGCCGGCGCGATCAAATTCGGGCGGCAGGTAGGCCGGAATGAGGATCTGAAAGGGCATGGTCGCCTGCGCTTGCAGAATGCGCGGCGCTTCGGGCGCCTCACGCGTCGCCGGCTCAGCGGCCTGACTGCTGACCTGCCAGACGCCCACAACAAGAATCGCCGCGAGCGCCACACCCACCGGCAACCAGCGACGCCAGCCGTGCACGGGGGCCGTGCGCCCGGCTCTTGGTCTGCTCGATCGCTTGTCGTTCATCGTCCCTCCCGTGGCCCGCGAACGGTGTCGCGCTGGTCTGACCATCAAATTATAGCGGCGCCGCCTGCCCAAAGGCAATTGATAGATTGCACTCTTCCAGGGTTACATTCATGTGATTCTTGGTTATTCGAACAGCTTCAGAGATCCACAACAATCTGGGCTGAGCGGTTCGCCACTCAGCCCAGATATTAATCGGTCCGGCGTCAGCTTTACGGCAGAGCGTGAACCGCCGTGAACTGGCCGCCCGGATAGAAACCGTTGTTCGTGGCCTTGTAATCGTCGTGATTGTGAAACGGGAACAACTGACCCGTCGTCGGCACATTGACCACGGCACCCGGCAGCGGCAGCATCAGACCTGTGACCGTCGGCCCGCCGATGTAAGTGCCGTGACCCGGCGTTGGATCGCCGGCATCTGGAATGGTGGGATAGGCCGATGTGTTGCTGCGTGGCGCATTGCCGGCGCCTGCGTCATAGCGGGTCTGGGTGCCGCCCGAGAAGGTACCTTTGAGACCGCCGGTGCCATCCGCATAAACCGAGCTGGTCGATTGCTGTCCCATGTCCAACAGAAGTTCGTAGGTTTCGCCGGAACCGATGAGGATGGTATTCTTTTCCAGCCCCTGATCGAACGGCGTGGGCTTGCCCCACAGCACGCGGTTGGCCCACGGCCACGGGCGCTGATCGCTGCCCAGTACCTTGAGGTGATAGCCGTGAATGTGCATTGGCTGCGTCTCGTAGCCCATGTTGATCATGCGCAGCAGGATTTTCTCGCCCTTGGTCTTCCACTGGCTGTACGAGTAAGCGCCGGTGGTGATGCCCACGCTGCCCTGGATGTACGGGTCATAATTCAGGAAGGCTTGCGACCATTGGGCAAAGTCAACGCCCTGGTTGGCATGGACCGTGTCCGGGAAGGACAGACCGTTGATGAGCCAGTATTGCGGCTTATATTGCACAGGATTCCATTCGGCGGCGACCGTGTCAGTCAAGACCTGATACGTCTTGCCATCGGTGGCGAGCACCGCCACGCTGGCCGCCGGTGAAGGATACACACCCTCCTCAGACTGGTGGTAATGAACATCCACTTCGGACAGCAGCAGAATCACGTCGCGGTCGTACTTGAAGCCATTGTAGGTGCCGCCGAAGTCACCGCCGGGGCCGCCGTTGAGATAGGCCGGATCGGTCGGGTTGTAAATGACCAACGCTCCGTACATGCCCATTTGTACGTGAATGTCGGCTTCCTGATGGCAGTGCCACATCGACGTGCCAACTTTATCGGCCGAAAACATGTACACGACCACATTGCCCGCACCGGGTGCCAGTCCGGGATCTGCCTCGTAGCCCTGATCGACGTCAACGGGCATTCCCGTACAATCGTATGGGCTGGTCGTATCGGAGCGGCCATCACTGCACAGGTTGGCCGGCACCGCGCCCACCGAGGTCTCAGGCACGCCGTCGTTGGCGGCATCCACGTCGAGGCCGTGCAAGTGGATTGAATGCGGATCGTTTGGCGCGGCCGGATTCGCCTGAATGCCTAGGTTCTTCAGGCGAATCTCCACCACATCGCCCGTCGCCGCGTAGATGGCGGGGCCGGGCAGCTGCGCGTGGCCGGCCAATGCCGCCTCAGCCGCCGTGCGCACGCCGCCCGATGGAGCCGGTGCGGGCGCGCCGGTGTTCACTGCCGTCCGGGCGCCATAATTGTAGTAGACCAGATTGTCCGTGCTGCGCCCGCCGATGAAACCGTAAATGTACAGCGAAGAGTTGTCGGCCAGGTTCATGTAGCCGTCGGTTGCGTAGACGTTGTAGGTAATCGAGTTGCCGCTCGGAGCGGCCTGCGCCAGACCGAGTGATGTCGGTGCAAAGACAAATGCACCCGACATCAGCGTGACGACTACCAGAATCGAGAACATTTTCTTCAGCATGGTTGCGTCTCCCTTCTTCCCGGGATCACATGAGGGCCAAGGTCAATGCTTCGAAGAAGATTGGCGACCGGTGGCGCGCAGCAACAAGAATGCGCCAATGAGTACGGCTAGGGCGGCCAACCCGCGCCCGTCCGCCGGTGGAGCGGCATTAACATGCGCGGTCATTTCCGCCAGCGTCACAGCTGTTGGACTGCCCGCGCCGACGCGCGCTGAAAAGGTGATATAGGGTTGCACAAAATCGGGCACGCTGCCGCCATCAGGCACGCGATCAACGAGAGCGGCATCGATGCCGCCACCCGTCGAGGTGGGAAACACCGTGCTGGAATCGAGCACCAGCTTGGCATTGATGTAGCAGCCGGACGAACAATTGGCCAGGTTGATACCGACGTCGGATAACCTGATCGATACTTCCGTCACGGTGAACTGCGCCGCGGCTGTCACATCGGCCGACGGCACTGGCTCGCCCGTCGCTGCACTCCACAATTCAACTGTGCCAAAGCCTGGCTCGAGCTTCAACACATAGTCGGCGTAGCACGGGCCGAGCAGCGCCTCCGTCGGCAGCGTCTGTACATCCATGCAAATGGCCAGATAGCCGATTTGACTGTCCCAACCGGTAGGAGCCACCGTATCAAAACGCCAGTAAATGTTCTGTTGATCATTAGTGAAGAAGACGTTGGTCATTTCAACGTCAGGGGGTGTGCCTGCTTCGGGGACCTCTTCGTAAACGCGCTCGGCCAGCACCCACTCATTCGGCAAGCCATCCACCACGATTGTCTTGGCGTAGGCAACGCCAAAGATCACCATGAGCAAAGCGGCAACCGCGCCGACAATCACCAGAATCCGCAGATGTTGTTGCTGCACTGCGACCTCCCTTCCGACCTTCACATTGCGTTCAACGTGAACGTGCCCATTGGAAGATGTGACTTGTGATATGTGACAGCACCCCGTTTTGTAGTGCAAACACTACCCGAACAGACCTACACTTTGCACCAGTAATACTGCCAATATATGTAGTTTTTTACTCGGCAGGCAGTGAATATCACCTTGATCATTCATGACATTTATCACTATTTAATCTTCAATTAATGTCTGTTTCATGATTTTAGGTTTCAAATTGTTTGCGGTGAACCAACATAGGCTGCCCACGCACTCAGATCGTGGCAAGCTGAACCGCTGATAATTCATCCTACTACACAATCGAGGCTTGGGCATCCGCCAGAAGAGTAGCAATCGGCCTGGTCGGGAGACGGGTAATTGGCCAGGCCCATTACCCCAACCCGGCGCAACGAAAAAAAGACTCCCGCAAGTCCAAAGACTTGCGGGAGTCAGTCAGTGCATGCCGTTGCCGGGCGGCTGTCTCAGGTGACACGCGGCCAGGTGGCCGCCGCCCAGATCGAGGAGCGGCGGTTCAACTTTCGAACAAACATCGATGGCGACCGGACAACGTGGATGGAAGCGGCAACCGCTCGGCGGATTCAAAGGGCTGGGCACATCACCCTTGAGGATGATCCGTTCGCGTTTGATCTTGCGCGCGTGCAGCGGAATGGCCGATAGCAGGGCCTGGGTGTAGGGATGCTGGGGATTGCGATACAACTCCACGCGCTCGGCCAGTTCCACCAGCTTGCCCAGGTACATCACCGCCACCCGATCGCTGATGTGCTCCACCACGCTCATGTTGTGGGCGATGAAAATGTACGTCAACCCGAATTCGCGTTGAAGTTCGCGGAGCAGATTCAACACCTGTGACTGGATCGACACGTCCAGCGCCGACACCGGCTCATCGCACACGATGAACTTGGGCCGCAGCACCAGCGCCCGTGCAATGCCGATACGCTGCCGTTGCCCGCCGGAAAACTCGTGAGGATAACGCCGCGCGTGATAATCTTCCAGCCCCACCTTGTGCATGATTTCCAGCACCTGCCGCTGCCGCTCGCGCGCATCCTTCACGCCGTGTATCAGCAACCCCTCGCCGATGCTGTCGCCCACCGGCGTGCGCGGATCCAGCGAGGAAAACGGGTCCTGGAAAATGATCTGCATCTCGCGGCGCAGCGCCTTCAATTCCGCACCCTTCAACGGCAGAATATCACGCCCGTCAAATCGGATCGAGCCGCTCGTCGGATCGATCAGCCGCACCAGCATGCGGCCGATGGTGGTCTTGCCGCAGCCCGATTCGCCCACCAGGCCCAACGTTTCACCCCGCTTCACCGTGAAGCTCACCTTCTCCACAGCCTTGACCTGCGCCACGGTGCGCTGCAACACGCCGCCGCGTACGGGGAAATACTTGACCAGGTCCTCGATTTCGATCAGATTGTCAGGCGCCGATTTATCAGTCATCATTCGTCACTCGTACAGCCAGCAGCGCGCCACGTGCTGCACGCCCACCGGAATAAGTTCAGGCATGTCCTGGGTGCACTTCGTCAAATTGTGCGCCACCCGCGCCCGGCAGCGCGGCGCAAAGCGGCAACCGGGCGGCAGATCAATCAGATTGGGCACATTCCCGGGAATCACTTCCAGTTCATCCTTGATCTCGCCCAGCACCGGAATCGACGCAATCAGCCCCTGGGTGTAGGGATGCCTGGGATTGTCGAAGAGCTCACTGGCGGACGCCTCTTCCACGATCTGCCCGGCGTACATCACCGCAATCCGATTGGCCATCTCGGCGACCACGCCCAGATCGTGCGTAATCAAAATGATGGCCGCGCCGTACTCGGCCTGCAGATTGCGCATCAGATCCAGAATCTGCGCCTGAATCGTCACATCCAGCGCCGTCGTCGGCTCGTCGGCGATCAGCAGATCGGGCCGGCTGGCCAGCGCCATCGCAATCATCACCCGCTGCGCCATGCCGCCCGACAGTTCGTGCGGATACGCATTTAGCCGTCGCTCTGGATCGGGAATACCCACCTGCTCCAGCAGCTCCAACGCCCGCTTCAAGCCCTCTTTCCGGCTAAGCCCCTGATGGATTTGCAGCACCTCCGCGATCTGATCCCCCACCTTAAACACCGGATTCAGCGACGACGTGGGCTGCTGAAAGATCATCGCAATGCGATCGCCGCGGATCTGCGTCATTTCAGACGGGCTTAAATTCAGCAAATTGCGGCCTTCAAACAAAATCTCGCCGCTGTCGATCTTGCCCGGCGCCCCCACCAACCGCAAAATAGACAGCGACGTGACGCTCTTGCCGCAGCCCGACTCGCCCACCAGGCCCAGCACTTCACCGCGCCGCACACTAAACGACACACCATCCACGGCCCGCACAATCCCGTCGTGCGTGTAAAAGCTCGTGCACACGTTGCGCACGTCCAGCAGCAGCTCGTCTTGCGCGGTCGAATCCGCATTGACTTTCCAGGATATTTGAGACATGACCTTCGCTCGATCAGCGGTACAGGCGCGGGTCAAGCGCATCGCGCAAGCCGTCGCCCACCAGATTGAACGCCAGCACCGTCAGCATGATGGCCACGCCGGGAAAGATCAACAGATGCGGCGCGTTCAGCACACTGCTTCGCTCCTGCCCCAACATCGTTCCCCATTCGGCATAGGGCGGCTGCTGGCCCAACCCCAGAAAGCCCAGCGCCGCCGCATCCAGGATGGCGGTTGCCACGCCCAATGTTCCCGCCACCAACAACGGTGTCAGCGAATTCGGCAGAATGCGATGAAACAACAAGCGCAGCGGCGAAGCGCCCAACGCCCGATCGGCCGCCACAAAATCCTGTTCGCGCACCTGCAGCACCGTCGCCCGCACGATGCGCGCATACACCGGGATCGAGACAAAACCGATGGCAAACAGCGCCGGAAACAGTGGCGACACGCCGCCCTGAACGATCACCGTGCGCAGAATGGCCACCAGCGCAATCGCCAGCAGCAGGCTCGGAAACGCCAGCAAGACATCCATAAAGCGCATGAGCACATTGTCCAGCCAGCCGCCTACATAGCCGGACAGCGCCCCGATGATCACGCCGACGACGATCCCAAACGTCACCGTCGTCACCCCGATAAACAGGCTGACCCGTGTCGCGTCGATCACCCGGCTGAACACGTCGCGGCCGCGGCTGTCTGTGCCAAACAGATGCTGCGGCTGATCGGTCGGACAGCCCAGCAGATGGATGCAGGGAGGTTGGCGCGTCACGTTGCCCGGATCGGTGTAGTCGATCGGATCATACGGCAGGATCAGCGGCCCGATGATGGCGATCACCAGCTCGATCCCGATGATGATCAGCCCGATCCGCGCCGAGCGGCTGCGCAGCAGCCGGCGGCCGACCTCGCGCCAGTAATTGTACGGCTGTTCCTGTGGCCGGGTAGTGGCCGGAAGCGCATCAACTGCCATAATCATTACCCCTTATAGGCCGGCCGCACCTGCCGGCAGCCCGGCCCAGGCTAGGATAACCGCACCCGCGGATCGAGATAGGCGTAAGAAATATCCACCACCAGGTTCACCACCACAAACAGCACGGCGATGACCAGGGTAAAGCCTTGAATGATCGGATAATCCCGCGCAAAAATGGCGTCCACCACAAAACTGCCCACGCCCGGCAGGCCAAAGACCGTCTCGGTCAACACCGCCCCGCCCAGCAGCGCGCCAAACTGCAGCCCGATGATGGTCACCAGCGGCAGCATGGCATTGCGCATGGCATGTTTCAGCACCACCGTGCGCTCGCGCACGCCCTTGGCCCGCGCCGTGCGGATGTAATCCAGACCCAGCACATCCAGCAGGTTCGAGCGCGTGATGCGCGCGATGATGGCCATGGGGATGGTGCCCAACGCGATGGCCGGCAGAATCAGGTGCTTTAACGCATCGCCGAACACCTTCCAGTTGCCGGTAACGAACGCATTGAATGTATACATATTCGATAAGAACGTCACCACACCCAGTGGAAAACCCGATAGATCCTTCAGCCCCCACGTATCGGCCAGCGGCGGCAGGGTCAGCCCCGCGGTCAGGCGGCTGCCGGTCGGCAGTTGAAACGGCGTGTCCTTCAACGCCACGCCGAAGAACGCGGCCAGCAACAGGCCCAGCCAGAAAATCGGCATGGACACGCCGATGTTGGCGATCACCATCGTACCCGCGTCAAACGCCGAGTTGTGCCGATACGCCGAGATCACGCCCAGCGGCACCCCAATGATGACGGCAAACAACATCGCCATCAGCGCCAGTTCCAGCGTCATCGGCAGGCGTTCCAGCAGCAGTGTGCCGATGGGTCGCCCATATTTGATTGAGGTGCCCAGATCGCCCTGCGCCAGGTTGCTCGCAAAGCGGCCAAATTGCACCAGCACGCTGTCGTTCAAGCCAAAGCGTTCCATAAAGGCGTCGCAGGTGGCTTTGGTGGCTTTTTCGCCCAGCAGCGCGCGGCACGGATCGCCGGGGATGGCGCGGACCAGGACAAAGGTGACAAACACGATTCCAAACAGAACCGGAACAGCAAGGAGGATGCGCCGTAATAGATACTGACCCATGGCAGGCTCCTGCCCTGACTCCGACCGATCCGGCGGGGCTGAGTGGCCGATCGGGCGGAGGCTGGCTCGCATGGATTGATCGGCGGGCGAGGGGTGGCCTCGCCCGCCGATCTCGACCTCAACCAGCCGAGGTCACTCGCGCCGAAACTACTTGGCGTTCAGCAGGCCGCCGAACAGCGAACTGAAGTACGTGAAATCGCCGGCACGGCCGACATGCAGCGGATCGGCCGCATCCCATTGAACCTGGTACGTCTTGATGACGTCGTCGGCGGTAACCGGCGTGCCGTCCGAGAACTTCACGCCGTCGCGCAGCACGAAGGTCCATTCGGTCAGATCGGCGTTGGCAGTGGGCATGTCGGCCAGGCCGGGTTCAACCGCCGTGCCGCCCCGCTCGTAGCTCAGCAGCGACTGGAAGATCTGCTCGCACGCGCGCAGGCTTTCGCCGTCGGTCTCGTCGGCGCAGTACAGGCTGATCGGCTCGGCGTTCTGCATCCACACAAAGGTGTCCTGGCCGGGCACTTGCATCGTCCACAGCTGCTCGTTGCCCAGCGGGCTGACCATCGGGTCTTCCACCGTGGCCTTGTACGCTACGCCGGAGCCGCCGTGCGCGATCGGGACCATCGGGACGTGCTGGCGGATTAGATTGTTGGCTTCCGCATAGAGCTTGTTGCGTGCGGCCTGATCGGACAGGGCCGCGGCCTTCTCGAGCGTGGCCGTCAAGTCAGGGAATTTGTTGCCAAACTGCTTGCTGCTGCCCTTGCCAAAGTGATAGTCCAGGAAGTTGGTCTGATCCGGATAGTCGGCGCCCCAACCCAGCAGGTGCAGCGACAGATTGCCGGCGTCGGCGTTGTCCAGGAACGTGCCCGATTCCTGCTGATCGATGGTGACGTCGATGCCGATCTTCTTCAGCTGCGCTTGCAGCTCTTCGGCCACGGCCGCCGGCTTGGGCAGGTAGCCGCGCACGACATCACGATACGACAGCGTGGTCTTGATGTCACCTGGCTTGAAACCGGCAGCTTCCAGCTTCTTGATCGCGCCTTCCGGGTCATACTTGTACCAGGGATCGCCCTCACAGCCGCCGGGGATTTCGCACGGCGTGAAGTAATCCGCCACGGTCGAGCCGGCCGGGTAGAACTTGTCGATGATGGCCTGCTTGTCGATACCCATGGCGACGGCCTGCCGTACTTCTTCGTTATCAAACGGCGGCACCGTGTTGTTGATGCCCAGGTACATGATGTTCAACGCCGAACGCGGCAGCAGCTTCAGCGTCGGGTCTTCCGAAATCGCCTTGAAGTCGTTCGGATCGGGGTTGTCGATACCGTCGACTTCGCCCGCCTTCAGCGCCGTCAACCGCGCGGCCGCTTCCGAGTTCCACTTGAACACGACTACCGGGGACTTGGCTTTGTCGGTGCCCCAGTAGTTGGGATTCGGCACCAGCGTCAGGCTGTCGCCGCGCTTCCACTCTTTGACCATGTACGGGCCGCTGCCCAGCGCGTCTTCCAACGGCGCGCCGCCAGTAGCTTCCAGGTGCTTGGCCGACTGGATGGCAAACGACGTAAAGGCCACCTTGGCCGGGAAGGCCGGGTCGGGATAGCACAGCGTAAACTTGACGGTCCGCTCGTCCAGCGCTTCAATGGACTTGAACTCGCCGCCGTAATCACAGCTGGGCGCCTCGATCTTTGTCAGCGCGGCCGGTGTGGTTGGCGCGGGGGCCGTGGTCGGTGCGGGGGCCGCGGTCGGTGCGGGGGCCG
>CAZKBQ010000029.1:0-53808 GCA_964550855.1 uncultured Anaerolineae bacterium
AAATCCTGTTCGCCGAATGATAAACACATTGACCTGTCTTAAATACGATTAGGAGAGAGCTTTTATGGGAAAGCAAAAATTTGAGCGCACCAAGCCACATATGAACGTGGGGACGATGGGGCACATCGACCACGGGAAGACGACGCTGACGGCGGCGATCACCAAGTACTGTCAGTTGCTCGGCTACGGGGAGTACCGTCCGTTCGACTCGATCGACAATGCGCCGGAAGAGAAAGCGCGCGGGATCACGATCAACATTCCGCGCGTCGAGTACGAGACGGAGAACCGGCACTACGCGCACGTGGACATGCCGGGGCACCGCGACTACATCAAGAACATGATCACCGGTGCGGCGCAGGTGGACGGGGCGATCCTGGTGGTGGCGGCGCCGGATGGGCCGATGCCGCAGACGCGGGAGCACGTGCTGCTGGCGCGGCAGGTGGAAGTGCCGGCGATCGTGGTGTATTTGAACAAGGTCGACATGATGGACGACCCGGAGTTGCTGGAGTTGGTGGAACTGGAATTGCGGGAACTGCTGACGGGCTACGGGTTCCCGGGGGATGAGACGCCGATCGTGCGGGGCAGCGCGCTGGCGGCGCTGAACGAAGAGAGCCAGGATCCGAACCATCCGAACTATGCGTCGATCAACGAATTGATGCGGGTGGTGGACGAGTACATTCCGACGCCGAAGCGGGAGACGGACAAGCCGTTCATGATGTCGATCGAAGACGTGTTCTCGATCAAGGGGCGCGGGACGGTGGTGACGGGGCGCGTGGACCGTGGAGTGATCAAGCCGGGCGAAGAAGTGGAGATCGTGGGGCTGCGGGACGAGACGCGCAAGACAGTGGTGACGTCGATGGAGATGTTCCACAAGGTGCTGGCAGACGCGGAAGCGGGCGACAACGCGGGCCTGCTGCTGCGCGGGGTGGAACGCGACGAAGTGGAGCGCGGCATGGTGCTGGCCAAGCCGGGGTCGATCAAGCCGCACCGGGAGTTTGAGGCGCAGGTGTACGTGTTGAAGAAGGAAGAAGGCGGGCGGCACAAGGCGTTTGTGAGTGGCTACCGGCCGCAGTTCTACATTCGGACGATGGACGTGACGGGCGAGATCACGCTGCCGGAAGGCGTGGAGATGGTGATGCCGGGTGACAACATCAAGATGAAGGTGAAGTTGATCACGCCGGTGGCGCTGGAGCAGGGCAGCCGCTTCGCCATCCGCGAGGGCGGCCTGACCGTCGGCGCCGGCGTCATCACCAGCGTGCTGGGCTAAACGCTGCCGACTGTCATGAGCGAAGCAAACTACGCGGGGACACAAGGAATCAAATAGTATGGCCAAGCAGAGAATTCGAATCCGCCTCAAGGCTTATGATCATCGCGTGCTCGATCAGTCGGCACAGCGCATCGTCGAAACCGCCGAGCGCACAGGCGCCACGGTTGTCGGTCCGGTGCCGCTGCCGACCAAACTGGAGCGCTTTGCGGTCCGCCGCAGCACTTTCATCGACAAGGACAGCCACGAGCACTTTGAGATTCGGACGCACAAGCGCCTGATCGATGTGGTTGATCCCGATGCCAAGACGATTGACACGCTGATGCGGTTGAATCTGCCCGCGGGCGTCGATATCGAAATCAATCTCTAAGCAGGCCGGCAAGCCGATCGGCTGGTGGCTGCCCCGAGGGGTGTTCGCCTGCCACGCGGCCTGGGGGATGATGCAGCTCAACCCTGTGCTGGCAGTCCCCGATCACTGGAGGGTATATGAAAGGGTTGATTGGTCGCAAATTGGGCATGACCCAGATCTTCAATGAACGCGGTGAAGTGGAGCCGGTCACCGTCATTGAAGCCGGGCCGTGTTATGTGACGCAGATCCGCAGCAAGGATAAAGACGGTTACGCCGCGATTCAGATTGGCTTTGACTCGCCCAAGCGAGCCACCCGCTTGTCGCAAGGCGAGCGCGGCCACCTGGGTCTGCTGAAGCCGAACGACAAGCATCCCAAGCGCAAGACGCTGGCCGCCGAAGTGCCGGCCTTGAGAGTGTTGCGCGAACTGCGCGCCAACCCGGACGAAGGCTACACTGAAGGACAACAACTCACGGTGAAGCTGTTCCAGGTGGGCGAGCGCGTTGACGTGGTGGGCACCAGCAAAGGCCGCGGTTTTGGCGGCCTGGTCAAGCGCCACGGTTTTGGCGGCGGCCCGCGCACGCACGGCCAGTCGGATCGCACGCGCACGTCCGGCTCCATCGGCCCGGGTACCACGCCCGGCAAGATTCACAAAGGCAAACGCATGGCCGGCCATTACGGCGTCGATCGGGTAACGGTGCAGAACCTGACCGTGGTGCTGGTGGATGCCGATCGCAATCTGATCGGCGTGCGCGGCTCAGTGCCGGGCGCCAACGGCGGCCTGGTGATGGTCAAAGAGACGCGGAAGCAGTAGGAGCACTGACATGAAATTACCCATGCTCAATATGTCCGGCGAGCTCGTCGGCGAAGTGGAACTGAATCCGGCCATCTTTGAGGCGCCGGTCAATGTGCCGTTGATGCACCAGGCGCTGACCCGCCAGCTGGCCAATGCGCGCCAGGGCACAGCCAAAACCAAGAACCGCAGCGAAGTGAGCGGCAGTACGCGCAAGATGTGGAAGCAAAAAGGCACCGGCCGCGCGCGCCAGGGCAGTCGCAAGGCGCCGCACTGGAAGGGCGGCGGCAATGTGTTTGGACCGGTGCCGCGCGATCATTCGCAACGTATGCCGCTGCAGATGCGGCACGGCGCGCTGCGCTCGGCGCTTAGCGCCAAGGCCGCCGATAACGGCATCGTGGTCGTGGATCAACTGGCGCTGGACGCGCCCAGCACCAAGACCATGGCGTCGGTGCTGGTGAACGTGAAGGCTGGTCGCAAGACGCTGGTGTTGCTGCCCGAGCGCAATGAGGCAGTGGAACGCTCCATTCGCAATCTGGATAATGCCACGTACGTGCGCGCCCAGTATTTGAATGTGCGCGATCTGCTGGGGCATGAGACGCTGCTGCTGCCTAAGGGCGCGCTCGACGTGATTAACGGTCTGCTGGGCTAGGCGAGGTGAGTGATGCACATTTACGAAGTCTTAAAGCGTCCGCTGCAAACGGAAAAGACGATGTATCTGAAAGACCTGCGCCAGTACGCCTTTGAAGTGGACAAGCGCGCCAATAAGCAGCAGGTCAAAGACGCGGTGGAGACCATTTTCAAGGTCAACGTGGTGGCCGTTAACATGCTCAATCAACCGGCCAAGCGCCGCCGCAATCCGCGCAGCCGCGCGGTGGGCAAAAAGGCGCAGCAGAAAGTCAGACTGCCGGGCTGGAAAAAGGCCATCGTGACGGTGGAAGCCGGGCAGCAGATCGAACTGTTTGAGGGCGTGTAGCGTTAGCGGGTCGTCATTCCGGGCGCAGTGATGAGGCCGCCGGTAACGGGGCGATTCATCGGCGCGAACTGAAGCGCCTCAGCGAATGACCCTGGGGCTTAACAGGAGCAGTCATCGTGGCAATCAAAAAGTACAAGCCCACATCACCCGGTCGCCGGGGCATGACGGGCGATACCTTTGAGGACATCACCAAGCACAAGCCGGAAAAGTCGCTGCTGACCGACAAGCGCAAGCGCGGCGGCCGCAACTCGTACGGCAAGGTGACGGTGCGCCATCAGGGCGGCGGCCACAAGCAGGCCTATCGACTGGTGGACTTCAAACGCGACAAGCACAATGTGCCGGCCAAAGTGGCCGCCATTGAGTATGATCCCAATCGCACCGCCCGCATCGCGCTGCTGTACTACGCCGACGGCGAGAAGCGCTACATTGTGGCGCCCTCAGAATTAAAGGTGGGCGATACGGTGGTCAGCGGGCCGACGGCCGAAGTTCGGCCGGGCAACTGTCTGCCGCTGGCCAGCATGCCGCTGGGCACCACGGTGCACAACGTGGAATTGCAGCCGGGCAAGGGCGCGCAGATGGTGCGATCGGCGGGTGCGTCCGCGCAATTGCTTGCCAAAGAAGGTGAGTACGCCACGCTGCGATTGCCGTCGGGTGAAATGCGCAAAGTGCGCCAGACGTGCTACGCGGTGGTGGGCCAGGTCAGCAACATCGATCATGCCAACGTGAAGCTGGGCAAGGCCGGTCGCAAGCGCCACATGGGCGTTCGGCCCACAGTGCGCGGCTCGGCGATGTCCCCGCGCGATCACCCGCACGGCGGCGGTGAAGGCCGCTCCCCGATCGGGATGCCTGGCCCCAAGAGCCCCTGGGGGTTGCCGACCCTGGGCCGCAAGACACGCCGCAACAAGCGAACCGACTATTTGATCGTCCGGCGCCGTGGTAAGAAGCGCTAATCGCGGAGGTTGAGATGTCTCGATCGTTGAAGAAAGGGCCGTTTGTACAGCCCAAACTGTTGAAGAAGGTTGAAGCCATGAATAAGTCGGGTGACAAGAAGGTCATCCGAACATGGTCGCGCGCCTCGACGATCTTCCCGCAGATGGTTGGGCACACCATCGCGGTGCACGATGGCCGGCGGCACGTGCCCATCTATATCACCGAGAACATGGTGGGCCACAAGCTGGGCGAATTCGCCCCCACGCGCACCTTCCGCGGTCACACGACCAAGGAAAAGGCCGAGGGCGCTTCGACCAAGGCCGGTTAAGGCAAGGTGCGATATGGCGATTAATCAAGCTCAAGCCGTGACGCGCTATGCCGGGGTGTCGCCGCGCAAGACGCGGCTGGTGGTCGATCAGGTACGCGGCCTGCAGGCCGAAAAAGCACTGGCCGTGCTGAAGTTTCTGCCCAACAAGCCGGCGCGCGTGGTGTACAAGACCATCGCCTCGGCCATGGCCAATGCCGAAGAGAACCTGGGGCTGTCGCGCAGCGATTTGTATGTGACGGAAATCCGCGCCGACGAAGGCCCGCGCCGCCAGTGGCGACGCTTTGGGGCGCGCGGCCGTTTCAAGCCGATCACACGCAAGACGTCGCACATCACCGTGGTGCTGACAGAGAAGTAGCACGGATCAGCGCTCCGGCCGGGGCCGGAGTCGAGCAAGAGAAAGAGGTGCCACTTGGGTCGCAAAGTTCATCCGTACGGTTATCGCCTGGGCGTCATCCGTGACTGGAATTCGCGCTGGTACGCGAAGAAGGGCAAGCAATACAACGATCTGCTGGCCGAAGACTTCAATCTGCGCGGGTTCATCCGTTCGCAGGTCAAGTCGGCCGGTGTGTCCAAGATCGGCATTGAGCGCTTTCCCAACCAGTTGATCGTCAACGTCTTCACCGCCAAACCCGGCATCATCATCGGCCGCAAGGGCGAGTCGGTCAAGCGGCTGCGCGAAGCGCTTGAATCGCAGACCGGCAAGAAGGTCAAGCTGGAAATCACCGAGATCGACAAGCCCGATCTGGAGGCGCAGCTGGTGGCCGAGAACATTGCCGGCCAGATCGAGCGCCGCATCAGCCACAGCCGCGCCATGAAGCGCGCCGTGCAGCAGGCCATGCGCATGGGCGCCGAAGGCGTTAAGATTGTGTGCTCGGGCCGCCTGGCCGGGTCGGAAATGGCTCGCCGCGAAACCGTGATGGAAGGTCGCGTGCCGCGCAGCACGCTGCGCGCCGACATTGATTTCGCACGCGCCGAAGCCTTGACGACCTATGGTCGCATCGGCATCAAGGTGTGGATTTATAAGGGCGAAGTGCTGCCTGAAGCCAAAGCCGGCGAGGCCGCGGCGGCGCCTTCGGCCTGAGGTTGGTTCCGCAGCGGCCTGCCGCGTTGCAGTCGGCTGCGAGTGATTTGATGGGAGTGTGATGCTATGTTGATGCCAAAGCGCGTTAAATGGCGCAAACAGCAGCGCGGGCGAATGACGGGCAAGGAATTGCGCGGCGTTGAAGTCGTGTTCGGCGATATGGGCCTGCAGGCCCTGGAGCCGTGCTGGATGACCCAGCGGCAGATCGAGGCGGCGCGCCGCACCATCGTGCGCTTTGTCAAGCGGCGCGGCAAGATGTGGGTGCGCGTATTTCCCGACAAGCCTGTCACCAAAAAAGCGGCCGAGACTCGCATGGGTAAAGGCAAGGGCGCGGTGGATCATTACGTGGCTGTCATCAAGCCCGGCCGTATCATCCTGGAAATCGGCGGCGTGGACGATGCCACGGCGCGTGAAGCGCTGAAACTGGCGGCGTACAAGCTGCCGATCAAGACCCAGATCATCGGCCGGCGCGATTTGACCGTCGGCGGCGGAGCGGGAGCGTAAGCATGGCGACCAAACTGGCTGATCTGCGCAATCTGGACGTCAAAGAGCTGGAGTCGAAGCTCGATTCGGCTTATCAGGAAATGTTCAACCTGCGCTTTCAGTGGGCCTCGGGCCAGCTGGAAGATCACAATCGCATCACGGCCATGCGGCGCGATATTGCGCGCCTGAAGACGGTGCTGCGCGAGCGTGAACTGGCGGCGCTGGCCGCCGGCCGGCAGCAAGGAGAAGCAAAATGAGGGAACAACGCAAACGCCTCGTCGGTCGTGTGACCAGCGATAAGATGCAGAAGACCGTGGTGGTGTCGGTGGAATCACTCAAGCGCCACCCGCTGTACAACAAAGTCGTGCGCCGCACCACCAAGTACAAGGCGCATAATCCCGGCGACGTGGCGCGCGAAGGCGATCTGGTCCAGATCGTCGAGGCGCAGCCGATGAGCCGCGAGAAGCGCTGGGCGGTGGAAAAGATTCTGCAGAAGGCGGAGGCCTAGTCGCCATGATCCAGCTACAGACCCGACTGACCGTCGCCGACAATACCGGCGCCAAAGAGTTGATGTGCATTCACATCATGGGCGGTTCCACGCGGCGCTATGGCTACGTGGGCGATGTGATCGTGTGCGCGGTGAAGAAGGCCGTGCCCAACAGCGCCGTCAAAAAGGGCGACGTCGTGAAAGCCGTGATCGTCCGCACGGCCAAGGAATACGATCGGCCGGACGGCAGCCATATCCGGTTTGACGACAACGCGGCCGTCATCATCGATCCGGAAACGCTCAATCCCAAAGGCACGCGCATCTTCGGGCCGGTGGCGCGCGAGCTGCGCGACAAAGGCTTTATGAAGATCGTGTCGCTGGCGCCGGAAACGCTGTAAGCGCGGCGGCGAGGAGTCATCGAAATGGCGAAGATAAAGAAGGGCGATACGGTCATGGTGATGGCCGGCGATAACAAGGGCGTGCGCGGCCAGGTGCAGCGCATCGACGCCAAGGACAACCGGGTGGTGGTGGCCGGCGCCAACGTCGTGAAGAAGCATCAGAAG
The DNA here is from genome assembly GCA_964550855.1 of uncultured Anaerolineae bacterium. Classification (GTDB taxonomy): domain Bacteria; phylum Chloroflexota; class Anaerolineae; order Fen-1058; family Fen-1058; genus JAGOBP01. Next base: position 7,253 of record CAZKBQ010000029.1, read on the forward strand.
CCCGTGCAGGCCGGCCGCGGCCAGACCCAGACCGGCATTATCGAATTTGAAGCGCCCATCAGCCTGGCCAATGTCATGCTGGTGTGCCCCAAGTGCAACGAGCCAACCCGCGTCGGGTTCCGCGTTGAAGGCGGCGCCAAAGTGCGCGTCTGCAAGAACTGCGGCGAGGATATTGCCTAGCTCTCGCATCGCTCGCGCGAGCGATACAATCGTTAGGCCGTTTACGGAGCAGTGACATGCCGAATCTCAAGCAGCGATATCAAACCGAAATCCTGCCTGCGCTTATCAAAGAGTTCAAATACACCACGCCCATGCAGGCCCCGCGCGTGCAGAAGATCGTGGTGAATATCGGCGCGGGCAAGGCGCTGGACAACCCCAAGATTTTGGACGGCGCGGTGGCCGACCTGCAGCTGATCACCGGTCAGAAGCCGGTGCTGACCAAGGCCCGCAAGTCCATCGCCAACTTCAAGCTGCGGGAAGGCCGCCAGATCGGCGCCAAAGTGACCCTGCGCGGCGAAAAAATGTGGGCGTTCCTGGATCGGCTGTGCAACCTGGCGCTGCCCCGCATCCGCGACTTTCGCGGCATTCCAACCGATTGCTTCGACGGGCGCGGCAACTACACGCTGGGCTTGCGCGAGCAGCTGGTGTTCCCGGAAATCCAGTATGACAAGATCGACATGCTGCGCGGCATGGAAATCACCATCGTAACCACGGCCCGCACCGACGACGAGGGCCGCCGGCTGTTGGAACTCGTCGGGATGCCTTTCAGGAGAAACTAGGACTATGGCCAAGAAGTCGATCATCAACCGTGAGAACAATCGCAAGTACGCCGTCCGCGTTCGACATCGTTGCCGGCTGTGCGGCCGGCCGCGCGGCTACATGCGCCGTTTCGATATGTGCCGCATTTGCTTCCGCGAAGCCTCACTGCAGGGGCTGATCCCGGGCGTCGTCAAGTCGAGCTGGTAAGGCGTGTAGCAGGGTTGTCTCTACCCGGTTGCAGAGGAGTTAACGAATGAGCGTTTCAGATCCGATCGGCGATATGCTGACCCGCGTGCGCAACTCGGCAATGGTCGGTCACAGCACCGTGGCCATGCCCAGCAGCCGCATCAAGGTTGCCATTGCAAACATCCTGAAAGACGAAGGTTACATTCAGGATTTTGAAATCTCGCAAGAAGAAGGGCGCCCACAGGCCACGCTGCGGCTGTGGCTGAAGTACGTCGGCGACCGCCGGCATCGCGTCTCGGCCATCACGGGCGTCAAGCGCATCAGCAAGCCGGGTTGCCGCGTGTACACCCAGAAGGGCGATGTGCCGTGGGTGCTGTCCGGCATGGGCATCGCCATCCTGTCCACGCCCAAAGGCGTGATCACCGGCCAGCAGGCGCGCCGGCTCGGCGTCGGCGGCGAAGTGCTGTGCCAGGTCTGGTAGCAGCCCGGTCGATGAATTTTCTGCGGAGGTTGTGATGTCGCGTATTGGCAAGAAACCCGTGCTGATCCCAGCCGGTGTCCAGGTGAAAATTAACGGGACCGAAGTTCACGTGAAAGGCCCGAAAGGTGAGCTGACCCGATCGTTTGATCCGGTCCTCAAGATCGAACAGCAGGGCAGTGAGCTGCTGGTGTCGCGGCCCAACGACGAGCGCCAGGTACGCGCGCTGCACGGCCTGACCCGCGCGCTGATCAACAACATGGTTGAAGGCGTGACACACGGCTTCAAGAAAACCCTGGCGGTGGAAGGCGTGGGTTATCGCGCCGAAATGCAGGGCAAGCGGCTGATGCTGTATCTGGGTTACTCGCACCCGATCATGATCGAGCCGCCCGACGGCATCAAAATCGAGGCCGATCCGAAGGCCAAAACCATCGCGGTGGAAGGCATCGACAAGGAACAGGTCGGCGAGATCGCAGCCGAAATTCGCGCGCTGCGCCCGCCCGAGCCGTACAAGGGCAAGGGCATTCGCTACGATAAAGAAGTTGTGCGCCGCAAGGCCGGCAAGGCCGGCAAGGTCGGCGGTTAATGCTCACGCCCGGCTGCCGCGACGCGGCCGGCCAGCGTGGCTGAACCAGAGGTTCACAATGCCAAAATCACGCAATGAAGCACGTCAACATCGTCACCGCCGCGTGCGCGGCACCGTTCACGGCACGCCCGAGCAGCCGCGGCTCAACGTCTTTCGCAGTCTGGCCAACATTTACGCGCAGATCATCGACGACACGCAGGGCCACACGCTGGTCTCGGCCTCCACGGTCGATAGCGAACTGCGCAGCCAGGCCGCCGGGCAGAAGGGCGTGGAGCGCGCCAAGTTAGTGGGCCGGGTGCTGGCCGAGCGGGCCAAGGCTGCCGGCATCAAGCGTGTAGTGTTCGATCGCGGCGGTTATAAGTATCACGGTCAGATCAAAGCGTTGGCAGACGCCAGCCGTGAAGCCGGGCTGGAGTTCTAGGAGCGACCCATGGCAAAACGACAAGAGAGACGCGCCGACATTGAACCGCGCGACGAGCTGGACGAACGCGTGGTCAGCATTTCGCGCGTGGCCAAGGTGATCAAGGGCGGCCGCCGCTTCGCCTTCCGCGTGGTGGTGGTGGCCGGCGACAACAAAGGTAACGTGGGCGTGGGCGTTGGCAAGAGCCGCGGGGTGCCCGAGGCGATTCGCAAGGCCACCGAGCGCGCCCGCCGCGCCATGCGCCCGGTGAAATTGTCGGGCACGACCATTCCGCACGAAGTCACCATCAAGTATGGCGGCGCACGGATTATGCTTAAGCCGGCCTCGCCCGGTACCGGCGTTATCGCCGGCGGCGGCGTGCGCGCCGTGCTGGAGGCGGCCGGCGTGCGCGACATCTTGACCAAGTCGCTCGGCAGCAGCAATCAGTTGAACATGATTCGGGCCACGCTGGCGGGGCTGGAAGGCATGAAGGACCCCGAGACGTTGGCCAAGATTCGTAACAAGCAGACCGAAGAGGTCATGCCGTTCTGGAGGCGAAGCCATGCCCAGCAGCAACCCCAAGCCTGAAGCGACGGGCGCCACCCTGCGGATTACGCTGGTGAAAAGCCCGACGAAATATAGTGAGCGCCACAAACGCACGGTGCGCGCGCTGGGCCTGCGGAAGCTGCACCAGACGGTCGAGCACGCCGACGGGCCGGTGGCGCGCGGGATGATTGCCAAGGTGGCACATCTGGTGTCAGTCGAGGTCGTGAAATGAAACTACATGATTTGAAACCCGCAGAGGGATCCAAGAAAGCCAAGAAGCGCGTCGGCCGCGGCCTCGGCTCGGGGCAGGGCACCTACGCGGGACGCGGCAAGAAGGGGCAGCACGCTCGATCGGGCGGCACCAAGGCTCCGTACCATCAGGGCGGTAACCTGCCGCTGGTGCGCAAGCTGCCGTTTGTGCGCGGCGTGGGATTCACCTCGCGCAACAAGATTCATTATGCGCCGGTCAATCTGGCCGCGCTGAATGAGTTTGAGGCCGGTGCGGAGATCAACCCGATGGTGCTGACGGAAGCGGGCCTGATTCACTCGGCCGGTGATCCGGTGGTGGTGCTGGGCCAGGGTGAGTTGACCAAGGCCCTGACGATTAAGACGCATCGTGTCAGCGAGACCGCGCGCCAGAAGATTGAAGCGGCGGGCGGCACGATCGAGATTCTGCCGTTGTAGGCGCCTGACGGAGAGCGTGGCCTCGCAACGGCCAATTCTCCGAGCGGAGACCAACAATGATCCAAGCCCTACGAAGTGCGTTTGCGCTGCCTGATCTGCGCCGGAAGATCATCTTTACGCTGTTGATCCTGTTGATCTATCGGTTGGCGGCGCATGTCCCGGTGCCGGGTGTGAACCAGCAGGCGCTGCAACAGCTGTTCAGCAGCAATACAGGTGTCGGCGCGCTGGCCAACATCATCAACCTGCTGTCCGGCGGGGCGGTGTCCAACTTCTCGGTGCTGGCCATGGGCGTGTACCCGTACATCACGGCGCAGATTATCCTGCAGCTGCTGGTGGGTGTGATTCCGGCGCTGGAGCGGATGATGAAGGAAGAGGGCTCGGCCGGCCGCAAGAAGATCGAAACGTACACGTACATTCTGACCGTGCCGATGGCGATGCTGTCGGCCATCAGCCAGGTACGCATCTTCAGCTCGGGCGGCCAGGAGATCATTCCGGGCTTTCTAGCGGAGGGCAATCTGCTGCCCAGCCTGTCGGTGATTTTGACGATGACGGCGGGTACGTTCTTTGCCATCTGGCTGGGTGAGCTGATTACCGAGCAGGGTATCGGCCAGGGTCTGTCCATCATCATCTTCGGCGGCATCGTGGCGCGCCTGCCGCAGAATGTGGCGCAGCTGCTGGCTGATCCGACGCGGGCGTTCTGGTCGCTGGTGGCATTCATCATCATCATCATCGCCATCGTGCTGGTGATTGTGGTGGTGCAGGAAGGGCAGCGGCGCATTCCGGTGCAATATGGCAAGCGGGTGCGTGGCCGCAAGGTTTATGGTGGCGGCTCGACCCACATCCCGCTGAAGGTCAACATGGCGGGCATGATCCCGCTGATCTTTGCCCAGTCGATCCTGGTGCTGCCGGCCATCATCGCGCAGATTTTCGCCGGATCGTCCGATCCGGGCGTGGCCAACTTCTTTACGCAGGTGGCCAATATCTTCAGCGGCGGCCGGCACTCGCTGTCGTTCATCTACTGGATCATGTACTTCCTGCTGGTGGTGGGCTTCACGTTCTTCTACACCGACGTGATGGTGCAGCAGCAGAACCTGCCGGAGACGCTGCAGAAGCAGGGCGGTTTTGTGCCGGGCATTCGCCCGGGGGCGCGCACGGCGGAGTATCTTAACGGCGTCACACGCCGCATCACCCTGGTGGGCGCGTTGTTCCTGGGCCTGATCTCGGTGCTGCCGTATCTGATCTCGTTGTTCGGGATCATCGACAACGCCGTGAACTTCTCGATTTTGAGCACGGGTCTGCTCATCGTGGTGGGCGTGGTGCTGGATACGATGCGGCAGTTGGAAGCGCAGTTGACGATGCGCCATTATGAAGGGTTTATCAAGTAGGCTGGCAGAGAAGCAGAGATACCATCATGGCCGACTATTTGATTTTGTTTGGCCCGCCCGGCGTGGGCAAAGGCACGCAGGCAGCCCGCCTGAAGGACGCACTGGGGTTGGCGCATGTAGCCACGGGTGATTTGTTTCGCACGCACCTGAAGCAGCAGACTGAGCTGGGCCGGCTGGCGAAAAGCTACATGGATCAAGGTCAGCTGGTGCCTGATGATGTGACCATCGGCATGGTGCGCGAGCGCATGAACGACGCCGACACGCAGGGCGGCATTCTGTTCGACGGTTTTCCGCGCACCGTGGCGCAGTCAGAGGCGCTGGAAGCATTGCTGGCCGAACGCGGCAGCCGGATTCGTCACGTGTTGTTCATCAACGCGCCGCGCGAAGTGCTGCTGGCGCGGCTGGGAGATCGTTGGACCTGCCGGCAGTGTGGTGAGATCTATAACGCGCTGACGCGGCCGCCCAAAGTGGACAAGGTCTGCGATGTGTGCGGCGGCGAGGTTTATCAACGCGACGACGACAAGCCGGAGGTGCAGGCCCGGCGCATCGATGTGTATCTGCAGCAGACCGCGCCGTTGATTGAGTATTATCAGGCGCGCAACATGATGACGTTGATCGACGGCACGCAGGCGATCGACCAGGTGACTGCCGATGTCATGGCGGCGATTGAGAACGCAAAGTAAGATTGGCTGTGGCGCGGCCGTCAAGTGCGCGCCGGCAAGAGGAGTCAGCGATGAAAGTATCACCATCGGTGCGGCGTATCTGCCCTAAATGCAAGATTATCCGCCGCAAGGGCAAAGTGCGCGTGATCTGCGAAAATCCGAAGCACAAGCAAGTTCAGGGCTAGTGGAGGGCACGTATGGCACGTATCGCAGGCGTTGACCTGCCGCGCAACAAGCGCGTCGAAGTCGGGCTCACTTACATCTACGGCATCGGCCTGCCGACCAGCCAACGCATCCTGGCGCAGGCGCGCGTGAACCCCGACACGCGCATCAAAGACCTGACCGAAGCCGAGACCAACTTGCTGCGCGATCTGATCGAGAAGCAATACCAGGTGGAGGGTGACCTGCGCCGCCAGGTGTCGCTGAACATCAAGCGTTTGACTGAAATCGGCGCGTATCGCGGGCTGCGTCATCGTCGCAGCCTGCCCACGCGCGGACAACGCTCACGCACCAATGCCCGCACCCGGAAAGGGCCCAAGAAGACGGTCCCAGGGCGTGGCCGGCGCCGCGGTGCCAAGAAGAAGTAATCGGGCTGAGTGTCCGGTCGGCTGGTGGCTCAATCGGGTATTGGCGGGTAACGCGGATCTGTTGCCAATGCGCCGATGACTCCATCAACCGGCCGGCCCTGAGAAACAGACAGGAGCAAAGGTATGGGTCGCAGTCAGCGAGTGAAACGCACGACCGGCAGCAAAAAGACCAAGCGCGTGGCCGCGCACGGCCAGGCTCACATTCATTCGAGCTTCAACAATACCATCGTGACCATTACGGACACGAACGGCAACACCGTGGCCTGGGGCAGCGCCGGGCAGGCCGGCTTCAAGGGCAGCCGCAAGAGCACGCCCTATGCTGCGCGTCTGGCCGGCCAGAATGCCGCGAAGATCGCGCTGGATATGGGCGTGATCGAAGTGGATGTCTTCGTCAAAGGGCCCGGCCCCGGCCGTGAAGCCGCCATCCGCGCGCTGCAGGCCAGCGGGCTGCGTGTCCGCTCGATCTCGGATGTGACGCCGATTCCGCACAACGGCTGCCGGCCGCCGAAGAAGCGCCGTGTATAATGGGTCGATTTGATCCTGCGACAGTGAAGCGCTTACTCATCGACTGCCGCAGGCTGGCCTTAAGTAACTTACGAACTCAGAAAGGACACAGGAGGACGCATGGCACGCACCATTGGACCCGTGTGTAAACTGTGCCGCCGCGAAGGTGAAAAACTCTTCTTGAAAGGCAGCCGCTGCCTGTCGCCGAAATGCGCGATCGAACGGCGCGGCTATGCCCCCGGTCAACACGGGAAGACCGGGCAGTTCAAGCGCGGGCGGTCCACAGACTATTTGAATCAGTTGCGCGAGAAACAAAAAGCACGCCGCATTTACGGTGTGCTGGAAGCGCAGTTCCGGCGCTATTACAGCATTGCGCTTCGCAGCAAGGGCGTGACCGGCGCGATGCTGCTGACGCTGCTGGAAAGCCGGCTGGACAACGTGGTGTACCGGCTGGGGTTGGCGACGTCGCGGGCACAGGCCCGTCAGCTGGTGTCGCATGGCCACATCGACGTGAATGGCCGCCGCACCAAGGCGTCGTCGTATCTGTGCCGCGCGGGCGATGTCATCTCCGTTCACCCGGCCAGCCAGAAGGCGACCTACTTCAAGACGGTAGGGAAAGAAGTGGCGGAATACGTTCCGCCCAAGTGGCTGAGCTTCGATGCCAGCCAGCTGAGCGGCAAAGTTCTCAACCGCCCGGCGCGTGAAGAGATCGACCTCACGTTGAACGAACAGCTCATCGTGGAGTACTACTCGCGTTAACCTGGAAGCTGGACGGCTGGAGCCGGCGATGGCGGCGTACCGCCAATCGTCAAGCTCCAGTCTCCAATCCTTAAAGCAGTCGAGCGGTTGGCCAAGTGGTTCGATTGCTACAGGAGGATTCCATTGGCTAGTTTAAGCATGGTTCTGCCCAAAATCGAGACGGATGCCACGTCGCGCAACTATGGCCGCTACATCATCGGCCCGCTGGAGCGCGGCTATGGCATCACGCTGGGCAATGCGCTGCGCCGCGTGCTGCTGAGCAGTCTGCCGGGCGCGGCCGTCACCTCGATCCGGGTCAGCGACGTTCACCATGAGTTCTCGGACATTCCGTACGTCCGCGAAGACATGACCATGGTGATTCTGCAGGTCAAGCAGCTGCGCGTCAAACTGCACGGCGAAGAGCCGGTGCGCCTGCGCCTGGAAGTGCGCGGCGAAGGCACCGTCACCGCGGGCGACATTCAGTGCCCGCCCGAAGTGGAAATCATCAATCCCGACCTGTACCTGTTCACGGTGGACAGCGACAAGGCCCGGCTGGAAATGGAACTGACGGTGGAGCCGGGGCGCGGCTACAGCCCCGCCGAAGATCGCGGCCGGCTGCCGATCGGTGAACTGCCGGTCGATGCCATCTTCAGCCCGGTCAAGCGCTGCAACTACGACGTGGAACGGGCCCGCGTGGGCCAGATGACCAACTACGACAAGTTGATCATGGAAGTCTGGACCGACGGCACCATGCGACCGCAGGAAGCGCTCAGCCAGTCGGCGCGCATCCTGATGCAGCACTTCTCGCTGGTGGCCGGCGTCACCGAAGAAATTCGGATGGAGGAAATCTCCGCGTCGTCGTCGTCGATTCCGCAGGAGATCTACGAAACGCCGATCGAGCAGCTCGATCTCTCGGTGCGCGTGTTCAACTCGCTCAAGCGCACCGGCATCACCAACGTCGGCGAAGTGCTGGAAATGCTGGGCCGTGGCGAAGAAGCCATGCTCACCATCCGCAACTTCGGCGCCAAATCGCTGGCCGAGCTGCGCGACAAGCTGGTGGCCAAAGGACTGCTCAAAGCCGACGATCTGCCGCTGGGCGCCAGCGCCAATCTGCCCGACGAGGGCGGTGAAGAATAATCGGCCGGAGAGGTATTAAGACATGCGACATCGTGTAGCAGGCAAAAAACTCAGCCGCACCGCCGAACAGCGCAAAACGCTGCGGCGCAACCTGATCTCGGACCTGTTCCGGCACGGCGCCATCCAGACCACCGAGGCCAAGGCCGACGCGGTGCGCGGCGAAGCCGAAAAGCTCATCACCAAGGCCAAGCGCAGTCTGGCCGCCAACGACCCCGTCAAGGTCGTCAATGCGCGGCGGCAGGCGGCGCGCGACGTGTACGGCAACGACATCGTCAAGAAACTGTTTGACGAGATCGCGCCCAAATATGCCAGCCGCAACGGCGGCTATACGCGCATTTACAAGCTGGGCCCGCGTCAGGGCGATGCCGCCGAGATGGTGCAGCTGGAACTGGTGGAAGACGAAGCGTAAGCGGCCATGCGCCTGAAAGCCGTGGTCGCCTACGACGGCACCGACTATCACGGCTTCCAACGCCAGTCACCCGACCGCGAACCGTCCATTCAGGGCACACTGGAACAGGCCCTGAGCGCCATCGGGCAGGCGGGCACGGTGACAGGCGCGGGCCGTACTGATGCTGGCGTTCACGCCAGCGGCCAGGTCATTGCCTTCGATGCGGACTGGCGGCACGGGCTGGACGATCTGCAGCGCGCACTGAACGCCGTGCTGCCGCCCAGCATCGCCGTGCTGGAACTTGAACAAACTGCCGAACGGTTTCACCCGCGCTACGACGCGGTCAGCCGCGAATATCGCTACAGCGTGCTCAACCGCCAGGTGCGCGATCCGCTGGCTGTGCGTTACGCGCTGCATGTGCCCTATCCGCTGCACGCGGCGACGATGCAGCAGGCGCTGTTGCGACTGCAGGGCGAACATGACTTTGCGGCCTTCGGGCAGCCAACTGTGGGTGATTCCACCATCCGATTGGTGTACGCCGCCCGATTGAGCGTGCAGGCCGATCGCATCTTGATCGACCTGCGGGCCAACGGCTTTCTCTATCGGATGGTGCGGCGCATCGTCGGGACGCTGCTGATGGTCGGGCGCGGCGATCTGTCGCCCGCCGACTTCAACCGTATTCTCGAATCAGCCGATCCGGATCGAGCCGGGCCGGCGGTAGCCCCCAACGGGCTGTGTTTGACAAAAGTGAATTACTGATCTGGAGGTTGGCAGTCAGACGTTGGAAGTTGGAGACAAGCGCTCCCAACTCCAGCTTCCAATCTCTCAACTCCAACGCAGGAGCAACGAACGTGAGAACGTATGCGGTCAAAGAGAGCGAACTGAAACACGACTGGTTCGTCGTCGATGCGGCGGGCCAAAACCTGGGCCGGCTGTCGTCGCAAGTGGCGGCCATCCTGCGCGGCAAGCACAAGCCGACGTTTTCGCCGCACTTGGACACCGGCGACTTTGTCATCATTGTCAATGCCGACAAGGTGGAAGTGACCGGCAAGCGCCTGGACGACAAGCTGTACTACCACTTCTCGGGCTATCCCGGCGGCCTCAAGAAGACCAACCTGCGCACGCAGCTGGCCACTCATCCGGAACGCGTGCTGGTGGACGCCATCAAAGGCATGCTGCCGCACAATCGGCTGGGCCGCAAGATGTTCAAGAAGCTCAAGGTGTATGCCGGGCCGGATCATCCGCACGCCGCGCAGCAGCCGAAGAAACTGGAACTGTAGGAGCAACCATGACGGATCAATACTTTGAAGGCATCGGGCGACGCAAGACCAGCACGGCGCGGGTGCGCCTGCACGTGGGTGGCAGTGGCGAAGTGCAGATCAACGAGAAACCGGCGGGCGAATACTTTGGCCGCGCGGCCGATGTGCAGAAGCTCATGACGCCGCTCAAGATCGTCGGCGCCGAAAACCGCTTCAACGTCACCGTGAAAGTGAGCGGCGGCGGCGACACGGGCCAGGCCGACGCCGTGGCGATGGGCGTGGCCCGCGCCCTGGTGCTGTCTGATCCGGAGTTGAAGGCCGTGCTGCGCAAGGCCGGCTATCTGACGCGCGATGCGCGCGCCAAAGAGCGCAAGAAGCCTGGTCTCAAGCGGGCCCGCAAGGCGCCGCAGTACACCAAGCGCTAGACCTGGCTGGCGAGCAATCGCCGAGATCCGATCTGGCCGCGACAGGATTGAAGAAGGGGCATGACCGTGCCGGTCTTGCCCCTTTTGCGTTGACGCCGACCGGCTGGAAGCGGACGGGTATAATTGCTCGAGACGAGGGACGCCCGGTCAGGCGGGCGCATCAACTTCCCGGCATGAAGGGTGGCACATGAGCATCACGATTATCGGTCTTGGCCCCGGCGACGCCAGCTTGCTGACGCGGCGCGCGTGGGACATCATCAGCCGCGCCGTCGAGATTTACGTGCGCACGGCGCGTCATCCCACGGTGGCCGGTCTGCCGGCTACCGTGACGATCCACAGCTTTGACGCGGTGTACGAGAGCACACCGCAATTTGCCGAAGTGTACGCTCGCGTCGCCGACGAAGTGCTGCGGCTGGGCGCGCAGGGCGACGTGATCTATGCGGTGCCCGGCCACCCGCTGGTGGGCGAGGCGACTGTAACGGCTATTTTGCAGCAGGCCGCCGAGCGGGGCATCGCCGTTGAGATCGTGGACGGGCTGAGCTTTGTGGAACCGGCGCTGGCGGCGCTGCGGGTGGACGCGCTGGACGGCCTGCAGATTTTGGATGCGCTGGAGGTGGCCGCCGGCCATCACCCGCCCATCGATCCGGATCGGCCCGCGCTGCTGGCGCAGCTTTACTCGCGCAACGTGGCCAGCGACGTGAAGCTGACGCTGCTCAATCAGTACCCGCCCGAACATGCGGTGATCGTGTTGCATGCGCTGGGCACGCCCGACCAGACCGTGCAGTACCTGCCGCTGGCCGAGATCGATCGGCGCGACGATCTGGCGCACCTGAGTACGCTCTATGTGCCGCCGCTGCCGCAGCCGGGCGGCTTCAACACTTTTCAGGAGACCATCGCGCACTTGCGCGCGCCTGAAGGTTGTCCATGGGATCGCGAACAGACGCATCAGTCGCTGCGCAAGTACCTGCTGGAGGAAACATACGAAGTGCTGGAGGCGCTGGACGCTGAGGATTCCGACGCGCTGGCGGAGGAACTGGGCGATCTGCTGCTGCAGGTGGTGCTGCACACCCAGATCGCCGTGGACAACGAAGAGTTCCGCATGCCGGACGTGATCGCTCGCATCGATGCCAAGCTGAAGCGGCGGCATCCGCACGTCTTCGGGGTGGTCAAGGTGAAAGACGCGGAGGACGTCAAGCGCAACTGGCAGGCCATCAAACAGGCGGAGGCGGCCGAAAACGGCAAGGCCGAGCAGCGCCCTTCGGCGCTGGACGGTGTGCCGCGCGGCCTGCCCGCGCTGGCTGAGGCGGAAGCCATTAGCTACAAGGCTGCGCAGGCCAACTTTGACTGGCGCAGCATCGACGGCGTGTTGGACAAGGTGGCCGAGGAGGTACGGGAAGTTCAATCGGCGGCCGACGACGCGCAGCGCGAGGCGGAATTTGGCGATCTGCTGTTTTCGCTGGTCAATCTGGCGCGCTGGCTGAAGATCGATCCGGAGTCGGCGCTGCGCGCGGCCAACCGCCGCTTTGGGGCGCGTTTCCGCGAAGTGGAACGCCTGGCCCGCGTGCAGCCGCGCCCGATGGGTGAGCTGACCGATCGGGAGTTGGATGATCTGTGGAACGCCGCCAAGCGCGCCATCGGCTAGCGGCAGTCCCGTCGATCGTCCCTGAATCCGGGTGATCGGCGTGGACAATTAGGCGTAATCCGGTTAAACTTGTGGCATACTTTTGACGGATGCAGGTGAGGAGCGGACTGTCGTGGAGATTATTGCACCTCTGGCGTTGTTGGGCGCCATTGTCACCGGCATTGCGGCGGCTTTCATGTTCTGGACCGCGCAGACGGCTTCACGGGCCGGACGGGGCGCGTTGTTCAACACGGAACGGCAAGTGGCGACGGATCGGGCGCGACGCGCGCGCCTGTCGTCGATCACGCTGGGCGGAGTGGCGGCGTTGCTGCTGGCTGTGAATCTGCTGACCAGCGGTACAGGCAGTGTGTCCATTGCGCCGCCGACGGCTACGCCGACGCGCACGCCGCGTCCGTCGCCGACGCTGGCGCCGGCCACCCGTGAGGCACTGATTGCCACCGTGATGCCCACTCCTACGCCGCCGCTTGCCCCACAGACGGCGGTGGTGACCGGGGCGGGCGAGCCGGGCCTGCGGTTGCGCGCCGAGCCAAACGGAGCGGAGATCGACTTCTTGAAGGACGGTACGGTTTTGGAACTGCTGCCCGATCCGCAGGTGACGACCGATGACGGCCTGACGTGGCAGAAAGTGCGTGATCCTCAGGGGCGCGAGGGTTGGGTGGCGACGGCCTATATTCGCATCCAGTAGGCACGCGCACAATTTGGAGTTGGCAGCTTTTGGCCGCCGGAGCAGCTTAAACTGTTCCGGCGGCTTTGTGTTTGGTTGGCGCATCGCGCATCGAGTGTGCGTCAAAGTTGTGCGTGGCTGCGTGCCAGCGATTGAAATCGCGCCTGTGGAGCCGTGGGCTGACCGTCCACCTGCGTGGACGGTCGGCGGCACGCCCGCCAGATGCGAATTCATTCGCCGGAGAAGTCGATCGGCAAAACAATGACACGCACTCTGGCGCATGGCACCAATTGACCTGCACCCGGTTCGATCATACAATGAGAAAGCCTCCTTCTGATTTTGCTCGTGATTTGTAAGGAGATCGCCATGATCGCCGTGAACTCGTCGAATCTGAAAGTCGGCGACATCGTCTGGGTGGTGAATCCCCAGGGTGTCCGGCTGCGTGAGCAGCCAGACTTGAAGGCCCCGGCACCAGATGTGGCGCGTTTTGGCGCGTCGCTGCGCGTGGCCGAGGAGCCGCGCGTGTGGCGTGGTACAGAGCAATGGTTGCGCGTGAGCACCGAGGACGGCCGCACTTTCTGGATTGATCCCGGTTCGGCCGACATGCCGTTTGTCTCAACAGACAAGCCCGCGGCGGCATTCGACGTGATCGTGCGTGATGAGCCGCCCGGCAGCGTGCCCAAGGAGGGCCTCAACGTGCGCAGCGATCAGCGCCTGGACGCGCCCGTGATCGATCGGGTGCGGCCCGGTGAGCGGCTGAGGGCTTTCGTGGCGGATTATCAGTCGGATGGCAGCACATGGTACGGTGTGGAAACGCCGCGCGGCCAGATCGGTTGGGTGCGGGATCAAAACGGCCGCTGGCTGCAACGGCTTACTGAGGCGCCGAATCTTGAACAGATGACGAAAGGCGCGCCGCCGCCCGGCAGTTTCCCGATTGGCGGCGACACGGCTGGGCCCGGTGGGGGAGGGCGACCAGCCGTGGACGTTGAGCCTGATTATCGCTTTCACCTGGAAGTGACCAACTGGTCGGAACACGTTGCGCCGAAGGAAAGCATGGCACTGAACGTCGTGCTGCAGAATCGAGGCGATCAGCGCTGGGTAACGGGCCTGAACGCGCCGACCAGCGGCCAGCCGGTGGAGGTGACGTATCGCATCGTGCGCGACAACAGCGTGGTGGCTCAGGAGAGATGGCCGCTGGATGATGCCGTTGAGCCGGGCGGCGAGGCGACACTGACGCGGACGTTGATCGCGCCGGAAATCCCTGGCAATTATCTGGTGTTCTGGGATCTTGAACACCAGTTGACGGGCGAGGCGTTTTCCGAACACGGCGATGGCGCATCCAAGCCGTTAAGTTTGACGGTGCTCGATCTGCCGCGCGTTCAGCGGGCCCTGGAAACGCGGCTGCCGGATGATGCGCGCGGACGGGAAGAGCTGGTGAAGGTGGCCGGCGAAGCGCTGCTGCGCCCGATCGATGCGGCCTTGAAGCAGCGGCTGGTGGACGAATGTTTGATTCCGGCGGTCTTTGATCCGGCCAGCGCCAAAGTGGCCAGGGCCGCCTTGTATGGACTGTATGAAGCGCGGCGGATCGATTCGTCCATTGAGGGCAAGTTGAAGGCAGCCTTTGCCACGCGCGCCGACGAGGTGTCGGTGCTGCGCGGCTGGCTGGAGGGCGGGCGCGTTCGTAAGGAAGTGTTGGGTTGGGTGCAGGCGCTGCTGCCGCCCGACGGAACCGTCGGGCCGAAGAAACCGATCGGGGGGAAGACAACCGAAAAAACTGATCTTGGGAAAGAGATCGATCAAACGAAAAAGTCGGACGAAGATCGGATCATTCCGCAGATCATCGTCACGCCGCCATCACAATACTACGCGCGTCCGCCCGATGAGCACAAAGTGACGGTGATGGTGACGCGCGAGATGGTTAAGTTGAAGTGCGGCGCGCACGAGTATGCCAGCGTTCAACGGCTGGACAATGACGAGTTGGAAGCGGCGCGGCTGAGCTCGCCGGAGAGCTACGGCCGGCTGTTGTTTGCCGGCCTGTTTAACGACGACCGCCTGCCGCCGTATCAAGACTCGACGCGGGCGGGCTTTTATAAGCATGTGCAGGGCGAGGCCGATGTCATCTTCGAACTGGAGATCGCGCCCGGCGAAGCGGCGCTGCACACGCTGAAGTGGGAATATCTGCTGCCGCCGGATCGCACGCAGCCGCTGGCCGTCTTCAAGCAATCGCCGTTCTTTCGGCGGATGGTGGGGCAGCCACCGTCGGCGCCGCCGGGCTGGCCGCTGAAGGTGCTGGTGGCGATCGCCAGCCCGTCATCGCTGGGCCTGACCCGGGTGAATGATAAGGGTTTTCCCGTAGATGAGCAGGGCCGACCGGCCAACCGCCATGTGCTGGGCCTGAAGGCGATTGACGTGGCGCGTGAACGCGCCATTGTGACCGATGCGCTGGAACAGGTGGCGAAGTTCGGCGCGGTGCAGTACACGGTGCTGGACGGCTCGCGCGGCCAGCCGGTGACGCTGGCGGCACTGCGGCAGGCGTTGCAGGATGAGCCGTTCCATATCCTGCATCTGGTGGCGCACGGCGTGCTGACGGATGAAGGGCGGTTTTATCTGGTGCTGGCGGACGATCAGGGACGTGAAGACCTGGTGGCGACCGACAAGTTTGCCGCGGCGCCCTTCGGTCAATTACGGCTGACCGTGCTGGATACCTGTCAGAGCGCCACGTTGTCGCTGCAGGGTGCGCTGCACGGTCTGGCGCCGCGACTGATCGAGATCGGCGTGCCAGCCGTGGTGGCGATGCAGGATCAGGTGCCGGTGCCCACGGCGCAGCGCTTCACGCAGTGGTTTTATCATCATCTGGCGCGCAGCGGCCGCATCGACATGGCGATGGCGGCCACTCGCCTGCAGCTGCACGATGTCGATCGGCGCAGCTGGAACTGGGGCATTCCGGTGCTGATGATGAGCAGCGATGACGGCCGGTTGTTTGAGGTGAGCGACGAGCAGGTGCAGCAGCGGCGGATGCCAGATGCCGTGCCGGTGAAGGAACGTTACTTCCCGGAGACGGGCGCCGATGATCAGGCGCTGCGCACCTATCTGGCCGGCAAGGCCGCGCAGCTGGGGGCTTCGCCGGCGCTGGTCAGCACGTACAGCCGTTGGGCGGCGCAGCCGCCGTCGCTGCCGCTGCTCGATCCGCAGAAGCGTCGCGAGCTCACCACGGCGATCGACAAGCCGGTTGACATCAAAGCCGGCGAGCTCCAGGACTTCGTCACGCAGCCGGGCACAGGCGATCGGCGGCTGCAGCTGGACGCGGAGGTGTTTGCCCGCATCGCCTCGGCGCTGAACGCGGGCAAGCACATCATCCTGATCGGGCCGCCGGGCACAGGCAAGACCACGCTGGCGCAGCGCATCGCCGACTTTGCCGTCGATCGGAAATGTGCGGGCGGCCATGTGCTGACCACCGCCACCGCCGACTGGACCACCTTCGACACGGTGGGCGGCTACGTGCCCACTCAACAGCAGACGCTGGAATTCCGACCGGGTGTGTTCTTGCGCGCCATCCGCGAAGGGCAGTGGTTGATCATCGACGAGATCAACCGCGCTGAGATCGATAAAGCCTTCGGCGAATTGTTCACGCTGTTGTCGGGACAAGCCGTCGATCTGCCCTACACCGTGCGCAACCAACCCGTGCGCGTGCGCCCGCCCAAATCGGCCGATCCGCAGGACTGGATACCGGACGATCTGAAGAACAGTCTGGACGATTATCAATTTGTGGTGCATCCGACGTGGCGCATCATCGGTACGATGAACGTGTACGACAAATCGTATCTCTTCGCCATGTCGTTTGCGTTCATGCGGCGCTTTGCCTTCATCGATTGTGATCTGCCCGGCGAGATCGAAGAGACCGATGGGGCGGGCCAGCCGATCAAGCGCGATTTGTTTGCCGAGTTGATCCACGACTGGCTCCAGCGCGAGCAGCTGGCCGCACTTGATCTGGAAGCAAAGCTGATCGATCTGATCAACCGTAACACGGCCCTGATGAAGCGGCGCGCCCTGGGGCCGGCCATCATCCGCGACATGCTGTTGTTCGTCAAAGATCGGCAGGGGCAGGCCAACGGCGCCAGCGCGCTGAGCCTGCTGGGCGAGGCGATTTTGCTCTATGCCGTGCCGCAGCTGGACGGGCTTGATCGCGAAGATATTCTGGACATCTACAAGTATCTCAACGGTTTTCTGACCTCGCAACCCGAGGACAAAACCCTGGCCAAAGTGCGCGGCAGTGTGCTGGATCGCATTGAACTGCTGTATCCGCACATCCGCCCGGACGAGTGGAAGAAGGCGCGCGCTTGAGTGACACCGAGCTGTTTGACGCTGAAGCCGGGGTGCTGCGGCGTCTGATCGCGCTGCTGCTGGCCAACCCGATCGAGCAGCCGCTCGAGCAGCTGCTGCCACCCGATCGGCAGCCGGCGGCGAAAGCGGCCTATTTCCTCCTGCACGTCGATGCCGAGACCGACGTGGACTCGTTTGTCACGCGCTCGCTTGACCGGTTGCTTCAGCAGCTCAGCCACCACACCCGGCAGGTACCGGTGCAGCAGCGCGAGCGTGTGCGGGGCCGCATCAACTGGCCGGCCACCTACAAAGCCCGCTTCGAGCAGGATTACGATCCCGCGCGCTTCGTCTGCCGCGAAGTGCGCCACCAGTATGACACGCCTGAAAATCAGCTGCTGAAATACCTGCTCGATCGGATCGAGCGCAGCCTGGACGCCGTGCCGGAACGGCTGCGGAACGGCGCGTGCTATTTCCCCGCCGATCTGGCCCGGCCGCCGGTGCGGGTGAGCGTGTGGCTGGAGAACATCAAATCTAGGCTGCTGCAGCTGCGGCGCAACATCCGGCTGCGGAGTGTGACGCTGCCGCCCGCCGTCGATGAGACGCACCTGCTGCACGCCAACCTGTCGCGCGTGGAAGAGTATGCCGACGTGGCGCAGCTATACCGGCGTTTCCAGTCGGTGGTCGCTGCGCCGTCACTCGACAGCCTGGTGCCGGTGGGCCGGCGCGTGCTACTCGCGCCCGATCAATTGGACGGCGAAGGCGAAGCGTGGCTGCGCTTCGGTGTGGCCGTGTTCAAGCGCGCCTCGATCGCGGAGGCGGCATGACCGACACCGTGCTGCATTTCAACGGCATCAACGGGCTGACCGGCAAGCCATTGGTATCACCACTGACTCTGACGCAGCTGCTGCCGCGCATTCGGGCGGCTGACGCCGGCGAACCCGAGGCCGTGAAAGATGCCAACAAGACCACCTACGAAGCGCGTTATCAAAACCTGGCGGTGGGCGTGCGCGGCCTCATCCCCAGCGCCAACGCTTACGATCTGGCGTCGGCCCGCTGGGCGGTCATTTATCACCCCGATACGCCGCCCCGGGTGCGCGCCAAGCTGCGGCCGTTGATCAAAGCCCGGCGCGGGCAGATGGTCAACACCCCGCGGGCGGCCGACGACGATGACGCGCTCGGCGATCACATCGTGATGTACGATCCGGTGAAGGATCACGACGACGCGCGCGCTTTTCGATCACGCTTCAATCAGGGACCGGGCCTGGTCAATCCCAAGAAGCTGCCCTACTACTTGTTGATCGTCGCCTCGCCCGAACAGATCTCTTACAAATTCCAGTACAGTCTCGACGCTCAGCACGCGGTGGGCCGATTGTACTTCGAGACGCCGGACGAGTATGAATCGTACGTGGCGCGCCTGCTGGCCGACGAGGCTCAGCCCACGCGGCAGCGCCGCGCCGTGTTCTTTGCGCCGCAAAACGACGTCGATCGCGCCACCTTCCTCAGCGCCAATTATCTGGTCAAGCCGCTGGTGACAGAACTGGAAGCTTCGACCGTCATCAAACAGCCGTTCAAATTTGAATTCATCACCGGCGCGGCTGCCAGGCGCGATACGCTGTTGGACGCACTGACGCGCCCGCACGATCAACCCGCGTTGATCTTTACGGCCACCCACGGCCTGGGCTTTGCCAAAGAGCAGGCCAAGTTGCAGCAGACCCGTCAGGGCGCGCTGTTGTGCAGCGAGTGGACTGAACCGGCCGACGAGACACCGGCCGCGGCCATCCCGGACAGCGCCTTCCTCGGCGGCGAACATATCACAGCGACGCACGCCTGTGACGGCCTGATCGTGTTTGCCTTCGGCTGTTACACGGCGGGCACGCCGCGGCTGGACGACTTCTCACATCTGAAAGATCAAGCGCCGGAAACGCTGGCCGCGCAACCATTAGTGTCTTATTTGCCGCAGCGGCTGCTAGCACAGGGCGCGCTGGCGTTCATCGGACACGTCGATCAAGTCTGGGATTATTCATTCAAGCCCAAAGGCTTTGGGCATGATATTGAGACGTTCAAGAGCGGACTGGAGTGCATCTTGCGCGGTGATCCCATCGGCTATGCGTTTGAAGCGTTCAATCAGCGGTGGCTGGATCTGGCGCAAGATGTCACACAGCGCAACGAGGAAAGCCGGCTGGCCCGTTATCTGAAAGGTTACGCCGTCGACCTCGACGAGCTGGCTTATGCGTGGACGGCACACAACGACGCGCGCGCCTACGTCATTTTCGGCGATCCCTACGTCCGATTGCAACCCCATCGATTATCGGCCGCGTGACCAATCTTCACGCCGGGAGTGATGATCATGTTTCATTTGCGCCGGATGGGCCGTTGGTGCCTGGTTCCGATGGTGCTGGTGGCGTCCCTGAGCGCGGCGCTGGCGGTGACGGCCGCTGCGCGCGTGACGCCCAGTGAATCGACGGTGACGTTCAAAGGACTGATCACCGAGGCGCAGCAGCGCACGCTGCAGCTGATGGTGGATGGCGGGCCGATCACGAACGTGCAGGTGATCCGCCATGATCTGCTCGATGCCGGGTCCGGCGCCGTAATCCTGAGCAATGAGATCGTCGTCGAGCCGCAGCAGTTCGATCGGGTGGACGACACCGCCAGCCTGGCCGTGACGTTGAATGGCGTCAAGCGCGGCGGGCATTACACCGGCACACTCGACATCCGTTACGCCGATCAAGGCGTCACGCAGACGCTGTCCATCGCTGTGGACGCGCAGTTGGACGCAGTGCCCTCGGTGGACGCCACGGTCGATTCCAAGAAGCTGACGTGGTATGTGACCAGTGACAGTTCCACTGCCCAGCCGATCTTCTTGACGCAGAAAGTGACCGGTGAGGCCGAAGTGCAAGAGGCCAGCATCCTGGTGATGCGCGGCGGCAAGGGACAGGCCTTGCCCGACGGGCTGGTCTATGTGGAGGCGGCGCTGCCGGCGAAGCTGGCGCCCGCCGACACCCTGCCGATTACGGTGGGAGTGAAGAGCGGTGTGCCCGCCGGTGAGTACAACGGCACACTATTGATCAAGGTGCGTGATCAACCGGCCGGCATTGAAGTCCCGGTCGTGGTGAAGTCCAAGCACGGGCTGGCGCTGCCGCTGCTGACACTGGCGGCCGGGTTGTTGACGGCGCTGGTGCTGGGCTGGTGGAATACGACGGGACAAAAGAAACAATCGGCGGCTCAGTCGCTGACCAACCTGCGCGCCCGATTGGCCGGCGCCAATCAGCTGGCCAACGATCAGGTGGATGCCGTGATTGCGCGGATCACCGATGCGGTCGTGGCGCTGAACGCCAATGCTTCCACCGACACCATCGAGGCGCTGGTGAAGGCGGCCGAGTCGGAATTGACCGATCAGTTGAAGAAGTCCGATGATCTGCTGGCTGCCATCGACAAACAGATTGAGCAGGCCACGACGTTGAAGCCCGGCGACGGCCTCCGGCCGAAGCTCCTCGATCGGTTGACGGCGCTGCGCGAGCGCACCCGCAAAGGCGAATGGGAGAGGCTGGAGCACGCCATTGCCGACAAGCAGGACGCGCAAAAAGACCTGAATTTCTGGGCTAAAGCCGTGGAATTGCTGGAGCGGGTGCCGGCCGATAAACGTGAGGAGGCGACGAAGGCCATGAACGCGGCCACCGGGCCGAACGGCCTGCAGGCGGCGTTGATGCCCTACGGTCTTGATCAGGAATTGAATCGGCTGGAGACCGGCCGCTCGTTTGCGGCCAAAGGGTATGTCGAAGCGCAGCTGGCGGCGCGGCCGGAATTGAACCTGAGTTTCAAGACGCAAGTCACGGTTCACGGCGGCGCGCTGATCGTGGGCGTCATCGTCTATGTCTTTGCGCTGCTGGTGGGGTTTGTCACACTGTACGTGGCCAACGATACCTTTGGCGCAGACGCGCAGCAATATCTGTCGCTGTTTCTGTGGGGCGCGGCCATCGAGACCGTGCGGGCCAAGGCGGTGACGCTCACCGACTTGAAAGCCATCATGCCGTCGTCGGGCGGAAACGCCGCCGCCGACGCACAGAAGCCATGACGCTCGCCGGTTTGTGCGCCCCCGTCGGGTGATGCGGTCACACCGCCTGCGGCAGTTGATAAGTAGAAATGCTTACACAGGCCGTCGCCGCCGCGAGCCAGACTGCCGCCGGGTGTCCGAAAAACCGGAAACGCACCGGGGGGCATGAATTTTGATCACAAACTGACAAATGGTTATAATGCCGCCATTCGTCTGACAGCTAAGGGAGGCTTTATGGGCGAGCAAGACTCAGCGGCAGCGCCGATCCCGCGTGTGCCGCTTGGTGGTGATTACTGGCAGGTTGATCCCGGTACCGAGTTGTGGGGGTTCGCCGATCTTCACGCGCACCTGATGGCGCATCTGGCCTTTGGCGGCAATGCCCTGTGGGGCAAGTTCTACGAGCCGGATAAAACCGGCGATGCAGCGATGGCCGCCGCGCTGCCGTCGTGCGAGCCCATCCACGGCGGCCTCATCGACGTGAACCCCGAGTTCGGTCATCCGGCGGGCGGCGGCTGGCCCGACTTCATCATCTGGCCGCGCTTCACCACCATC
The DNA here is from genome assembly GCA_964550855.1 of uncultured Anaerolineae bacterium. GTDB lineage: Bacteria > Chloroflexota > Anaerolineae > Fen-1058 > Fen-1058 > JAGOBP01. The sequence goes on from CAZKBQ010000029.1 coordinate 29,206, forward strand.
GTTCACCAGCAGGCTTACATCGACTGGCTGCACCGCGCGTATCTGGGCGGCCTGCGCTTGATCACGTGTCTGGCCGTCAACAACGAATTGCTGGGCACGCGCAGCCATCCCACGCTGCCCACCGACGATCGCAGCGCCATCGAGCGGCAGGTCATCGCCATGAAGCGCGTGATCTACGATCTCGATCAGCAGGCGGGCGGGCCGGGGCAGGGCTGGCTGCAGCTGGCGCTCTCGGCCGACGACGCCCGGCGCATCATCAAGGCCAACAAGCTGGCGGTGGTGCTGGGCGTGGAGGTGGATTCGCTGGGCAACTGGCGCCGGCAGGAGGACCTGGAGAAAGCGTGCGACGGGGATCTCGATCGGGCGCGATTGCTGATCGGGCAGGAATTGGACTGGTTGTACGACCTGGGCATTCGCCAGATCACACCCATCCATTTGACCGATAACGCCTTTGGCGGCACCGCCGTTTACCTGCGCATCCTCGATATTCTGAATGTGTTTGTGACGGGCCGTCATTACGAAGTGGAAAATGCCTTTGATACGGGGATCCGCTACCGATTGGATCGTGACGGTGACGATCCGGTGGACAGCGCCGAGCGGGCAGTGGTGGCCAGCGGCGAGTCGTTGTCGCCGGTCAAACCGCCCCGGACGCATCAGTCGTTGATCCAGCAGGTGCCTGCCGTGCGCGATTTGTTTGAGGCGCTGAACGAGCCGTCGGTGGGCGGCGGCCACGCCAATACGCGCGGCCTCAATGAATATGGCCTGATTCTGCTGCAGGAGATGATGCGGCGCGGCATCGTGGTCGACATCGATCATATGTCGCAGAAGGCCACGGACATGGCGTTGAGTCTGGCCGAGCGTCACGAGTATCCGGTGATTTCGTCGCACTGCTGGTTCCGCGACTTGGCCTTTAGCGCCGATGTGGAATTTGATCAGCGCGATCCGCAGCACTACGGCACGGACGATGTGCACAAAGTGGCGCACGAGGCAGGCAAACGGGCCGATCAGGTGGAGCGGATCGGTCGGCTGGGCGGCGTGGTCGCACCGATTCTCAATCAGGGCGACGTGCTGGATTTCGGCAACGTCGTGCCGGAGTGGTCGCATAAAGTGCCGCGCTCGTGCGCGGGATCAAGCACGGCGTGGGCGTCGGCGTATCTGTACGCGGTCAAGAAGATGGGCGGGCGCGGCGTCGCCATCGGCAGCGATGTGAACGGCGCGGCGGGCATGCCGGGGCCGCGCTTTGGCACGTTTGCGGCGCACGGCGCGCGCGGCGACACACATCGTCTGCCGCTGCGGCGCGCTCAGATCGACGCGCAGGTCAACGGCGTGCGCTACGCCACACCCATCATCGATTACCGCTGGCACCGCTTTGACGAGGACGGGCCGCAGGCGTACGATCGGGAAGAGCGCGAAGCGTGGCAGGCCATCGCGCAGTATCTGGCCGGCTTTCACCCTGACAAGCACGCTCATCCCAAAGATGACGCGCCGCCCATCTCGCTGACAACGGTGGACAATGCGCTGGCGATGGTGTTCCGACAGGACAATATCGACAATATCACGCGCGGCTTCTGGCTGGCCGATGAAGCCGAGGCGACGAACACCGAACCCGATCCCAAACGATCGGCGCTGATTGGCCGCTGGGCGGACGAGCAGTGGGCGGCATATCTGGTCAAGCGCGAGCGCCCGCTGCCCGACGACGAGCGCGATGATGATGTGCTGCGCTGGTACAAGAAGATCACCGGCGTGTGGCAGCGGTGGCATGCCATGCAGGGCGATAATCCGCCGCTGGAGCGCAATGTGGCCGGCTCACGCCGCGACTTTGACATCAACCTGGACGGGCTGGCGCACTTTGGCCTGCTGCCGGACTTCCTGCAGGACTTGCGCAATCAGGGGCTGGCGATTGAAGATTTTGCGCCGCTGTTCCGCGGGGCCAATGACTACGTGGAAATGTGGAACCGGTGCGAGGCGCGCTCGGCCGCTCTGCGAGAGGCGAACCCGGAGCCAGCCGATCAACAAGTCGGCGGATAGCGCTTGACAAAGGTGCGGCCGCTCTGGAAAACCTCAAAGGACTTTGCCGGGCCTTTGAGGTTTTCGTTTTCGTCGGTTTCAACTTTTAATGGTATCCTTCGGCCGGTTTCAACCTTCACCCAGACAGGAGCCCGGGCATGCCCTTTGCAGAGCGAGTCAATCATTTGATGGCTGAAGGCGCGTATGCCATGCTGGCGCGCGCGCAGACGCTGGAAGCGCAGGGCCGGCACATCATTCACTTGGAAGTGGGGCAACCCGATGTGCCGCCGCCGCCGCACGTCACGCGGGCGGGCATCAACGCCATCGAGGCGGGGCACACGCGCTATACCCAGCCGGCCGGCGTGCCGGCGCTGCGCCAGATCATCGCCGAGGACGCCGGCCGGCGGCGCGGCCTGGACTTCACGCCATCGCAGGTGATTGTGGGGCCGGGCGCCAAGCCCGCATTGTTTTTCCCCACCCTGGCCCTCATTCGCCCCGGCGACGAAGTGATCTATCCCGATCCCGGCTTCCCGACCTATGAAGCGATGATCGGCGTGGCGGGCGGTGTGCCCGTGCCGGTGACGTTGAACGAAGACAACGACTTCGCCTTCGATCTCGATCGATTTGACGCCGCCCTCAGTGATCGCACGCGACTGATCATCATCAACTCGCCCAGCAATCCCACGGGCGGCGTGTTGTCGCGCGACGTGCTGGAGCATATTGCCGCCGCGGCGATCGCGCGCGACCTGTGGGTGATCGCGGACGAGATTTACGCCCGATTGGCCTACGACGCCCCCGTGATCAGCATCGCATCGCTGCCGGGCATGGCCGGGCGCACCGTCATTTGCGACGGCTTCTCCAAGACTTACGCCATGACGGGCTGGCGGCTGGGCTTTGGCATCATGCCCGAAGCGCTGGCCGAGCGCGTGGAATTGCTGCTCACGCATTCCATCGGCTGCACGGCCACCTTCACCCAGTACGCCGGCATCGAAGCCGTCACCGGCCCGCAAGATCAGGTTGATGCGCTGGTGGCCGAGTACCGGCGGCGGCGTGATATGTTCGTGGCCGGCCTCAATGCCATTCCCGGCATCAAGTGTCGCGTGCCGCAGGGCGCCTTCTATGCCTTCCCCAATATCACCGCGCTGGGGCGCACGTCGAAGTGGCTGGCCGATTATCTGCTGGAAGAAGCGGGGGTGGCGGCGCTGCCCGGCACTGACTTCGGCGCGGGCGGCGAAGGCTACGTGCGCTTTTCATTTGCCAACTCGCCGGCCAACCTGCAGCTGGCGCTGGAGCGCCTCCGGGCGGCGGTCGGCCGGTTATAAGTAATCTTACTGATTACGATCGGTCGGCGAAGCGCTGCGCGAGAAAAGCGCTCACCCGATCGAGCACCTGCTCCCGATCGAGCTCGTCGGTGGGCAGGAACAGATCGCAGGCCGCTTGGGCCTCGCTCAGCCGGCGCTTTTGCTCAGCCAGGTAGTCGTCCGTCCAGTCGGCGCGGTGCTGGCGCGCCGCGATCGTTTCCAGACGCGCGTCCAGATAGATCAAGGCGTCGGGCGCGCCGCGCATCTTCCACAGATCGCTGACCTCTGAGTGTTCCTGCGCCACTACCCGCGCGCCGGCATAGCCGCGGCCCCACAGGCCGCGCACCAGCGTGGTTTTGCCGCTGGCGCATGGCCCCACGATCACGATCTGCGGTTCACGTCTGCCCGGCTCATTCATCCGCGTCGTTTGAACAAGCGTTTGATGACGTTCTGGCTGGCAAAGCTCGGCTGCTCGCGGTCGTCGTGGTTGGTGGCCCCGATCTGCCCCAGCACCTCCAGCGTGGCGAACACCACCAGCGTATCGCCGGCGTGAATCATCTCGTCGGACACCGGATGCAGACGCAGATGCTCGCCGCTGCGGTGCATGATGATGGTCAGGTTGTAGGCGCGCTCCACGTCCTCCATCAGGCGGTTCGCCAGCGGTGAATCGGCTGTCACGGTCAGCTGGCTGACGTGGAGCAGCGTGTCGCCCACGTAGAATGAGTACTCGATGTTGGCGCGCGTGGCGGCCGCCGCAAAAGCCGGCGCTGCCAGCGCCGAGGCGCTGAATGCGGTATGGATGCCAAAGCCCCGCTCGATCTTGGCGGCCAGATCGGCATCGAACATGCGCAGCACCACTTTGATCTCGGGATTGACTTCGCGCGCGTCCAGCGCGATGTCCAGGTTGGTCAGATCGTCCTGCGTGCAGCACACGATGGCCGAGGCGCGTTCCAGCCCGGCCCGGTGCAGCACATCCAGCTGGCGCGCGTCGCCGAAGATCACCGGCACGTCATACTGCCGCACCAGCGTCACAAACGGTTTGGTGCTATCCTGCTCGATGGCGACCACCGACTGGCCGAACTTGAGCAGCTGCAGCACCACGCGATAGCCCAGCTTGCCGGTGCCGCACACGATCACGTGGTTGGAATACATGCTGGCCAAGGCCACCTCCCATTCCTGCCCGCGGGCCGATCGGTTGAACAGCTTGACGCCCAGATTCGCCGCGCCTGCGCTCAGCCAGGCCAGACCGATCACGGGCATCACGAAGAAAAAGAGTTGCAGATACCACGGATCGGGAAAGGGGGTGTTGGCCTGCAGAAAGATCATCGCCAGCACCAGGAACATCGATTCCATGGCGGAGGGCGGATCGTCGATGCGGGCCAGCAGCGACAGCTGCCAGTAGGCCAGGCCGCACACCACAATCAGCGCGAAGAAGATGATGAGCGGGCGGCTGAAGGCGCGCAGCAACACGCGGAAATCGCGCCAGTACAGGCGCACCGTTTGCCACAATGTGCGCTGCCGGACGGGGCTGGCATCCAGGGCGGGCATAAGACGCCGGGCGGCCGGAAACGATCGGGACAGTTACCGGCCGAAGACTGCGATCAGCAGTAATACTAAACCGATGATGCCGCCCACCGCCGACAGGCCCAGGCTGATCAGCGTCGGCCGGTCGAGGGCGCGGATGTCTTCGGCGCGCTGCGCCACACGCGGCCGGGCGCCGGTGCTCTGGGCCGGACGAGGGCCGGTCTGCGAGACTTTTGGCACCTGCAGCGTGTTGCCGCGTTGCGAGACGATGGTCTCCGATGACTGTGGCGGCGGCGGCGGTTCAACCAGCCGGCGAGCGGCCTGGCTTTGCTGTTCCGCCGGAACCACCGGCGTGGCCGGCGATTCGGCGCGTTTGATCGGCGGCACGTTGACCAGCGTTGCGCCCGGGTCCGGCTTGGCCGCGGTCAGCGGGGCGCCCGGTCGATCGACCGGCGCGGCGCTGGGCGTATCGAACAGGGGGCGCACTTCCGGCTTGGCCGGCGGCTCGCGGGGCGCTTCGACTTTGACGGGCGCAATGGACGGCTCGGTCTTGGGCAGGTCAACCGGTGGTGCGGCCTTTGCCGTCTCTGCGGCGGTGACAGCCGCCGCGGCCGGTTCGGCTGCCGGCTTCGCTGCCGGCGCCGGTTCTTCCACGCGGGTTGGCGCGACGATCGTGGGCCGGGGCGCGGGCTGGCTCTCCGGCTCAGGCTGAACGTTCACAATGGGCGTTGGTTCGCTGCGCGGTTGGGCCTTCTCGATGAGTCCCAGCGCCTCAGCGCAGGCCAGGCAGATCATGGGACTGCCCGGCCCTTTGCGCGGCATCGCGTGGACGGCGCACACATAGCGGCCGCAGTTGTTGCTGCACATGATGCTGGCCGGGCGTGGATTGTCGGGGTCGCACAACGCGCAGACAAACGCGGCGGTTACGCGAGACATGATGGCTCCTTATAACGGCATACTCATATTCAACCAACGCGCGTCGTTGGGCTGCTCAAATTTGCTGATGGTCAGCACGACTAGGCTGATGTCGTCGGCGGGCCGCTGATCGTCCAGCGCCAGCGCGCGGTCCAGCAAAGCGCGGCACAGCTGGCGCGCGGTGAGCTGATAACCCATCAGATGCCGCATGGCCTGCGGCACATCCAACGGCTGACCCTTGCGCTCGCCGGCGGTGCTGAGTCCGTCCGTATATATTACCACAGTGGTGGCCGGTTCAAGCGGAAACTCCGTGATGACGGGTTTGGTGCCGCGATGCACGCCCACCGGATCGGAGGGCTGGTCAAGCACTTCCAGCTCGCCGCCCCGCACCATGATGACGGGGCAGTGGCTGTTGCGCGACAGCACCAGCGTGCGCGATTCCAGATCGACCGACACGATGTTGAGTGTGGCCAGCACCTTGCCGGAGCGGTGAGTGTACAGATAATCGTGGGCGGCGCGGGCCGCCGCCCCGTCGCGCACGCCCTCGGCCAGCAGCGAGACGGCCTTGCGCGCCACGATGTTGCTGATGGCTTTGGCGCTTTTGCCCGAGCGCTGCCCGTCGACAATGACAAACGACACCCCGCCGCCGGGCCGCTCGATCATTTCGATCGTATCGCCGCTTTCCGGCACGGCATACTTGCGCACTTTGGCTACTGCCACATCCAAATGCATGATCTCATCCAGACTCTAGCCAAAGACTTCGGCTCGAACAGTGTATTTCTTCAAGGCCGGCTCGATCACGTTCACGCCCAGCCCGACCGCGGTCGGCACGCTCAACGTCGAATCTTCGTTCAAGGTGAAGGCCGGCTCGGCGATGTCCTCCACGTAATAGCGATTACTGGCGCTGATGTCGCCGGGCAGCGTGAAGTTGGGCAGCGCAGCCAGCGCCACGTTGCCGGCGCGGCCGATGCCCGTCTCCAGCATGCCGCCGCACCACACCGGGATGCCGCGCGTTCGGCAGAAATCGTGAATGCGGCGTGCTTCGGTGAAACCGCCCACCCGCGCCGGCTTGATGTTGATGATGCGGCAGGCGCCCAGTTCGATCGCCAGCACGGCGTGGCCCAGCGCGTGAATGGACTCGTCAAGGCAGATCGGCGTGTCGAGCAGCGGCTGCAGCCTGGAATGCTCGTAGATGTCGTCCCAGCCAAACGGCTGCTCAATCAGCAGCAGCCCGTAGTCATCCATCGCCTCGAACAGGGGCGCATCCGGCAGGCGGTAGGCCGAGTTGGCATCGACCTGTAGCAGAATCTTCGGCCACTCGCGCCGCACCCGCTTGACGATCTCCAGATCGTAACCGGGCTTGATCTTGATTTTGATGCGGCCGTAACCCTGCGCCAGGTAATCGGCCAGTTTCTTGATCAGCGCATCCGCGCCGGGCTGGATGCCCACGCTGACACCCACCGCCACCCGCTCGCGCACGCCGCCCAATGCCCGGGACAGCGGGATGCCCTGCTGCTGCGCCACAATATCCCACAGCGCGGCTTCCAGGCCGTGCCGCGCCATGTGATGCCCGCGCATCAACTCGCCCAGCCGCACCGCCGCGTCGATGTCCACCGGCCGGCCCAGCAGCTGCGGGATCATAAAGTCCTTCAGTGCGTGCCAGGCGGTGACCACCGTCTCGTACGAGTAACCAAAGGTCGCCTCAACCGGGCACTCGCCCCAACCTGTCAGGCCGTCAGCCTCCACCCGCACGATGACACAGTGCCGATCGGTTTCCACCCCGAACGAAGTCTCAAACGGCGCCACCAGCGGCATGGCAACGTGATAAAGCGTAATGTGATCGATGGACATGACCTGTTCCGTGACGAGAAATACGCAGTGCGTTTGGCCCGCGGCCGATTGGCCTCTCAGCCGTTCAGCGTTCCTTCGCTGGCCGCCACCTGCTGCAGCACGTAGAAACTGCGCGCGGGCGGGCCGGGTTCGTAAATGTAATCGATGACACTATAGCCGCGTGTGAATGCGTCCTCACAGACGGCGCGCACCTGCTGACGCCACGCCTGCGCCAGCCCGTTATCCAGCCGTCGCACCCGCTGAAAGTCGGCCGGAAACTCCAGCAGCGCGCGATAATCTTCCAGCGGCAGTACAGTGTCTGAGCAGACGGGCAGGCCGTTGTCGTCACGGGCCGCCGGATTGAGCAGCCGCACACCCGAATAGTGGCGCAGCTGCAGCGGTGCGCGCGGCCGCGTCAGGCGGGTTTCCACCCGGTTGCTGGCGATCCACCAATCGACCTGAAACCGATCCGTCGCCAGTCCGCGATTCAGCCCGTCACGCAGCTCGCCGTACAGATCGCGGATATACGTATTGCAGACTGCCCCCAGTTTCAGAATGTTGAGATGCGCGTTCCGGCTCTCCAGCGGATCGTACGTCCACGTAATCAGGCGCAGCCCCTGATTGCGCACCGCCTCGCGTTGGGCAACCTTCAACGCAAACCCAACGCCGCGGCTCTGCCACGCCGGCCGCACGCCCATTTGATGCGAGCAATGCTTCAACTTCACGGCCGCCGGCGCTTCCGGCCCGAAGCGATGCTCGCCCGTTCCCAGAAAGCCGAACACAAATCCGATCAGTTCCGGCCCGTGGAACGCACCCAGCACCACGCCGCCGTTCTTGGCCACCGTGATCAGCATGTGCAGCGGCACAATGTCCAGTTCGTCGCTGTGCCACGCCTCACGCTGCACGTCTTCGGCGGCGCGAAACTCGTCCAGCGTGCGCAGCGGCCTGATCTCAAAATCACTCATAAGATTCATTATTCCGCGTATCGGCCCGTCATCAGGCCGTCCGGCCTATCTCAAATAACCCAACGCCGCCGCCATGCGGATCGGCTGGAAACCGAACTGGTACGACACCGAATCCAGCGTGGTTGTGCGATCCACCGACAGCAGATCGATCTCAGCCTGCGTGTACAGCTGGCGGCCGCCCAGCAGGCCGCGCAGATGGCGCGACCACGACAGCGCGCTGGCCGACCGCATATAGCGCTTGCTGCGCCGGTGGCCGGTGGCATTCATCACCGTGGTGACGATCTCGTCGTATGTCATGGCTTGCGGGCCGCCCACGGCAAACGTCTGCCCCGCCGTCTTGGGATTGACCAGACACGACAGCGCACAGCGCACCAGATCGTTGACAAACAGCGGTTGAAGGCGCGCGCGGCCATCACCCGGTATCGGAAAGAAAAACGGCCAGCGCCGCAGCGCCAGCGCAATGTTCTCCGTCCAGCCGTCGCCGGGGCCGTACACCGCCGACGCCTGCAGGGTGGTGACACCCAGCCCGCTGCGTGCAAACACCTCGTCAGACAGGCCCTTGCTGCGGAGGTACGAAAACGCCGAATGGCTGTCGGCGCCGATGGAACTAAACGTGATCAGGCGCGACACGCCCACCTCGTGCATCGCGTCCACCAGCTCTTCCGCGCGACGCACGTTGATGTCTTCCACCGTCTCTTCGCCGGTCTCTTCCCACGTCGTCGCCAGATAACACACCGCCGTAACCTGATGCATCGCCACGCGCAGCGCCGGCGCGTCGTCCACGTCGCCGGACACGATGTGCAGATGAATGCCGGGCGCAAAACGGCGCGGCTGAGGCGACGGACGCACCAGGCAGCACACATGCTGATTGGCCTGCGCCAGCTGCGTCACCAGCTGCTGTCCGATGAAACCGGTGGCGCCGATAACGAGGATCATGCCAGATTCCCCCTGAAAGTGCGACCGATTATAACACGCCCGACCGACTAGTAGAATTTCTCGACCGGCCACCCGCGCCCAACAGCCAGCCGTTTCAATCGGGGATCGGGGTTGACCGCCACCGCCCGTCCCACGGCTTCCAGCAGCGGCAGGTCGCTCAGGCTGTCGGTGTACAGCCAGCAGGCGCGCAGCTCAACGTTATGCTCGGCGGCGTACCGACGCGCCCAGTGAACCTTGCCCGGCCCGTAGCAGGCCGGTAATACGATATTGCCCGTAACGCGATCGGCCTGTACTTCCAATCGGGTGCAGAGGAAATCCACCCCCAGATATTCGGCCACAGGCTGCACGGCAAATTGCGTCGAAGCCGAGATCAGCACCGCCAGATGACCCTGTTCCTGGTGTTCGCGGATCTTGGCCACGGCGGTCGGGCTGACGTGCGCCGCCAGCGTGTCTGCGAACCACGCGCGCGCATCGGCCAGCGCGGCGTTGGCGCTGACGCCGCGCGCATACACCATCATTTTCGGCATCACGCGGGCCATGTCGATGAGCGACAATTTATACAGCAGCGACCACCAGCCCGCGCGCGCAAGCCAGCGTCGCGAAATTTGCCCCTTTTTTCGCAGATATTTGACATACAGCAGGCCGGAACTGGTGTCCAGCACCGTGTAGTCCATATCGAAGAAGGCGATGACGCGGGGCGCAGCAGCGTGATCGATCATTAACGCTGGCCGGGTAGGTAAAGTTGGCCGATGACCAGCAATCCCACGGCCACCAGCGCCAGGCTGCCCAAAAAGATGCCCAGCTGCGCCTGATGCCGCCGGCGATCGGGCGCGTCTCGGAAGCGCCGGTTTTGGTGGGCCACGATGATGGCCGGCACCATGATGATGGGATGAATCCACGGCACGGGCCGCTGCATGACCAGCGCGCTGATTACCAGCAACACACCCACCGCGCCTTGCAGATCCATGACGCCTGCAAAGGCATTGCTCAATCCCACGTCAAGGCGCGCGAACCGTCCGCTGACACTCAGGGCGCTGACGAACGATCGGGCCGCGCCGACCAGCGCCAACGACAGGATAACCCAGCGGATCAGACTGTGCATAAAGACCAAGGTATCTTGAATGTCAGCCATGCTATCGCCACTCCCGTCGAATCAACTTGACACCATGCTACCACGGCGTGAAAGGATGTCAAATCCGCGTGCACATCCCGACCAGGCGTATCTTTCTTAATCGCTCAGGGTTACATACGGGGAAGGGGGAAAGTGCCATGACGCGACGAGTAGTGATCACCGGGCTGGGCGTGCTCTCGCCCGTGGGCAACGATGTGGACAGCATGTGGCGCAACATGCTGGCGGGCAAGTCGGGCGCAGGGCCGATTACGCATTTTGATGCCTCTCAATTCAAAACCAAATTCGGCTGTGAAGTCAAGGATTTCGATCCGGTGGCGCTGTTTGGCCGACGCGAAGCGCGCCACATGGATCGCTTCGCGCAGCTGGCGCTGGCGGCCGCGCAGCAAGCCCTGACCGATTGCGGCCTCACAGTGAACGAGGACAATGCAGAGCGCATCGGCGTGATGATCGGCACCGGCATCGGCGGCATCGGCACGATTACGGATCAGATGCAGCAGCTGCTGGTCAAAGGCCCCGATCGGATCAGCCCCTTCTTGGTGCCGATGATGCTGCCGGACACCGCTTCCGGTCAGGTGGCTATTCAGTTTGGCCTGAAAGGCCCCAATCTGTGTCCGGTGTCGGCCTGCGCCACCGGCTCCAACGCCGTCGGCGAGGCGGCCGAATGGGTGCGCCGCGACTGCGCCGACGTGGTGCTGGCGGGCGGCGCGGAAGCGGGCATTATTCCGCTGGCGCTGGCCAGCTTCAACAACATGACGGCCATTTCCACGCGCAACGATTCGCCGGAGACGGCCAGCCGTCCCTTTGACAAAGACCGCGATGGCTTTGTGGTGGGTGAAGGCGCGGCCGTGCTGGTGCTGGAAGAACTGGAACACGCCAAAGCGCGCGGCGCGAAGATCTACGCGGAAGTGCTGGGCTACGGGCTGTCAGCCGATGCGTTTCACATCACCGCGCCGGAAGAGAACGGACGCGGCGCGTCGCAGGCCATGCGCATGGCGCTGAAGCAGGCCGGCCTGCAGCCGGAACAGATCGATTACATCAATGCGCACGGCACCAGCACGCCGCTGAACGACAAGACTGAAACGCTGGCGATCAAGCGGGTCTTCGGCGAACAGGCCTATAACGTCCCGATCAGTTCCACCAAATCGATGACGGGCCACTTGCTGGGCGCGGCCGGCGCGGTGGAAGCGGTGGTGGCTGTCAAGGCCATTACCGATCAGATGATCCCCGGCACGATCAATCACTTTACGCCGGACCCGGAATGCGATCTGGACTACACCACCAAAGGCTCGCGGGCGTTAAAGGTCGATCGGGTCATGTCCAATTCATTCGGGTTTGGCGGCCACAACGCCGTGTTGATCTTCGGCCGCTACACCAACGGCCAATCACACTGATTCATGAGCCGCGCGCCGCGGTCGATGCGCCGGGCCGATAGGCCCGGACAGATCGATCGGCGCTGGCGCGAAGAAGCGAAGCCTATGCCATCCGCTCATATCGTCGGCTGGGGCAAATATGCTCCCGCGAAAATCCTGACCAATGCTGAGTTGTCCCGCACCGTTGACACCACCGACGAGTGGATCGTCACGCGCACCGGCATCCGCGAACGCCGCATCGCCGGCCCCCGCGACACGGCGGCCAGCATGGGCTTTGCGGCCGCGCGCGATGCGCTGGATGTGGCCGGCATCCTGCCGCTGGATGTCGATCTGATCATCTGTGCCACGGCCACGCCCGAATACTCATTTCCGGCCACGGCCTGCGTCATCCAGGATATGCTGGGCGCGGTGAAGGCGGGCGCGTTTGATCTGTCGGCGGGGTGTTCGGGCTTTGTATACGCCTTGTCGTTGGCCGCGCAGGTCATCGCCAGCGGCGGCGCCCGTGTGGTGCTCATCATCGGCACTGAGACGCTGAGCCGCATCACTGACTGGCAGGATCGCGCCACGTGCGTGTTGTTTGGCGACGGCGCGGGCGCGCTGGTGCTGCAGGCCGCCGACAGTCCGGGCGGAGTGCTGTCGTCGCTGGTGCGCGCCGACGGTTCCGGCGGTGAGATGTTGATCGTGCCGGCCGGGGGCAGCCATCTGCCGGCCTCGGTGCAGACGGTGCAGGCGGGCCAGCATTTCATTCAGATGAACGGCCGCGAGGTCTTTCGATTTGCCACCCGCGTGGTGGACAAAGCCGCGCGCGAAGTGGTGGAGAAGGCGGGCCTGACGCTGAATGACATCGATCTATTTGTGCCGCATCAGGCCAACCTGCGCATCATTCAGGCCGCGGTGCGCAGTCTGGCGATCCCCGAGGATCGCGTCTTCGTCAACCTCGAAAAATATGGCAACACGTCCAGCGCCAGCATCCCCATGGCGCTGTGCGAGGCGGTCGATTGCGGCCGGCTGCATCCCGGCGACAAAGTGGTGATGGTGGGATTTGGGGCCGGGCTGACCTGGGCCGCCGCGGCAGTACAGTGGGGGGCGCCGCCCGAGCGCAAACCCAGCCGCACGCGCCGCGCCATCCGCGCCGCCATCTATCCGCTGGCGGCCAGCCGCTCGCGCGCGATCCGCCTGCTGCGCCGCGCCGAAGCCCGATTCTTTGGCACGCCATCCCCCAAGCGCACCGGTGAAGACGGCGAGACCAAGAAGAAATAGGCCGTGCGCGAAGCGCTGTTGATCTGGGCCGCGCTGCTGATCTTTGCGGTCATCCATTCGGTGCTGGCGTCCCATCGCGCCAAGACGGTGGCGCAGCGCCTGCTGGGCGCGCGCGCGGCTCAGACCGTGTACCGGCTGATCTTCAACGCGATCGCGCTCATGTCGATTGCGCCCGCACTATTCCTGGTGGTTGCGCTGCCCGATCGGGAGTTGTACCGCCTGCCGCCGCCGCTCGATGTGATCGCGCTCATCGTCCAATTCGGTGCGCTGCTGGCGCTGGGCTACTCACTCTGGCAGATGGATTGGGCGTTCTTTCTGGGTCTGCGCCAGTTGAGCGGGCCGCCGCCCGACACCTCGCTCGATTCCACCTCTGCCGCCCGCCTGGTCACTACCGGCCTGCACCGCTACGTGCGTCATCCCCTGTACACGGCCTCGCTGGTGCTGCTGGCCCTGGTGTCGCCCATGACGCTGAACCGGCTGGCGCTGCTCACCGGCGTGGCTCTGTATTTCTACGTAGGGTCGATCTTCGAGGAACGCAAACTGGTGCGCGAGTTCGGCGACGCCTACCGCGCCTATCAACGGCGTGTGCCGCGGTTGTGGCCGCGACCGTGGCCGCGTCGATAGCGCCCGCCGGCGGCCGGCCGCCGCGCGCCTTGACTTTCACCCGCATCCGGCGATAATTCGTGTTAAGATAACACCAACTATCGAGGATCTGGATGGTGGATGAATTTCCCCGGCCGTCTGTGACGGTCGATGTCGTCATCTTCACCCTGCGTGACAATGACCTGCAAGTCTTGCTCATCAAGCGCGGCCACGCGCCCTTTCGCGGGCGGTGGGCGCTGCCCGGCGGCTTCGTGCGCATGGAAGAATCACTGGCCGAGGCGGCGCGGCGTGAACTGGCCGAAGAGACCGGCGTCACCGACGTTTATCTGGAGCAACTCTACACGTTTGGCGAACCGGATCGCGATCCGCGCGGGCGCGTGATCAGCGTGGCCTATGTGGCGCTGGTGCCCGCGCCGATGGCCGTACACGGCTCGTCGGACGTGGGCGAGGCCGCGTGGTGGCCGGTCAAAGAGCTGCCGCCGCTGGCCTTCGATCACACCTCCATCGTGCAGTACGCGCTCATGCGGCTGCGCTACAAGATCGAGTACTCGTCGGTGGGCTTCCGGCTGCTGCCGCCCGAGTTCACCTTGTCCGAACTGCAAAAAGCCTACGAAATTGTCCTGGCCGAACCGCTGGACAAACGCAACTTCCGCCGCCGCATCATCGAAGCCGGCGTCATCGAGCCGCTGGAGCAGGTGCGGGCCGGCGAAGGCCGTCCGGCGCGGTTGTATCGCTTCCGGCCGGACGCCGTGGCCGAAGTCAAAGCACGGCGGCTTTTTCCCTAGAGAAAGGCGTGGTCATGCCGAGACCATTTCGCCGGCCGGCGCTGTGCCTGAGCGCGGCCGTCGGATCATTGATCATCTTAGTAGGATTACTAAGCCCGCCGTCGGCCGCCTCGGTCCCGATCGGCCGGCCTGCCCCGACGAGTCGGTTTGACGTCTCCGGCAATCTCCTCGTCAACCCCGATTTTGAAGACGGCTACTCTATTCCTTATCCGCAGTTCAACAGCATCCGCGTGCCGACGGGCTGGTCCATCCGCTGGTACACCGATACGGCCATCCCCGGCGCTAATTTCATGCAGCCGGAAACCCGCGTGCTTGATCCGGTCTGGCCCAACTGCTGCGCCGACAATTATCCGCCGCGCATTTACAGCGGCCAGCACGCGTTTGAAGTCGGCAAGCAGTGGGCGCTGCTGGACGTGGCGCTTTACCAGCGCGTGGGCCAAGTGCCGGTGGGCGCGGTCATCACGGCCGGCGCGTGGCTGCACAGCTGGGTCAGCGCCTGCAACCCCAACCCCCCCAACAAGCCGCCTGAAATGGCCCTGTCGCTGTTGGGGCCCAACACCGACGATGCTGCCAACTGCGCGCCGAATTACTGGCCCATCGAGTCGAATCGCATGATCGTCGGCATTGATCCATATGGCGGCATCGATCCGCGCAGCCCAGACGTGGTGTGGAACTGGGATGAGGCACAGCCGGCGTGGTGGGGGCCGTACGATTACTACTCGAACACGCTGCCGGCGGTGACGGTGGCGCAGGCGCACACGGTGACGGTCTTTCTGCGTGGAGTGACCATCAGCCCGGCGCGGTTCAACGCCATGTACTTCGATTCGGCCAGTCTGGTCTATGATTTCCCGATTGAAACGCGCGTCGATCAGGAGCGACCGTGGCCGCTGCCCGGCACGGTGACGATCACAGTCAGTGCGCCGGTGTCGCTGACGCAGGTGACGGCCGGCGTGATCGATCCGACGGGGAACAGTGTGCCGATCGAGTTTGGGGGCAGAACGGGTTCGCCGCCGCACGTGCAGATGGGGTGGTGGTTTCAGCCGCAGCTGCCCGGCCGCCATCGGTTTGAGCTCAACGCCGCCGAATTGGTTGAGCCGGTGCGCGCCGACGTCGAGGTGGCCGCATTGAATTCGCGCTTTGCGCAGGATCACCTGCTGCCGCGTGGCGAAGTCTCGCCGACCGAGCCGGTGCCCATCACGTTTACGCTCACTTCGCCGGTCACGTTGACGGAGGTGGCAGCGGCCGCGTTTGATCCGCTCGATCAGCCCGTGACGATCACGCTGGCGCTGACCGACGTGACCGCGGCCGGCCTTGACTATCACTGGCTGTTCACCGCCGTCGTCGCCGGGCCGCACACGGTGTCCGTCAGCAGCACCGATTTCATCACATCTTACGTGCGCTCAACGGTGGCGGCCACCGATCGATTGTACCTGCCCGTCCACGCGCGCACTTCACCCTGAACGATGATCGATCGATTGCAAACGTGGCGTTACGCCAACACTCAAGCGCGCGATCTGCGCCTGGACTGGCTGCGCGGTTATTGCGTGGTGATCATGATCATCGATCATCTGGCGACCTTTCCGGCGTGGACGGTGTTCCTGACAGGCGGCAACCGGCTGTGGGTGTCCGGCGCGGAAGGGTTTGTGTTGATCAGCGGACTGACGCTGGGCATGGTGTATCGGGGACGCAGTGTGGAGCGCGGCTGGGGCTGGTCGATCTCGCACGTGCTGCAGCGTGCGGTGAAGTTATACGCCATCGCGGTGGCAGGGCACTGGCTGTTTAGTACGGGCGATTATGTGTTACGCGCCTGGCGCGATCGGCCCACCGATCTGCCGGACAATTACCTGGATACGCTGATCAACGTCATCTTTCACGCGCGATACTATTTTGAAGGTTTCGATCTGCTGCCGTTGTACGCGCTGCTGCTGCCATGGGGGCTGGGCGCGGTGTATCTGCTGCGGCGCGGCCGGTGGCGGTGGGTGCTGTTGATCTCGGCAGCGGTCTGGGGGGCGTGGCAGATCGATCGGGGGGCGCTGGTTGTCCTGCGGCTCAAATTCCCGTTTGCGATCTGGCAGCTGCTGTTCATCATCGGCGTGACGGCAGGCTATTATCGCGCGGAATTGGGACGCTGGTGGCAGGCGCTGCCGCGACCGACGTTGCGCTCGATCGTCTTGATCGGCGGGGCGTTGGCGATTGTGCTGGTCAGCTTTCAGGTTGCCTACGGCGGGTTGTGGCCCGACGTTGCAGAGCTGTCGGCAGGCGGGCCGCTGTTCAACCGCGCGACGTTGGGGCCGGCCCGCATCGGGGCGGCGTTGTGGGTGATGGCTGGCGCTTACGCGCTGATTACGCTGGGCTGGCAGGCAGTGCAGCGCGTTACGGGCTGGCTGGTGCTGCCGTTGGGCCAACATGCGCTGACGGCTTACGTGCTGCAGGCCGGCGCCGCTTACGTGATGCTGCGTCTGCCCGGCTATCCGTTTCCCGGCCACGACGAGTTCGTGATGACGGTGGTGCACGTGGCGGTGGTGTTGGCCGTGTGGGCGGGTGTGCTGGGCGTGGTTTGGCTGCGCCGCGCACGCGAGGATCGCCGATCGGTGCGTGAGGTCCATCGCCAGCCGATCGGTTGATGCGGCGACACCGTCCAGCCGGACCCCGTTGGGCCGGCTGGTTTTGTATGGGCGCAAGGCGGCCATTAGCTGTTCTTAAGGTGCGCATAAAACCCGTTTAAGGACGCACGCACGAAAATATGGAATACTGGCTGACAGATAAGAGGTGACAGGGTTGAGCTATATCAGGTTCCGGGTCTCGACCTGGAACGCGCAAGGAAAGGCAGAGGCAATCCTATGAAAAGCGGGTTTAGCATCGGCCGAATCTTCGGCATTAACATTCGCATTGACTGGAGTTGGCTGTTCATCTTCATGCTCATCACGTGGAACCTGGCGGCGGTGTTTGCGCAGTTCCACGCCAATTGGAGCGCGGGCCTGGCGTGGGCCACGGCTGTGGCGGCCGCGCTGCTGTTCTTTGCGTCGGTGCTGGCGCACGAGCTGGCGCATTCGCTGGTGGCGCGGGCGCGAGGCGTGCCGGTGCGCAGCATCACGCTGTTCATGTTCGGCGGCGTCTCGGACATTCAGCGCGAGCCGCCATCGCCGCTGGCCGAATTCCTGATCACGATCGTCGGGCCGGCCACCAGCATCGGGCTGGGACTGGCGTTCATCGCGCTCTCAGGGGCGGCCGCCGGATCAATCGGGTTGGCGGGCGGGCCGGCCAATTTGATCGCCGGCCTGAATCCGCTGGCGACATTGTTGTTGTGGCTTGGCCCGATTAACCTTCTCGTCGGCCTGTTCAACTTGATCCCCGGTTTTCCGCTGGACGGGGGGCGTGTGTTACGATCAATCTTGTGGGCGATCACGCACAATTTGCGGCGCGCCACGCGCTGGGCGTCGGCGGTGGGGCAGGGTGTGGCCTGGCTGATGATCGCCGCGGGCATCGCCATGGTGTTTGGCCTGGATTTGCCGATCCTGGGGACGGGTTTGATTAGCGGCTTGTGGCTGGCCTTCATCGGCTGGTTCCTGAACAACGCCGCCGCTCAGAGTTATCAGCAGGTGGTCATCGAGGATGCGCTGGATGGTGTGCCGGTCGTCCAGCTGATGCGCACCAATCCGCCGGCAGTGCCGGCCACAATTTCGGTGGGCAGCCTGGTGCAGGATTACATCATGGGCACCGACGATCAATCGTTCCCGGTGATGGACGGCGATCAGCTGGCGGGGATTGTGACGCTGGAGGATGTGCAGAAAGTGCCCCACGCGCAATGGACGGCCACCACGGTGCGGCAGATCATGACGCCGGCCGACAAGATGGCGGAAGTCACGCCGGACGAAGACGCGGCCGAGGCCATGCGTGAATTGACCGAGCGCGATGTGCGTCAGCTGCCGGTGGTGAGCGATGGCCGGCTGGTGGGCATGCTGCGCCGCCGCGACATCGCGCGCTGGCTGCAACTGCACTCGGCGGGCCTGTAAGCAAGGGCCATGCTCACAGAGCGACTGCTGAAGTTCAAGGATAAAATGATTGGCGCCGGCCGCCGACTCGATCAGCTGAGCGGCGGCCGGCTGGCAATTGTGTGGCTGGCGTTCCGGCGCTTCGGCGAAGCGCACGCCGGCGAAGCCGCGGCCACCCTGGCCTATTATTCGTTCTTCGCCCTTTTTCCACTGCTGCTGGCGTTGATTGTCGCCGGCAGTTTTGTGTTACAGCGCGAGGTGGTGCAGCAACAGCTGCTGGATACTCTTGTCGGCGTGCTGCCTGGTTCCCGACAGATCATCAGCAACAACATCCGGCATGTGCTCGAGGCGCGCGGCACGGTGGGGGTTGTGGCGCTGATCGGCCTCGTCTGGTCGGCGGCCAGAGCGTTTGACGCATTGCTCGTGAATATCGATCGGGCCTGGGTGAACGCCCGCCCGCGCACTTTTCTGGAGCGGCGCGCGCGGTCGCTGGTCATGATCGTCGGCATCGGACTGGTGCTGATCGTGTCGTTGGTCGGCTCGCTCGCCTTGAACTTGCTTCCACAGTTGGGCGCGCTGGCGGGCCAACCGCCACCCGATGGCGCTTCACCGCTGGCGTGGCTGGCGCTGGTCCTGCCGGTCTCGGTGCGCGTGGTGATGTTGTGGATGCTCTACCGGTGGGCGCCCAATACGCACGTCAAAGTCTCGGCCGCCTTCTGGGGGGCTTTAATCGCCGGCCTGAGCGGGGAGTTGATCACAGCCGGTTTTACGCTGTATCTGCGCAGCGGCCTCGCGCACTATGAGCTGGTGTATGGCTCGGTGGGGGCGGTGGCGGCGCTGCTGTTCTACATCTACTGGATCAGCTGGATCACACTGTTCGGCGCGCATCTGTCGGCGGCCGTGGCGAGTGCGCACGCCGACTGATCGCGGCACGGCCTTGCCGGCTCGTCCGGGCAAACGGCGTTCACATCGTGAACGCCACGAGGCCGCTCCGCAAGTCCCTCTTGACTTTCCCTTATGCCGGGGGTACACTGTTGCCGGTTGCAGCGGGGCCCCGGGCCGCAACCTCATTCCGGCTGATCGCCCACATTCTCCACAACACCAGATCTGTTCGACCTGCCACGCTCTGCGTTATGCCGGGGCGCATGGAGTGACGGTCGGTATCTTGATCCACAACACCGGCCGTAAAGAGGAGGTGGATATGTTGATTTCCTGGTGATTCCCATGTGTCTCGCGTCAGACAGCCTCGTGGCACATTGTCAATCTGCTCAACTGTCGCTGACCTGCCCGGAACCACTTTAACCAAGGAGATCTCGATGAAGTCACTGCGTTCTCTGTTGTCCGGTCTGACCATCCTCGCCATCGTCATGGCACTGGCCCTGCAAGTTGCACCCGGCGCAAATGCGTCGCAAGTCGAACCGGGCGCGCAAGCCCAACCTGGTTCAGGGAATGCCCTGTGGCGTCCCCTGGCGGGCCTGCCTCGGCCGGCGCGCGCCAATACCCAGCCGGAGATCAAGGCAGTGCGCTTTGCCGCCTACACATTGGATCGCAGCGGGATGGCTGCGCTGCTCACCCTCGCGCCAATGGAAAACACACTGGCAGCGCGCACCCGACCGCTCGTGGTGTCGCTGCCGAATCCGCTCGGCAAATTGGAAAACTTCGCGGTGCAAGAATCGCCCGTCATGGAGCCCGGACTGGCCGCGAAACATCCTGACATCAAAACCTACAGCGGGCGCGGCCTGGATGACCCGACGGCCACGCTGCGCTTCGATCTCACCCCGCTTGGCTTCCACGCCTCGGTTCGTTCGCCGCAGGGGGCGTGGTATATCGACCCGTATTACCATCTCGACGACAGCGTGTACATCAGCTATTACGGCCGCGATCTGACGGAAGATCCGCACGGCACCTTCGTCGAGCGCGGCGCCGAAGACGCCGAAGTGTCCGTGGAGCGCGGTTACTATCACGCCGGTGAGCGGGTAACGATCTCGGGCAGCGGCTTCGCGGCCAATGCCACCGTCACGATTGACATTTCAGATCCGACGGAGAACTTCGCCACCCGGAGCCTCAGCGTCGATACAGATGCCTCCGGCGCATTTGAGGCCAGCTTCGCCGCCGATCCCGATAGCAACCTTGATACGCACATCATCGAAGTCAGCGATGGGACAGCCTCGGCCTGGTCGAGCTACCAGGTTGTGCGCGACGGCGAGAAGGTCATGAACCCGCCCACCGGCGATGTCCTGCGCACCTATCGGCTGGCGCTGATCACCGATCCAGGCTATGCCGCCTACTTTGGCGGGCCGGCCAACGTAACCCCGGCCAAGGTCACGTTGATCAACCGCGTGACCCAGCTGTACGAAGAAGACCTCTCGATTAAGCTGGTGCTGATCGCCAACAACGATCTGCTCAATCTGGACACGTGGGCGCAGGCCACCGGCCCCAACGGGCCGTGCGGCTCGGCCGCGTGCTTCACGCAGTCGCAGGTCACGGGCTGCTCCAGCACCTCCCGCGCCCGCTACGTCATCGGCCAGATCATCGGCGCATCCAACTACGACATCGGCCACCTGGCGTTGGGCCAGCCGGGCGGCGGCGTGGCGAATCTGGGCGTGGTCGGCCGCTCCAACAAGGCCGGCGGCTGCACCGGCATCCCCACGCCGGTGGGCGACTACTACGCCGTGGACTACGTGGCGCACGAAATGGGCCACCAGTTCAGCGGCAATCACCCCTTCAACGGCAACCAGCTCAACTGCTCGGGCGGCAACCGCAGCGCCGCCAACTCGGTGGAACCGGGCAGCGGTTCATCGATCATGGCTTACGCCGGCATCTGCCTGACGGACGATCTGCAGGCGCACAGCGATCCGTATTTCTCGCAGCGCAGCCTGCAGGAAATCTCAACGTACACGGCGTCGAGCCAGGCCGACATCAATGAAGTGCAGACGGCTTCGCTGCGGCACTTCGGCGGCGGCAATGAAGTTCAGGTGGTCACCTTCGGCCCTGGCTACTCGCAAGCCCCCACCATTCAGCCGCTCAGCGTCGCCATCAATGCCGCGCCCAGCGCCACGTCGCGCGGCGGCGCGGAAGAGAATGGCAACACGGTGACGATTGCCACCAGCGCCGCGCACACGCTGCAAGTCGGCGATGTGGTGACAATCGCGGGGGTCGGCGTTCCCGATTACAACGGCACGTGGACGGTCACGGCGGTGCCCACCTCCCGATCGTTCCAGTACACCAACCCGATCACCGGGCTGGCCCGATCGGGTGGCGGCACGGTCACGCTGGCGGTACCCGGCGCGACGGAGTCGGGCGACACCGTCACGATCAGCACCTCGGCTGCGCACAATCGATCGGTGGGTGATGTCGTCACGATCAGTGGCGTGGGCGTGGCAGGCTACAACGGCACGTTCACCGTGACGGCTGTGCCGACCACGCGCACCTTCCAGTACACGGCGGTCATCACCGGCCTCGCCAATTCAGGCGGCGGCTCGGCCACGTTCTACTCGCCCTTCCAGGTTCGGATCGGCGGCAACGACTCGGCCGTGATCGGCGGCAGTGGTCTGCCCTATACAGCGGCGAACATCCAGTCGGCCATCAACGCGATCGCGGGCTTCTCCGGGACGGTCACGGTCAGCGGTGTGGCCTCCACCGGCTTCACGGTCAGCTACGGCGGCGCCTCGGCCGGCATCGACGTGCCGAATCTGGAGATCGTCAACTTGAGCTGCGGCGGCTGCTTCGCTTCAGTTGAGGAGACCAACCCCGGCGGCGCGAACGCCTCGTTCACGCTCAACTACGACGGCAATGTCTCGACCCCCATCACGAACAACGTCAACTACAACGCAGCCACCATCCAGACGGCGCTGCAGGGCGTGGCCGAAGTGCAGACCATCTCACTGACCGGCTACGACACTGACGGCGATTCGTACACGCTGAACTACAACGGCAATGACACGGTGGCGATCACGCGCGGCCAGAACAACACCACGGCCGGCATCGCGGCTGCCCTGCAGGGCGGCAACGAGCAGCAGCAGGTGACTCTAACCAACTTCAATGCGGCCAATCCCGGCAACTCGTTCCAGGTGGAGATTGGCGGCAATCAGTCGGTGGTGCTGGGCAACGGCGGCCTGGCGCTGACCAACGCCAATGTGGCGGCGGCCATCAACGCCATCACGGGCTTCTCGGGCACCGTCTCGGCAACCGGGTCGGGCAACACCGGCTTCACGCTAACGTTCTCGGGCGCCTCGGCCAATACAGACGTGCCGTCGATTGCCATCGTCAACCTCGGCTGCAGCCCCACCTGCACGGCCAGCGTGCGGGAGAACGTCAAAGGCACTCCGCCGGTGGCCGGCTGGCCGACGGGCGGCACGGTCTCTGTAGGCGCCCTTAGCGACGCGGGTTACACGCTGACCTTCGGCGGGACGCACCAAGGCACCGACGTCGACCTGGTCACGGTGACCAACGGCTCCGGCGTCAGCGGCAGCTCGGCCGAGACGACGAAGGGCACGGCCGGCATCCTGCCGCCCGGCGCGACTGCCACGGTGGCGGGTTTTGGCGGCGGCACGTTTAACAACACGGGCTTCCAGGTGACGTATGGCGGCAGCCTGGCCGCAACCAATGTCACGGTGACGCTGGCCCTGCAGGACTTTACCGGCGGCGCTTCCGGCTTTGTGGGTGAGACAGACAAGGGCGGCCCGGTCGACAACCAGGGTGGGACGGTGACGCTCACCGGCAACAACGTCCCGGTTGTGACCGCGCCCGTGTCCTACACCATCCCACTGCGGACGCCGTTTGCGCTGACCGGCAGCGCAGCTGATGCGGACAACGATCCGATGTTGTACTCGTGGGAGCAGAACGATCGGGGCGGCACGGCCGGCACCTCGCTCCTGATCAACACCAAGACCAACGGCCCGCTGTTCGCGATGTTCCCCAAGTCCGGCCAGATCACGCAGACGCTGGTCTACACGTCGCCCGGCGAGAACAACCTCACCACCAACCCGATGCGCGTGTTCCCGGACCTGCAGCAGATCCTGGATAACAACACCAACGCCGACACCGGCGCGTGCCCCGAAGGCCCGATCGCGCAGCCGGTGCCTCAAGACAGCACCGAGTGCTTTGCGGAGTTCCTGCCGACGGCCGACTACGTGGGCTTTGCGGGCGTCAACGACAGTCCGCTGGCGCTGCACTTCCGCTTTACGGCCCGCGACGGTCGCGGCGGTACCGGCAGTGCCGATACGACGGTGCTGCTGGCGACGGGCGCCGGGCCGTTCCTGGTCACTGCGCCGAACACGGCCGTGACCTACGCGGGCGCATCGGCCATCACGGTGACGTGGGACGTGGCGAACACCGACCTCGCGCCGATCAACGCCGCGGATGTGAAGATCAGCCTGTCGGTGGACGGCGGCCATACGTATCCGTACGTACTGGCGGCCAGCACGCCCAATGACGGGTCTGAGGCGGTGCTGCTGCCCGGCGTCGGCACGACGCAGGCGCGCATCAAGATCGAAGCGGTGGACAACATCTTCTTCGATGTCTCGAACGCCGACTTCACGATCGTGCCGGCCCTTTACCTGCCGGTGATACGGCACTGATCGGGTTGACCTCGCGCGGCTGAACCCCGCGCCCACGAGCCGCCGCGTCGATGGTGCCATCGACGCGGCGGCCTTCATTTACTCGGCGTTGGCGGCTTTGAGCGCGTGTGCGGTTGGCGCGCGCCGCAATCCCCGCGCGAATTCAAACGGTATTTTCCACTCGCGGTTAAAAGTAAGTTCATTGAGGTATTGACTTACTTCAATGTCTGTGGTACACTCATGGCCGTACGGAGGAATTCGGCCATGGAGACCACCATCACCAGCAAGGGGCAGATCGTCATTCCGGCCCGCATCCGCAAGAACTTCGGCATCGAAGAGGGCACGCGCATCGAGTTGATTGAAGACCGGGCGGCCGGGGTCATCATCTTGAAGCCGGTCACCCCGCAGTACGTCCGCCGCCTGCG
>CAZKBQ010000030.1:0-53515 GCA_964550855.1 uncultured Anaerolineae bacterium
AACTGCGTCTGCCAGAAATTGGTGCTGGCCAGATAGGTGCGGCCGTCGGCCAGTGTCAGCGTGCCGCCACCCTTCCAGGTATTGTTCTTGAAGGCCGCCATGTCCGTGTCTGAGCCGCAGACACGCACCGTGGCCCGCGTCTGCCAGAAGCCCACGCGCTTGAACGTCCAGCAGCCGTCGGCGCTTTCGGCGGTGGCCAGCGAACCAAACGCGCTCTTCCAGCGCAGCGTCGCGGCCGGCTCACCATCGGCCTGCAGCTCGTATTCCTGCTTGAAAGGGTGCGGCTGCACCCACTTCAAGTCACGCTCGATCAGCCGGGCAATGGCCAGCATCGGAATCTCTCTCCCGTCGGGCGCGCGGCCGGTTACGGAGTTTCGCGGAAGTCCACGAAGCGGTAGCCCACGCCGCGCTCGGTGAGAATGTAGCGCGGATGCGCCGGATCGGGTTCGATCTTCTGGCGCAGATAGGTGATGTACAACCGGAGATAATGCGTCTCGTCGCGGTATTCGTAGCCCCACGCCTTGGAGAGCAGCTGCTCGTGAGTAAGGATGCGTCCGGCATTGTTGACCAGATGATAGAGCAGGCGGTACTCCGTCGGGCGCAGTTTGACTTCCTGTCCGCCGGCGATGACGATGCGCCGGTCAAAATCGATCTGCAGATACTCGTCGATCTTGAGCACGCTCTTTTCGACCGGGGCGGGCATTTCGGTGCGGCGCAGCACGGCCTTCACCCGGCTCGACAGTTCCTTCGGGCTGAACGGTTTGGTCACGTAATCGTCGGCGCCCAGCTCCAGCCCGCGCACCTTGTCTTCTTCGTCCGCCTTCACCGTCAGCATGATGACGGGCACGGCCGACACTTCGCGCAGCAGGCGCAGCGTCTCAAAGCCATCCATGTCCGGCATCATCACATCCAGGATCACCAGGTCGGGCAGGGTGTCGCGCACCTTGTTCAGCGCCTCAAAGCCGTTGTTGGCCGAGACGACGTCATAGCCCTCCAATTCCAGGTTCATCTGAATGAACCGAATCATGCGGGGCTCGTCGTCGACAACCAGAATGCGGTGGCGGGCGTCTTGCGGGGGCATACGATCGTCAATCGGCCGGGCCGATCAGTCGCGCGCGATGCCGACGATCTCTTCCTCTTCCTCGGCGCCCAGCACTTCGATGAAGTTGATGCGCGTCCACGGAAAGATGAACAGCGTGGCGTTGGAATCGACGGTGGCGATGTCTTTGCCGTCGCGCGTGCGTAGATTGGTGACGGTCAGACAGTTGTCGGTTGGATTGGGCAGTTGCTCAGCCTCACACATCATGGCTGGCTCGCCCACTATGTGCAGCAACAAAGTATAGGCCATGAATGCCAGCTTGAGCGGCTTTAGCGAACGTTCACGCGGATGCGGACGCGGCCCAACTGCAGCTCATCGCCGTCGTGCAGCGGGTGCGGCAGATAAGGTGTCAGCCGCTGGCCGTTGAGGAACGTGCCGTTGGCGCTGCCCAGATCCTCGATAAAATATTGCGTCTTCTGTTTGTGAATGCGGGCATGACGCCGCGACACGCCGCCTTCCAGTCCGCCTTCGGGCGTCAAGTCGATATTGGGGAAGACACCGCGCGTGGCATCCAGCCGACCCAACACGGCTTCGCCCTCGGTCGGCAGCGTCAACTGGCGGCCGCTGGGCGGCACGATGACGATGGCCGATTCGGGCTGCGCTTCCGCTGCCGCGATGGCTTCGCCGCTTTCCCACGGATCCGCCCGCGAGGCCGGCAGGTCCGATTCCGGCAGGGGTTCGGTGCGGAGTGGGCCGCCAGTCAGCAGATAGACGCCGCACTCACTGCAGAACAAGGTGCCAGGTCGGTGTTGATGGCCGCAAGATGGACATTCAATCATGCTTGTTATCCTTCGAGGGGGTTAGCAACAGGCTGCGCGTTCCGTATTTAATGGCCTTTCGGCCGGCCGGTGACAGGTTGCCGCTGCGCGCCAGCCGCCCGGCCTCCAACAGCGCGGCGCGCGCCAACTGATGCTCACCCATGTCCAATAGACGGGTTGCCATGGTTTCCAAGCGGTGCGTGGCATTGACCACATCGCCTTTTTCCAGCGCCTGCCACGCGCCCTCTTGCATCTGGAAGATTGTCACCTTGGCCAGCGCGCTCAACACGTTGGGCGGCGCCGCCATGTTGGTGGTTGCCTGCGGATCAAACAGGAAGCTCAGGTCCTGTCTCAGCCGCACTTCGGTGACCTGGCGGCCCGGCAGCTCACCGGTCAGTTCCGCCTGCGCCACGCGATGTTTGCCGGCCGTCTGCGGGCCGATGATCAATTCCAGTATGCCGCTGATGGTGGCGTCCGACTGCACGGCGCCCAGCAGCAGGGTGTCGCCGTCGATCTCGATCCGCTGAATGTAAGGAGACAACTTAAATGCGTTCTTGATGCGCACGTTGCTGGTGCCGTGCAGTGCCAGCCGCACGTTGTCGCCATACATCGCGCCCAGCCCCTGCAGGCGCTCGCGCAAAAAATGTTGAATCTCGCCGGTTGAGGCGATGTACTGCGAAATGCCGCCGCTGCGCGTGGCGATGGCGTCCAACAGGGTGTCGTTCCAGTCTTCGCCGATGCCCATGGCGCTGATGCCGATGCGCCGCTTCTTGGCTTCCACCGCGGCCGCCAGGCACTTGTCTTCGTCGCCGTACGTCTGCCCATCGGTCAGCAGGATCAAATGATTGATGGAATACTGCTGGCGGTTCTTGTCGATTTCGCTCAGGCCGGCCGACAGCCCCTGCAAAATCTCTGTGCCGCCCGCCGCCTGAATGGCACTGACCCGCGCCTTCACCTTGATGGGATCCGTCAGCGCCTGACTGGGCCAGACCACCTCGGCCTTGTCGCTGAAGGTCACAATGCTCAGTGTATCATCGCTCGTCAAAGAGTCAATCATCCGTTGGGCAGAGGCTTTGGTCTGCTCCAGCCGCGACCCTTGCATTGACGTGCTGCGATCGAGCACCAGGC
This sequence comes from uncultured Anaerolineae bacterium, assembly GCA_964550855.1. Lineage (GTDB taxonomy): Bacteria > Chloroflexota > Anaerolineae > Fen-1058 > Fen-1058 > JAGOBP01. The sequence goes on from CAZKBQ010000030.1 coordinate 2,986, forward strand.
AGATGTTCAGCGGCATCCGCCCGACCTGGCGGGCACCCTGGCCCGCCGATATATCGAACAATAGATATAGGATCTGCTCGTCGGGCAAGACGGGCAGCACCGTGCGGCTGGGCTGCATGCGCCACCAGAATGGCGCCGCCGGCGAGCGTCCCGCCTCGACCTGCGCCCGATCGTACGCCGCGCGCCGCGCCGGATCGCTCAGGACCTCATAAGCTTCCTGCACCTGCCGGAAGAGCAGGGCCGTGCCCGGCTCGCTTCTGGCGTCCGGATGAGACTGGCGCGCCATCTGGCGATAGGCGTGCTTGATGTCGTCCGGTGAGGCATCGGGCGCGATGTTCAGTATGCCGTAATAATCGAGTTCGTCGTTCATGTGGGTGGACCGATCGCAGGCGGCCGCCCGCCCGATGAAACTCGCGCCCCGGCCTGGACGCGCGTTTTAAGTCACTCGCTCGACCACGACGATCGTGATATTGTCGCGGCCGCCCGCCTCATTGGCTGCCGCCACCAGTTCATCGCAAATTTGCTGGGGTGTCTGGGCCGAGGCCAACACGGACTGGATAACCTCATCGGACACCATTCCCCACAAGCCGTCACAACACAGCACCAGCCGGCTGGCCGGCGGCAGTTCGATCGAGTGAATATCGATCTCCAGCTGATCACCCTGGCCGACGGCGCGGTATAACACGTTGCGCTGCGGATGCACGGCCGCCGCTTCCGCCGTCAGCTGGCCCAGTTCCACCAGCTTATCGACATACGAATGATCGCGAGTGAGCTGGGTCAGGTGTTGATTATAGTACAGATAGGCGCGGCTGTCACCAACGTGCGCCACATACGCCCGGTTGCCCATCACCAGCGCGCACGTCAACGTCGTGCCGCTGCCCGGCACCTGCTGGTGAATCTGGCGGTTGGCGGCTTCGACCGCCGATTGCAGCGCCTCGACCAACGGTACCTGATCGCTGGTGTCGGCCGGGCGCGTCAGAAACGGGATGTAAACATCGCGCACCAGTTGACTGCCCACGGTGCGCGCCGCCAGCGAGCTGGCGACTTCGCCGGCCTGGTGTCCGCCCATGCCGTCGGCGATGACGAACACGCCAAACGGCTCCACCTGATCTTCACCGGTGAACGACGCTTCGATGACGAGCAGTGCGTCTTCATTGTGGGCGCGCACGCGGCCGATGTCGGTGGCAAAGCCGGCGCGCAACCGCGGCTGCGCCCGTTCGGCTGCCGAAGCCGATCCGGCCGGCGCATCGTCATCGCCGGTTTGATTGAACATCTTGCGCAACAAATCCATCCAGACCTCCGATCGAGCCTGCGCCTCTCAAGCGGGCAGTGCGTAAACCAGGCGATCATTGGAGCCGATGTAAACCACATCGTCGTCCACAATGGGCGAAGAGATCACCGGGGCGTTGGTGTGCACGCGCCAGCGCAGGCCGCCGGACTTAGTATCAATACTGTACACGGAACCGTCCACCGAGCCGACGTACAGCGAGCCGTTGACCACGGCCGGCGATGAGTTGACCTGGCCTTCCGTGGTGTATTTCCAGATGGGTTTGCCGGTCTTCAGCTCCAGCGCGTAGATGTTGCCGTCGGCCGAGCCGATGTAAACGACGCCGTCCACGATGCAGGGCGACGAGATGATGGGCTTGTTGGCGCGGAACTTCCAGACGATCCAGCCGCTCTGGGCGTCCAGCGCATAGACCAAGCTGTCCTGTGCGCCAAAGACCACCAGCTGGCTGTCGGCGTGCAGCGCGGGCGACGACGTGATGCCGCGCTTGGTGTGAAAGCGCCACTTGACCGAGCCGCGAATATCCAGGCAGAAAAACGAGCCGCTTTCATCGCCTATGTACAGCGTGTCATCACCGATGGCGGCCGATGAGCGCACCGCCCCTTCCAACTCGGTCTTCCACGCCACCCGTCCCGATTGCAGGTTGACGGCGTACACGAACCGGTCGTCCGAGCCAAAGAACACGTGCCCAAACTGGATGCGCGGCGACGAGCGCACCCGTCCCTGCGTGGGACAGGTCCAGGCGATGCGGCCGGTCTGCGAATTGATGCAGTACATTACGCGATCTTCCGACCCGATGACGACGCGATCTTCATAGACGGCCGGCGAGCCGGCGATGCCGCCGTCGGTGGCGTACTTCCACAGGAAGCGGCCCGACATGGCGTCCAGCGCGTAGAGGTTGTGATCGTACACGCCCACGTACAACACGCCGTTGTGAAGCGCCGGCGTGGATCGAATCTCATCTTCGCACGCAAACGTCCACAGCGGCAGCACTTCGTTGGCATCCAGGCGACCGGACGTCATGGCGCCGTAGCGCGACACGGCGCTGGGCCGCAGGCTGAGCAGCGCGCGCTTCATTTCCTCGGCGGTGACAAATCGCCTATCAGGCTCATACTCCAGCGCGCGCATCACGATCTGCGCAAACTCGTTGGAGATGGCCTGATTGGCCGATTGGATGGGGCGCTCGTGAAACGAGAAAGGCGGCTCCACGCGCGGGTCCTGCCGCGTGAGCAGATGATGCAGCGTCGCACCCAGCGCGTAGATGTCCGTGCGTTGATCGGCAATGCCGCGATACTGCTCCGGCGGGCTGTAGCCTTCGGTGCCGATCATCGTGCCCTTCTGACCGGGCTGGAAATTCTTGGCGATGCCAAAGTCAATCAGGCGCAGCCGGCCGTGCTTGTCCAGCATGATGTTGGACGGCTTGATGTCGCGGAAGATGATGGGCGGCGTGTGTTCGTGCAGGAACTGCAGCACATCGCACAATTGAATCGCCCACTCCAGCACCTGTTCCTGCGGCAGAAACGTGGTCAGCTCGGTGAGGATGGCCTCCAGGTCGCGCCCGTCGATGTACTCCATGACCAGGTACGAGCGCGCTTCCTCGCTGAAATAGTCGTAAACTTTGGGGATGGCTGGATGGCTGAGCGTGGCCAGGATGTTGGCCTCGCGCTCGAAGTTTTGAATGGCCACGGCCCGCATCTGCGGATCAAGCGAGTGGTTCTTCATCTCCTTGACCGCGCACAGCTTGACCACGTTGGGAAAGCGCTGGTCACGCGCCTGATACACCGCGCTCATGCCGCCCAGCCCCAGGATGCCCTGAACCTCGTAGCGACCCTGCAGGACCCGGCCGGGCGCCAGGGTACCGTCCGCACCCGTGATGGGGCGCGTACTGCGGATTTGTCGGGTGTCTAGTGTGTCCATAACTGACCGGCGTTGGGCGACTGCGATGATATACTCTGATCGATTATAGCGTACTTCGCAAGTGGGCGCAAAGGAGAAATAAGTAACCGCCACCCATCAGCCACCCGGCCCGCGACTCACCAGCTGGCAGTGCTATAATTTGAGAATCGTTTGCAGCCGGCGCAAGGAGTTTTGTGCCCGATCAATCCTCATCGACCCTGACGGCTTCTCCTCAACCGCAGCATCTGCGGCGCAATTTTATTTTGGGCATCACGAACGGCGCGTTGTTCAGCCTGGCCGAATCGCTGATGTCGGTGGATACCGTACTTACCTGGTTTGTCCAGCGGCTGGGCGGCTCCAACTTCCTTGTCGGGCTGGTCGGCCCGATGCGCGACGTGGGCTGGTATCTGCCGCAGCTGTATGTGTCGCATCGGTTGCAGCGCGAGCCGCGCAAGATGCCGCTCTATCGGCGCATGGCGCTGGTGCGCGCCGTGGCCTGGTCGGTCTGGACGCTGGCCGCGTTTTTGTTGACGCAGCACTACGGTTGGCTGTTGCTCATCTTCATGATCGCTTATGGCGTCAATGCGCTTGCGTCCGGGTTTGCCGGTCTGTCGTTCATGGACATCGTTGCTCGGACCATTCCGGCACGCCGGCGCGGCAGCTATTTCGGCGGCCGTCTATTCTTTGGCAGTGTGCTGGGTTTCTTTGGCGGCGTGCTGGTGAGCGCGCTGGTGGCCGACAACAATCCGATTGGCTTTCCCGGTAATGTGGCAGTGCTGTTTGCCGTGGCCTGGGCGGCGGCGATTGGCGGGCTGCTGGCTTTTGCCAATGTCAAAGAGCCGCCCGGCGATGTACGTGCCGATACTGAGACGCTGACCACGCACGTGCGGCGGGCGGCGCGCCTGCCGCACGGCAACATGAACCTGCGCTATATGCTGGTGGCGCGCGTGGTGGTGCTGCTCTCCTATGTGGCCGCGCCATTCTATGGCGTGTACTCGATCAACGTCCTGCATGCGCCGGTATCTGTGTTGGGCGTGTACGGCATTGTGCGGACGTTGATTTCGCTGATCATCAACCCGGTCTGGTCGCGCCTCAGCGATCGGCGCGGCAACAAGATCGTCATGCAGCTGTCCAATGCGTGCGGCGTGGCCATGATCGCGTGGGCGATCTTCGCGCCGATGGTGGCCGCCGGTGTGAACCTTGATCCCGGCGTGCAGGCCTATCTGTTCGTGCCGGTCTTCGCGTTGATGGGGTTGTACGAGACCGGCACCGGCATCGGCGCCAACAATCTGCTGCTCGAGATCGCGCCGGGCAACGATCGGGCCATCTACGTGGGCCTGACCAACACCATCCTGGGCGTGGCGTATTTCAGCACCGTCGTCAGTGGTTTGATCGTCGATCTGATCGGCTATCGGGGAGTGTTCGTCATTGCGCTGGCGCTGTTGATCGTGGCGCAGTGGGCGCTGGCCCGCATCCGCGAGCCGCGTCACCTGCCGGAGGCGGATGTGACATGACAGATAACCTGGTGGTGGTGCGCGGCGGCGGCGACCTGGGTACCGGCGTGGCGCTGCGCCTGCAGCGCGCCGGCTGGTGCGTGTTGGTGTGCGAACTGCCGCGGCCGTTGGCGATTCGCCGCGCCGTATCGCTGGCGACGGCCATGTATGATGGCACGATCGATATCGAGGGCACGCTGGGGGTGAAAATCCGATCGATCGAGCAGGCGACTGATTGCTGGTCAACCGGGCAGATTCCGGTGATCGCTGATCCCGATTGGTCGATCGCGGCCACGCTGTTGCCCCTGGCGGTGGTGGATGCGATCATGGCCAAGCGCAATACGGGCACGCGGCTGACCGACGCGCCGATCGTCGTCGCCCTGGGACCGGGCTTTGAAGCCGGCGTCGATTGTCACGCCGTCGTGGAAACGCATCGCGGACACAACCTGGGGCGCGTCTACTATCGCGGCGCTGCTGAAGAGGACACGGGCGTGCCCGGCAACGTGGGCGGTGAGGAGGCCCGCCGCGCTATGTGGGCGCACGGCCGCGGCGAATTTTACCCCGTCAAGGTCATCGGCGATCACGTCAAAGCCGGCAGCGTCATCGCCATGGCCGGCGGCTCGCCCGTCATTGCCGAGATCGACGGCGTGGTGCGCGGCCTGCTGCCGGGCGGACTGATGGTGTCGCCGGGCCAGAAAGTCGCCGACATTGATCCGCGCGGCGTCGTCAACTACTGCTTCACCGTGTCCGATCGATCGTGGGCGGTGGCCGGCGGCGTGCTGGAAGCGGTATTGTATTTGCGACGAAAATTGTAGGGGCGAGGCCGCAGGTGCCGCCACTTATGCGGCGCACCTCGCCCCTACATTCCGATACCGCGCAATGCGAATCGCTTCGCTGACCAGAATCTCTTTATCGCGCACGGGTAATTTCAGCAACTCTTCAATTCGTCCCGCTGTCACCTCGTCGATGAGGGCGTCCTTCCATTCTTCGGCCAGATATGCCCGCAATTCAGCCAGCGTGTCGGCGTGCCACACAAACTCGAACGTCCCCTGCCGTTCCAGGACAAAACGCCGCTCGTCAACTGCGCCTTGCAGCGCCTCATCAGCCCATTCGTATTCCACGTAATCATCGCTCTCGTTGATCCAACCGGCGGGTATGAGCTGCTCATGCAGGCGCACGGCGATGGCCGCCGGTTCGTTCGTCGGATGGATGTCAAGCAGCAGCCCGTCTGGTTTCAACAGCTGTTGGATTTTCTCGAGGGCATGGACCATGCCCGCGCGTTCCATTCATCACAGCGACCAGGAGAGCAGCGCGAGGTCGAACTTTTCAGCGGGGATGCTTAACTCTTCGAGGCGCAACGCGCGAAATTCAATCTTGTGCCGCAGATCGGCGGGGCAGTCTTCAAGGGCCGAGGCAATCTCGTCGGCGTCGGGATCGATCGCGACGATGTGCGCTGCTCGATCGGCATAGCGCCACGTCAGGCGCCCGTCGCCGCAGCCGATCTCCAGCACACGTTTACGACTGAAATCGGCGTAGTCGTGCAGCGCCCTGGTCTCGACATCTTCGGGGTCAGGCAGCACCGGCATGGTTACTTATTCCTGGTGACCTGTTCTTTGCTCATTTTCATCGATTGACCGGTGCCGCCATTGCGCAGCATCACGATCTCGGCCATGATGCTGACCGCGATCTCTTCCGGCGTCTCGGCGTTCAACTCCAACCCGATGGGCGCGTGGACACGAGCGAGTTTCTCTTCGGCCACGCCCTTCTCGCGCAGTTCCTTCAGCGCTTGCGTCCAGCGCCGCTGCGATCCAATCACGCCGATGTAGGCCACATCGTAATCCAGCAAAGTCGGCAGGATGCCCACGTCGATATTGTAGCCGCGTGTGACGGCGACGATGTAGCTCTGCGAGTTGAGGCTGGCCTGCGGCAGCTGCTCGAGCACATTGCCGGGCAGATAACTGTCGGCATCGGGAATCCAATCGGGCGTGACGAATTCCGTGCGATCGTCCATCACGACGACGCGGAAACCCAGCCACTTCGCCAGATGCGCCGTCGCTTTGCCCACGTGTCCCGCGCCGATGATGATCACCGACGGCGGCGGATTGATCGGCTCGATGAAGATCTCCACGGTTCCTCCGCACACGCCGGGGTCGCCCTGTTTGGGATCGACGAGGTTGTATTCCACGATCTTCGCCTGACCGGATCGCGCCACGGCCCTGGCTTCTTCGATCGTGCGCTGCTCCATGCCGCCGCCGCCCACCGTGCCGACGAACCTGCCGTCGGCGAAGACCAACATCTTCGACGTGGAATGGCGCGGCACCGATCCGCTGGATTTGATCACGGTGCACAGCGCGGCGGATTGGCCGCTGGTTTGGGCTTCAAGGATGGTGGAGTAGATGTTGTCCATTTTCCTCGCTCGAAGCGGACGACAGTCCGCGTATTTGAGAACGGCGGACTATCGTCCGCCTTGAGCCTTTGTAGGAAACGCTCCCGCCGGATGAAAATCCGGCGGCCTTCAAAATAACTCGCGTGCATCGCACACCGGAATCAGAGCCAGTTCATCCAGTAGATAAAACCGGGCACTTGACCAGCTGTAATCTTCTGGCTTGTCTGCTAACTGCCAGTGTGGCTGAAGCGGATTGTTGTGAATGTACTCGATCTTCTGGCGCAGAAATTCCGGCGAGAAGACCTCTTTGGCGTTGTAGCCGTCTTCCCACACTTTGAACTGTTGTTTCTCGGGTCGCGTCACGGCTTGAGCCAGAAAATTCAAGACCTCATGGTTTTGCTCAGCCTGATACTGTCTTATGATGAGGCGTGCCATGTTGGCCTTATAATCACGCATCATGTCGGCCAATGGCTTGTCTGGCTGACATTGTCCGACAACATGAAAATGGTTCGGCATGATGGTGAACGCATACAGCCGCAGATGGTCTACCGCTGACGCGTAGTACAACCCATCTACCAAGATGCGTTTGATAACATCGCGCTGAAAAATCTTGGCGTGCTGCACGGCGGTTGTCGTAACAAAGTACAGATGCGATGGATCAAAATCGGGTCGCCAGCGTGATGTCATCGTCTCTCGCTCGAAGCGGACGACAGTCCGCGTGTTGGGAGCGGCGGACTATCGTCCGCCTTGAGCCTTCGTTGGGCAACGCTCCTGCTGGACGACAATCCAGCAGTTGAAAACGGCGGATTCTCATCCGCCCTGAGCCCTTGTTGGGCAACGCTCCCGCTGGACGACAATCCAGCAGTTGGAAACGGCGGATTCTCATCCGCCTTGAGCCTTTGTTGGGCAATGCTCCTGCTGGATGACAATCCAGCGGTGAAAGCGGCGGACTGTCGTCCGCCTTGAGCGACCCACGGCGGATTCTCATCCGCCTTGAGCGACACGTAAAGCATTCCACACCCGCTCCGGCGTCGCGGGAATCTCGCTCAGCCACGCCCCCGTCGCATCGTGAATGGCATTGATCACTGCCGGGCCGACGCCGTCCATCGGGATTTCGGCCACGGCCTTCACGCCGAACGGATGCGACGGCTCGTTCGTCTCGACGAAGATCACGTCGAGGGCCGGCATCTCATCCGCGCGGAAGATCTTGTAATCGTACAGATCGTTCGCCAGCGAGCGGCCGCGCTCATCGTACTTCAACTCTTCGCACACCGCGTAGCCCAGCGCCTGCGTCATGCCGCCTTCGATCTGTCCGCTCGCCGTCACCGGATTGACGATCACACCGGAATCGACGGCCATGACCAATTTATCAACTGTAACTTGGCCTGTTTCAGTATCGACCGTCACCTCGGCAAACTGCGCGGCGAACGGCGGCGGCGATTCGGGCGACATGTACGAGCCGACCGCCATGATCTGATGCTGATTTTCGTGATGCAGCGAATTCAACGCGACCTGCGCCAGCGTGACCGATTGATTCTCCGGCCCCCACGCGCAGCGATCGGCTAACCGCACACTCGCCGGATCAACTTGCAGCATGCGCCCGGCCACCTGCTTGATCTGCTCGGCCACTTTCTCCGCCGCTTTCACCACCGCTGCGCCGGAGATGTACGTCGTCGATGAAGCATACGCGCCCTTGTCGAACGGTGTGAAGTCGGTATCGCTGGAATACATGATGATGTCGTCCAGCGGCACACCCAGCACCTCGGCCGCCATCTGCGCCAGCACCGTGTCTGATCCCGTTCCCAGATCAGTTGCGCCGACGAGACAGTTGAACGAGCCATCGTCATTCATCTTGATCGACGCTGCGCCCATGTCGAGATAGGGAATGGCCGTGCCTTGCATCACGCACGCCACGCCGATGCCCTTGCGCAGATGCGGCTGGCCGGGCACGGTATGCCAATCGGGATTGTTGAACTTCCGCGCCCAGTCGATCGCCGCCGCGCCTTGTTCCACGCACTGCGGCAGCGCGCACGTCTTGATAATCTCCGGGCGCGGTTCGCGGCCTTCACTCCACGCGCGGCTGAAGGGATGCTCGTCGCCGGCGCGCACAATGTTCTTCAAGCGGAACTCGATCGGATCGATGCCCATCTCGCGCGCGATGCGTTCCATGTGCACATCCACCGCGAACGCGCCCTGCGGCACGCCGTAGCCGCGAAATGCGCCCGCGGGCGGCGTATTGGTGTACACGATGTCGGCGTAGAAGCGAATATTCGGAATTGGCGGATTGCCTTCAGTGGGCTGACCCGTATAGAGCGCCATCGCTTTGTGGCCGGTGTTGCCCGTCACCGTGAGCGCGTGACAACCGTACGCGCCCGTATCGCTGAGCGCATACATCGAGTTGGCCGTGATCTTGCCATCGGCAGTCACGCCCGTCTTCATGTGAATGCGCATCGGATGGCGCGAACGCGCCGCGTAAAATTCTTCGCCGCGCGTGTATTCAAAGCGCACCGGTCGCCCGGTCGCAATCGTGAGATGCGCGGCCACGTCTTCGATCAGCACTTCCTGCTTGCCGCCAAAACCGCCGCCAATGCGCGGCTTGATCACGCGGATGCGCTTGGCCGACAGTCCCAGCACCGGCGCAAGGATGCGGCGCACGTGGAACGGCACTTGCGTCGAAGTGCGAATCACCAGCCGATCATCTTCATCCCAATACGTCACGACGACGTGCGGTTCGATGTGGGCTTGCTGTACTTTGGGCACGACGTAGTCGCCCTCAAAAATCCGATCGGCCTTCTCGAACCCGGCGTTCACGTCGCCGATGTCGATGCGAATCTGAGCGGCCAGGTTCTTGCTTGGATCAGAATCCGCAAAGTTGATGTACTCCGGCTCGTCGTGGATGCGGATCGCGCCGGGTTTCATCGCGTCACGCGGATCGAGAATGGCCGGCAGTTCCTCATATTCCACTTCGATCAGTTCAAGTGCCCGCTCCGCAATCTCCTCAGTCTCGGCGGCCACAAAAGCGACGCGATCGCCGACGAAGCGCACCTTGTTGTCGAGCGAGAACGTGTCCTGCGGCCCCGGCATCGGATCAGATTGTCCGGCGGTGGAGTACACGACGCGCGGCAGATCGTGATGCGTCAGTACAGCAGCGACACCCGGCAGTTCGCGCGCCTTGCTGGCATCGATGCGCTTGATGCGCGCATGCGCCACCGGCGAGTGCAGCACCTTCGCAATCAACATCCCGCGCAGTTCGATGTCATCCGCAAACGCGGGCTTGCCCTGTACGAGTTTGTACGCATCGACCTTGACCTCCGGCTTGCCGACCACTTTCCAGTGATTGGTTTCCGGCGCAAACACCAGCGTCGGCAGCGGCGTGGTCTTGACGAGGGTGCCGTCTTCACCCGTTTCCGGCGAAGGCGGCGGAGTCTGATCATTGAAAACAGGAACGGGTTCGCCGCGCAGCTCGATCGGGGGCACTGCCTCGCCGCGCATTTGCGCCGCCGCGCGCAGCACCGCCTGCACCGGCTTGATGTAGCCCGTGCAGCGGCACAACACGCCGCTCAAGGCATCGCGCACTTCGGCTTCGCCGGGGTCGGGATTGCGATCGAGCAGCGATTTGGCCGCGAGGATCATGGCAGGCGTGCAGTAACCGCATTGAATCGCGCCCGTCTCGACGAAGGCGCGCTGCAGCGGATGCAGCGGCACGTTGCCCGTCCAGCCGTGTGTCGGCCCCTCGTCAGGTTGATCGAACACGACGCCCAGACCTTCGATCGTCGTGATTGATTTGCCCTGCACCTGCGCGGCCAGCAGCGTGCACGAATTGACCGGCTTCCCGTCGATCAGCACCGTGCACGCGCCGCACGAGCCGTCATCGCAGCCGTGCTTCACGCCGAAGTATCCGTTGCGGCGCAGTACGTCCAGCAGGCGATCTTTCGGTTCGACTTCAAATGTTTTGACTTCGGAGTTGATGGTCAGGTGGAGGTTCATGTTTTCTCTCTGTGGCAAAGAAACCCGCTTCAACTGAAACGGGTTTCGCGGGGTCGGATGCAGGTGCTTCTATTATACTCAATTTTGGCCGGGACAGACCAGTCATCTGGTCGGCGATGGCTCCATCACCGGCGGTCGTCTAGCCGTCGGCCAGCGCCAGCGCGATCGCCTGCTCCATCGTCAGGGTCTGCCCGATCTGCCACGCGGCCTCAAAAGCCGAAGCCTCGGCCTGCGCGCGCGCCAGGTTCAAGTTGCGCTCGAATTCCAGGCCGGTGCTGCCCTCCAGCGGAAATCCGATCGAGGTGAACAGCGCATCGGCGGCGCCGAACAGCTGCGCGGCGCGCAGCGGCTGCTGCTGGCGCGCGGCCAGCCCCGCGCAGCCCGCGATGCACTGAATGATGCCCGTGCGATTACCCAGCTGCCGCCACAGCGCCAGCCCATCCACAAACGCCTGCCGCGCGGCCGCCAGATCGTCCAGATGGAGCAGGGCGTAGGCGTAGCCCACCTGCACCAGCGCCAGCAGCCACTGATTGTCGGCCTGCCGCAGCAGGCCGATGCTCTCTCGGTAGTACTGCTGAGCGGCCGCAAAGTCGCTGCGCGCCATGGCCGTGCGGCCCAGATCGTTCAGCGGCATGGCCAGCCCCCAGGCGTCGCCGACGCTGCGCCACAGCACCAGGCTCTCTTCGTATTTCTGCTGAGCGCCGGCGATGTCGCCCTGCAGCAGCGCAGCGTCGCCCAGCGCGCGCGTCGCAAACGCTTCGTGCCAGGTGTCGCCGGCGCGCCGGAACAGCTGCACGGCCTCGCCGCTAGCGCGCCGTGCCAGGTCCGCGTCCGCCTGGCCCAGCGCCACCAGGCTCAGCGACATCAAGGCCCGCGCCGTCCAGAGCGGCTCGCCGCGCTCGCGGTAGATCGCCAGGCTCTCCAGCGCGTAGCGCCGCGCAGGCACGTAATCGCCCTGCGCCCAGGCCAATCCACTGGCCCCGTACAATGCTTTGGCGCGCCACGGTTCCAGCGCTTGATCCGGCGACAGGCAGGTGACGGCGCCCTCCAGCCAGCTGCGGCCCTCGGTCAGATGGCCGCGCAGGAACCAGAACCACGCCAGCGCGCCGGCCAGCCGGGCACCCAGCGACCGATCGCCGTCGGCGGTGCGGCTCCACTTCAGCGCGCCGCGAATGTTATCCAGTTCCAGCTCCATCCGATCGATGTAACCGGCCCGATCGGGCGCGGTAAAATGCGGTTCGGCAATCTCCACCTGCTGCAAGTAATACTCGGCGTGCTGACGCTGCACGGTGTTGATCTCGCCCGCGTTCACCAGTTTCTCGCGCGCAAACTCGCGGATCGTTTGCAGCAGCCGAAAGCGCGGCTCGCCGCCCGGCGTGTCTTCGTGCACCACCAGACTCTTGTCCACCAGCATCGACAGGTGTTCGAACACTTGCACGCTTCGTTGCGCCACCCGCCCGCAGATTGTCTCAACCGCGTCCAGCGTGCAGCCGCCCGCGAATACGGCCAGCCGCGAAAACAGCACCCGCTCATCATCGTCCAACAGATCGTAGCTCCAGCCGATCGCTTCGCGCATGGTCTGCTGGCGCGCGGGCAGATCGCGCGCCCCGCTCTTCAGCACCTCCAGCCGATCTTCCAGCCGCGTCAACAGCATCTGCGGCGACATGATCTTGATGCGGGCCGCCGCCAGCTCGATGGCCAGCGGCAGCCCGTCGAGCTGCTGGCAGATGCGCGCCACCGTCAGCGCGTTGGCCGTGGTCAGTTTGAAGTCGGGCTTCACATCCTGCGCGCGCGCCACAAACAGGCTGATGGCGGCGTATTGCGACAGTGTCTGTGCCAGTTCCGGCTCGTCGCCGCGCCAGCGTCCGGCCGTGGGCAAGGCCAGCGGCGGCAGCGGCACTTCCCGCTCGCCGCGCAGCCGCAGCGCCGTGCGGCTGGTCACCAAGACGCGCAGGTGACGGCAGTGTTCCAACAGCCCGGACACCAGCGGCGCGGCCTCCACCACCTGCTCAAAATTGTCCAGGATCAGCAACAGCCGCTTGTCGCGCAAGAAATCGTACAGATGATCAATCAGCGACTGGCCCGCCGCTTCGCGCACATCCAATGCGCGGGCAATGGCGGCCGCCACCAGGTCGGGATCATTGATCGACGCCAGCGCCACCTGGCACACGCCGTCGGGAAAATGCCCGGCTACGTCCAGGCCGATCTGCAGCGTCAGCCGCGTTTTGCCGATGCCGCCCGGCCCGGTCAGCGTAATCAGGCGCGAGGCCGGCGGCGATTGCGTCAGCATCTCCACCACCAGCGCGCGCTCGCTCTCGCGGCCCACCAGCGAAGTGCGAACGGCCGGCAGGTTATGGCGCGGCGCAGCGGGCTGCAGTTCCACCGGCTTGACCGGCCTGATGGGCATGGTCGCCGGGCCGCTCTCCGCCATCGCTTCAAAGCGCTCGCTCAAGATCATCGCCAGATCGTTTTCCAGCGATTCGCGCAGCTCGTCGGCCGTGGCGAAGTATTTGTAAGAGACATCGTCAGTCTTGATGCGATCAAGCATCGCTTTCAGGCGTGGTTCCCGATCGGGCGCAGGTGATTTGATATAGATCAATTTCACCTTGTCGCCCGACAGGTTGTACTCGTCTTCCAGCCCGCTGATCGTCATATCGGGCGCCACCCAGCCGTACTTCTGCCAGTAAATGCCCACAAAAATGTGGCTCTGATCCAGGTAGGCGCGATAGAGTTCTTTGGGAGGGTGAGGCCGCGCGCCCAGCTCAAACAACACCGGTGCCAGCCGCAGATGTTCCACTGCCTGACGGGCGGCCAACCGCTCCTCGGCCAGCTCCTGCAGCGTGGAACTGATAAAGACGCGCAGCCGCTGATCTGGCGTGCGGATCACGCGAGCAGGTGTGGTAGTCATATTGGCCCCCATCAATGCCCGCGCCGAAAGACACGGCGGGCGGCAATCGATCACATCTCCAGTTCGAGGTGCACGGCTTCGGCCACGATCTCGCCGGGCGGCAGGGCGCGCCCCCGCTCGAGCTCGGTTGCGATGGAGGGCGCATCCAGTTTCGCCAGCGCCTGGGCCAGCGCCTGATCGAGCTCGGCCACATCCGCTGCCGATCCCATTCGGCTCACCTCGGGCCGCAGCGCCTGCGCCGCACCCAAAAGACGCGCCGCGGTTGAGGCATGCCCCAGTTCGATCAGCGCATGGGCGGCGGCCGGCAGGCACAGGGCCAGCGTCACCACGTGATCCATCTCGTGCGCCAGCGACAACGCCGCCTGCAGCAGCAGCAGCGCGCCGCGATAATTGGCCTGCGCCAGCTTGACGCGGCCCAGCACGTGCATCACCCAGGCCATGCCGCCTGTGTCGCCTACTTCCGGCAGCAGCGTCAGGCTGCGCTGCAGATAGGCTTCGGCCTGCGCCCAGTCACCGCGCTCGCGCGCCACCATGCCCAGACCATAGTTGGCCCAGGTCACGCCCTGTTTGTCACCCAGGTCCTGAAACACTGCCAGTGCTTCGGCGTAACGCGCCGCCGCCTGATCCAGATCACCGCGTGCCCGCGCCACGTCACCCAGCGGCGTCAGCGCCGATGCGATGCCGGGCCGATCGTTGAGCTCGCGGTACAGTGCCAGGCTTTGCTCATACAACGCCTGCGCCTGCGCGTAATCGCCAGTCCGATAGGCCAGGTCGCCCAATCGGCCCAGCGGCCCGCTCGTACGCGGCCGGTCGCCCGCCAGCTCAAACTGGCTGATGCTCTCTTCATACAAAGCGCGGGTCGCGGCCAGATCGCCTTGCCAGAAAGCGGTCATGCCTTCAAAATGCAGCGCATAGCCCAATCCCCAGCGATCACCCAGCTGCCTGAACAGTGTCACAGCGCGCCGGCCCAAGTCGCGCGCTTCGCTCAGCTGCTCATGCACCTGTCGGTCCAGTCCAGACAGCGCATACGCATACGCCAGGGCTCGTAAATCGCCGGCTGCTTCGGACGAGGCGCGGCATTCATCGAGATACGCCCGCGTCGCCGCCGCATCGCCCTGATAGTGCGCCAGAATGCTGACGGCCACCAGCGCACGGCGGCGCAGCGCCAGGTCGCGCGTGCCGGGCTGTGCCAGCGCGGCGTCCAGCCACTGCCGCCCTTCTGACCAGTGACCGCGCACAAACCAGAACCAGCCCAGCAGCGCGGCCAGCCGCAGGGTATCCTCCACACGATCGGGCCGGGCGGCCAACCATTGATGCGCGGCGCGAAAATTCTCCATCTCCAGTTCCAGCCGATCGAGCCACAGGCGCTGATTGGCCCCGCGCAGCTCATCATCGGCCGCTGCCACCAGCGACAGACAGTAGGCAGCGTGCGCGGCCTGGGTGGCCTCGCGCTCACCACTGTCGGTCAACTTCGCGCTCACGTATTCGCGAATGGTGCCCAGCATGCCATAGCGCAGTTCACCCGGTGCGTCGGGCCACTGAATCAACAGACTGCTGTTGACCAGCGCCTCCATCTCATCCAGCGTGTCCGCGCCCAGTGTGCCGTCGAAATTGCACACGGCGTCCACCGCATCCAACGTGCAGCCACCCGCAAATACCGTTAACCGCCGCAGCAGTTTGCGACCGTCCGGGTGCAGCAGATTGTAGCTCCAGTCGATGGCGCTGCGCAGCGTTTGCTGGCGCTCCGGCAGGTCGCGCGCGCCGCCCGACAGTACGTCGAGGCTGCGCTCCAGCCGCGCCAGCAGCGCCTGCGGTGACAACAGTTTAACGCGCGAGGCGGCCAGTTCGATAGCCAACGGCAGCCCGTCCAGCCGCCGACAGATCTCGACAACCGCCGCGGCGTTGTCGGCCGTGAGCGCAAAGCCGGGCTTGACGTCGCGCGCGCGCTGGCAAAAGAGATCGATGGCGGCATAGCGCGTCAGGCCGGCCACATCCGCCAGCGCTTCGTGCGGCGGCAGCGCCAGCGGCTTCACTGGAAATTCGCGTTCGCTGCGCAGCCGCAGCGGCGCGCGGCTGGTCACCAGCAGTTTGATCGACGGGCAGGCGCGCAGCAGGTCCGCCACGAACGGCGCGGCTTCTACGATCTGCTCAAAGTTGTCCAGCAGCAGCAATAACTGCTTGTCGTGCAGATACGCGATCAGCGCATCGTCGATCGAGGCGTGTTCCTGCGTCTCGCGCACATCCAGCACGCCGGCCACCGCCGACGGGACCAGCCCCGGCTCGGCCACTGTATCCAGCGCGACCAGATGTGCGCCGTCGGCAAAGCGCGCCTGCGTGTCCAGCGCGGCCTGCAGCGCCAACCGCGACTTGCCCGTGCCGCCGGGGCCGGTCAACGTGACCAGCATCACGTCGTCGCGGCTCAGCAGTTGGGTCAACGCCGCCAACTCGGCGTCGCGGCCCACCAGCTCGGTGAGCGGAGCGGGCAGATGCGGCCGCGGCGCCGCGGCCGGCGGGGCCGCCGGTTCGATCGGGAGCGGCACTGCCTCAAAGCGCTCGCTCAACAACATCGCCAGATCGTTCTCAATCGATTCGCGCAGCTCCTGTGGTGTAGCGAAATACTTATACGAAACGTTGTCGGCTTTGATGCGATTGAGCAGCGCCGTCAGGCGCGGTTCCCGATCGGGCGCGGGTGATTTGATGTAGATGAGTTTGGGCTTGTGGCCCGACAGGTTGTATTCGTCTTCAAGGCCGCTGATCGTCATCTCCGGCGCCACCCAGCCGTAGCGCTGCCAGTAGATGGCGAGGAAGATGTGTGATTGATCGAGATAGGCCCGATAAAGATCTTTAGGCGGGTGAGGACGCGCGCCCAGCTCAAACATGACCGGCGACAAATGCAGCCGCTCGATGGCCTGCCGCGCAGCCTGACGCTCTTCGGCTACTTCTTGCAGCGTGGATGACACAAACACGCGCAATCGCTGGTCGGGCGTGCGAATGACGCGTGCGGAGGTTGTCGTCATGGTCGCCTCTGGTTAACCGGTTGCCCGGCGCGTGAGTAGTGTACCATGATCGCGCCCCGACGCGAATCAGACGAGGTCGGGCGTCAGACGCGTTTTGCAGCCGTGTGCCGCAGCCTCAACCGCGCGCGCCACGCGGGCCAATTGGCGCGCAGCATCACGGTGAGATACAGCGCCAGGCCGAAGTTGAAGTAGCTGGTGCCGCGCACATCGGGCACGGCGCCCAGATAGATGTCGGGCTGAATCTGCGCCAGCCACGCGGCCAGCCGCGGGATGAATAGCTTGTCGTAGCCGATGATGAGCACCGCGCCCAGCATGGCGCCGGGGATGCTGCCCGCGCCGCCCAGCACCGCCATGGCCAGCGTCAGCGCGGTGACGTGAAAGGCCAGCAGGTCGGGCGACACAAAGGCGAAGTTGCTGGCATACAGGCCGCCCGCGATGCCGGCCAGCGCCGAGCTGAGCACCAGTGCCAGCAATCGATAGCGCTTGACGTTGACGCCCGATGCTTCGGCGGCGATTTCGTCTTCACCGGAGGCGACCCACGCCCGGCCGACGCGCGACTGGATCAGCCGCCGGCTGATGAGCGCGGTACCAATGACGAGCGCGAACACCAGATAATACTGTGCAGTTGGATCGATCAGCGTGACGGTCAACAGCGTGGGCGGTGGTACGGCTGCGAGGCCGCCCGCACCGCCAGTCACCGATCGGGCGATGAGGACCAATCGGGCGGCCATGAGGCCGAAGGCCAGCGTCGCCACCGCCAGATAATCGCTGCGCAGCCGCCCGGCCAGCAGTCCCTTGATGGCGCCGATGACGCTCGCGGCCAGCGCGCTGAGCGCCAACACCACTGTGATGTCCAGCGGTTGGGGCAGGGCCGCACCCAGATCGTTGTAGCGGTTGGTCAGCAGCGCTGCCACATAGCCGCCCACGCCAAAGCTCACCGCAAAGCCCAGGTCCAGCACGCCCGCCAGCCCCAGCACCAGATTCATGCTCAGCGCCAGCAAAATGTAGATGCCGATGCCCTTGACCGAAATTTGCCAGCCCAGATTGAGCCAGGCCGAAATCAATGGAAAGATCGCAATGACGCCAAAGCTGATCCACAACCAGCGGCGGCGGCGAGACTGACCGGCCGCGCCTGCCAGCAGCGCATCGCGCAGTGAGCTGCTGTCCGCGTCGCGCCCGCCCGCGGCCAGGCCGGTGGGCCGCAGCCACAACAGGACGATGAGCAAGAGCAGCAGCAATACGGGCGTCCACTGAGCGCTGAGCGCAAAATCGCTGAAGGCTGTGAAGACGCCGATGAGCAGGCTGGCCAGCAGCGCGCCGACCGGACTGCCCACGCCGCCCAGAATGGCAGCCGCAAACGCCAGCAGGCCGCTCTCGGCGCCGGCGCTGCCATAAGGGCGCGTATAGTACATGGCGAATACGAACGCGGCCAGGCCGGCCAACGCGCCGCCCAGCGCAAACGCCCGGCGGATGGTGCGATCAAGGTTGACGCCGCACATCAGCGCCGCCGTCGTGTCTTGCGCACAGGCGCGGATGGCGCGGCCGGTGGCGGTGCGCGCCAGAAACCGGCTGACGCCGACGGTCACGATGACGGCCGTCACGATGACGGCCAGCTCGTTGAGGCGCAGGCTGAAGTGAAGGGGCAGGCCCAGCGCCTTGATGAGATCGGTGGCGGGCAGCAGCGCCGGGATGCCGTCGGTGGGCACTTCGGGCAGGCCGGGCACGCTGCGATGTTCGCCGGGTATCCAGCTGCGCTGCAGCGTGCGCAGCAGCAGCGCGAACTGAAACAGCATGAACGAGAGGCCCAGCGTGGCGATCAACGGCGCCAGCCGCGAGCGTTGGCGGAAAGGCCGGAATGCCAGACGGTCGATGCCGACATTGAGCACCATCCCCAGCACGATCGCGCCGATCAACGCCAGCGCCAGCGCGCCCGCCAGCAGCAGCGGCGGCCAGGCCGCACTCACACCCAGATTGATCAGCAGCATCGTCACAAACACAGTTGACAGCGCAAACACATCGCCGTGGGCGAGGTTGAGCGTGCGCACCGTGCTGTACACCACCGTCACACTGATCGCATTCAACGCCAGGATCGCGCCGTTGACCAGCCCGTAGATCAAGATCTGCCAGAAGGTGTCAGTCATGTTTGTCAGATCGGCTTATTGACCCAGCGCCAACTCGACAGCCTGTTCCAGCGACAACTGCTGTCCGGCCTGCCACCCCCGATCGAACTCGGCGGCGTCCAGGCGCGCTCTCACAGCCGTGATGTTGGCCTCTAGCTCGGCGCGATCGGGCGGCACGGGCACGGTGCCGATGGCGCGGCGCAGGGCGTCGGCGGCAGCGAACAGCGTGACCGCGCGCGGCAGTTGATCTTCGCGCAGGGCCAGGCTGGCCAGGCGCTCCAGTCCATCGGCCACGCCGTCTTTCTCGCCGATCTCGGTCAGGCGGATCAGGCTCTTCTTCAGCGCGACGCGCGCCTCATCCAGCCGGTCCAGATGCAGCAGCGCATCGCCGACGTTGCCGGTGGAGATGGCGACGCCGGTGGGGTCTTCACTCTGTCTGAACAGGCCCAAAGCCTCTTCGGCGTAAGCCAGCGCGGCGGCATAATCGTGCTGATACATGCTGGTCTGGCTCAGGTTGTCCAGCGCATTGGCGATGGGCCAGATGTCGCCGAACTCGCGTTTGATGACGAGGCTGTCTTCGTACAGGCGGCGGGCCGTGTCGAAGTCCAGCTGGAAGGTGCTGACCATGGCCAGGTTGTTGAGCGCGGCGGCCACGCGGCGGCGGTCGCCCAGCGCCTGAAAGATGGCCAGGCACGCTTCAAAGCAGCGGCGCGCCGTTAAGTAGTCGCCCTGATAATCGCTGAGCGCGCCGGCGGCGTTGAGGGCGCGGCCGCGATCCACCGTGGGCGCCTCAGAACGGTCGATGAAGGTCTGCAGCCACTGGCGGCCTTCGGCGAAGTGACTGTGCATTTCCCAGAAGCGGTACAGATCGGCGGCCAGCTTCAACCCCCGTTCGATGTCGTGTTCGGCGTACCAGGCCAGCGCGGCGCGCACGTTGTCGCGTTCCAGCTCCAGCCGATCGAGCCACTGCGCCTGAGCGGGCCCCATCAGGGCCGGCTCGGCCTGCGCGGCCAGCGCCGCAAAGTGGGCCGCGTGGGCCGCGCGGATCCGATCGGCTTCGCCGCTGGCCGCCAGTTTTTCATCCGCATATTCGCGGATCGTTTCGAGCAGGCGGAAGCGCAGTTCGCCGTCGGCTTCGCGCGACTGCAGCAGGCTGTTGTCGATCAGGGTTTCGAGTTCGTCGAAGACATCGTAGCCCAGCGCCTGATCGGCGTTGGCGACGGCTTCGGCCGTGTCGTAGGTCCAGTTGCCCGCAAAGACGCTGATGCGTCGAAAGAGCAGGCGGGCCGGCTCGTCGAGCAGGCTGTAGCTCCAGTCGATGGCGCTGCGCAGCGTCCGCTGGCGTTCGGGGAGATCGCGCGCGCCGCCGGTGAGGGTGTCCAGCCGGTGACTCAGGCGGTTGAGCAGCGCTTGCGGCGATAGCAGTTTGATGCGCGAGGCGGCCAGCTCAATGGCCAGCGGCAGTCCGTCCAAACGATGGCAGATCTCGGCAATGGCCGGCGCGGTTTCGTTGGTGACGGTGAACGACGGCATGACATCGCGGGCGCGCTGAATGAACAGTTCCACGGCCGCGTACTGCGAAAGAGCGGCCAGCTCGGGCAGATGAGTGCGGTCGGGCAGGGCCAGCGGCGGCACGGGCAGTTCTTTTTCGCCGCGCACGCGCAGCGGTGTGCGGCTGGTGACGAGTACGTGCAGTTGCGTACAGCCCTGCAGCAGCGCGGCGACGTCGGGCGCGGCGCTGATGACGTGCTCGAAGTTGTCGAGCACGAGCAGCAGGTGACGATCGCGCAGTTGTTCGACGAGCACCTCCAGAAAGGTGCGCTGCGTCGGTTCGGGAATATCAAGCGCCTGCGCGAGGGTGGGCAGCACCAGGCGCGCGTCGGTCACGCCGGCCAGCGAGACGAAGTACACGCCGTCGAAGTCGTCTTTCAGCTCAAGGGCGGCTTGCAGCGCGAGGCGCGTTTTACCGGTGCCGCCGGAGCCGGTGAGCGTGAGCAGGCCGGTGTCGTCGCGGGTGAGCAGGCGGCAGATCTCGGCCAGTTCGTGCTGCCGTCCGACGAGGGCGGTGGGCGGCACCGGCAGCGCGGGCGCAGCGGAGGTCGCGACGGGCAGGGCGGATCGATCGGGCGGTTGGGGAACCTCAAAGCTTTCGGTCAACAGCAAGGCCAGATCGTTTTCAATCAGATCGCGCAATTCGTCGGATGATTTGAACGATTTGTAAGACACCCGATCGTCCGCGCGTATCCGATCGAGCAGGTTGTCAAGACGCGGCTCGCGCTCGGGGGCGGGCGCTTTGATGTAGATGAGTTTGGGTTTGCGGCCCGACAGGTTGTACTCGTCTTCGAGGCCGCTGATGGTCATGTCGGGCGCCACCCAGCCGTATTTTTGCCAGTAGATGCCGACGAAGATGTGGCTTTGGTCGAGGTAGGCGCGATAGAGGTCTTGCGGCGGATGCGGGCGCGCGCCCAGTTCAAACAACACGGGCGCCAGGCGCAACCGCTCGATGGCCTGCCGGGCGGCGGTGCGTTCGGCGGCGAGTTCCTGCAGCGTTGATGAGACGAAGACGCGCAGACGTTGATCGGGCGTGCGAATAAGGCGTGGAGCGTCGGCCACGATGTCCCCCGGCTGCAGCTAGTTTACCACATTCGGCGGGTGAAAGATCAGGTTGATGGGCCGCTGCCAAACTCGTTGTGCCGGTTGGCTCAAGCGGGGTTATACTGACAGCAGCCGAATGAGTCGGGTCACTGACCCGGCCTGCGTACTCAGGGGGAGCCATGGCCGTTCAACCACCGCCCGATTGGGACCGGATTCATCGCGAAGCCACGCTGGTCGATCTGCATGTTCATCCGTCCATGAAGCAGCAGTTGTTTAACCGCCGGCTGGGCGTGCGGTATTTTGCGGTGCGCACCGTGAACCTGTTCGGTGTGCAGTCCAGCTTCCCTCGCATGCGGACAGGCCAGTACGACGTATTTCTGTCCAATCTGCACGTGCCGGAAAAGGGCCTGCAGCATGATTTTCCGATCATCAACATCTTTCGCGTGCTGCGCCCCGACCTGTGGCGCAAGCTATTCAGCGCGCCGCCCTTTCGCGCCACGATTAAGATTCTGGAGGAGATGGAGGCCGAGGTGGCTCGCTGGCCGCAGGTTAAGATGGCGCACTCGCCGGCCGAACTGGAGGCGATCCTGGCGCAGCCGGAGGCGACGCGACCCATCGCCGCCATCCACGCGGTGGAGGGCGCGCACAGTCTGGGCGGCGACGAGACCAGCGACGACGGGGTGCTGCGCAATCTGGAAGAACTCCATCGGCGTGGCGTAGCCTGCCTGACGCTGGCGCATTTTTACAAGAACAAGGTTGTTCATCCGTGTTATCCCTTCCCTGAGAATTTTGCCAATCTGGCCAAAGACCCGGATTTGTGGCGCGATCTGACGCAGGGTCTGACGCCGCTGGGCGTGCGCGTGGTGCAGCGCATGATCGAACTGGGCATGCTGATTGATCTCTCGCACTGCACGCCGGCGGCCCGTCGCCAAATCTACGATCTGTGCGATGCCAGCGGACGGCGGGTGCCGCTATTGGCCACGCACGTGGGCGTGTATGAGATCAATCCATCGCCGTACAATCTGGAGGATTGGGAGATCAAGCGTATCGCGCGGGATGGCGGCGTGGTAGGCGTGATCTTCATGAACTACTGGCTGATGCCACATGAAACCGGGCAGGGCCTGAACTTCGTCGCCCGCACCATCGCGCATCTGGTCAATGTCGGCGGCGAGGACGCCGTCGGCATCGGCTCTGACTTCGACGGTTTTGCCGATCCGCCCGATGATTTGCACGACGCCTCGCAGCTCTCACGTCTGACTCAGCGCCTGTTGAGCGATGGGCACAGCGAAACGCGGGTGAAGAAGATCCTGGGAGGCAACGGGCTGCGCGCCTTGCGAGAGGGCTGGCGCCATTCAGCGTAAATCGCCGGTTAATCCGGCGTGATTGCTCTGTCACGCACACCGGCCCGTTCAACCTGAACGGGCCGGTGATTTGGTGGCGGCGACTGGATTTGAACCAGTGACCAAGGGCTTATGAGTCCCCTGCTCTGCCACTGAGCTACGCCGCCATGTGTCGTGAGCGGCGCGAATTATACAAAAGAATCGCGGCAATGACAAGGGTCGAGCACGCGCGATCGGCAGACCCCTGCATGGCGGTTGTCGGGCGGGCCGTTGGCGAGTATCATTGGCCGCATCACTGTGTCTGCCGTCCGCTGCCCATGAAACGCGCCTGGCTGTTCATCATCCCGCTCCTGCTGCTGTCGGCCTGCCGAGTCTGGGCGTTGAATGATGAAATCACGCCGAAGGCTGTTTCGCCGGCTGAACCGACGGCGGTCGTCCCGCCGCAAGTCACCATCACGCCCACCTCCACAGCGGTGCCCACTCAACCATCAGCGCCGGTGAGCGAAGTCCGCTCGCGTCCGGCGGCGATTGATCCCACTCCCGAACTCGATCACGGCCGACCCACCGTGCGCGTGACGCCGACCATCACCAGCAGCGCGCTGCCGGCCGAGGTGCGGGCCTTCGCTGTGGGCGACTCGGTGATGTTGGGCGCGGCCGCGGAAATGAAGAAACTAATCGACGGGCTGGACGTGGACGCGCAGGTCAGTCGGCATCTGTCGGCCACCATCGAGATCGTGCGCCAGCGGCGCGACGCCGACCGGCTGGGGCGCGTCGTCATCGTCCACATCGGCGATAACGGCTTCATCAAGGAGCAGCAGCTCGACGACTTGATGCAGCTGTTGACCAACGTACCCCGCGTCATCATCGTCAACCTCAAATTGCCGCGAACATGGGAAGGCCCCAACAATGAATTGTTGGCCGCCGCCGTCAAGCGTTATCCCAACGCCGTGCTGCTGGACTGGCACACTGCCAGCGCTGACAAGCCCGAACTCTTTGGCAAAGACGGCCTGCACCTGGGCCGCGTCGGCGCGCGCTTCTACGCCGAACTGGTGGCCGCGCAGGTCAACGCGCCCTGACCGGCATCCGAATTTTCGCGGATGCGCGCCCGGCCCGGCGCGTGATACAATCAACCGCGTCAGCCGCCGTGCATCAACCCGCAAAGGAGACCTGCCATGTGCTGCTTCATCGCTGCGCTGTTGCTCATCGGGCCGCGCGCCGCCATCTTCATCTGGTTCCTCATTGAGCCGGTGCGTTTTAACCTGGCGCTCGGCTCACTGCTCATGGCGTGTCTGGGCTTCCTTTTCCTGCCGTGGACGACGCTGGCCTACCTCGTCGCGTGGCAGCCCGTCGTCGGCATACAGGGCTTCGGCGTGGCCGTCGTCGTCTTCGGCGTGCTGGCCGACATCGCTTCGTACAGCGGCGGGTGGGGGCATCGGGGCCGCGTGCGCCGTTTCATTAGCTGAACGATTGGCGCGCAGCCGGAAAACCATCCGCTTGATATACTCGTATTCGACAAGTTTAGCTGTGGCGGCTCAACCAACAACCGATCGGTCTGCCCGGCCCGATCGGTTTTCTTTTGACCGAGTAGCCGCTGCCCCGACATGACAAATATCATATGACACTGTGACATCCTTCACTTTAGGCGAGGCGCAATCGGGTGTATCTAATTCCTGATAGAGTTACTCCGGTTTATCAGGAATTCGCCGTGGAAATCACGCAGCAAGCCGATTACGCCGTCCGCGCCATTCTGGACCTGGCCTTGCAGCCCGCGGGCGAGCGGGTTTCATCAGATGAGATCGCCCGCCGCCAGAACATTCCGCCGGCGTTCCTCACCAAGATTTGCGCGCGCCTCGCCGCCGAAGGGCTGGTGATCACCCAGCGCGGCGTCAACGGCGGCGTGAAACTGGCCCGCACCCCTGAACAGATTACGCTGCTGGACGTGGTGGAGGCCATCGACGGGCCGATCACGCTGAACCGCTGCGCGCGTCACCCGGGCGAATGCTCGCGCGACCGGACGTGCGCCGTGCATCCCATCTGGCTGGAGTTGTGTCAGGATTTTCGGGCGCGGCTGAATAGTTACGATTTCGCCGCGATCGCCGGTCGGGCGGTGGCTTCATCATCGAATACTTCACCCATCCAACTGTACGAGGAGTTGCCTATCGCGGCATCGACCAGCTCAACCTGACGAGGGGAGAAGACCAATCGGGCGCGGGGACAACGACAAGGAGATCGGGAGATGAATCCATTACCGTTAGCGCAGTTGCAGTTTGCGGCCACCACCGTCTATCACTTTTTCTTCGTGCCGCTGACGCTGGGCCTGTCCATTCTGGTCGCAGTGATGCAGACCATTTACTATCGCACCGGCAACGAGCAGTACAAGGTGATGACCAAGTTCTGGGGCAAGTTGTTTCTGATCAACTTTGCCATGGGCGTGGTGACCGGCATCGTGCAGGAGTTTCAATTCGGCATGAACTGGTCGGAGTATTCGCGCTTTGTAGGCGACATTTTTGGCGCGCCGCTGGCGGTGGAAGCGCTGCTGGCGTTCTTCATCGAATCGACTTTCCTGGGGGTGTGGTTCTTCGGCTGGGACAAGATTTCCAAACGCGCTCACCTGATCGCAATCTGGCTGGTGGCGGTGGCGTCCAATCTGTCGGCGTTGTGGATCCTCATCGCCAACTCGTTCATGCAGCAGCCGGTGGGCTATGTGTTGAACAACGGCCGCGCCGAAATGACGGATTTTCTGGCGCTGCTGCGCAACCCCAATGTGTGGGTGCAGTGGCCGCACGTGTTTACGGCGGGCGTGACCACGGGCGCGTTCTTCATTTTGGGCGTGAGCGCCTGGCACCTGCTGCGCAAGAGCAACGTTGACCTGTTCAAGAAATCGTTCCAGATCGGCACCATCGCCGCGCTGATCGGCACGGCGGGCGTGATCGTGGTGGGGCACAGTCAGGCGCAGCACATGGTGCAGACCCAGCCCATGAAGATGGCCGCCGCCGAAGGGCTGTTTAAGTCCGAGAATCCCGCGTCGTTTTCGCTGCTCACGATCGGCACGCTGGACGGTCGGAGTGAAGTCTTTTCCATCCGCATCCCCGGCCTGCTGAGTCTGCTGGCCTACAATCAGCTGACGGGCGAGGTGAAGGGCATCGACAATCTCAATGCGCAGTTCCAGCAGCAGTACGGGCCGGGCGACTACGTGCCGCCGGTGCCGTGGATCTACTGGACGTTCCGCGCGATGGTGGGGGCGGGCTTCCTGATGTTGTTCCTGGCGGCGTGGGCCTTGTTCCTGGTGCTGAAAGAGAGGTTGGAGACCAGCTCGCGCTTCTTGAAGATTCTGCCGCTGGCCATCCTGCTGCCTTACATCGCCACCACGACCGGCTGGCTGATGACGGAACTGGGCCGCCAGCCGTGGATTGTGTACGGGCTGATGCGCACGGAAAACGGCGTCTCGACGGCGGTGGATGGCCTGTCGGTGTTGATTACGCTGGTGCTGTACACCGCGGTGTATGCCGGGTTGATGGTGGTCACCATCGTGCTGCTGCGCCGCTTCGCCAAGAGTGATCCTGTCAAGGACGCTCTGCCCACCGGCGCGTACTAACCTTCACCCCCAGGCATGGAGGCCTAAACATGGATCCTGAATTCCTGCAAACCTTGTGGTTCATCTTGATCGCGGTGTTATGGACGGGCTTCTTCTTTCTGGAAGGCTTTGACTACGGGGTGGGCATCCTGCTGCCGTTCCTGGGCAAGGACGACACGGACCGCCGCGTGATCATCAACACCATCGGGCCGTTCTGGGACGGCAATGAAGTCTGGCTGCTGACGGCGGGCGGCGCGATGTTTGCTGCTTTCCCCAACTGGTATGCCACCATGTTCAGCGGTTTTTATCTGGCGCTGGGCGTGCTGCTCATCGCGCTGATCATGCGCGGCGTGGCGTTTGAATTTCGCAGCAAGAATAAGCGACCGGAATGGCGCAACTTCTGGGATTGGATGATCTTCTTCGGCAGCTTCGTGCCGGCGCTGCTGATGGGCGTGGCTTTTGGCAACCTGCTGCAGGGCGTGCCCATCAACGCGCAGATGCAGTTCACCGGCAACTTCTTCTCGCTGCTCAGCCCGTACACGCTGATCACGGGCGTCTATTCACTGACCCTGATTATGCTGCATGGCGCGATCTATCTGGCCATGAAAGCGGGCGATCCGGTAGGCGAGCGGGCCAATCGACTGGCCGGCCGGCTGTGGCCGATCTCGCTGGTGGTGCTGGTGGTGACGATCATCGCCAGCGACCTGGCCACCGACATGTTCAGCAAGCTGGGCGTTAACCCGGGCGTCATCCCGCTGACCGGCATCGGCACGCTGCTGGCCTCGGGCTGGTTTATCCGCAAGCGGCTGAACGGCTGGGCGTTTGCCATGACGGGCGTGACCATCGCCACCAGTGTGGTCACCATCTTCATGACGCTGTTCCCGCGCGTCATGGTCAGCAGCACCGATCCCGCCTACAGCCTGACGATCTACAACGCCTCGTCGACGCCGTACACGCTGTCGGTGATGACGCTGGTCGCCGTGGTCTTTGTGCCCATCGTGTTGATCTACCAGGGCTGGACCTACTACGTGTTCCGCCAGCGCATCACGCGCGAGACGGTACAAGCCTGAGCGCCTGTCGCCCGCAGCCTCCGAGGCGGGCCGGCAGGACCCGGCGGCGCAACCGCATTTTCGCGGTTGCGCCGCCGGTGGTTTATAATTAGCGTGATGACAGCTCGACGTTCACGCCCCGCCAAACACCGCCGCGACGAAGTGATCAAGCTCATCGTCACCACCCGCGAGCGTTTTCCGCACACACCGCGTCTCACCGCGGCGATGCGCCGTCTGATCTGGCGGTATGCCGCGCAGGCGCGGCAGGCCGATCGGGCCGCCGCCGGGCGCCGCCGGCGCACCTCAAAATCCGATTGATCTCGTATGCCCGATCGATCCGTCATGCAGAGTCGGCGCTTCAAATACATCAACTTCTACCCGCCGCTGCTGGGCGCGGGCATTCGCGTGCTGCACCGCGAATCGGACGCCTACACCATCAAAGTAAAAATGCCGCTCACCCGTTTCAACCTCAACGTGGTGGGCACGCACTTTGGCGGCAGCCTGTACGCCATGTGCGATCCGTTCTTCATGCTGATCCTCATGCATCATCTGGGGCGCGGCTACGTGGTCTGGGATAAAGCGGCGTCCATTCGGTTCCTCAAGCCGGGGCGCGGCACCGTCCACGCCACCTTCCACATCCCGCCGGACACGATCGCGGCCATCCGGGCGCAGGCCGATGCCGGCGAAAGGCCGGAGCCGGTGTTCACCGCCGAGGTGGTGGACGATCACGGTGAAGTGATCGCGACGGTCGAAAAACGGCTGTACGTACGGAAAAAGACGTAGATGAAATTCGATCGACGTTTGCTGGCGGAAGCGCGCGCCGTCCGCGGCTGGCTCGGCCTCTCGATCGGCTTCGGCGTCCTCACCGGTTTTCTGACGGTGGCCCAGGCCGCCGCGCTCGCCGCCGTGATCGATCGGGTTTTCCTCAAGTCCGCCACACTGGCCGACGTGCCGCCCCTGTTGGACGCGCTGCTGATCGTCATGCTGATGCGCGCGGCGCTGACCTGGGCCGGCGACGTCAGCGCTTTTCGGGCTGCGGCGCGCGTCAAGACGCAGCTGCGCCAGCGCCTGTTCGATCACCTGCTGCAGCTCGGCCCGGCCTACGTGCGCGGTGAGCGCACCGGCGAACTGGTCAACACGGCCATCGACGGCATCGAAGCGCTGGAAGCCTATTTCAGCCAGTATTTGCCTCAACTGGTATTGGCCGCCGTGGTGCCGCTGCTGATGCTGATCTTCGTCTTCCCGATCGATCTCCTCTCCGCGCTGATCCTGCTAATCACCGCGCCGCTCATCCCGTTCTTCATGATCCTCATCGGCAAAGCGGCCGATGCGTTGACGAAGCGCCAGTACGCCGAGCTCTCGTTTCTCAGCGCGCACTTCCTCGACGTGCTGCAGGGGTTGACCACGCTCAAGCTGCTGGGCCGCAGCCGCCAACAGCTCGAGACCATTGCGCAGATCAGCCGGCGTTTCCGCGACGCGACGTTGAGCGTGCTGCGCGTGGCATTTCTATCCGCATTTGCGCTGGAAATGATCGCCACGTTGAGCACGGCCATCGTGGCGGTGGAAATCGGCCTGCGCTTGCTGTACGGCACCCTGCAGTTTGAGCCGGCGTTTTTTGTGCTGGTCCTTGCGCCCGATTTTTATCTGCCGCTGCGCCTGCTGGGCACGCGCTTTCACGCCGGCCTGTCGGGCGTGGCGGCCGCCGCGCGGATCTTTGAAGTGTTGGAAACTGGGGAGCATCGATCAGCGAGTGGAAATCAGCGCGCGGTGTCGCCGTGGTCGACGATACGCTTTGAGCAGGTGGCCTTTGCCTACGAAGACGACCGTTCGGCGCTGAACGACGTGTCATTTGAGATCAAACGCGGCGAGCGCGAGGCGCTGGTGGGCGCCACTGGCGCGGGCAAGAGCACCATCGCCAGTTTGCTGCTGCGCTTCATCGAGCCGCAGCACGGCGCAATTCTGATCGACGGCGCGCCGCTGAAGGACTGCGCGCCGGATGCGTGGCGCGAGCAGATCGCCTGGGTGCCGCAGCTGCCCTATCTGTTCAACGACACCATCGCCGCCAATCTGCGGCTGGCACGCCCGGCCGCCGCCGACGCCGACGTGCTGGCGGCCGCCCGGCATGCGCACGCCGACGAATTTATTCGCAGCCTGCCGGCCGGCTACGAGACCGTCATCGGCGAGCGCGGCGCGCGGTTGAGCGGCGGACAGGCGCAGCGGCTGGCGCTGGCTCGTGCCTTTCTGAAAGATGCGCCGCTGCTGATCCTGGATGAAGCCACCTCCAACCTCGATCTGGCCACCGAAGATCTGATCCAGACCTCGATCGATCAGCTGCTGGTTCACCGGACTGCGTTGATCATCACCCATCGATTGAGCACTGCCGCCCGCGCCGATCGGATCGTCGTGCTGGATCAGGGGCGTGTGGTGGAGCAGGGCACGCCCGCGGAGTTGATGCAGAAGCAGGGTGCGTATTATCAACTGACCATGGCCCACCCTTCGGCGGGGAGGCGCGACGTAGAAGCGGCTGAGGTGGTGGCACACGACTACAAACCGCCGCTGCCGCCCCCTGTTCCGACATCGGCCGCGTCCAATCAGAGCCGCTCACTCATTACTCAACAGTCGTCGCTGGCCGTCTTTCGCCGTCTGCTGCAGCTGGCCGCGCCGTTCAAATGGTGGATGGCGTTGTCGGTGTTGCTGGGCGTGCTGACCATCGGCAGCAGTGTGGGGCTGTTGTCGGCCTCGGCGTGGATCATCGCCACCGCTGCGCTGCGTCCGTCGGTCGCCGATCTGGCCGTGGCGATTGTGGGCGTGCGCTTCTTTGGCATTGCGCGCGGCGTATTCCGCTATCTGGAGCGGCTGGTCTCACATTACGTGAATTTTAGTCTGCTGGCACGGCTGCGCGTCTGGTTTTACGCGGCGCTGGAGCCGCTGGCGCCCGCGCGGCTGCTGCAGGCGCGTTCGGGCGATCTGCTCAGCCGTATCGTGGGCGACATCGAGACGCTGCAGAACTTCTTTATCCGCGTGCTGGCGCCGCCGGCCACGGCCTTGGTCGTGGCCGCGATCATGGCCGTGTTCCTTGCCGCGTTTGATCCTTCGATTGCGCTGGTGGTGCTGACCTTCATGTTGCTGATCGGTGCGGCACTACCATTACTCGCCCGGGCTGCCAGCCGCGACAGCGGCCGCCGGGCGCTGCTGATCCGATCGGAGTTGAGTACAGCCCTGATCGACGGCATCCAGGGCGGCGCGGATCTGATCGCGCTGGGTCGTCAGGCCGATCAATCGGCGCGCATCCGATCGCTCAGTCTTGATTACGCGCGCGCACAGACGCGGCTGGCAGAAGTCACCGCTGCGCACTCGGCGCTGGGCGGACTGTTGACCCAGCTGGCGATGTGGACGGTGCTGCTCGTCGCCATTCCGCTGGTGTGCGCGGCGCGATTGACCGGCGTTGATCTGGCCGTGCTGGCGCTGGCGACGTTAGCCAGTTTTGAAGGGGTGCTGGCGCTGCCGCTGGCTTTTCAATACCTCGATCAGAACCTGCAGGCGGCCCGTCGCCTGTTTGACATTGCAGATTCGCCCCCGGCCACGATTGAGCCGCTGCACCCTGCCACGCCGCCCACTGGCGCGGTGTCGTTGCGCGTGGAGCACTTGAGTTTCCGCTACAGTCAGGATGAGCCGCCGGCGCTGCAGGATGTGTCATTTGAGGTGCGACCCGGTCGGCGCATCGCCGTCGTCGGGGCGAGCGGCGCGGGCAAATCGACGCTGGCGAACCTGCTGCTGCGTTTCTGGGATTACGAATCGGGGCACATCTGGCTGAACGGCGTCGAGGCGCGTGATCTGGAGACGGCTGAGGTGCGCCGCCTGATCGCGGTGGTGGCCCAGCAGACGCATCTGTTTAATACGAGTATTCGCGAGAATCTGCGGCTGGCGCGGTCGGCAGCGACTGATGCTGAGATTGAGCGGGCGGTGCAGCAGGCGCAACTTCACGCTTTTATTCAGGCGCTGCCGCAGGGTCTCGACACGCCAATCGGGGAGCAGGGCCTGAAGCTGAGCGGTGGCGAGCGTCAGCGGCTGGCGATTGCGCGCGCGCTGTTGAAAGAGGCGCCGATGGTGATTTTTGACGAAGCAACCGCCAACCTCGATCCGCTCACCGAGCGGGAAGTGTGGAACGCCGTCGAGCCGCTGTTCACCGATCGGGCCGTCTTGATCATCACCCACCGGCTCACGGCGCTGGATAGCGCCGATGAGATTATCGTGCTCGACGGCGGGCGCGTGATCGAACGCGGCACGCACGCCAAACTGCTGCAGCGCCGCGGCCCGTATTACCGGCTGTGGCGTCGCCAGGAGGTCGGCTGAATTTGTCTGATCTGTTCCGCCGGTCACACACTCCTTAAAACTTGTTTGCGCCCCTGTTCACGCTTCAAATTGGTGCTAGAATGCCGCTCCAAGTCCGATTCACTTCCCCACTCGCCAAACTTGATCGTTTCATCAGACAATCGAATAAGCTCACACTTTGCGGCAGGAGGCTGGCGGTTCAACGTGTTGCGCGGGGTCGGCGGCCCCGGTCCGTTTGCTAATGATGCTGTCGAATTTCAATGAAGTTCGCTCAGAACCAGGTGGAGAAACTCACCATGCGCATGAAAGTGTTTGTGATTGCGGTGTTGCTCATCGCGTTGGCAGTGGTGGCGTTGGCGCCGACGCGTTCGCCCAATGTGCCGCTGGCGCCGCGCCAGCTGGCCCCCAACGCCATTCAAGGCTTTCAACCGACTCCCGTGACTGGCGACGAGCCTCAAGAACCGCCGGTTCAGATCGATCCCAATACGCCCATCGTCGGTGTCGCCACCGCCTTCGACGTGTCGCCCGCGCTGCGCGATATGGAGCCGCTGCCCTTTGTGCCACCGACAGGTGAGCGCGAGATGGGTGAGCCGGGCGAGACCGAAGAAGGCTTTGCAAAGGATGCCGAGCGCCCTCAGGTTGAAGATCCGGTGCGCCAGTCCACGCTTGGTCTGCCCACCGATCGCAACGCTGCGCCGGAGGCCCCGGCGCCGTCGGTCAACTTCGACGGCGTGGGCAATCTGGATAGCGTTTATCCGCCGGACACCAACGGCGATGTCGGCCCCAATCACTACGTGCAGTGGGTGAATCTGCATTTTCAAGTCTTCGACAAGAGCGGCAACTCGCTGCTGGGGCCACTGGCGGGCAATCAAATCTGGCAGGGGTTCGGCGCGCCGTGCGCCACCCGCAACGACGGTGACCCGGTGGTCCTGTACGATCAGCTGGCCGATCGGTGGTTGATGACCCAGTTCACCGCGGCCAATCCGTACGGCGAATGCGTCGCCGTCTCCACGACGGGTGATCCCACCGGTTCGTACTATCGCTACTTCTTCCAATTCAGCACGTCGGTGTTCTACGACTATCCCAAGCTGGGCATCTGGCCGGATGCGTATTACCTGACGGCCAACCGCTTTGGCACCGTCTCGTTCCAGGGCGCCAGCGCCATCGCCCTGAATCGCGCGGCCATGCTCAACGGCCAACCCGCGGCCACCTTCGTGCAGTTCAACACCAGCACCAGCTACGGCTCGCTGCTGCCGGCTGATCTGGACGGGTCCACGCCGCCGCCCACGGGTTCACCGGAGTTCATCGTGGAAATTGGCAGCACGGCGCTGCACCTGTGGAAATTCAGCGTCAACTGGACCACGCCTTCGGCGTCAACCTTCACCGGGCCGACCAGCCTGACGGTGGCATCGTACAATCAGTTGTGCGCCACCACGCGCAGCTGCGTACCGCAGCCGGGCACGTCGGTGAAACTCGACGGGCTGGGCGACCGCCTGATGCACCGCCTGGCGTATCGCAACTTTGGCGATCATCAAGCGCTGGTGGTGGCCCACAGCGTCAATGCCGCCAGCAGCGGCACGCAGGCGGGCGTGCGCTGGTACGAGATTCGCAATCCCGGTGGCACGCCGTCGATCTATCAGCAGGGCACCTACGCGCCGGCCGATGGCGTCTATCGCTGGATGGGCAGCATCGCGATGGATCGCGACGGCAACATCGGGCTGGGCTACAGCGCGGCGAATGCGTCCACGTATCCCAGCATTCGGTACACCGGCCGATTGGCCTCTGACCCCCTGAATACTCTGCCGCAGGGCGAGACCACGTTGATCGCGGGCACCGGCTCGCAGACGGGGACCGCCTCGCGCTGGGGCGACTACGCCAACATGTCGGTCGATCCGGTGGACGACTGCACCTTCTGGTTCACGAGCGAATACGTACAGACCACCGGCACGGTGACGTGGAAGACCCGCATCGGTTCGTTCAAGTTCCCGTCGTGCGGATCGACCGGCCCGACGCCCACGCCGGTGCCGCCCACGCCCACCGCCACGCCCATCGGTCCCACACCCACGCCGCTGCCGCCGACGCCCACCCCGGTGCCGCCGACCGCGACGCCGGTACCGCCCACGCCCACGGCCACGCCGGTCGTGACCTGCCCCAATGCCTCGGGCGGCTACTGCCGATCGAACACGGATGCGCGCGCGTGGATCGCCGGGACGACCAATCAGAACATCACCAGCGACGATACGACCAAGAGCGTATCACTGCCGTTCACGTTCCGGTTCGCGGGCACCAACTACACGTCGATCAAGATCTCGTCCAACGGCAACGCGCACTTCGGCACGGCCAGCAGCGCCTACAGCAACGTGGCGATTCCGAACACGGCCAATCCGAACGCGCTGCTGGCGGCCTTCTGGGATGACCTGGCGCCCAATCTGGGCGGCGCCATCTACACGGGCGTCTCGGGCACCGCGCCCAATCGCACGTTCATCATCGAGTGGCGCAACGTCAACCACTACGGCGTCAGCGGCACCAACGGCGCGACGTTCGAGATTCAGCTGGACGAGACCACCAATCACGTCTGGTTCCTGTATCAGGATACGTCGTTTGGCAATGCGTCGTACGATACCGGCGTTTCGGCCACGAGCGGCGTGGAGAATGCCGCGGGCAGCGCCGGCAACCAGTACAGTTACAACACTGCCGCGCTGATCAACGGGTTGGTGCTGCACTTCTGGCCGCAATAGCCCGTCGTGGGCGCGTTACACAACAACAGACTTCCGAAGTCCGCGGACTTCGGAAGTCTGTTTATAGCTCGCGTTACGCACTGTAACCACCTCATTCAGGTGGCTGGCGGGTCAACCATCGACGGCGCCATCGCGGCCGACTGACTCGCTCGGCCGGCCAGCATGTAGTGTTGAATCTCCCGGGCCATGGCCTGGCGCAGCGCGTGCCCCTGCGCCTGAGCGGCCTCAAAAGCCGCGCCCACACGTTCGGGCGAGGCCGAATCGCCCAGCGTCTCAACCGTCTGTTGCAGGAATTTTTGCAGCTTAATGTATTGCTCGTGCGCGGCCAGTTCCGGCGAAAAGTGCAGATACATGCCGCCGGCTTCCTGAAAATACCAGCGCCTTAACTGCTCGGATAATTGGCGGGCAGCGTCGACCGTGAATGGCGCGGTGCGGCCATACAGGGCCAGGGGTTCCAGCAGTCCCCACAGCCGCTCGTAACTCATCACCAGCCGCAGTCGAAACATATCGCCGACGGTGAGGCCGGCGTACACGTTGGTATTGGTGTTCGAGACAATTTTGTCTCGCCCGATGACATCTTCGCCGATCGTCGCGTCGCCGGCGATGGTTACTCCAGCGTTGGGTGTCTGATCCGTCACGCGACCTCCCCGCCGGGCTTCATGGCCGGGCGACGGTGGCCGGCGCGGCCGATTGCCCCATGAATTCCGCCACAACGGTGGCGATGGCCTCACGATTGGGCAGCAGCACCTGCCCGCCCTGCGGCGTCACCCACGGCGTGATCATCGTTTCGTCGATGCGGTATTGCCGGATGTTTTCGCGCGGGATGGCGGCCCACTTCTTGGCCAGCGTCAGAATCTCCGGCAGGGTGAAATCGGTGCGCAGCGAATCGCCCAGAGCGTGAAGCGTCTCCGGCACCGCGCCGAGGTTGCCGATGCTCAGCGCCTTGTCGCGAATGGCCAGCATCACCTGCTGCTGGCGCTGCAGGCGGCCGAAGTCGCTGTCGGCATGGCGGGTGCGGACGTACTTGAGGGCCAGGTTGCCGTCCATGTGGACGCGGCCGGCCGGGATGACCAGTGTTTCGATGCCGTAGTCTTCGGTGGGGTATTCGTAATCGACGATCTCCTTCGGCACGTCGATGTCCACTCCGCCCACGGCATCCACGATCTGCTTGAAGCCCGCAAAGTCGATCACGGCGTAGCGCTGCACGGGGATGCCAAAGTTGTACGACAACGTCTGCTCGGCCAGCGCCGGGCCGCCGCCGGGCAGGTGATAATAATCGCCGTAGAAATACGCGGTGTTGATGCGGCTGTCGAAGTTGATCTGTGGAATGGGCACATACAGGTCGCGCGGGATGGAGAGCAGGGCGGCCGTGTGGCTGATCGGATCGATGGTGACCAGCGTGATCACATCGGAGCGCGAAGCGCCTTCCAGTGTTTTATCGCGCGTGTCCACGCCCATCAGCAGCACGGTCAGTCGGCCATTGTCGGGCACGGGCCACACATCCGTATCGGCCACGACGACCTGCGCCACCTGGCCGATGGTGGTCACGGTCTCGCCCAGATCGCGGCCCAGCCAGCGATCGCGCAGCGCCAGCAGCGTGCTCGGCCCGATGGCGGCCAGCACCAGGCTGGTCGCCGCGCACATCAGCACGATCAGCGTGAGGCAGCCGGTGATGAGATACAGGCCGATCGGACGGGGGCGGCCCGATCGGGGCGCGCGTGACGACGGGCGCGTTTCGGCGCTCTGAAGCGTCGATCGATTAGTCCACACAGGTTGATTGCTCATAAGTCATCGGAAGCGAATTCTACCGCAACCATCGTATAAAGAAAAACGCCGCCCGGGTGAGGGGCGGCGTTTGGTGGGTCAAGGGAAGCGAAACTGTGGGTTACAGCAGCACAACATCCTTGGCCTGCAGGCCTTTGGGGCCGCGCTCAATGCTGAACTCGACGCGCTGGCCTTCGTTCAGTGAACGGTAGCCGGTCATGTTGATGGCGGTGTGATGCACGAAGACGTCCTCGCCACCCTCACGCGAGATGAAGCCGTAGCCCTTCGTCGCGTTGAACCACTTGACGGTTCCAGTTACCTTGTCGCTCACGTTTGTTGCTCCTTGCAGATGGGTGATGTTAGGCCGCCGGTCTTCCCACGCCGATTGCACATACAAAAACCGCCCGGTTGGCGATACCCCGAGCGGCGATGCTGGTGCAACCACTACAGGTACTTACCACGTCCTACGAAACGTACTATATCATGGCGCACGCAAGTTGTCAAATCAAATAATCGGATCAATCGGATTGCCGCGTTGGGCGCGGGCGGCCCGGCGCCGATCGAGCAGCCAGGCCACGACGATTACGCTGCAGGCCAGCGGCAGCCAGTCAAATGGGGCGGCATAACGTTCGTTGTCTGTCAAGGTGATGGCATGCAGCACGATCATCGACAGATAACCGGCGCCAAGCAGCACAAGCGCGTTATCGACGTGTTGACCAGGGCGATCACCCGTGCGTAAGCGTGCCGCCAGATATGCCAGGCCGGCGGCGACGAACACTATGAACAAGATCGGGCGGCCATATCGCAGGAAAGCCAGCCCCAGCGCCGACCAGCTCTGAAGCACGGCCGGATCACCGGAGACCGGGTTGAACCGAAAAGTGGGATAGCGCCGAGAGAACCAATCGGGAATGGCGGTCAGCTCCCGAATCCGGGCGGGATCACTGATGGCCGTGAACAGGATTCGAACCGCGGTGCGCTCATTCAGGAAATCGCCTTGAAAGCCGACAAAGCCCAGAAAACTATCTTTGACTTCGTACAGGTAGACGTCGGGATGATTTGAAATTTGTTCCCAGACCAGCGCGCCGGCCACTCGTTCCGCCTGAGGCGTCGTGTAGAACTGGTACATGCGCCACAGCCAGTCATAATTGACTTCCGCGCTGCCCAGCTGGGCGCTCGTCTCACGCAGCAGCGGCAACGTCGGATCAAGCGGATGATGAATAGCCTTGTATATTAGCAAGTTGCGGTTGGTGAAGTTGGTCAGCGACACATTGTGATATAGATTGGCGTTGCGCCACATCCACGGGCCAATCACCAGCGCGGTGGCCGCGCCTGCGATCAGACTGAACTTCAGGAACGCCCGCGCGGTCACGCTGACGGGCCTGCCATGATTAAGGAAGTACGCCAGGCCGATCGCGGCAAGGAGCACCAGCCCGTAAGGGGTGGCGTTGGCTCGCGTCAGAATGCAGATGCCAAGCATCACGCCCAGCGCCGCACCCTTCCACCAGCGCAGTGGCCCGTGCAGACTGACGACGGCGGCCAGCGTCAGACCCAGCAGCGCCGTCAGGAACAATGTCTCTGACATGAGGACGTGTTCGTAGATCAGGAAGATCGGGTTGAAGGCCATGAAGGCCGCCAGGCTTTCGGGCAGAAAGCGGCCGCCCAGGGCGCGGCCGATGGCGGCAGCCAGCAGCACCGTCACCACTCCCAGCGCCTTCTGCAGCAGCACCACCCGATCGGTTTGCATGGCCGTCAGCGGTTGGGTCATCGCCAGCCAGACCGGATACGCGGGCATCCGCACATCGCGCAGCCGGTCCGAGTTGAAATCCGCCCTACGCATAATATCGTATGTGGCGCCCAGATAATCCTATGAATCGTCCGTGAACAACAGGGGGAGATGAGCGAAGAGTACCAGGCGGATGGCCGCCGCGCCGATCACAATCACCATGATCCGAGTTTTTAAGGAATTATGGAGCAGGCTCATGCCCGCATTCTACAGCGCTCGGCCGGAATAATCAAAGCTCCGTCACCCGCAGGTGGGTCGCTGTTATAATGGCGGCATCCTCATCGGAGAAAGGCCATGATCGTCTCCAAGAAGATCGCCCTCTACACAAACGGAAACGGCCACACGCTGGACATCACGCCGGGCGTGGAACGCGCTCTGCGCGAGGCAAAGTTGACCAGCGGCGTGGTAACCTTGTTCGTCATCGGCAGCACGGCCGCGCTGACCACCCTTGAATATGAGGACGGCGCGGTCAACGATCTGGGCCGCGCTTTTGAGCGCATCGCGCCGCGCGACGCGGATTATGAGCATCACCTGCGCTGGGGCGATGACAACGGGCACAGCCACGTGCGCGCGGCGCTGCTCGGCCCATCGCTCAGCGTCCCATTCGTCGGTGGCCAGCTGACGCTGGGCACCTGGCAGCAGATCATTCTGGTGGACTTTGACACGCGGCCGCGCCGCCGCGAAGTGGTGGCGCAATTCATCGGGGAGTAAGGGTGCCGCCCATGTCGGACAGCTTCGTCGGTTCAGCCGCTTTCTCGATCGTCTCTCTCAGCCTCAGCGCCATTCCGGTGCTGCTGATCGTCGCGTTTATCTTCGGTCGCTACACTGCCGATCGCACGCGCCGCACGCTCAAGCCGCTGCGCCTGGCGACTTCAGTCAGCCTGGTCATCTGTGCGTGGCTGCTGTGGTCGGGCAGCCGGCTGGAGTTGGACTCTGCGGCCATGTCTTTTGCGCTAGGCATGACCTTTGGCTGTCTGGGCGATCTGATCCTGGCCGGCGTTATCCCGCTGCCCGGGCGCATGATCGCCGGTATCGTCGTCTTCAGCATCGGCCACATCTGCTACGTGGTCGGTTTTATGACGCTGACCGCGTCGAATCCGCTGACCGGCTCGCTGTTCTGGGTGATCTACGTGCTGGCGGCCTCCGTCCTGTGGGTCATGTTTATCAGCAATCCTGCCAAGCCTCGATCGATCAATCTCGGCTCGCTGGTTTACGCCTGGCTCATCGCGGTGATGGCCGGCGCGGCCGGCACGCTGGCGATAAACGACGCCCGCTTCACGCTCACGGCGATCGGCGGGCTGCTGTTCCTGATCTCCGACTTGATGCTGGGCAACCGCGAACTGCGCGACAACGCCTGGTTTCTGGTGCACGACGTGGTGTGGGTGATCTACATCACCGGTCAGGCGCTCATCGTCACCACGACGTTGCGACTGTAGCGTCGGCCGGCGTCCCCATCAGCCGCTCGAACGGCACGCTCACATCGCCGAAGGCGCGCGCATCTGTCACCAGCGGCTGTGCGGCCACCAGCCGCGGCAGGACGGCGGCGTCATCGGCGCCGGGGTTGACCGCCAGGGCCGCCACCACCCGATCGTGATATACGTAGAAATACGTCAACTGGTGGCCGAGCGTGCCGCGCGCGATGACCCTGTCCCAGCGATAAAGATCGCCCCACGCCTGCAGGTCCAGGTCGAACAGGCTGACGTTCAGGTACGGCAGATGATCGAGCGGCTGATTCGCCCCGGCCATGTTCCGGCCGGCGATCTGCCCCGTGGCCGCGGCGTTGTCCCAGGACTCCAGTCGAAGCCGGCGGTCATATCGTCGATCGGGATACTGCGCGATGTCGCCCGCCGCGAAGATCGACGGATCGCTGCTCCGCAGGTACTCGTCCACCACCACGCCCTGATCGACCGCCAGACCGGCGGCGCGCGCCAACTCCACCCGCGGCGTGCAGCCGATGTCCACCAGCACCAGATCAGCGGGCACCTTCACGCCGTCAACCAGCTCCACCACCAGCTCGTGCCGTTTGGCTTCGACGGCACCCGGCCGGGTATGCTTGAGCACCGCCACGCCGTGATCGGCAAAGTAATCGGTGAGGAAGCGGCCAGCGCCCGGCCCCAGCACTGGTTTGAGGACGGCCTCACCCGGCAGCAGCAGCGTGATGCGCAGGCCGAGCTGCGCCAGCGTGGCCGCCGCCTGCACACCGGCCGGCTCGCCGCCGATGACGACGACGCGGCGCGCATTGACCAGGGCCGCCCTGACTGCATCCACTTGAGTGAGCGTGTGCAAGTAATGGATGCCGGGC
Organism: uncultured Anaerolineae bacterium; assembly: GCA_964550855.1. Lineage (GTDB taxonomy): Bacteria > Chloroflexota > Anaerolineae > Fen-1058 > Fen-1058 > JAGOBP01. Next base: position 43,555 of record CAZKBQ010000030.1, read on the forward strand.
AGATTGCCGCCGGGCACGGCCAGGCGGATCGGTTTGCTGCCCGTCGCCAGCAGGGCGCGTTCAAAGGTAACCGTGGTGCCATCGGCCAGTTCGGCCGTGTTGCGTTTGGCGTCCAGTCGGCTGACGCTGACGCCGGGCCGGACTTCGGCTTCAAGCTGGCTCGCGTAAAAGTCGGCGGGCTGCAACATCAGACTCGATCGATCTCGATGGCCGGCCAGATACGCTCCGGATAGGTGCGGTCGGGCGTAGGGCAGGTCGGGTTCGTCGCCGACCATCAGCAGCCGCCCGGTGCGATCTCGCTCGCGAATGCCGCACGCCGCGTGATAGGCTGCCGGGCCGCTCCCGATCAACAGGTACTTCACGTGCTCGATCATGGCGCACCTCCTTGCAGTGTGATTGGCCCAATTTCATTCTACACCCGTTGGCAAGTGAATGGCGCAAAAAAGCCCGATTTCTCGCAGAAATCGGGCTGATCATCGGGCACGGAAGATCGATCGGGCGGGAGATTTAACGCTCGTTTTCGACGGGCACTTCCACTGTTCGGGCGATCAATTCGCCGGCGGCTGCTCGTTCCGGCGGCTCGGCCGATCGCATCATCAACCACGCCAGCACGCCGCCCAGCGCGGCGATGAGGCCGCCCGCGATGAAGCTGTTGCGCGCCCCGATGACGCTGCCGGCCAATCCGGCCAGCGCCATCGATGCGACGTTGGCGATGCCCACGATGGTTTCCGTGGCGCTGACCGTGCGGCCGCGCACTTCATCGGGCACGTTCTGCACGATGGTGGCGGCGCTGGCCTGCACCGGAGCCAGCGTCAGCCCCCACAGCACGCTGAGCGGAAACAATACCCAGGCCGCCTGCACCCAGCCGGTGATGGCGATGGACAACCCCAGCCCCACGATCCCCGCGCCAAAGATAATGGCAGGCGAGTAGCGCGCGGCAATGCGCGCCACAAACAGATTGATGAGCACCATGCCCGCCACCTGCGTCAGATCGATAAAGCCCACCCACGTTTCAGACAGCCCCAGATCGTTGACGACGAACGGCACAAACAGCACGTTGGTGGCGCCTGCGCCCAGCATGGTGACGGCAAAGCCCAAAATGGAGCCAACGAGGAGGCGCTGCCCGGCGACGAAGCGCAGCCCTTCTTTGAGATCGGCCCACACGCGGCCGGCGCTCTGATCGGGCGCGGCTTCAACGGGCTGATGCGGCAGCGGCAGCGACGCGATGAAGATCGCCGACACGCCAAATGACAGCGCGTCAAACACAATGGCCGGCACCGGCGAGTTGAACGCGCCGATGAGCACACCCGATAACGCCGTGCCGGTGGTCAACGCGATGTAGAAGCTGGTCTGCGACAAAGTGTTGGCGACGAGCAGTTGATCTTTCGTGACGAGGTGCGGCAGGCTGGCGCTCTTGGCCGGCGCGAAGACGGCGCTGAGCGTGGAGAGCAGGGCGGCACAGACGTAATAGACCCAGATCGTTTCCGGCCCGGTGACCAGCAGGCAGGCCAGCACCAGTCCGCCGCGCGCCACGTCGGCGACGATCATCAAGCGCTTGCGATCCAGTCGATCGACGTACACGCCGGCCAGCAGGCCAAACAGCACGCGCGGCGCGGTCTGGCAGATGAGCAGGATGCCGATGGCAGCCGCGGCCTCTTTTTCACTGAGCAGGCGATTGAGCATGATGATCAGCGACAGGTAGATCAACCCGTCGCCCAACTGTGAGACAAACTGCCCCGCCAGCAGGCGCACAAATGGCCCACGGCGCAGCACATCGCGGGCGCGGATAGAGTTACTCATCGGCGGAGCCTCCGGCTAACGGTTTTATGGGGAAGAAGGCCAGCGCGAAGCCATATTCCACTTCGCCGGCGGGATCGTCGGCCGCTTCCATATCTTCCTGCAACAGCTTGCCCAGTTTCCTGGCCAGACGGGCGGCGGCAGCGCGGGTCAGTCGCACATTGGTGCGGCCCAGCGCGGCCGTCTTGATCGCGCGCTCTTCGGGCGGCACCAGCTGGCCGGTCAGGACAGCCTGTCGCAGGTCGTCGGCCACGGCCTCAAACAGCGAGCCGACCAGTTCCGCATAGGTGTGAGTGGTGTCCGATGGGCTGCCGGTCAGCTTGAGCAGCTCGCGCGAAACCCGGATGAGCGGGGCCGTCGTCCGATAGTATTTCTCGACGATGCCGGACTTTACGCGCGTTTCGACGACCTTCACCACGCCGATGCGCTCGAGCTCGCCCACGTGGTAATACAGTTTGGTGGCGGGCAGATCAAGCTGATCGGCCACCTGTTTGACTGTCCGAGGCTCCTGATACAGGCAATCGAGCACGCGCAGGCGCAGGGGATCGGCCAGCACGCGCAGCTGCTCCAGTTCGGTCACTTCGTAGCCGGCCGAGTCGGCGGTCTTTTTAGCGGTTTTGCCGCGCGGCATGGGGGCCTCCGTTCGTCGTTCAATTGTGGTCAATCATTCAAATTATTTTGAATGGTTGACACATTTTAATCGAGAGGCGCTGATTTGTCAATCGGCCAAAAGACCGAGAGTTGCGCGTCAGTGTTTGGCCGATCGACTTCTCCGGCGAATGAATTCTCGTCTGGCGGGCGGTCGGCCAACGGCTCCACAGGCGCGATTTCAATCGCCGGCACGCCGCTGCCGCCCAACTTTGACGCGCACTCAAAGAGCGGGGCGGCCGGCTGGCGGCCGGTTGTCAGCCGGCGGTCAACCGACCCATCGGGAACAAGGTATAATCGGGCGTGATCGGTCATCAGCCGATTCATCGTCCGTTTGTACATCGCGAAAAGAGGTTAGCATGAGTATTTCCACGATTTTCACCTTTGCCGGCTGGGCGCTTATCATCGGCCTGGGCTTGTACGTTTTCTACGTGATGACGCTGCGCTCGCAGCGGCGCGACGCCAAGATCAACGTCTTCATCGTGCTGGTGCTGCTGATCGGCGGTGTCGGCCTGAACACGGTGGGCGCCGGGCTGGTCTTCATCGATCAAACCGAGGCGGGTGTGGTGGTCAGTCCCCTTACGCCCGGCGGCGTGCGGCCCGATCCACTGATGCCCGGCATCCACTGGATTGTGCCGTTCATCGAATCCGTCGATCGGTTCAGCACGACCAAGCAGGAATACACCATGTCGGGCACGATCAGCGAAGGCGCGATTCAGGGCAACGACGCGGTGGAAGCGCGCACCTCCGATGGGCAGCAGGTGTTCATCGATGCCACCGTGCGCTACTACGCCGATCCGGCGCGCGTGGTCGATCTGCGGCGGACGTGGCTGTCGCAAGATCGTTACGTGGCGGCGTTTGTGCGCCCCACCACCCGCAACGTCATCTATAACACCGCGTCGCGCTACAAAGTGGAAGAAATCTACGGCGTCAAGCGCACCGAACTGCAACAGGCCATTCAGGAGCAGCTGATCGCCGAATTCTCCAAGCAGGGTCTGGTGCTGGACGCGCTGCAGCTGCGCAACGTCACCTTTACCGCCGAATACTCGCAATCGGTGGAACAGAAGCAGATCGCGCAGCAGCAGGCCGAGCAGGCCAAGCTGCTGGTGCAGAAGGCACAGCAGGAAGCGGAGCAGCTGCGCGCCAAGGCCAAAGGCGAGGCTGACGCGGTGGCCGAGCGCGCCCGCGGCGACGCCGAAGCCGTGGTCACCAAGGCCACGGCCGACGCTGAAGCGTTGCGGCTGATCGCCGATGCGCTGAAGACCAATCCCGACCTGCTGACGTACACTTACATTCAAAAACTGGCGCCCAACGTCGGCTTGATCCTGCTGCCTTCCAGTGGCAACAACCCATTCATTCTAGATCTGAAGAGTTTGCAGGAACAGCTGCCCACACCGGCGGTGGCGCCCACGACACCCGTTTCGCCCACCGTATCCGGCCCGTAGGCGGTCGCGTGGCTCAACTGGCTGACAGCCCGGCGCTGTCAGCCAGTTTTCTATCTTGAGGTAGCCTGTGTCGTCATCTGCTGAGCTGATACTGATAGCGACCGCCGGCCTGCTGTTGCTGAGCGTGCTGGCCAGCAAGGTGTCGGATCGGTTTGGCATCCCGGCCCTGCTATTGTTTCTGCTGCTGGGCATGCTGGCCGGCTCCGACGGGCCGGGCGGCATCTACTTTGACGATCCTGCGCTGACGCAATTCATCGGCGTCATCGCGCTGATCTTGATTCTGTTCGCCGGTGGTCTCGATACCGACTGGGACAGCATCCGACCGGTGTTGAAAGAGGGCGCGGTGCTGGCGACGTTGGGCGTGATGCTCACCGCGCTGCTGGTGGGCGTCTTCGCGTACTGGCTGCTGGGGCTGACGCCGCTGGAAGGGCTGCTGCTGGGCGCGATCGTATCGTCCACCGACGCGGCCGCTGTGATGTCGGTGCTGCGCGCCAAAAGCATCAGCCTGCGCGGCCGGCTCAAGCCGCTGCTGGAATTGGAATCCGGCAGCAATGATCCCATGGCGGTCTTCCTCACCGTCGGCTTGATCCAACTGCTCACCCAGCAGATCGATTCGCCATTGGCCCTTATTGCGCGCCTGATCCTGCAGGGGGTGTTGGGCACTGCCCTGGGCTATGCGTTGGGGCGCGGCCTGGTGTGGAGCATCAATCACGCGCGGCTGGGCTACGAGGGCCTGTATCCCGTGCTGACGCTGGCCGCAGTGCTGCTGATCTACGGCTTCACGGCCGTCGTCGGCGGCAACGGCTTCCTGGCGGTGTACGTGGCGGCGATCGTGGTGGGCAACCGCGATTTCATCCACAAGCGCAGCCTCATGCGCTTCCACGACGGGCTGGCGTGGCTGACACAGATCGCCATGTTTCTCACGCTGGGACTGCTGGTCTTTCCCTCGCAACTGCTGCCCGTCATCGGCGCCGGGCTGCTCATCGCCGGCTGGCTGATGCTGATCGCGCGCCCGTTGAGCGTCTTCGTCGCGCTGGCCGCGGCCCGCCTGCCGTGGCGCGAAAAAACGCTGGTGGCCTGGGTGGGCCTGCGCGGCGCAGTGCCCATCATCCTGGCAACTTATCCGCGGCTGGCCGGGTTGCCCGCCGCCCCGTTGATCTTCAACGTGGTCTTCTTCGTGGTGCTGGCTTCCGTGCTGCTGCAGGGCACGACGATTCCGTTGATGGCCCGCTGGTTGAAAGTAGATGCCCGGGTCGCACCCAAACCCGCTTTCCCGATCGAGTACACGCCGGTCAACGGTCTCAAGAGCAGCCTGCGCGAGCTGACACTGCCGGCCGATTCCGCTGCGGTGGGCAAGGCGATTGTCGAGCTTAAGCTGCCGCGTGACGTGCTGATCATCCTGATCGGACGCGGCAGCGAATTTCTTGTTTCGACCGGCGGCACGGTGCTGCAAGCGGGCGATACGCTGCTGATGCTGGCCGAAGCCGAGGCGTTTCGGCAGATCGAAGCCAGCCTGACGCACGCGCCGCCCGCGAGGTGAGGCATGACCCGATCGGGCCAGCATGGCCCGATCGGGTGACCGCCGGCCCCGGCGCCTTGCGCCCTCCGGCGCAAACCGGTTAGACTTCCGGTAAAATCGCAACCGACCCGGTGCAATCGGGTTAATATCGGGTATAATGAAGGCAGCACCTGCGCCAGGCCAAGCGCAGGTCTTTGTATGCAATCATCATTTCTGCGAGGGAGCATTCTGATGGCAAAAAGTGCAGCAGTTCAAGCGCCGGCGCGCGGCAACGGGGCGGCCGCGTCGTCGGAAGCAGACTCGATCGATACCGGCACGCTCACCGCGTGGTATCGCGAGATGGTGTTTATCCGCGTATTTGAAGAGCACGCGCGCGTGGCCTATCAACAGGGCAAGATCGGTGGCTTTCTGCATCTGTACATCGGCGAGGAAGCCATTGCCACCGGCGCCATTCACGCCCTGCGGCCCGAAGATCACGTGGTGACGCACTATCGTGATCACGGCCACGCCATTGCGCGCGGGCTGGATCCCAAGCGGCTGATGGCCGAGTTGTATGGCAAGGAGACGGGCGTGGCCAAAGGTCGCGGCGGCTCCATGCACTTTGCGGACACCAGCAAGAACATGTGGGGCGGCTACGCCATTGTGGCCGGCCACCTCACCATCGCGGTGGGGCTGGGCATCGCCGCGCAGCGCGCCGGCGAAAAGCGCGTGGCGCTCGTTTTCTTTGGCGACGGCAGCACCGACAACGGCGCGTTTTATGAGGCGCTGAATCTGGCCGCGGTGTGGAAGGTGCCGGTGGTGTTCCTGTGTGAGAACAACCAGTGGGGCATGGGCGTCGCCATTCACAAAGCGTCGGCGGTCACCAACGTGTACGAAAAAGCGTGCATGGCCGGCATCCCCGCGCAGCAGGTGGACGGCATGGACGTGCTGGCCGTGCACCAGGCGGTGGCGCAGGCGGCCGAAGAGGCGCGCAACGGCGGCGGGCCGCGCTTCATCGAGGCGCTGACCTATCGCTATCAGGGTCACTCCGTAGCCGACCCCGACAAGTACCGCAGCAAGGAGACCATCGACGAGTGGAAGCAGCGCGACGCGATCGAGCGGGTGAAGCAGCGGCTGCTCGATCGGGGCGTGAGCGCCGACGATCTGGCCGCCATCGACGCCGACGTGCAGCGCGAGATGAAGGACGTGATGGCCTTTGCGGAGTCGTCGCCCGCGCCCGATCCGGCCACCATCTTCGATCACGTTTACGCGCAGCCGTTGTAATTCAGACGAGCAGACAAGGAACCATAGATCATGGCAGTCATCACCATTCGTGAAGCATTGAAGCAAGCCCTGCGCGAGGAAATGCAGCGCGATGAGCGCGTGTTTCTGATGGGCGAGGATATCGCCGCGTATGGCGGCGCGTATGCGGTGACCAAAGGGTTGGTGGAGGAGTTCGGCGAGGAGCGCGTGCGCGACACCCCCATCGCCGAAGGCGTCATCGCCGGAGCGGCGATGGGCGCGGCCATGGGCGGGCAGCGCCCCGTGGCCGAGATCATGACCATCAACTTCGCCATCCTGGCGATGGATCAGATCATCAATCACGCCGCCAAGATGCACCACATGTTCGGCGGGCAGTGGAGCGTGCCCATGGTGGTGCGCATGGCGGCAGGCTGGGGACAGCTGTCGGCCACGCACTCGCAAACACTGGAAGTGTTCTTCGCGCACGTGCCGGGCCTAAAGGTCGTTTTCCCGGGCACGCCCTATGATTCCAAGGGCATGTTGAAAGCCGCCATCCGCGATCTCGATCCCGTGATCTTCATCGAGCACACCTCGTTGTATGGCGTCAAAGGCGAAGTGCCTGAGGGCGATTACGTGGTGCCGCTGGGCAAGAGCGACATCAAGCGGCCGGGCAAACACTGCACGGTGGTGTCGTATGGCCGCATGCTGCAGGTCTCGCTGGAGGCGGCCAAACAACTGGAAACAGAAGGCATTGACGCCGAGATTGTCGATCTGCGCACGCTGCGCCCGCTGGACATGGAACCGGTGTTGGAATCGGTGAAGAAGACCAATCACGCCGTCATCGTCACCGAAGAGTGGCCCACTTACGGCGTCAACGCCGAGATCGCCGCGCGCATTGCGCGCGACGCCTTCGATTATCTGGACGCGCCGGTGGAGCGCGTGGGCAGCAAGGAAGTGCCGCTGCCTTACGCCAAGAACCTTGAACAGTCGGCGCTGCCGTGGCCCAAAGATGTAGTGGCCGCGGTGAAAGCCGCGCTGGCGTAACGGGGGAATCATGGCAACCAAAGTCACCATGCCTCAGATGGGCTTTGATATGACCGAGGGCAAAGTCGCCCGCTGGCTCAAGAAGGTCGGCGACGCCGTGAAGCAGGGCGAGCCCGTGGTCGAGATCGAAACCGACAAAGTCAACATCGAAGCCGAAGCGCAGGGCGACGGCATTCTGCGCGAAGTGATTGTAAACGAAGGCAACACCGTGCCGGTCGGCGCGCTAATCGGCCTCATCGGCGCGCCTGATGAGGATTTGAGTGCGATCAAAGCCGAAGCGGGTCTGGTCGCTGCGCCGGCGGCTGAAAAATCGGCGGTCCCGGCCCAACCGATCGAGCCAGCTGTCCCAACGGCTGCGCCTGCGAGCGAGGGCGATGGCCGCATCAAGGTTTCGCCGCTGGCGCGGCGCATCGCGCAGGAAAAAGGCCTGAATCTGGCCGCGTTGAACGGCACCGGCCCCGGCGGCCGCATCATCAAGCGCGATATTGACGCGGCGCTGACGGCCATGCCGATCACGGCCGCGCCGACCGCACCGCCGATGGAGCCGGTAAAGCCGATCGGGGTGAGTGCACCCGTCGCCCCGCTGGCGCCGGCGGTATTGAAGGCCGAAGAGATCGCACCGAGCAAGCTGCGGCAGACCATCGCCAAACGCATGACGGCCAGCAAGCAAAGCGTGCCGCATTTCTACGTCACCGTGGAAGTGGACATGATCGAGGCGCTGGCGCTGCGCGCAAAGTTGAATGCCATCGTCGGCGACGAAGGCAAGATCAGCGTCAACGACATGGTGATCAAGGCGGTGGCGCTGGCGCTGACGCGCTTTCCTGCCATCAACGCTTCGTACAACGGCGAGACCATCGTGCGGCATGGCGCAGTCAACATGGGCATCGCGGTGGCGCTGGAGCAGGGCCTCATTACGGTGGTGGTCAACGATGCCGAACGCAAGCCGTTGAGCGCCATTGCGCGTGAGGCGCGCGACATCGCCACGCGCGCCAAAAACGGCAAAGCCCGCCCCGAAGAATTGCAGGGCAGCACCTTCACCATCAGCAACCTGGGCATGTTTGGCGAGGTTGATTCGTTCACGGCCATCATCAATCCTCCTGAGGCGGCGATCCTGGCGGTGGGCACCACGCGCGATGTGCCGGTGGTGAAAGACGGACAGATCGTGCCGGGCAAGACGCTGAAGATGACGATCTCAGCCGATCATCGCGTGACCGACGGCGCGGAAGCGGCGAAGTTCATGGCTGAAGTGAAGCGCAATCTGGAAGAGCCGTTGAGGTTGTTGGTTTAGAGGTTGGCAGTTGGAGGTTGGAAGTTGAAGGGCCGCCGGTCGATGAGATCGGCGGCTTTTTGTTGCCGATCAATCGTCGTCGCAGGCGCAGAGCACATCGGCATGGCGCGCTTTCTCGAACGCTTCGCGCCCTTCCTGCACGGCATAGTAGATCAGCCCCAGCGCGCCCAGGCTGTCCACAAAACCGATGCCGGTTACGGCGTACAGCAGGCTGGCGGCCAGCAGCACCACGGACATGTAGATGCAGACTCTGGTGCAGTTGGCGTCGGCCAGGATGGGGGCGGAGTCCAGCGCGCGTCCGACCTTGATCTTCAGCGCGACCAGCGCCCACATGACGGCGATGGAGATCAGCGAGATGATCAGGCCGCTCACAGTCGTTTCGGGCTTGTGGCCGGTCAGCACGTTGACGATGGCCGTGACCAGCAGGCCCGCCGCCAGCAGATAGAAGCTGGCGCCCGTGATGCGCAGCGCGGTTCGCTCGAAGGTGCTGCGAGGCTGATCGGGGTTGTGCTGAATTCGCAGGATCATGGCGATGATGCCCGCGCCCGACATCACTTCAATGAAGCTGTCGATGCCAAAACCGAACAGGGTCAGCGTCTCGTCCTGCAGACCAAAGGCAACGGAGACGAGACCCTCGACCAGGTTGTAAAGCACGGTAAAGACGCCCAACAGCAGAGCGTATTGATAGTAGCGGTTGACGACGCTTTTGTCGGCTAGAGTGGTCATGTCGGAGTCTTGGACTGGCAGATTATTTGGTCAGTTGGTTGGTCGGCAAGCGGCTGACCTTGAAATGGTAACACATTTCGAGCGGCTGAAGTGTTCTTCGAGGCGTCGAGGCGCTTCAGAACGAGTGATGGTCGATTGAATCGGCTGTGACTGAATCAGTTGATCGTGCAGCAGCGCGGCGAATGAATTCGCCGGCTGCAAGCCAAAACACGTTGAAATGCGCATTCCGGCGAAAACGATCACCCATTCCGGCTGATGCCGATCACGCAATCC
>CAZKBQ010000031.1:0-28142 GCA_964550855.1 uncultured Anaerolineae bacterium
AGCTGTGCCGCGCGTGATCAACGGCGACGAAGGTCTGATCGGGCAATTCGCCGTCACCGCGACGCAGGGGCAGCTGGTCAATCCATTCGCGTTGTTTGAAAATATCGGCGGCCTGTACATGCAGCTGATCAATCTGTGCCTGCGGCTGTTTGGCCAGACGCCGTTTGCGCTGCGGCTGCTGCCCGCCATCGGCGGGACGCTGGCCGTGCCCGCCATTTATCTGCTGGCACGTCATTTATTCGGGCGGCGCGTAGGTTTCATCGCCGCCGCGCTGCTGGCCGTGTCGCACGCGCATTTGCACTTCAGCCGCACCGTGGCGGTATCGTACATCCACGCCACATGGCTGGTGCCGCTGGAACTGTACTTCTTCATCGCCGGCCTGCAGCGCCGCAGCGCGTGGCGGCTGGCCGTGAGCGCGGCGATCATCGCCGTGCACTTCAGCGTGTACCTGAGCGCGCAGATCGTGGTGCCGCTGCTGCTGATCTATCTGGTGATCGCGGCGGCCATCGCCCGCCCGATTGATCCGACGCGGCCCTCGCGGCGCGCCTTCTGGCGCGACGAGTTGAGCTCGGCCGGGATATGGGGGGCCGGGCTGGTGGTGATGGCGCTGCCGCAGATCAGCTACGCGCTGCGCCACCCCGACCAGTTTCTCTCGCGGCTCAATTCGGGCGGCACCTTCCAATCGGGCTGGCTGGCCGACGAAGTGGCGCGCACCGGGCTGGCCGACTGGCAGGTGCTGCTCGATCGGATCGCGCATGCCTTCCTGTCGCTGACGCACTATCCCGCGCAGGATTTTTACGGGGCGAGCATTCCCCTGCTGACCACGCTGGTGGGCGCGCTGTTCATGATCGGTCTGATGCTGGCGTTGTGGCGCACGCGCGATCATCGGTATCTGCTGCTGAACGGTTATTTCTGGGGCTTTACCGTGGCCATCGCGGTGTTCTCCATCCCACCCAGCGCGGATTCGTATCGCATGCTGGCCGCGCTGCCGGCCGCGCTCATCATGGCCGCCATCGCGCTGGCCGCGTTGACGCGGTGGCTGGAGGCCATGGTCCCGCAGCGCCGCCTGATTCCACTGGTGACGGCCGGGGCCGTGTTGCTGAGCGTGAGCTACGTCAACGTCTCGGCCTACTATCTGGATTTTGCGGCGCGCTGCCGCTACGGCGCGCAGAACACGCGCTTTGCGTCGTATCTGGGCCACTACCTCAATGGGCTGGGGCGCGGCACCGACGCCTACCTGCTGAGCACGGATTATCTGCGCTACGGCACGCACCTCTCAGTAGATTTCCTGAGCGGCGGCGTGCCCGTCCAGAATGTGACCGGCCCGGCAGCCGAGCTGGTCACCCCGGCCGATGCGGCCGTCATCGCGCCGGCCGAGCGCGCCGACGAACTGCGCGACTGGGCGCGCGCGCACCCGGGCGGCGAGCTGCACGCCGAATACGATTGCAACCAGCTGATGCTGCTGGCTTATCATTTACCCTGAGGAGACGCGGTGTGGCCCACTGGCGCCAACTCTTGATTGATCTCTACGGTGTGGAGCGCGCCGCCGCCGCGCAAGAACAGCTGACGGCGCGGATCGCCCGTGCCCGAGTACAGGCGGCGCCCGCCGACACCACGCGCGGCGCGCTGACGGCGCGTGACGCCATCCTGATCACTTACGGCGATCAATTGCGCGAGCGGGGCGCGCCGCCGCTGCGCGTCTTGACCGAGTTCTGCGAGGCGCACCTGCGCGGCGTGGTCAGCGGCCTCCATCTGCTGCCGTTTTACCCGTATTCGTCCGATGACGGCTTCTCCGTCATCGACTACACCGCCGTCGATCCGGCGCTGGGCAGCTGGGACGATGTGGCTCAGGCGGAGCGTCACTTTCGCCTGATGTTCGACGGCGTAATCAATCACATCTCGGCGCACAGCGCCTGGTTTCAGGCGTTTCTGCGCGACGAAGCCCCGTATCGCGATTACTTCATCACCGTTGAGGGCGACCCGGATTTGTCGCAGGTGGTGCGGCCGCGCGCCCTGCCGCTGCTGACCGAATTCGACACGGCCGCCGGCCGCAAAAAGGTGTGGACGACGTTCAGCGCCGATCAGATCGATCTGAACTATCGCAACCCCGCCGTGCTGCTGGATATCATCGACGTGCTGCTGACCTACGCCGAGCGCGGCGCGGAATTCATCCGGCTGGACGCGATCGCGTATCTGTGGAAGGAGATCGGCACGCGCTGCATTCACCTGCCACAGACGCACCGGGTGATTCAGCTGCTGCGGGCCGTGCTGGACGAGGCCGCGCCGCACGTGCTGCTGATCACCGAGACGAACGTGCCACACGCCGACAACATCGCGTACTTTGGCGACGGTCACAACGAGGCGCAGCTGGTGTACAACTTCGCGCTGCCGCCGTTGGTGCTGCACGCGCTGGCCACGGGCGACGCTTCGGCGCTGACACGCTGGGCGGCGGGCCTGTCGCTCCCGTCCGACGAGGTGACGTTCTTCAACTTCCTCGCTTCGCACGACGGCATCGGCCTGAATCCGGCGCGCGGCATTCTGAGCGACGCCCAGATCGACGCGCTGGTCGATCGGGCGCTGGCACATGGCGGGCGTGTGTCGTACAAGCACAACGCCGACGGCACGCGCAGCCCGTACGAATTGAACATCAATTACTTCGACGCGCTATCCGATCCGAACGGCGACGAGCCGCTGGAGCGGCAAGCCGATCGGTTTGTGGCCGCCCACGCGATCATGCTGGCGCTGATCGGCGTGCCCGGCCTGTACTTTCACAGCCTGTTCGGCTCACGCGGCTGGCCGGAGGGCGTGGCGCGGCTGGGGCATAACCGGGCCATCAATCGCCAGAAGCTCGATCGGGCGGAGGTGGAACGCGACCTGCGCGACGAGCGCTCACTGCGCCGGCGCGTCTTCGATCGGCTGGCTGCGCTGCTCCAGGCGAGATCGTCGTCGCCCGCCTTCGATCCGCACGGCGAGCAGCGCGTCCTGACGTTGAACGATCGGGTGTTGGCGGTGGAGCGGGCCGCGGCCGGCCGGCAGGTGTTGTGCCTGACCAACGTCTCAGCAGAAATACAGAATGTGCCGTCGGCCGCGGCGTGGCGTGCGGCCCGCCCGCTGGTCGGCGCGCCCCACCATGCGACCGACGGCCGCGTGACTTTGCAGCCTTACGAAACCATCTGGATAGGACGATGATGACTGACTTTCAATCCCCATACCTGGATCTGCTTAAGAATCGCATCAACCTGACCGGCATCCCGTTCAGCGAGCGCGGCTCGCGGTTGATGGTGTTCCGCGTCAACCAGCATTTTTCGATCCGGCTGGCCGAGCGCTGGTTCAAGACCGATCAGCAGCTGGCCGGCTACCGCACGCGGCCGCCCATCGTGGACGATCTGTTCTTTACGGATGAGACGGGCGCGGCGCTGGAGATGCAGACGACGACTTATCCGCACCGCGTGGACTGCCACACGCGGCTGGGCGATTTCACGCTGGCCTATGCGGACAGCGAGACGCTGATCCTCACGCTGCCGCCGGGCACGTGCGGACTGGCCTTCGTCGCACATCTGGATCAATGCACGCCCGACCGGCGGGGCGGCGTGCTGCGGTTGACCGGCGACATCCGCCGCAACATCGCGTACACTACCAACGGCCGCATCGTGCAACATGAGGTGGAGACCGCCGCGGGTGACACCAAGCGCATCCGCCTGATCGTCGAGTCGGCGCACGGCGCCATGGTGCAGCTGAACATCACGCCGCGCCTGGGCTTCAACCGCTATCTGCGCGATCCACAGCTCATCATCGCCGAGGCGGCGCGGCGCTGGCACGATTGGTTTGCCGCCGCTCCGCCCGTGGCGGAGCCGTACCGCAGCCAGTATTACTATGCGTGGTGGGTGATGCGCGCGGGGTTGATCTCCACCCGTTTTTACACCACGCGCGAGGCAATGACGCCGTCCAAGATTCATTACGTGGGCGTGTGGCAGTGGGATGCGTATTTTCACGCCCTGGCTTACCGGCACGTGGATATGAACCTGGCCAAGGATCAGCTGCGCATCGTGCTGGATCATCAGCGGCCCGACGGCCTGATCCCCGACGCGATCCACGACGAGGGCACGGTGACGCGGCTGACGTTTCCGATCGAAGCGGACGTGACCAAGCCGCCGCTGCTGGCGTGGTCGGCGTGGAAGCTGTATGAGACGGACGGCGACCGTGAATTTCTGGACGAAATCTACGAGCCGATCGTGCGCTGGAACAACTGGTGGTTCGAGCGCAACGATGTGGACGGCAACGGGCTGTGCGAGTATCAGCATCCTTACTCATCGGGCCTGGATGACAGCCCGCTGTGGGATGACGGCCTGCCGGTGGAGTCGCCCGATCTCAATACATATCTGTGCCTGCAGCAGGAGGCGTTGTCGAAGATTGCCGACCAACTGGGTCTGAAAGCCGACGCGGCGATGTGGCTGCGCCGGGCCGATCTGCAGGCCGCGCGCATGGTGCGCTGGATGTGGGACGAGCGCGCGGGGCTGTTCCGGGCCAATCGGCCACGGCAGGGCGAGCAGGTCATGGTCAACACGCCGTTCAGCCTGTTTCCGCTGATGACGGGCCGTCTGCCGCCGGACATCACCCATCGGCTGGTGGAGCATCTGATCGACGAGCAGGAATTCTGGCCGCGTTATCCGGTGCCGACGGTCGCGCTGAACGATCCCAAATTTGATCCGTTGACGATGTGGCGCGGCCCGACGTGGGTCAACGTCAACTACCTGCTGATTGAAGGCTTGCAGCGCACCGGCCATCGCGAACTGGCCGCCGAACTGCGCCGCCGCACACTGGAACTGCTGTGCCTGCACGACGACATTTACGAGTATTATCAACCGCAGACCGGGGCGGTGCCGCCCAAGGCCGCGTCGATCTTCGGCTGGTCGTCGGCCATCTTCATCGATCTGGCGATACAGGCGACGAGGGAAGCAAAGGGTGGTTAGTCAGTTGGTGGGCGGACGGGGTTAGGACTGCGCGCCGCCGCCCACGGTGATGACTTCGCCGGTGACGAAGGTATTCATGCCGGAGCCCAGGAACAGGGCGACGCGCGTGATGTCGTCGGGCGCGGCCACGCGCCGCAGCGGTATCTGCCCGATCAGCTTCTCCAGCCGATCGGGCGTCATCTTTTCACGCTCGCGCGGCGTCAGAATCGTCGTGGGGGCAATGGCGTTGCACAAAATGCCATCGGGGCCCAGCTCTTTGGCCAGCGCCTTGGTCAGGCCAATCAGGCCCGCCTTGGCGGCGCTGTAATGCGCCAGCCGGGCGCCACCCACCAGCCCAGTGCGCGAGGAAATGTTGACGATGCGGCCCCATTTCTGCTGCTTCATGTGCGGCGCGATGAGACTGGTCAGGTGAAAGGTACCGGTGAGCACAGTGTCGATCATGCGCTGCCACTGCTCCACCGGCATCTGATCGACGGCGTTCATGTCGAACACGCCGGAGCTGTTGATGAGCACATCCACGCCGCCCCACTCGGCCATGACGGCGTTGAGCATCTGCTGCACGGAGGCGCGATCAGTCAAATCGGCGCGGGCGACGAGGGCCTCGCCGCCCATGTTTTCGATCGTGTCGGCGATGACCTGCGCGGCCTCCTCGCCCGATCGGTAGTGCACGACGACACGGGCCTCTTCACGCGCGAACTCCACCGCCATTTCACGGCCCAGCCCGCCGCTGGCCCCGGTGATCAGCACGACTTTTCCCGCCAGTTCCAGATCCATGGCCCGCCTCCCGGCGACATGCGCCCGCGCGTGATCGATCGCTGCGTTGATTATAAAACAAAACGACCCGACAAGTCCAAACGACTTGTCGGATCCGTGTTGCCCGCGAGAGGACTCGAACCTCCACGCCTTGCGGCACAGGCCCTCAACCTGCTGCGTATGCCAATTCCGCCACGCGGGCTGCTGCGCGTATTATAACCGGAAAGAAAGGGATGTCAATCGAAGCGCACTCAACGAGTGCGCGTCAAAGTTTGGCGGCGGCGTGCTGACGATTGAAATCGCGCCTGTGGAGTCGTCGGCTGATCGTCCACCCTTCGCAGGCTCAGGGCGGGCACCGGCGTGGACGGGCCTCGTCGGCGCACGCCTGTCAGGCGCGAATTCATTCGCCGGAGAAGTCTCGCCCTCAACCGAACCGGCCGGTGATGTAATCCTCGGTGCGCTTATCACGCGGGGTGATGAACAGCTGCTTGCCCGCGCCTTCTTCAATCAGGCGGCCCTGCAGAAAGAACGCGGCGTAATCGGCTACACGCGCAGCCTGCTGAATGCTGTGCGGCACGATGACGATGGTGTAGCGCTCTTTGAGCTGCTGCAGTGAGTCCTCAATCTTGGCCGTGGACAATGGATCGAGACCCGACATCGGCTCGTCCAGCAAAATCACTTCGGGCTGCAGCGCCAGCACGCGCGCCAGACACAGGCGCTGCTGCTGCCCGCCCGACAAAGCAAAGCCCGACTCGTTGAGCCGATCCTTCACCTCGTCCCACAGCGCCGCGGCCATCAGGCTGTCGACCACCAGCTGATCCAACCGGCGCGGATCGCGCAGGCCGGCCAGGCGCGGGCCGTACTCGACGTTGGCGCGAATCGACATGGGCAGCGGCAGCGGCTGCGCGAAGACGATGCCGACCCGGCGGCGCAGCTCAGTCACATCCATGTCGCGATCATAGATGTCGCGCCCGTCCAGCAGCACGCGGCCGCTCATGCGTGAGCCGTCCGTCAGATCGTTCAGGCGGTTGATGACGCGCAGCAGCGTGGACTTGCCGCCGCCAGCCGGACCAAACAGCGCGGTAATCTCGTTGGCGCCGATGGTCAGGCTGATGTCGATCAGGCTTTCGGTGCCGTCGTCGTAGGTGTAGTTGAGATGCTCGATGACGATCTTGGGCGTGCGGGTCATGATGGGAAGGCGCGCCTTACCATTCGCGCTTGCGGCGGTAATAACTGCGGATAATGGTGGCCGTGAGGTTCATCGACAGGACAAAGACCAGCAGCACCAGCGCCGTGCCAAACTGCAGCTGCAGCGGCATGCCGGGCACCTGCGTGCTGATGACAAACAGATGATAGGGCAGCGCCATCGTCTTGTCGAAGATGCTGGTGGGCAGCTGCGGCAGGAAGAAAGCCGCCACGGTAAACAGGATGGGCGCAGTTTCGCCGGCCGCGCGCTCCAGCCCCAGGATAATGCCGGTGATGATGCCGGGCAGCGCGTTGGGCAGCACCACTTTGCGGATGGTCTGCCAGCGCGTGCCGCCCAGGCTGATGCTAACCGTGCGGAAGCTCTGCGGCACGGCGCGCAGCGCCTCTTCAGACGTGCTGATGATCACCGGCAGCGTCATGATGGACAGGGTGAGCGAGCCGGCCAGGATGGACGAGCCGAACTGCAGCGCCAGCACAAACAGGCCCAGGCCGAACAATCCGTACACCACCGACGGGATGCCCGCCAGGTTGATGATGGCCAATCGGATGGTGCGCGTAAACTTGTTGTCGCGGGCATATTCGCTCAGATAGATCGCAATCGCCATGCCCAGCGGCACCGAGAACACCGCCGTGCCGATGGTCAGCCAGAACGTGCCGACGATGGCCGGCCAGATGCCGCCCGCGCGCATGCCGTCGCGCGGCGCGCTGAACAGGAACTCGAGGTTGATCGCCGGCAGGCCCTGCACGACGATGTAACCGACGAGCAGGATGATGGGCGCGATCACCAGGATGGTGACGGTGGCCAGCAGGCCGATGCCCAGGCGTTGTATGGCAAAACGGGACATGACAAAGTTATCCGCAGTTACGAGAGCAGGCGCGCCGAGCGGCTGGACTGCCGGAAGATGGCGACCGACGCGACGAGATTGACGATGAACGTGATGACGAACAGCACAATGCCGATGGCGAACAGGACGTGAAAATGCGTACTCCCCTGCGCCACCTCGCCCATTTCCGCGGCGATGGTGGCGGTCATGGTGCGCACCGGCAGGAACAGCGAATCGAGCGAGAGCGGCAGGCGCGCCGCGTTGCCGGTGACCATCATCACCGCCATCGTCTCGCCGATGGCGCGGCCGATGCCCAGCATCATGGCGGTGAGGATGCCGCTGCGCGCGGCCTTCACCGTGACCATCCAGATGGTCTGCCACCGCGTCGCGCCCAGCGCCAGCGCCGCATCGCGATAGCTGCGCGGCACGGCATCCAGCGCGTCTTCGGCCACGCTGACGATGGTGGGCAGCGCCATGTAGGCCAGGATCAGCGAGCCGGTGAAGGCGGTCAGACCGGTCGGCAGGTTGAGAGCCTCGCGCACGAGCGACGACAGGACGACCACGCCGAAGAAGCCCAGCACCACCGACGGGATGCCGGCGACGATCTCGATCAGCGGCTTGAGAATCTCGCGCAGCCAGCGCGGCGCGATCTCGGCGATGAAGACGGCCGTCAGCAGGCCCACGGGCATGGCGATGACAGCCGCGCCGATGGTCACGATGAGCGAGCCGAGGATCAGCGGCCACAACCCGAAGTAATTCTCGATGGGATACCAGCGCGACGACAGCAGATTCTCCGGCGAGGCTTCGACAAAGGCGGGCAGGCCCTCACGCAGGAGAAAGGCGAAGATCAGAAACACGAAGCCGATGGCGACCGCGCCGCTGCCCTTGATCAGGCGCTCAGCCAGGAATTCGGGAAAACTGATGCGGCGGGTGTGTTCGACCAGTGGCGTCATGGTGATTCAGCGCAGCGGCACAAAGCCCAATTGACCTACGATCTGCTGCCCGGCGGGACCGAGGATCCAATCGAGATACTGGCGCACCTCGCCGGCCGGCTCGCCCGGCGTGTACATGAACAGCGGGCGCGCGATGGGATACGTGCCGTTGTTGACGGATTCGATGCTGGGCTTGACGGCCGGATCGCCGGGCCGCCGCGCCACGGCCAGCGTCTGCACATCGGGTGTCACATAGCCCAGGCCGTCGTAACCGATGGCGTTGGGGTTCTGGCGAACCTCGGCGGTGATGCCTTCACTGGACGGCAGCAGCAGCGTGTCCGGCGAAAACAGTGTCTTGTTGTCTTTCTGTCCCAGCCGCACCACCTCTTCCAGGAAGTACACGTGCGTGCCCGAGTTCGATTCGCGCGACAGGCGCACGATGGGACGATCTTCGCCGCCGACTTCGCGCCAGTTGGTGATCTGGCCGCTGTAGATGGCGGAGATTTGCTGCAGCGTCAACTGCGTGACGGGATTGCCCGGATGCACGATGACGGCAATGGCGTCGCGCGCGATCTCAATCTCGACCGGCTGGATGCCGTTCTTTTCGGCGTCGGCGCGTTCTTCGTCTTTGATTTTGCGGCTGGCGTTGGCGATGTCGGCGGTGCCGTTGATGAGCGCGGCCAGGCCGGTGCCGCTGCCGCCGCCCGACACAGAGATGCGGATGTCCGGCTTGACCTTCTGATAGGCTTCGGCCCAGGCCAGTGCCAGATTGACGATCGTGTCGGAGCCGATGTCTTCAATCGTCTTGGTCAGCGCGGGAGCGCCCGCTTCGACCGTGCGGCTGCCGCAGCCGGCCAGCGCCATCAGTGACAGCAGAAGAACCGCGAGGAAGGCACGCATCGGCGCCGATTATAACATGGGCCGACGGTTCAACAAAGTTGGCAGTTCGGCACGTTCAAGTTACAATGCAAGCCACGGCCACGCCGGCTCAGGGCGCGGCTGGCGCGAGCGCGCATGGACAACAAGATCGAAGTCACCCATCTCAACTTCTTTTACGGCCAGAAACGGGCCCTGATCGACATCAATCTCAATATCCCCGATCGGCAGATCACGGCCCTCATCGGCCCCAGCGGCTGCGGCAAATCGACGTTTCTGCGCTGCCTCAACCGCATGAACGACACCATCCCGGACACCCGCGCTGAAGGGCAGATTCTGCTGGACGGTGTCAACGTGCTGGCGCCCAATCTGAACGTGGTCGATCTGCGGCAGCGCGTGGGCATGGTCTTCCAGAAACCCAATCCGTTTCCGCAGTCGATCTACGACAACGTCGCCTTTGGGCCGCGCGCCTTGAAGATGAACATCAACCTCGATCGGGTGGTGGAACAATCGCTGCGCGGCGCCGCGCTGTGGGACGACGTGAAGGACAAGCTCAAAAGTCCGGCGCTGGAATTGTCGCTGGGCCAGCAGCAGCGGCTGTGCATCGCACGCGTGCTGGCCGTGCAGCCCGATGTGATTTTGATGGACGAGCCGTGCTCCGCGCTCGATCCCATCGCCACGCTCAAGATCGAAGAGTTGATGCAGGAGTTGAAGCAAAGGTACACCATCGTCATCGTCACGCACAACATGCAGCAGGCCGCCCGCGCCAGCGACTTCACCGGCTTTTTCTGGCTGGGCGAACTGGTGGAATTTGGCGAGACGAAGAAGCTGTTCCTGAAGCCGGCAAAGAAACAGACCGAAGATTACATCACCGGACGGTTTGGCTAACCCTCAAGCCAGCTTAAAACCGTCGCCCCGGCAGGCATACCGATCGTGCAGCGCCACAATGCGCGCCGCGTCAGACGGCATGGGCGTTGATCCAAACTCCTTGATCAGCTGACACGTCGTATAACGATTGGCCGCGTATTCGTAGGTCCTTTCCCACTGTCGATAGGCCAGCTCCGCCCCCGAGGTCGGCCACGGATAGCGTGCCGGCGGCGCGGCCACCCCGCAACGCCACGGCTTGGGCGTCAGGCGCGCGCGAAAACATTCTTGCGCGCGGCACAACCGCACGTACAGCGGATCGCTGTTGAAGCTCTGCAACAGCTGAATGCTGCTTGAATCAGTGGGATCAAACAGTTGATTCGTGATCAAACCGCGCAGGCCGCCGGCCGTGCGATAGACACGCAAGCCAAACTGCGGATGGCGCCGCGCCCAGTCGTCGATGCGGGCCAGCTGCTGCGCCAGCGGCGACGGCGCGCCCCCGCCCATGAGCCGGCGCAGCGGCGACGACTTTTCCTGCGCATCAAAGTCAATGTCGATGAACATGACCCGCGCCGTGTTCAAGATCAGCGCGCCGTAAGAGTTGCGCGTCAGCACGGCGGCCTCGCGGCCGTCCTCGCCTGCGATCGATTCGACGATCTCCTCGCGCAGCGGCCGATCGGCATAGCCGTACCGATCGAGTTCGCCGAACGACGTAAACCGCGCGGCCATGTCGCGCGCCCGCGCGTCCGCGGCCTGTGCCGCTTCGGCCTGACTGACGTCCGACCAGCGCCAGAAGGTCAGATCAAATTCGCCCCGGTCGCCGCGCACTCTGGCGGTGCTTTTGGCCCAGTATTTGGGGATTTTCATCGTGCCCTCCCATGCTGTGAATGAAGTGATTGTACCATTACGGCAGATGCGCTATAATCTCAGTGCCGCTGACTTCTCGAAGCAGCGAGCATGGTTAGTGAATGGGTTGGTCGATTAGCAGGATCGCTTGGATCACGATTGTGTGACCGAGACGAAGCCAACGCCAAGTTACCGCGCTTCTCTCACGCCCGATCGGTGATCCCGCCCGATCGGGCGTTTACGTTTTTCGTCCTACTCGTTACGCTGCATGACCTGCTATCAGAACACGCTGAAGGAGAGTCAACCATGGACCGCAAGAAAGTCACCATCCCTGCGCTGCACGCCAAAAAACAACGCGGCGAGCCGATCACGATGATCACCGCCTACGATTACCCCGGCGCGCTGGCGGTGGACGAAGCCGGCGTCGATCTGATCCTCGTCGGCGATTCGCTGGGCATGGTGGTGCTGGGTTACGAATCGACCGTGCCTGTCACGATGGACGAAATGATCAGCCACACCGCCGCCGTCAAACGCGGCACCCGGTACGCGCACATCGTCGGCGATATGCCCTTCATGTCGTATCAGTCTGACGTGAAGGATGCGGTGCGCAACGCCGGCCGCTTCCTCAAAGAAGCGGGCGCAGATTCGGTGAAGCTGGAAGGCGGCGCAGAGATGGCCCCCACCGTGAAAGCCATCGTGGACGCAGGCATCGCCGTGATGGGCCACATCGGCCTGACGCCGCAATCCGCGTCGAAGCTGGGCGGCTACCGCGTTCAGGGCAAAAGCCGATCGGGCGCGCACAAGCTCCTCGAGGATGCGTTGGCGCTGCAGGAGGCCGGCGCTTATGCCATCGTGCTGGAGACCACGCCCGCGCGCGTGAGTGAATTCGTCTCGAAACAACTGGCGATCCCCACCATCGGCATCGGCGCGGGCGCGGGTTGCGATGGACAGGTGCTGGTCTTTCACGATCTGCTGGGTTACTTCGAGCGCTTCTCACCCAGACACAACAAGCGCTATGCCAATATCAAACCCATCATCGTCGCAGCGGTGAAGCAGTACGTGAGCGATGTAAGCGCACGCGCCTTTCCAACCGATGAGAATTCTTTCGCGATTGATGAAGCAGAGTTTGAGGCGTTTGTGCAGGAAGTAGAGGCGGCCAGCGCGCAGCATGCCGGGCAGCAACTCGAAGAAGGCGAAATGTCGGGAAAGATTTACTAACGCGGCTGGGTCATTCCCGCGTGCTGTTAGCGGGAATCCAGTTATCCAACAGCAATCGCTGTTTATCAGGACACTGGAGGCCTGATAAAAGCACGCTACGCGGGGCATGACGTTTCGTGATCGGAAAGGAGTCATCATGCAGATCTCCATCCTGGGTACCGGCGCAATGGCGACGTTGTTTGCGGCGCGGCTGTCGGCCGTGGCCGACGTTTCGATGATCGGATCGTGGCGCGAGGCGCTGGACACGATCCGCGAGCGCGGCATCACCATCGACGGGGACAGCTGCTGCCACGAAGTCCACACGGCCGACGATCCCGACGACGCGCCCGCCGCCGATCTTGCCATCGTGCTGACCAAAGCCTACAAGACGCCGGTCGCCGCCGAGGTGGCCGCGAAGACGCTGAAGCCCGACGGGCTGGCGTTGACGCTGCAAAACGGCCTGGGCAACATCGAGATTTTGTCCGCGCGCGTCGGCGCCGATCGCGCCATGCAGGGCGTGACGATGCAGGGCGCGACGCTGTTGGGGCCGGGACACATTCGCACCAGCGGGCGCGGAGCCACTCACTTGGGCTACGTTCCGATTGAACTCGCCGCGCCGCGCGATTGGTCCGCGCACCATCTGGCTTACGAGATCACGGCGCTGCTCAATTCGGCGGGACTGAAAGCACAGCTCAGCGCCGACATCGACGGACTGGTGTGGGGCAAGGTGATCATCAACGCGGCGATCAATCCGCTCACCGCGATCCTGCGCGTGCCCAACGGTGCACTCGTCGAGAGTGAAGACACGATCGGGCTGATGAAGGCCGCCGCTTTGGAGGCCGCCGCCGTCGCCGCCGCCCTGGGCATCCGCCTGCCCTATCCCGATCCGATCGAGCGCGTGAAGTACGTGGCCGAACTCACGGCCACCAACCATTCGTCGATGCTGCAGGATGTGCTAAACCAGCGGCAGACTGAGATCGACGCCATCAACGGCCAGATCGTCGAGTATGGCCGCACGCTGAACGTGCCCACGCCGGTGAATGCGGTGCTCACGTCGTTGATGCGGACGATTCAAAGCCATTACACCGCCGCCACCGTCGAACGCGCAGCGCAGGAGTTGCAGAAGCAGTTTCAGACCTTGCGCTGATCACCAGCGCCCTGTCAGCTCGCCGCCCGGCATGCGACTCGTCCTTAAACCGTGCTACAATCATCAGCAGCCCGGGGACAGCGCCGCTGCTGAACGGGAAAGGCGAGCATGATAAACGGTCTCTTACTTCTGGTCGATCTGTGGTTGCTGGGCGGCCTGACGTTGCTGCTGCACCGCTTCAGCCCGCGACTGGGTTTTGCGCCGCTCATCGTCTTCATCGGCGCGCTCACGGTGCTGATCCAGGGCCAGCTGGGCGTTTACGTCGAGCCGTTCGCCGGGTTCATCATGTTTATCAGTTCCAATGTGCTGGTGCCGGTGGTGGTGATGGCCGTGTTGATCCTCTACGTGGCCGAGGGATCGGTGTCGGCGCGCATGACGATCATCGGCGTGCTGAGCATCAGCCTGTTCGTCGTCGCCATCCGATTGATGTACCGCGCCCACCTGTCCCTGCCGGGCGGCGGCAGCTTCTTCGATCTGCCAGTCGATGTGCTGGCGCCCGCACTGAACGTGCGCGTGGTGGCGGCGTCGCTGGTCGCCTTTACGGCCGATATGTTCGTCATCGCCATCTTCTATCAGGGCCTGAGAAACGGCTTTGCCCATTTGCCCGATTGGATCGCCGTGGGCCTGGCGTTGATCGCCAGCCTGTGGACGGATGCCCTCGTGTTCTCGCTTATCTCCGATCTGGGCACGCCCGATTTTCTGGCGGTGCTGCCGGGCGATGTGCTGGGCAAGACGGTTTCGGCGCTGGCGCTGTGGCCGCTGACCGCCTTCTATCTGGGACGGGTGGCGCCGCGCCTGCCCGGTTACATCGGCGTGCAGCGCCGGCGGACATTTGACGTGCTGTCCGGCTCGCTCGATGAGATCAAGCTGGCCCTGGTCCGCGCCGAGGCCGCGCTCGAACAATCGGAAGCCGAACGCCGCAAAGAAGCGGCTTATTTCCAGCAGATCGCCAACCACATCAACGAGGCGCTGTGGCTGTCGGCGGTCAATCAGACGCACGCCTTCTACGTCAACCCGGCTTATGAGCGGATCTGGGGCCGCAGCGCGGCCAGCCTGTACGCCGATCCGCAATCGTTTCTCGACTCCATCCACCCCGAAGATCGCGAGCGAGTGCTGGCCGCACTGCCCGATCAGAGTCGCGGCAAATACGATGTCGAGTACCGCGTCGTCCGGCCCGATGGTGCGGTGCGCTGGGTGCGTGATCGCGCCTTTCCGATCGCCAACGAGCAG
Organism: uncultured Anaerolineae bacterium; assembly: GCA_964550855.1. Taxonomy (GTDB): domain Bacteria; phylum Chloroflexota; class Anaerolineae; order Fen-1058; family Fen-1058; genus JAGOBP01. The sequence continues at coordinate 14,846 of CAZKBQ010000031.1, forward strand.
GATGAAGTCTATCGCATCGCGGGCATCACCGAAGACATCACGGAGCGCAAGCAGGCCGAGACGCACCGGCTGGAGCTGGCGGTCGAGCGTGAAAAGGTGAAGATGCTGCGCGACTTCGTCAGCGAGGTGACGCACGATCTGAAGAATCCACTGACCACCTTCGGCCTGAAGATCGGGCTGCTCAAAACCACCACCGATCCCGACAAGCGCCACCGGCATCTGGAAGAGCTGGGGCAGCAGGCGGCGCGCATGGGCAAGATGATCGACGATATGCTGACGATCGTGCGGCTGGAGCGCCGGGGCGAAGCCACCCTGAGCCGCGTCGACGTTCACCAGCTGCTGCGTGAGATCTGTGCCGAGATGCAGCCGCTGCTCGAGGCCAGGTCAATCTCGCTGACGCTTGATCTGGCGGAAACCGCGCTGTATCTGCAAGCCGATCGGGATGATCTGGCCCGGGCGCTGGCGAATCTGATCGACAACGGGCTGCACTACACGCCGGCGGGCGGTCGCCTGCGGATCGAGACCCAGGTGGTTGATCAGTCCGTGGCGATTCACATCAGCGACAGCGGCATCGGCATCCCGCCCGAAGCTCGGCCGCTGATCTTCGATCGCTTCTTTCGCGCCGCCAACGCCCGCGCCGTCGATCCGGGCGGCACAGGGCTGGGGCTGGTGATCGTCAAGAAGATCGTCGAGCAGCACGGCGGCCACATCGAGGTCAACAGCACGGTCGGGGCGGGGACGACGTTTAGCGTGTATTTCAGAAACGAGCGCGGCGAATGACCCAGGTTTGTGTCACCACGGAGAGCACGGAGTGCACGGAGAAAGACCCAATCTAAACGTGTAAGATAATTCGCCAGGCCAGACTACCCATCACGTTTTACGTTTTACGTACTACGTATTACGCTTTACGTTTCACTCATCACTCGTCACGGAGACCATCTTGCGACTCTCACACCACTTTGGATCAACACTGCGTGAAGCGCCTGTCGGCGCCGAGGCGATCAGTCATCAACTGCTGGTGCGCGCCGGCTTCATTCGACAGTTGGGCCAGGGCTTGTTTTCGTACTTGCCCTTAGCCAGACGTTCGTTGACCAAGATCGAGAACATCCTGCGCGAGGAGATGAACGCCATCGGCGGGCAGGAACTGACGATGCCAGTGGCGCATCCCGCCGAGGTGTGGCAGGCCACCGGGCGCTGGTATTCGATCGGGCCGGAGATGGCGCGCTTCAAGGACCGCAAAGACCGCGACATGGTGCTGGCCATGACGCACGAAGAAGTGGTGGCCGATCTGTGCAAGACCGAGATTCGGTCGTACCGGCAGCTGCCGCAGCTGGTCTATCACATCCAGACCAAGTTCCGCGACGATCCGCGCCCGCGCGCGGGCCTCATCCGTGTGCGCGAGTTTACGATGAAGGATTCGTATTCGCTGGACGTGGACGACGCCGGTCTGGACAAGCAGTATCGCGCGCATTATCAAGCCTATTTCAATATCTTCAATCGCTGCGGCGTGCCCGCCATCGCGGTCGGTTCGGACGTGGGCATGATGGGCGGCAGCCTCGCGCACGAGTACATGTACCTCACGCCCGTCGGCGAAGATACGCTGGTGTTGTGCCGTCACTGCGGCTATGCGGCCAATCGACAGATCGCGAAGTTTGCCAAGTCGATTCCGCTCGCCGAAGAGTTGAAACCGATCGAGAAAGTGGCGACGCCCGATTGCAAGTCGATCGAAGCGCTGGCGAATTTCCTCGGCGTGCCCAGGAGCAAAACGGCCAAAGCCGTGTTCATGATCGCGGGGCATGAAGAAGAAGGCCGCACGCGCGAGGAATTTATCTTCGCCGTGGTGCGCGGCGATATGGACGTGAACGAGACCAAGTTGAGCAACGCGGTGAAGGCTGACTGGCTGCGCCCGGCGACGGATGATGAGATTCGCGCGGTGGGGGCCACGCCGGGTTATGCCAGCCCGATTGGCCTCTCCAACGTAACGGTCGTCGTCGATGACGCGGTGCCTTCATCGCCCAATCTCGTCGCGGGCGCGAACGATGCAGGCTATCACCTGCTCAACACGAACGTCGGGCGCGATTACACACCGACGCTGGTGACCGATCTCGCAGCGGCGAGTGATGGCGATGCGTGCCTCAACTGCGGGCAGCCGCTCTATACATCGCGTGGTGTCGAAGTGGGCAACATCTTCAAACTGGGCACGCGCTACTCGGCGGCGATTGGCGCGAACTATCTTGATGCCGACGGGACTGAGAAGCCCATCGTGATGGGCTCATACGGCATCGGCTCCGGGCGCTTGCTGGCCTGCGTAGCCGAAGAGCATCACGACGACAAAGGCTTGATCTGGCCGATCACCGTTGCGCCGTATCAGGTGCATTTGGTCGCGCTGGGCGAAACCGAAACCGCCGATCGCGTGTACAACGCCCTACTCACAGCGGGCCTCGAAGTGTTATACGACGATCGATCGGAAAGCCCCGGCGTCAAGTTCGCCGACGCCGACTTAATCGGTTTGCCCATTCGGTTGACGGTCGCCGCCAAAGCGCTCAAGAGCGGCGGCATTGAAATGAAACGCCGCGATCGAGCTGAAAAAACCATCGTGCCCGAAGCCGAACTGATCGCAAGAGTGCAGACCGAGATCAAGGGGATGCTGGCTGAGATACAATCGAAAGTGATAGAAGTTCCGTTCAAGTAAAGCATAAAACGTCAAACACGATTGCTCTTTACGTTTCACGTTTTACGTCTTACGTTTTACGTCTTACGTTTCACATTTCACGGAGTACACGATGCAAGTCCTCACAACCGTTGAATCCTTTCGCGCCGCCAGAGCGCCCCTCACCGGCACATGGGGCTTCGTACCGACGATGGGCTATCTGCACGAGGGCCACTTATCGCTGGTGAAGCGCGCGCGGGCCGAAAACGATCACGTCGCGGTGAGCATCTTCGTCAATCCCACACAGTTCGGGCCGAACGAAGATCTGGCGGCATATCCACGTGATCTGCAGCGCGACTTAAGTCTGCTTGAACCGCTCGGGGTCGATCTGGTATTCAACCCCTCGCCGGAAGTGATGTATCCGCCGAATTACCAGACCTACGTGACCGTCGAAGAAGTGACGAAGTATCTGGAAGGCGCATCGCGGCCCGGCCATTTTCGCGGCGTGGCGACGGTGGTGGCGAAGTTGTTCAACATCGTCGGGGCCGAGCGCGCCTACTTCGGGCAGAAGGACGCGCAGCAAACCATCGTCATCAGGCGCATGGTGGCCGATCTGAATCTGCCGATTCAGATCGTTATCTGCCCCACGATTCGCGAAGCCGACGGGTTGGCGATGTCCAGTCGGAACACCTATCTGGACGCAGACCACCGCCGGGCCGCGCCTGTGTTGTATCGTGCGCTGTGCGCGGCGAAGGACGCCTTCGATCAGGGCGAGCGCGGCGGCGATCGGTTGCGCGCCATCATGCGCGGCGTGATCGAAGCGGAGCCGCTGGCGAAGATCGATTACGTGTCGGCGGCGGATGCGACCACGTTGCAGGAAGCCGCGCAGATTGACGAGGCCCACGGCCTGTTGCTATCCATGGCGGTCCGTGTCGGCAAGCCGAGACTGATTGATAACTTCCTGTACGAGAATGGTCAGTGGTTGATGGGTGAAGTCGGTGATAGCAAATCAGTCCAGCACTGATCACACAAACATGGCTGGCCTCGTGTGGCGGCCTGTCACTCGCGCCGATCTGGCAGCACTCGTCGAGCTCGCCGCCGAATGCCATCAGACCGACGGCGGTTTCGCTTTGATGATCGAGCCAGGCAACCTCCGGGATCGCTGTTTTCCAGACACGCCGGGCACCGGCCTGGGCGCATTCGCCAGCGACGGCAGACTGGCGGCTTGCAGCACAGTGCATCTCAGCCATCAAGCAGAACATGAAACCGCCGTGATGGTTGGCCAGGTCCGGCCGGAATTCCGCCGCAGAGGCATCGGCACCCACCTGCTGCGCTGGAGTCAAACGCAGGCGCAGGCATTGTTTGGCACCACGACACACTGGCGGCTGCTTCGGATTGCCACCGAATCTTTAACTGAGTCAGCGGATCGGCTGTATCGCGCTCACGGTTTTGAACCGGTGTTTGAAGCCCTCGTCATGCAATATGATCTGCGCCAGCCGCTGCCCGATCGTCCAATGCCGCCCGATGTCAGCTTCGCCACCTGGCAACCCGCCCTGGCGGAGCAATTCTTTCAAGCTTACGCGGCCGCATTCCGAGAACGGCCGGGTTTTCCGGGCTATACAGCCGCCGAGTGGATTTCGGACATCAATGACAACGAAAACTTCAATCCAGAGTGGTCGTTGTTAGCGCGAGTCGGCAATCGGCCGGCGGGCTTCGTCAATGCGAGCGCCGAGCGTCCCGGCGGCTACGTGGTGCAGGTTGGCGTGATCCCCGATCAACGCAGGCGCGGGCTTGCTTCCGCGCTGATCGTCGAATCAATGCGGCGGATGCGGGGGGCCGGCGTGAACGCAGTCCAGCTTGAAGTCAACGTCAACAACCCGGGGGCGATACAAACCTACGCCACGCTTGGGTTCGTCACGGTTGGCCGTCGTGCCAGATACGAGCAGACGGCTGAATCAAACGTCGCTTAACGACCAATGCTGCTAACTCTCGACATCAGCAACACCTCCATCAAAGCCGGCGTCTTTCGCGGCGACACACTCGTCGCCCACTGGCGCTTTGCCACCGAGCGGCAAAAGCTGACGGATGATTACGCCATGCTGCTGCTGGGTCTGTTTCAGGCGGCGGGCGTCCCGGCCAGCGAGATCAAGGGCATGTCGATGTCGTGCGTCGTGCCGCCGCTGCGCTCGGTGTTTGATGATCTGGCCCGCCAGTATCTGCATCTCACACCGTTGATCGTCGGGCCGGGCATCAAGACGGGCGTGAAACTGGCCGTCGACAATCCGCGCGAGGTCGGCGCGGATCGCGTGGTGAATTCGCTGGCAACCTATCGATTGTATGGCGGCCCGGCGATTGCCATTGCCTTCGGCACGGCCACCGTTTTTGATTGCGTCTCAGCGCAGGGCGAATATCTGGGCGGGGCGATCGCGCCCGGCATGGTCACAGCGTTGGAATCCCTCACCCGATCGGCCGCCCAACTCTTTCAGGTCGAGCTCGTGCGTCCGGCGAAAGCCATCGGCAAGAACACCGTCACCACGATGCAGTCGGGCGTGGTGCTGGGCTTCGCGGGTCTGGTTGAGGGTCTGGTCAAACGCCTGAAAAACGAACTGGGCGAAGCGCAAGTCATCGCCACCGGCGGCCTGGCCGAAGTCATCGCGCCCGCCACAGACGTGATAGACATCGTGGATTTGCAGTTGACGCTCAAAGGACTGAAGTTAATTTACGATTTGAATGCGTAACACGCAAGGCGCCATTACGTTTTACGCTTTACGTTTTACGTTTTCCATTTCACGTTTCACTCATCACCACCATGGACCCCATCCCACTCTTCCACAACAAACACATCGTCCTCGGCGTCTGCGGCGGAATTGCCGCGTACAAAGTAGCCGACCTTGCCAGCAAGTTGACGCAGGCCGGCGCGCTGGTCGACGTGGTCCTGACCGAATCGGCCACGAAGTTGGTGGGGCCGGTGACGTTTGCGGCGGTGACGGGCCGCGCCACACTGACCGACGCCGATCTGTGGCGGCACGATGTGCACGTGCCGCACGTGCAGTTGGGCGAGCAAGCCGATTTGATGATCATTGCGCCTGCCACCGCGAATACCCTGGCGAAACTCGCGCACGGGCTGGCGGATAATCTGCTCACTGTCACGGCGCTGGCCGCGCGCGGCCCCATCATCCTTGTGCCCGCGATGGACGGCGGCATGTGGTCGAATCCGGCCACGCAGGCCAATATCGAAACGCTGCGTAAACGCGGCTGCCATGTGTGCGGCCCGGCAGTTGGACGCATGGCCTCGGGCCTGATCGGCGAAGGGCGCATGGTGGAACCGCCGGACATTCTGGGTTACACGCGCATGGTGTTGGGCCAACGCGGAGTATTCAGCGGGCAGAAGATCGTGGTGACGGCGGGCGGCACCCACGAAGCGATCGATCCGGTGCGCTTCATCGGCAATCGCTCCAGCGGCAAGCAGGGCTTTGCCCTTGCGCAGGCGGCCATCGATCGCGGCGCAGCGGTGACGTTGATCGCCGGCGCAACGGCGCTGCCCACGCCCTATGGCGCAACGCGCATCGATGTGGAATCGGCACAGCAGATGTGCGACGCCGTGCTGGCGGCGTGTGCCGATGCCGAGGCGCTGATCATGGCCGCGGCCGTGGCCGATTTCCAGGCGGCGGCCCAGGCCGGGCAAAAGATCAAGAAAACGCCGGACACCGTCGAGATCGATTTGAAGCTGGTGCGCACGCCCGATATTTTGCAGGCGGTGAAAGAGCAGCGAGCAAAAACGTCAAGGCCAAGAGTCACGGTCGGGTTTGCGGCTGAGACGCAAAATCTGCTGGACAATGCGACGAGCAAACTTCGGAGTAAAGGGCTGGATCTGATCGTCGCCAATGACGTATCGGCCATCGACGCCGGCTTCGCGGTGGATACGAATCGCGTGACGCTGCTGGACGCGAGCGGCAGCGTAGAGCCACTGCCGATCATGAGCAAGGTGGAGGTGGCCGAACACATTCTCGATCGAGTGGCGCTGCTCTTGGGTTAAGCACGCTTAACGTCGTTTGAAGTACAATTGAAGCGGCGCTGGCTGTCGCCGCTTCATCATTCATCACCGGCAAAGGAAGGCGCATGTCCGATACATTTGACGAACGACTCGCGCATCAAGTGGACCGTTACATTGAACGGTTGTTTGTGCCGCCGGACGCGGCGCTGGCGCAGGGTTTGAAGGACGCCGCCGACGCGGGCCTGCCGGCCATCCACGTTTCGCCGAACGAAGGCAAGTTGTTGTATCTGATCGCCCGGCTGGCGCGGGCCCGGCGCATTCTGGAGATCGGCACGCTGGGCGGTTACAGCACCACCTGGCTGGCGCGCGCGCTGCCCGCCGACGGCAAACTGATCACGCTGGAGCTCGACGACAAACACGCGGCGGTGGCGCGCCGCAATCTCGATCGGGCCGGCGTGGCCCAGCGGGTGGAGGTGCGCACCGGCCGCGCCGTGGACTCGCTGAAGGCCCTGATCAATCAGCACGAGCCGCCGTTTGATCTGATCTTCATCGACGCGGACAAGCCGTCGTACCTGGATTATCTGAACTTCGCCATCGTACTGTCGCACGCGGGCACGGTCATCCTGGCCGACAACCTGATCCGCAATGGGCGCGTGCTGGACGACCATTTGGCCGACGCCGCCGCCCAGAGCGCGCGCGCCTATAACGATGCGATCGCCCGTCACCCGCGGCTGGAATCGATCGTGCTGCCGATCATCCGGGAGAATCTCGACGGCTTATCGATTTCAATCGTGAAAAGTGACGAGTGAAATGTGACGGAGCGTGGTCGCCCGCTTTTCACTCATCACTTATCACTCGTCACTCATCACTCATCACTCGTCACGCATCACTCGTCACTCATCACGGAGGTCCGCATGCAACTTTATTTTCTCCGTCACGGCGCGGCCGACTGGCCCGACTGGGACCCGGCGCAAGATCATCTGCGCCCGCTGACCAGGGAGGGCGTCCGCAAGATCAAAGCAGAAGCGAAAGCCATGGCCGCGTGGGGCGTGACGTTTGACGCGGTGCTGTCCAGCCCGTACACCCGTGCGTGGCAGACGGCCGACATTGTAGCCGAGACGCTGGGGCTGGAGGCGGTGGAAGAGCCGCGCCTCGCGCCGGGTTTCAACTTTGACCGGCTGGGTGAAATTGTGAGGCAGCGCCCCGCCGCCGCCGCGCTGCTGCTGGTGGGCCACGAGCCGACGCTGAGCCTGACCATCAGCCAGCTGATCGGCGGCGGGCGACTGGTGATGAAGAAGGGCGCGCTGGCCCGGGTGGACGTGATTACGCCGGAGCCATTGAGCGGCCAGTTGATCTGGCTGGTGTCGCCCCGGCTGACCGCGGGACGGAGTTAGTATGGATACTTATCAGGCCATTGTGACGCTGCGGTCGGTGCGGCAGTTTGATCCGGCCCGGCCGATCGACGAGGCGACGCTGCACCGCATCCTGCAGGCGGGGCGCATGAGCGGTTCCAGCAAGGACACGCAGCCGTGGCGGTTCATCGTCGTGACAGACCGCGCCACGTTGCACGCGCTGGCGGAGTGCGGCGATTTTGCCCAGCACCTGCGCGGCGCGGCGCTGGCGATCGCCATCGTGTTCGATCCGCAGTTCTATCGCGGCGAGTTCGACTCCGGGCGGGCGGCGCAGAACATGATGCTGGCGGCCTGGGCGCAGGGCGTCGGTTCGTGCATCGCTTCCATGCACCGCGAGGCCGACGCGAAGCGCGTGCTGGGCGTGCCCGACGCCTATCGCCTGCAGCACATCATCTCGTTCGGCTACCCGCTGCCGGTCGATCAGTCCATTCCGGCGGTCGGCCGCCGCACACGCAAACCGCTGGCCGAGCTGGTGATGCGGGAGAAATGGGCTAATGAGTAACGAGTAACAAGTAAATCACGCATTACGCATTACTCATTACTCGTTACTTGTTACTTGTTACGCATCACCCATCCCTTTTCACTTTTCGCCCGATTTGTGCTACAACAGGCAGTGAGCCAGACTTATGACCAAAATCAACATTCAACGCGGCACGGAAGTCTTCCACAACCGCGAGGTTGAGATCGGCGTGGAGCGCGACTACACGGCGCTGGCCCAGCAGGCCAACCGCACCACACGCGACATCATCCGCGCCTACCCCAAAACCGCCCGGCTGTTCGAGAGCGTGCTGAGCGACCCGCGCGTCAACGCCCACTGGGAAATAGCCAACTACATGGCCGTGATCAAACTGGGCTACAACGATCACGGCCCCATCCACGCGCAGGTGGTCACGGCCGCCGCCATGCAGATGATGCAGCTGCTGCTGCAGCGCGGCGTGACCATGGACGTGGTGGAATCGGGCGCCGGCGATCTGGACGACGCGCACGCGGTGGTGCTGGCCGGCATCCTGCTGCACGACATCGGCAACCAGATCCATCGCGCCAACCACGAAGCGTACAGCGTGGCGCTGGCGCTGCCCGTGCTGGAACGGCACTTTGCGCCGATCTACGGCGATGATCCGGAAAAGCTGCAGGCGCTCATCGGCTTCACCGCCTCGGCCATCGCCTGTCACGACTGCGATCCGGCGCCGCTGACCATGGAAGGCGCGGTGGTGGCCGTGGCCGACGCCACCGACATGACCAAAGGCCGCGGCCGCATCGCCTTCGATCTGGGCAAGATCGACATTCATTCGGTGTCCGCGCTCGCCATCGAAGCGGTGGACATCCGCGCGGGCAGCAGCCGCCCGATCGAGATTGTGATCTCCCTCAGCAACTCCGCCGGCATCTTTCAGGTGGAACAGATCCTGGCGCGCAAGCTCATCGTGACGCCGCTGAAGGACTTCGTCACCATCCGCGCGGTGGCCGCGCACGATTATCCCGAAGTCGATCAGCGTATCATTCACAGCGTGATTTTCGACAATGGCCGCTTCCGCGTGGACGACGGCGGCGACCTGCTCGAGGGGTGACGGCATCTCTGCTCAAATCTTTCTCCAACTCGATCGCGCCGACGGCGTTTACCGGCCCGGCGAACCGCTGCGCGGCACGTGCGTCATCGTAACGCGCGCGGCGCTGCGCACGCGCGCCGTGACGCTGCACCTCATCGGCGATGAAATCACCACGCTGGGGCCAAACGTGCTGATGACCGAGCATACTCATCCCTACCACCTGGCCTATCCGCTGTGGTCGGCTTCGCTCGAGCAGGATCAACTCCCGGCCGGCGAACACACTTTCACCTTTACGACGGCGCTGCCGCCCGGCCTGCCGCCGACCTTCAACGGCGAGCTCACCAAAATTGCTTATCGCGTCGAAGTCAAGATCGATCGGCCGCTGCTGCCCGACCTGCGCGTCGAGCGGCCTCTCACCATCCGTGTGCCGCTGCTGGTCGATCTGGACAAGCCGGTGCGCGCCTCGGCCAGCCTGCGCGACGGCCTGACGCTGGAGCTGGCATTGGCCGCCGGCGGCTGTTATCCGGGCGATCACATCACCGGCACGCTGCAGCTCATCGGGCGGCCGGCCGCCGAGATCACCGCCGTCACGGCGGAAATTGCCTCGCGCGAAAAAGGTCACGCGCGCGAATTTGCCGATCATGTGGAGCATGTCCGCGTGCGCGCCGAGATCGATCCGGCGCAGCTGGCCGGCGGGCAGCCATACCCGATCGATCTACCGCTGCCCGAAGATGCCGATCCGTCGTTTGTGGCTCAGCATTCTGCCAAGTCCCGGTACGTGCGGGCGCGGGTGACGCTGGCCGACGGCCTGGCGCTGCTGGCCGAAGCCGTCATTCGCGTGGGCCAGCGCTGACTGACTCCGTCGATGGGCATACTCTATCTGGGTACGCAAGGCTTTGCTTACAAGGATTGGGTGGGCAACTTCTACCCGGCTCGCGCGCGCCCCGAAGATTATCTGAGTTACTACGTCGAGCACTTCCGCGCGGTTGAACTGGACAGCACGTTTTACGGCATACCGCGCCCCGCCACCGTCCACGCCTGGTATAACGACACTCCGCCCGATTTTGTCTTTACCGCCAAGTTCCCGCGCACCATCACCCACGATCGACAACTGCTCGGCGCCGAAGAGGAGACACGCGAATTTCTGGACGCGATGCAGGGTCTGCGCGAGAAGTGCGGGCCGCTGCTGCTGCAGCTCAGCCACGAGTTCGGGCCGGAGGGGCAGCCGATACTCGATCGGTTTTTGGGCAGCCTGCCCGGCCACCTGCGCTATGCGGTGGACTTTCGCCACAAGGGTTGGTATTCGCCGGAGACGTGGGAACTGCTGGCACGGCATCACGTGGCGTTGTGTCTGCACGACATGCACTTTGCGCCGCAGCTGGCGCGCGCCACGACCAACTTCGTGTACGTGCGCTGGCTGGGCAGCCGCCGTCAGCTGATCAAATTTAATCGCATACAGATCGATCGGAGCCGCGAGCTGAGCTGGTGGGGGGGCGTGCTGCGGGCGTTTCTGGGCAAGGGGCTGGACGTGTACGGCTTCGTCAACAATCACTGGGCCGGGCACGCGCCCAGCAGCGTGCAGCAGCTGTGGAATCTGGCGGTGATGGCACCGCGGCCCAACTGACTCAGTTAAAACGCGCCAGCAGCGCGCGCAGTGCCTGCCGCGCGGCCTGATACCTCGGTTCAATCTCCAGCGCGCGGCGATAACAGCGCACCGCCTCGCTCAACGGCCCGATCTTCTCATACACGCGGCCCAGGTTCATCCACGGAAAATGCGGCGCTTCGTAGCGGGGGGCGGCGGTGGCTTTTTGCAGCCACGGCACGGCTTCGCGATAGCGCTCCTGCTCGTACAGATACGCGCCGATGTCGTTGTACGGGTTGCCAAAGTTTGGATCGATCTCGATCGCTTTCAGACACTCGGCGATGGCGTCTTCGTAGCGGTTGAGGAAGGAGTAGCACCAGCCCAGGAAGGTGTGGGCTTCGGCGGTGGAATAGGCGTCGATGCTGGCCTGATACCGCGCAATGGCATCGGCCAGATCGCCGTTGAGTTGATGCGCATAAGCCTCGCGCCATAGCTCTTCGGCGCGCGCCCGAGCAGAAATGAGATCGTCCATCGTCAGCCTCCCGCGCCGAATCATAACACAGAGGCCGAAAGCGTCAACCGCCGGGACGACCAACCGGCGAGGGTGACCTCGCCGGTTAGGTTTACAGCCGATCGGTTTGCCACCCGATCGGTTTGGTTATTGCCCCAGCGCTGCCAACGCCTGCGTCAGCCAGCTGCCCACCTGATTGATGGCCGTGCGCGCCATGTCAAAGTCGAGTTTGCCCACTGTGCCGCCGCCGCTCAGGCAGACCTGCGCAATGGGCCGCATCTTATCGGCCATCAGGCCGATGGCTGCCTGGTATAAGCCGTAGGCGTTCTGGACATTGTCCGGTTGATTGGTCATGGCGTAGTCGGGTGCGCCGACGATCGCGCTCAGATTCGCCAGGAGCGGGCCGCAGGCTTCGCCGCCGCCGCCGTGATACAGCCGATCCAGCGCGCCGCCCAGCGCTTCGACAGCGGTGCGCACTCGCTTGACGGCATCGGCCAGCGGCGGGATGGCCGCGGCCTTGGTCGGCGCGGGCGCCGCCGCACCCGCCGGTTTGGGCTCGGCCGTGGCCGTGGGGGTGGGTTCGGGGTGTCGGTCGGCGGAACCAGTGTAGCGCTCGGCTCGGTGGTGGGCGACGGCAGAGGCGTCGGCTCGGGTGTAGGCGCGGCACCCGTGCAGCCGGCCACCAACCCGATAATGGTCAGCAGGCCGACAAATCGAAACAGCGGGGAAAACCAATGGCGCGAGAGCATCCTTCCTCCTCAATTAAAAAGATAGAGGCCCCCGCACCTCTTTAGACCTGAGTATCCGTCCGTTTAAACCGCCTGTTAATACGGGATTTTACTTATCTTGGACGTCGTTCAGGTCAGAGTTCTGTTGCAGCAAATTGACGCCGTGTCAAATTCTGTGCCACTACCGCTCGCTCACGTTATCAACCCCTGCGCCACCAGCAGCTCGGCGTTGAGCAGTGAGCCGCCCGCCGCCCCGCGAATCGTATTGTGGGACAATACCACAAACTTGACGTGGAACAGCGGATCTTCGCGCACCCGCCCGACCACGGTCGTCATGCCCTTGCCGGCGTGGCGATCGCGCCGGGGCTGCGGGCGATCGGCTTCTGATCGAACTTCGATGACGCAGTGCGGGGCCGATGGGAGCGATTGGACGATCGGGGGTGCTTTGAAGTCCGCCATGGCCTGCGCGGCCTCTTGCGGCCCGATCGGTCGATCAAACTCGATCGAGGCGCACACGGTATGACCGTCGATCACGGCCACGCGATTGGTGTGCGCCGAAATCCTGAACGGCGCGTCCACCACCCGATCGGTTTGCAGGCGGCCCAACATCTTCAACGGCTCCGTCTCAACTTTCGGTTCCTCGCCGCCGATGTACGGGATGACGTTGTCCACGGCGTCCAGCGAAGCCACGCCCGGATAGCCCGCGCCTGACAGCGCCTGCATCGAGACGACAAAGGCTTTGCTCAGGCCGAACTGATCGAGCAGTGGCCGAAACGCGATGGTGAAACCGGTGGACGTGCAGTTGGGGTTGGTGGCGATGAAGCCGCTCCAGCCGCGATTGCGCTGCTGCACTTTGATCAGCGCCGTGTGATCGGG
>CAZKBQ010000031.1:28242-53110 GCA_964550855.1 uncultured Anaerolineae bacterium
AGCCGCTCCAGCCGCGATTGCGCTGCTGCACTTTGATCAGCGCCGTGTGATCGGGGTTGACTTCGGGAATGAGCAGCGGCACGTCGGCGTCCATGCGGTAGGCCGAGGCGTTGCTGCACACGCCGTGCCCCGCCGCCGCAAAGGCCGGCTCCAGCTCTCTGGCCTGATCGCCGGGCAGCGCCGAAAAAGCCAGCACCGCGTCGAGACCGGGGACGGTGGGCACTACCCGTATCTCGCGGGCGTAGTCGGGCATGGGTACATCCAGCACCCAACGGCAGGCGTCGCCGTATTTTTGCCCCACCGCCCGATCGGAGCCAGTGAGCGCCGTCACCTCAAACCACGGATGATCTTCCAGCAGCTGCACAAATCTTTGTCCCACCGCGCCCGTCGCACCCAACACAGCCACTTTGATTTTGGACATGATGATCTCCTTCGTAACGAGTAACGAGTAAGGCGTAACGAGTAACGAGTAAAACGTAAGAAGCCCTTTCCGTTTTACGTTTCACCCATTACGTTTTACGTTTTACTCATTACGTTTTACTCATTACGCTTTACTCATTCCGCTCCCCGCCTCAGCTCACAATCAACCCGTGAATAGCCCGCACCGCTTCGTCGCCGTCTTGCGCAGCCACGATGAGGCTGATGCTGCATTCGCTGGAGCCTTGTGCGATGGCGATGACGTTAAGGCCATTGGCCCCCAACGCACTGAACAGCCGGCCTGCGATGCCGGGCGTGTGCCGCATGCCCGCGCCCACCACCGTGACGATGGTGACGTTTTCCATGGCGCTTACGTCGTCGATGTCCCGCTGCTCCAACTCGCGGCGGAACTCGTCGCGCAGCGCGGCGATGACGGTGGCTGCCGCCGCGGCCGGCACGGTGAAGCAGATGCTCTGCTCCGACGACGCCTGCGTAATGAGCGACACGCTGGTGTGCGTGCGCGCCACCGCGCCAAAGGTGCGGGCGGCTACGCCCGGCACGCCCAGCATGCCGCGCCCTTCCACCGTCAACATGGTCTGGCCGCGGATGACGGCCACAGCCTTGATCGAGCCGACGACATGGCCGTTGTCTTTGACGATGCGCGTGCCGGGATGCTGCGGATTGAAGGTGTTCTTGACCCATAGCGCAATGCCGCGTTCGACGACGGGGCGGATGGTCTTGGGGTGCAGCACCTTCGCGCCGTAGTAGGCCAGCTCGGAAATTTCGCGGAACGTCAATTCACTCAGCGTCTGCGCCTGCGGCTCGATGCGCGGATCGGTGGTCATGACGCCGTTCACGTCGGTCCAGATCCACACCTCGTCGGCGTCCAGCGCCACGGCCAGCAGCGCCGCACTGAAGTCGCTGCCGCCGCGCCCCAGTGTGGTGATCACGCCCTGCTCCGTCGCGCCGATGAAGCCGGTGATGATGGGCACGCAGCCCTGCTCGAGCAGTGGATTCAGGCGGGTCTGGGTGCGCGATCGGGTGAGATCGACGATCGGGTTGGCGCTTTGATGGTGATCGTCCGTCACGATCAGTTCCGTCGCCTCGATCGGCTCCGCTTTGACGCCGATCGAATTCAAGTAGGCGGCGAGCAGCTGAATGCTCAGACGCTCGCCCAGCGAGCTGACGGCATCCAAGGCGCGGGCCGAGGCTTCGCCCAGCACGTTGACGGCGTGGCACAGCGCTTCGAACTCCGACAGGTGCGCCAGCACTTCGGCGCGGGCGCGGCTTTGCGCGACGGGCGGCATCAACGCTTCCAGCGCGGCAAAGTGCCGCGTGCGCAGCTCGGCCGCGATCGATCGAAACGTATCGGCGTCGCCGGCGGCGGCGGTGTGCGCGGCTTTGAGCAGCGCATCGGTCACGCCGCTCATGGCCGAGGCCACCACCACCACGCGCGGCCACTGCGCCCGCGCCGCGCGAACGATCTCGGCCGATTGCCGGATGGCGTCGGCGCCGCCGACGGATGTGCCGCCGAATTTCATGACCAAAGTCTTCATGTCTGCCTCCTCCCAAAAATAAAAACGCGGAGCCGTTGAGCTCCGCGTTTGAAACTGAACCAGTTACGAGTCACGACGAAGCCACGGCCGCCCGCGCGGGCGTCGTAGTCATGGTCGTGGTGGTCATCGTGGCCGGCTGCATAATGGGCGCGAGTTTATCACAGGTGGGGCGAGTTCGTCAAGCCAGTTGGAATGTGGCGGTTCACTCGTCGCCTCGCTTTCGCCATCGCTCTGATGCAGATCGCTTATCTTCTCACCAACGGCACATACACGAACCGCACCGAGTACTCGTCAAAGCCGATGTCGAACCCGGCCCCGAAAGGCCGCACGTCGCCGTCGAAATCGATCGGGACGCCGAGGTCGATCGCGTGATCGATCGCCGCGCCGCCTGCGCCGAGATGATAGTTATCGTGCGCGGCGTCGACAAACTTCGGATCACCCGTAACATTATGCGTGCCGCCTGAAACCGATCCAACCGTCTCGACAGTGTCATCAAAGAACAGGTTGTAGTCTTGCAGGAGCGTGCCGCCGGTATTCCGCAGGCCGATGGCTTGATTCGCCACGATCGAGTCATAGAGACTGACGTTGCCCTGTTCAACTTCGATGGCCGCGCCGAGCGTCAGCGCCGCATTGCCGACCGTGAGATATTCAAGATTCACCGTGCCCGTCGAACCGAGGTAGATCGCCGTGCCCGACACAGCGGCCGTGTTGCGCGCAAACAGCGAGTTGATTACATCGGCAGTGCCGCCGGCGTGATACAGCCCGCCGCCGCGCAGTGCGGCGTTGTTCACAAAACTCGATCGGGTTAAGGCAAGGCCGCTGGCCGCATACAGTCCGCCGCCAAACGCCGTCAGGCTGAAATTACCCTGAAACGCGGCTTGATTGAGTGCGGCCGATCCGCTGGCTGAAACGCCGCCGCCGCTGGCCTGCGCGGTGTTGCTGACGAAGTGGGTGCCCGTCACAGCGAGCGTGTTATTCACCCACAACCCGCCGCCGGCCGCCGCAGCTTGATTGCCTTGAAACAACCCGTTATGCAGCGTGGCGTTAGCGCCCGCATATAGGCCGCCGCCCGAGCCGACGGCGATAAAATCCGACGGACGATCTCTTTGGGCGGCCGTCAATCCGCTGGCGTTCGTGGTATTGCTGAGGAACTGCGTGTCCGTCAATACCACCTCGCCGCCCGCGTACAAGCCGCCGCCGTATGATGCATTATTGCCTTGAAACAAGCCGCCGTTCAATGTCGCCGTGCCCGATACCGTGGCGCCGCCGCCGCTGCCATTGGCCGCGAGGTTGCCGGTGAAAGTCGTGCCCATCAGCGTCAATACGCCATCCGTCCGCAGCCCGCCGCCGCTGCTCGTCGTTGCCGTGTTGCTCAAGAACGAGCCGCCGCTCAAGGTGAGGTCGCCGGCAGCATACAGCCCGCCGCTCGACGCCGCCGAATTACCGATGAAGTCTGCGTCAGTGACGCTGGCCGCAGCCAGAGCGGACACGCCGCCGCCGCCGAGGTCGCTGTGATTGGCCCGAAATACGGCATGGGTGATCGTCACTGCGCCGAGACTGCGTACGGCGCCACCTCCACCTGCCGACGTGTTGCTGATGAAGTGGCTGCCCGTAATCTGTACCGTCTCGTATGCTAACACCGCCCCACCCGCCACGGACACGGTGCGATTGTTCTGGAATAACCCGCCTATGATCGTTAGCGGCCCCATCGCCTCGACGGCGCCGCCATTGCTGCCTGCGGAGTTGGTGTAAAACTTGGAGTTGACCAGGGTCAATTGAGCGGCGAGTACCGCGCCCGCTTCAGTCGCGGCCGAGTTGTTGTCAAACTGCGAATCGACGAGGGTGAGTTGGTTGCCGCGCACCGCGCCCGATTGCACGCCCTGGTTCCCCCGGAACAAGCCGTTGGTGATCGTCGCCACGCCGAGGTTGGCGAACGCGCCCGCTTCATACACCGCCGAATTGCTGATGAATTGGACATTGGTCAAATTGGCCGACGCAAAGCCGGTCGCCAGTCCGCCCTCAGCGCCGGCGCTGTGGTTGCCGATGAGCTGCGTATCGATCATCTCCACCGCGCCGACGACGAGCAGGCCGCCGCCTTCTGCGCCAGTGGCCTGATTGTCCTGAAATAGGCCGCCGCTGACCAGGGCCGTGGTCTGCGCCGCTACGCCGCCGCCCGCATTGGCGGTGTTGGTGAGGAAGCGCGCAGCCGTCAGCGTCAACGGGCCGGTCGAGCGTACCGCGCCGCCGCTAAAGGTCGCCGAGTTCAGATACAAATTGGCGTTACTCAGCGTAATCGACGAGGTGGACGTGATCGACGAGATCGCGCCGCCGTAACTGGCGCTGGTGTTGCTATAGAGCGCACTGTCGCGCAGATCAAGGTTCGTGCCGGCATACAGCATGATGGCCCCACCGCCATCATCGCTGCCGCCGTTGGCATGATTGTACGAAAAGGTGGAGTGGCTGATCCGCAGCAGATTGGTATTGCTGCCGGCCTGCAGGCCGCCACCCGTGCCAAGACCGGCGCCATTGTCGGCGGAGTTGCCGGCAAAATAGGCCAGTGTCATCGAGACGGGCGCATGCGTCAATAAACCACCACCGCCACGGGTCACCACGTTGCCGTAGAACTGCGTGCCAGAGATTGTCGCCGCGCCAAGCAGATACGCGCCGCCGCCAAACTGCGCCGTATTGTTGATCAACGTGCCGCCCTCAAACACGCTGGTCGCCGCAGCATACACGCCGCCGCCGCTGTTGGTCGCCGCGTTGCCGCTGAGCACGATCTGCTCCAAAGTAAGCGGCGCCGTAGCGTAGATGCCGCCGCCATCCGCGGCCGCGCCGCCCAAGATCGCGAGTGATCGAATCGTCAACGGCGCCGTGGCGCTGATCGCGCGGCCAAGATGATTCGCATTGATGACCAGGCTCGAGGCCGTTGAGCCATC
The DNA here is from genome assembly GCA_964550855.1 of uncultured Anaerolineae bacterium. GTDB lineage: Bacteria > Chloroflexota > Anaerolineae > Fen-1058 > Fen-1058 > JAGOBP01. The sequence goes on from CAZKBQ010000031.1 coordinate 33,152, forward strand.
GATCGTCAACGGGACGGTGACGGTCAACTCACCGCTCGATAAGACGATGGTGGAATTATCGGGGACATTAAACTGGATGGTGTCGCCGGGCTGTGCCAACCCGATCGCTTCACGCAGCGATCCCGGCCCGGCGTCGTTGGCATTGGTGACGGTGAGGGTGCTTGAAGTGCGCGCCCGCACGAACGGCACACGCAGGCCGACCAGACTGATCAACACGAAGAATAGCGCGGCACATGCCGCGGCGCACAGCCGCGCAGCCCGCTCCGTTTGGCTTGACATGTTGTCTCCCTTGGCAAATGTTGGATTACGGCGGAGTGAGGGACATCACATGATGTTCGGGAGGCGAGTGTAACATACAGCGGGGATTAAGTCACATTTTGAGGGCGGGCCGTTTGCGAAGCCCGCGGTTGCACCGGCAGCACAAACTTGAACGTACTGCCGTGGCCGGGCTGGCTTTCCACCCAGATGCGGCCACCGTGCGCCTCCACGGCCAGCTTGCAAAACGTCAGGCCCAGCCCGGTGGACGCCTTGTGGCCCTGCCGCGCCGACTCGACCTGACCGAACTTCTCAAAGATGCGCTCGAAATCTTCGCGGCTGATGCCCGGCCCGGAGTCGGTGACGGCAAATTCGATGAAACCGGCCTCAGCCGCCGGCCGGGCCGCCACGTCGATCGCGCTGGCCGCCGGCGAAAACTTGATGGCGTTGCCGAGCAGGTTGACCAGTACCCGAGTGACCAAATCACGATCGGCCTGGAAGGCCGGCGCGTCGGCCGCCACGTGCCGCTCCAGCCGCAGCTGTCGATCGTCGACCAGCAGCAGCACCTGATCGGCCGCCACGTTCAGCAGCTCGGCCGCCGTCACGTCTTCGTAGTGCAGCCGCAGGACGCCGCTCTCCGTCTGCGCAATATCCAGCAGATTGTTGATCATGCCCAGCAGGGTATCGCCGCCGTTCAGCACACGACGCAACAGCCGCAGCTGCGCCTCGTTCAGGTCGCCCAGCTCGCCCAGCAGCGGCAGGCCGGTGATGAACGACGTGAGCGGCGTGCGCAGATCATGCACGATCATGTGCGTCAGATCATCGCGCAGCCGCTCCAGGGCTTGCAGCCGCTCGTAATTCGTGTGCAGCTCGCCGTACAGCCGCGCATTCTCCAGGGCAATCGCCACCTGATCGGCCAGACCCTGCAGCGCGGCGGCGTCGCTCTGATCAAAGGCATTCAGCCGATCACTTTCGACGCTGAGCACGCCCACCACGCGCGTGCCCAGCCGCAGCGGCAGCGCCATCTTCGAACGCGTCTCCGGCAGCGCCGGGTGCGGCGCATACCACGGATCGGTTGACACATCTGAGGCGATGTACGCCTGGCCGCGGGCGCTCACCTGCCCCACAATCGACATGCCGCCCACCGGCCAGGCAAAGGTCTTATCGCCAAACACCCGCCCGGCACGATCCAACCCATAGCGCTCCACGGCGTGTTGCCCGTCCGGCTCGATCAGAAACAGGCCCACATAATAGTAATCGTAGCGGGCGCGGATGAGTTCCACCACGCGCGCGATCAGCTCGTTGGCATCCAGCAGCCGCGTCGCCACCCGGCCAATCTCCGCGCCTGTGCTGATCTGCTGCGCGCGTCGTTCCACCTCGCGCGTCCGATCGGCCACCTGCTGCTCCAGCGTGCGCGCGTAGGCTTCCTGCTGTTGACGCGCCTGCCGCACCTCGGCCGTCATGTCATTGAAGGCGCTCGCCAGCTCGCCGAATTCATCGCGGCTGGTGATAACCACCGAGTGATCCAGCTGCCCCTTACGGATGTCTTCCACGCCGGCGCGCAGCTCGGCCAGCGGGCGGGCCACCCGCCTGATCACCACGCTGATCATGATGACGACCGCGACCACGACCACGCTCGAGATGAGCGCCAGCACGCCCGTCACCAGTTCAATGGCGCGATCAGCCTGCGTCTGGGCCACGCCGACTTGCGTCAGTTCCAACTGCTCGAACTCCCGCAGCACCTGCAGCAGGGGTGATTGATAGTTGTCGGTGAGCAGCTGAAACTCAAGCGTGGTCTGGTGACCAAAGGCCCCTTCGCGGTCGAATGAGTTCAACACGCGCGCGGCCTGGGAGGTGAAGGCGATGAGGTTCTGCCGCACCTGGCTGATACGGAGACTCTCTTCCACGTCGTTGACATCGGCGGCGGCGATGGCCTGCTGAACGAGATCGTCCAGCAGCCGGGTCTGCTCATCGAAGCGACGGCGCACATCGGCGGCGGCGGTGGATTGAGGCAGGTAGTTGCGAACGAGGTCCGTCAGGCTTACGCTTTCCGATCGGAGCCGGGCGCTAAGCGCAGCAATCCTGGCGCGCGCCGCCACCCGGGCCAGCGTAGTGTGACTCACGTTAACCAGAGCGATGGAACCGAAAGTGAGCACCAGCGCCAGAATCGCCAGCAGCACAAACGCCAACGCCAACTGCCGCGCCACCCGACCGCGAAAAATCAACTTGCCTCCCGACAGTCTGTTTTGCCCATCAGCCGTCAGCGGCTAAGCTGGTCCAGTTCGGCCTGATAAACCACGGCGATGTCGTCCAGGGCGGCCTGCGCGGTCTGTTGACCCAGCAAGACCGTTTGCATGGCCGTCTCCCAACGTGTGCGCAGCTCCGCCGAGATGGGGGCGATCGGCTCATAGATGCCAAAGCTCACCAGTTTAGCCACAATTTTACGATTGGCGTCGGTGGCGTACCCGGTGTTGCTGCGTCGCAGGCCGGGCGCCTGCTGATAGTTGGGCACATCGTGCGCCGCCTGGCTGCCGGTGAGATAGTAGGCAAATTCATTGGCGGCCCTGAGCTGCGCTTCGTCGGCGATGTTGGCAATGCCATACAGGCCAAATGCACCGGTGGCCACTATTTTGTTGAGCTGACCCATCGGGGCGGGCAAAGCCACGAAAACAGCGCCGCGCCTCTCCATGTCGGGGATGAAGTTGGGGGTGTCCATCACCATCGCCACCGTGCCGCTGATAAATTGCGATCGAACCAGCGCCTGATCACCCAGGCCAAAGTCGGGCGGCGTGACATGATGCACGGTGTTTAGATCGCCGATCTTTTGCAGCGCCGAAACGCCTTCAGGCGAATTCTGCACGAAGCGCCGCGCGTCGGGACTGAGCACGCGCCCGCCGTCGATATACAGCAGCGGCAGATAGACCACCGCCCCCGGCACGGACGATGCCGTAAAGCCGTACACCCGTGTTCCATCGGCGCGCGTATAAGTCAGCTGCTGCGCAGCGGCCACAAATTCGGCCCATGTCCACGGCCGGTCAAGCGTGGGCAGCGCCACGCCGCGTTCTGCAAACAACGCGGGGTTGGCGTAGATGGCGACGGCGGTCACCCATAACGGCCAGGCGTACGTTTGACCATCCACCTGCGCGGCCTGCAGCGCGCTGGCATAGAAGTCGGCTTTGTCTTCGTCGGTGAGATAGGGATCGATGGGGGCCAGCCAGCCGGCGCGGGCATAACGGGGCAGATCACTGGCGTTGACACTGAGGACGTGAATGCCGGTACGCGAGCGTAAAGCAGCTTCCAACTGCTGGGTGCCCTCGACCGTCCACGGAACGCCGACGATGTTGACTTTGATGCCGGGGTGCGTGCGCTCAAAGGCCATGACAGCCTGCGCGTTGGTGACGGAAGTCGTGTCTGTGCCGCCTTCCGTGTAGCCGCGTTTGTAGAAAGTGATGGTGATCGGCGCGGCGGGAGTGGTCGGCACCGCGCAGCCAACCAACAGCAACCCGGCAAGAATGATGGCAGGGATCAGGCGACGCATCTCCAGTGGGTTAGTCTCCTGCAATATATCATATACACGGTGGAGACATTCTAACCTGATGGGTGTGCTAAGGCAATAGCAAAGTGTAATGCGTCTTCGCGCGTAATCTCACATGGCCGACCTGTCAACGGCCGCCCGGTTTGCGGGCCGTTTGACCCGCCGCCCCATCATTCATCGGCAAAGAAGCGGTAGCCTACCCCCGGCTCAGTCACGAGGTATTGTGGTTGCTCGGGGTCGTCTTCCAGTTTCTTGCGCAGCTGGCGCATGTACACGCGCAGATATTCCACGTGATCGGCATCGGCGGGATCCCACACGTGCGTGAGGATGGCCTGGTGCGTCAACACCCGATTGGCATTCGCGGCCAAATAAGCCAGCAGATTGAACTCGGTCGCCGTCAGCTTGACTTCCACGCCGTCGCGCGTGACAACCCGCTGCGCCAGATCGATGGTGAGCGGCCCGGCCTTGATGATCGTGCGGCCGGTGAGCGGCGTGTGAGCCTGGGCGGAATGGCGCAGCGCCACGCGGATACGCGCCAGCAGCTCCTCCACGCTGAACGGCTTGGTCAGATAATCGTCCGCGCCCTTGTCCAGCGCCGCCACTTTGTCGCGCTCGTTGTCGCGCACCGACAGGACGATGATGGGCACTTGCGACCATTCGCGCAGACGCGCGCACACCTGAATACCGTCCATGTCGGGCAGGCTCAGATCCAGCACAATCACATCGGGCGACTGCGCGGCCGCCAGCGCCAAGCCCTCTTCGCCGCGGCTGGCCGTGGAGACGCGAAACTGCCGCGCCGTAAGAATGGTCTTTAACGCCCGCAAAATCTGCGGCTCGTCGTCGATGACCAGCACGTAGGGGTTCGTCATCAGGCCCCTCCGTTGTGTGGCAAGACTTGCGGCGGCGCATCCTTCGACGTGAGCGGCAGTGTAAAATTGAACGCCAGTCCGTCGGGCAGGTTCTCTGCCCAGATGCGGCCGCCATGCGCTTCCACGATGCCTTTGCAGATGGATAGACCCAGGCCGGTGCCCGTTACCCGATCGGCGGCGGTGACCCGATAGAACTTGTCGAAGATGCGCTCAAGATGCTCTTCGGGGATGGGCGGTCCCAGGTTGATCACGCGTACAGCCAGCGTCTGCGCGTCTGCCAGCCGAGCTTCCAGATAGATGGGCGAGCCGGCCGGCGAATACTTGGCGCTGTTGCTGATGAGATTGGTCAGCACCTGATCGATCTGCACGTAATCCACCGGCACCAGCGGCAGATCGTCGGGGATGTCGATCTTGATCGGGTGCTGGCTGAGAGCGGGCTTCATGCGCGCCACCACACCGCCCACGATCTCGGCCAGTACGTTCCATTTGATCTGAGGGCTGAGCACGCCCGCTTCGATGCGCGACATGTCCAGCAGGTTGCCCACCAGCTGGTTCAGATGATCGGCCTCTTCGTCAATGGCGATGAGCAGGTCCTGGCGCGCCTCAGCCGACCATTCCACGTCGCCGCTGCGCAGGCTGCTGGCCGCGGCTTTGATGGTGGCCAGCGGCGTGCGCAGCTCGTGCGATACCGATGACAACAACGCCGATTTGAGCCGGTCGCTCTCTTCGATGACTTTGGCCTGCGTGACCGCGCGCGCCAGGTGCGCGCGTTCCAGCGCCATGGCGCCCTGACTGGCAAAGGTCTTGAGCAGGCGCACTTCGGCCGGGACCAGCGGCTGCGAGCGCCACACGCGCACCTCGCCCTGAATGTCGCGCGCGGTAGCCAGATCCTCTTTGTGCGTGTACGGCGCGGGCGGCGCGGATGTGCCGACGGGCCAGGCATAACCGATCGGGTTGTGGTTGGTACGCACTTGCACGTAATCGGCCCCAAAGGTTTCGTGAGCATAGCGCGCCAGGGTCAGCGCGATGTCTTGATCGTCGCGCAGGCCGGCCAGCCCCGTGCTCAGTTCGTACAGGCGCGTGGCCTCGCGCTCGCGGGCCTGCGCCGCGCTCAGACTCGAACGCACCTGAACCAGCAACTGGCTGATGACGGCGGCGATGATCAGGAAGGCGATCAGCACCAGCACGTCCTGGGTTTGATGGACGAAGAAGGTGAAGTACGGCGGAAAGAAGAAGTAGTTGAAGAGCAGAAACGCGGCCACGGCCGCGATGATGCTGGGGCCCAGCCCCCACAGGGCCGCGCTCAGGCCGACGGGCAACAGATAGACCAGCGCATCGATGGCGGGGCTGAGCAGCGTGCGGGCGATGTGCAGCACCGCCGTGGTCAGCGCTACCAGCGCCAACGCCAACAGATAGTGAACGATGGAACTCGGCGACAGGCGATCACGTGCGGACATACCCATCATGAGATGGTGCGCCGGCCCGATGGAGCCGGCCCCCTCTTAGGTCCGTCTCGCCAGCAGCGCGGCCAGCGCTTCAATTTGCGCGGTGTGCACCACCGCCAGAATTTCGTCGGCCGCCTGCAGCACCACATCGCCGCGTGGAATGATGAGATCGCCCTTGCGAATGACGGCCGCCAGCACACACTCGGACGGCAGGTTCAAATCCCGGATCGCTTTGCCCGCGGCGACGGCGGTGGGATGCACTTTCTCCTCCACCAACGAATACTGGCCGCGCCGCAGTTTGAGCAGCGTCATCATATCGCCCAGCGACATTTCCTCGGCGATCAGGTGGGCCATCATGTCGGCCTGGTTGATGGCCACGTCCACGCCCATATCGGGCGTAAACAGCCACGCATTTTTGGGGCTGTTCACACGGCCGATGATGCGCGGCACGCGGAACTCAAAACGCGCCAGGTGCGTCACCATCAGGTTGGTTTCATCGCTGCCGGTCACTGCGGCCAGCACATCGGCCCGCTCGATGCCGGCCGTGCGCAGCAGTTCCACATCGGCGCCGTCGCCCTCATAGACCGATTCGGTGGGCAGTTCACGGTGAATCTTGGCCAGGACGTCAGGGCGCTGTTCGATGAGATTAACCTTGTGCCCGCCCGCCAGCAGCAGCGAAGCCAGATGCGAGCCGACCTGCCCGCCGCCTACGATGATTACAAACATGTCACGCCTCCGGCTTCATCATCACGATCGATTTGAGATGCTTCAGCGCTTCGGACTTCACGGCCACCATCACAATATCGCCGATTTGCAGCACCTCATCCGGCTTGGGAATGAACGTCCGGCTGGCGCGGGTCAGCGCCACCACCACCGATTCGTCCGGCTGCGCCAGCAGGCTGACTGGCCGGCCGTTCAGCGGTTCTTCCACCATCACTTGCACCAGCTGCATATCGCCGTCGCAAATGGAGTATACCGACTGGAACTCCGGCGCGGTCAGCAGGCGCTCGATCTGGGTGGCGCCCCAGCTGGCCGACGAGATCGTTTGCAGCCCCAGCTTATCGTACAACGCACGCCGCTGCGGATCATAGAGACGGGCGATGACGCGCGGCACGGCAAATCGATCGCGCGCGATGCGGGCGGCCAGCGCGTTGGCGTTGTCGCTGGACGTCACCGCGGCAAAGGCGTCCGCCGACTGAATGCCGGCCCGGATCAGCACATCGCGGTCGAAGCAGATGCCCACCACGGTGCGGCCGCGGAAGGACCTGCCCAGCCGATCGAATGCCGCCGGGTCGGAATCGACGACGGTCACATCGTGGCCGGCGGCCGACATCGACTGCGCGACCGCCGCGCCCACGCGCCCGCAGCCGACGATGATGATCTTCATAACGGTTGCTCCCCTTCTCTACTCAATCTGATACGGGACATCGGTAATCACGATCCCCGGCCGATGCAGCAGCGCCCGCCGCAGGATGTCGGCCGTATTCATGTGCAGGCCGCGCTCCAGCTCATGCTTGGGCACGAACTGGGGCACCACCACGGTGATCGCCTCGTTGGGCTGGCGCTGGTCATCGATCTGATCGATATACTCCAACAGCGGCTCCAGCAGTAGCCGGTACGGCGAATCGAGGATCACCAGGCGCGTGCCGTCGCCCCACTGCTGCCACTTGGCTTGCACCTTCTCGCCGTCGGCCGGATCGATCGCCACGTGCACGGCGGTCACGTCGTCCGACAGCGAGCGTGCGTATCGCAGCGCAGCCAGCGCACCGCGATGCACGCTGCTGATAGGCACGATCACGCGCTGCCGCGTCACGCGCAGCGGCATATCATAGTTCTCCAGTGTCAGGTGCTGCGCCACCGTGCGGTAGTGCACGTGAATGCGGGAGAAGATGACCACCAGCAGCGGAATGATGATCAGCACCAGCCAGGCGCCGTCGCGGAACTTGGTGACGGCAAACACCAGCATCACGATGAAGGTGCAGACCGCCCCGAAGCCGTTGACGATCATCTTGCCCGTCCAGCGGGGGTCGGCTTTGAGCGTGGAGCCGCGTTCCTGCACCACCTGCCCCGGCGCCAGGTGGCCGATCTTCCACCAGCGGTGCGCCATGCCCGCCTGCGACAGCGTAAACGACAGAAAGACGCCGATGGCGTACAGCGGAATCAGCGCCGTGACGCTGGCGTTAAAAATCAGTATTAATATCGAAGCGATAACGGCCAGCGCTTCGATGCCGCGCGAATACACCAGGCGGCTGCCCCGATAGGACAACTGCCGCGGCAGAAAACCGTCGCCGGCCTGCAGCGCGCTCAGCCGTGGAAAATCCGCAAAGGCGGTATTGGCCGCCATGATCAAGATGACCGTCGTGGCCGCGATGACCGCGTAATACAACACGTTGCGCCCGTCAAAGGCCGTGCGCGCCAGCTGGCTGATGACCGTCTCCGCCTCCGACGGGATCGCCTGGATATGGCTGGCCAGGAAACTGATGCCCAGAAAGAGTGAACTCAAAATGGCGGCCATCACGACGAGCGTGATGCCCGCATTGCGGCTGCGCGGTTCGCGAAACGCCGTAATGCCGTTGGAGATCGCTTCGATGCCGGTCAGCGCGGCCGTGCCGCTGGAAAATGCGTGCAGGATCAGAAAGAGCGTCACAGGCTGCAAGACTTCCGGCGCTTCAAAATGCGGCGGATCCACCACCGCCCCCAGGTTGCCCGTCAGCGCGCGCACCAGCCCCGTCCCCACCGTCAGAAACATCATGACGACGAAGAAATACGTCGGGATGGCAAAGATCGTGCCGGACTCTCTCACACCGCGCAGATTGATCAGCATGATCAGCGCCACCATCGCCACCGCGATGAACGCGCGATAATCGCTGAGCGCCGGGAACGCCGAAGCCAGCTGCGCCACGCCCGACGACACCGACACGGCCACCGTCAGAATGTAGTCGGTCAACAGCGCCGCGCCCGCCACCTGCGCAGGCAGCTCGCCCAGGTTGTCGCGCGCCACGATGTACGCGCCGCCGCCGCCCGGATACGCATGGATGGTCTGCTCGTAAGAGATCGTGACGATCGCCAACAACACCACAATCGCAATCGAAATCGGGAAAATGTAGCCGAATGCCGCCATGCCGATGGCGGCGGCCAGGATCACCAGGATTTCTTGCGTGGCGTAGGCAGTGGAGGACAACGCGTCGGACGCAAAGACGGCCAGCCCCACCGCTTTGCCGATGGTCTGATGCGGCGCATCGGCCGTGGGCAGCGGCTTGCCAATCAGGCGGCTGCGCCAGCTGGCTTTGGGCGTTGTGCCCATTGTGCGGCGCACCACGCCATCCGAGTGTTCGCTCCGTGTAATCATACAGCCTCACAAAAAACCGCCCTGCAGCGGGCGGATTGTGCATTGAATGATTATACTTTCGCTTCAGGCGGGTGTCAAAACGGGCCGCTTTTGCGCCGTGCGAGGCTGATCGGGGTATCGCGGGATCAAGCCCGGGTGGTGCCGGACGTGTCCTGACTTCTGCCCGGCGAAGCAGCGATCGGCAGCGTGAACCAGAACGTGCTGCCCACACCCGATTGGCTGTCCACGCCGATCGCGCCGCCCATCGCTTCGACGAGTGATTTGGCAATCGCCAGCCCCAGCCCGCTGCCGCCGCTCGATCGGGCGCGGGATCGATCACCGCGATAGAAGCGGTCGAAGACGTGCGGCACATCGTCGGGCGGAATACCTTCGCCGGAGTCGATCACGTTGACGTGCACCCGATCGACTTCGACCGATGCTTCAACTTTGATCGATCCGTTGGCCAGAGTGTGGCGCAGCGCATTGCCCACCAGATTGCGGATCACCTGTCCCACCCGATCGGCATCAGCCTGCACCCACGGCAAGTCGGCGGGCAGGTCCGCGTTCAATGCGATCTGCTGCGCCTCTGCCGCCACCCCAAAGTTGCTGATCGTCGCATCGATGAGGGGGCGTAGATCAATCGGCTGCAGATTCAACTTCAATTGTTTTGCTTCAGCTAAAGCCAGTTCCCTTAAGTCATCGACCAATCTTTGCAGCAGGCGCGTCTCATCATACAAAGTGGCGATCTCTTCGCGCTCCAGCGGATACACGCCGTCGAGGATGGCGCGCAAATTGCCCTGAATCACCGTCAGCGGCGTGCGGAGTTCGTGCGCCACGTCGGCCATGAGGTTGCGGCGCAGCGCTTCGGCCCGCTGCAGCGAGTCGGCCATGTCGTTGAAAGCGGCGGCGACATCGGCCATCTCTTGCGTGCCCTGCACCGTCACGCGCTGATCCCAGTGATGGGCGGCGAAGGCGCGCGCCGCGCCTGACAACTTTGACAACGGCGCGGCCAGCGTGCGGCTCATCAACAACCCGATGGCGATGCCCAGCCCGGCGGCAACGGCGGCCGCGACGATTAACGTGCCCTGCAGCTGATCGAGGAAGGTCTGCTCGTTGGGCGACAGCGTGCCGCGCCCCTGCGCGCCCAGCAGCAGATAACCGACGACTCGATTGTTGGCCGAAATGGGCAGCGTGGTCGCCAGTTCAGCCGCCGTAAAAGAGCTGCCCACGCGCTCATTGCGCTCGTCGTAGATCACCAGGCCGTTCGCATCGGCCAGCAGCAGCGGCGGCCGACCGCGCCCGCCGCCTTGTCCGCCTTGATGGCTGTTCTCATTCGGCGAGAAATTCGCCAGAATCGAATCGGCGCCGGCCCAACTGCCGGTGCGTTGATAGAAGTCGGACAGCTGCGTCAACAGACCGCTCTGCGCCAGCATGTCGCGGCGATTGAGGTATTCGCGGAACTGATGATCGGCGCTGGTCGTGGCGAGGACGGCCACCACCGCCGCACTGATCAACGCGACGAAAATGAAGGCGAGCGTGAGGCGAAACCAGAGGCGGTTCATGGTGAGTGATGAGTAATGAGTAATGCGTAATGCGTAATGAGTAAGAATTACGCATTACGCATTACTCGTTACTTGTTAGCGTTCCCGCAACCGATACCCAACCCCAAAGACCGTTTCCAGGTATTCCGGCTTGGCCGGATCGGCTTCGATCTTTTTGCGCAGGTTCTTGATGTGGCTGTCGATGGTGCGATCGAGGCCGTCGTAGGTGTAGCCCAGCGCCTTCTCGATCAACTCCGCACGCGTGAAAGCGTGATCGGGATTCTGCATCAGCGTGCGCAGAATGTCGAATTCCGTCGGCGTCAGGTCGAGCGGCTGGCCGTCGATGGTGGCCGCGTGCCGATCGAGATCGAGGCGCAGGCCGCGAATCTGGATGATGGGAGCGGGTTTGAGCGCCCCGCTCGATCGACGCAGGATGGCCTTGACGCGCGCCACCACTTCCGGCGGATTGAAGGGCTTGGTCAGGTAGTCGTCCGCGCCCAGTTCCAGGCCGATCAGCTTATCGACATCTTCCACGCGCGCGGTGAGCATGAGAATGGGCGTGCCGGCCAGGTTGGCGTCGGCGCGCAGGATGCGCGTGATCTCCAGCCCGTCGCGTTTGGGCAGCATCAAATCCAGCACCACCAGATCGGGCTTCTCGCGGCGGATGGCGTGCAGCGCCTCCTCGCCGTCATACGCCGTCAGCACGCTGAAGCCGCTCTGCTGCAAGTACGAATGCACCAGCCGCACGATTTGTCGATCGTCATCTACTACCAGGATACGTTGAGACATGTTGATAATTAAACCGCGAAGAGGCTAAGAACGCAAAGGTGTCTGATGAGTAATGAGTAACGAGTAATCGTGACCGCATAAGCCGTTACTTGTTACTTGCTTTGCAATTTCGCCACCGCAACGCGCACCGGATCAACATCGGCAATTTTGCCCGTATTGATCAAGTCCTTGATGGCCGTGCCCGGATCGAGATCGGCGGGCAGGTTGAGCGCAGCCAGCAGTTGATCGAGCGGCACCGCGCACTGATCGGCCACTTCGCGCAGCGTCATGCGGCCTTTGATCTGATCGGCGGGCAGAATCTGACCGGGCGGCAGCGGCGTGGGGCCAAGCCCCGTACCGGCGTGCGTGCCCGTGATCGGCGGCGTATGCACAATCGGCGTGGGTGTGGGCGGCGGGAGCGGTGTCGGCGCCATCTCATGATCGCCGCTCATCATTTCTTCGGGTACGTAGCCGGTCGGCGCGCCGAGTTTTTCGCGCAGCGTGCTCACTTCAAAATCGGGGACGATGCCTTCCAGATCTTTCAGCGCCGTCGAGGTGGGCACATCCAGCGGGATGTTGCCGGCCGCGTATAACTGCTCTTTGGAAATCTTCATGCCATCCATCACTTGCTGCAGCGTCATCCAGCCTTTCAGATCGACGGCGGTTAGATTGTCCATGTTCACCGACGTGCGGCCGCTGGTCGACCAGAAGCCGCCGGCCTGCGCGATGAGCGACGAACCGAGCAGCGCCGCAATCACGATCACGGGCACGAGAAACGGATTAACGCGCATCGCTCACCTCCGCGGTGGTCGGCGATTTCACGATCGGGTCCAGCCACACCGGTTTGAGTTGCACTTCCAGCACGCCGGGCTTCGGGCACGCTTCCACACAATTCAGGCAGCCGATGCACTCGCTGCTGACAGTGTTGACGGTCGCCACCGGCAGCTTCACCGGGCACGGGCGTTCGCACACCTTGCAGCTCTTGCAGCCATCAGCCTGACGGCGGATGCGCAGGAAACTCAGTTTGCCCAGCAGGCTGATTGTGCCGCCCAGCGGGCACAGATAACGGCACCACGCGCGCTCGATGAAAAATGAGCCGACGAGGATGAGAAGGGCGATCGAGTAAGCGGGCCAGTTCGCCGCGAGGTTGAACTCGAACAGCCAACTCAAACTAAAGATGGTGCGATAGGGATCGAAATCGGCGAACCACAATTTGACGGTGCTGATCGTTTGGACCAACACTAAGATCAGAATCAGGTAGCGGCCATACCGCAAAACCCGATCGGCCTTCGGCGCGACCTCGATCGCCTTGATTTTCAGGCGCCGGCGCAGACCCGTCAGCGCGTCTTGCAGCGCGCCGAACGGACACGCCCAGCCGCAGAACGCGCCGCCCGCCAGGATGACGCCGATACCCAGACCGGCCAGCAGCACGATGTTGCTGAGGTGCGTCTTGGGCACGAACTGCCCGCCGCTGGACACGTAACGCCACAACGTCTCAAGGCCGCCGAACGGGCACAGCGCATCGAGGGAAGGCGTCGCGCCATCTTCGGTGGCCAGGTTGTGCAGCACGGCCATGACGACGATGTAGGTCAGAAAGGCCAGCTGCGTCAGACGGCGTGCGCGCTGCGTCCACACGATGCGCCGACGATAGTCTTTGGCTGTAATTTTGGGCCTGGGCTGCAGCGTGATGGGACTGACAGACAAGGGACACCTCCGGCGCGCGGCTAAGATGTCCCCATCCTAAAGCACAGGTGTGGAGAAGTTGTGGAGAGCGGGTGCGCGAACGGTGAATGGAATTGAGCGGAACGGCTAAGGGTCAGCCGTTGGAGGAACTTCCCGTCAACCAGACAGCGACGCTGTGCCGGCGCGGGCCAGCGTCAGCAAGCGGACGCCCTTGACCTGCTGAAACGTCGCGCCCTGGCGGATGGTATTCATCGCGGCGATTTCATCCACCACGATCGCGCCGCTGATCAGATCGACGCCATGCTCGAACAGCACCGGCGACAGCGGCGTGCTTGGCCCCAGCACCATGACCTGTGCCTCCGGCCGGCACAGCACCAGCAAGCCATCGAGCGTGCCGTTGATCAGCGCCGAGCCTGTGATCGCCACCACGTCGGCCTGCGGCAGCAAATCGCCGGCGGCCCCGGCGGGATAGTCACCTTCGATCGGGCGCCGCTCGATGACCCACAGGCGGCCGACCTGCGAACGCAATTTGGCGACAAAGGGAAAGTGGCCGATCACGGCGACGGTCTTGTCGCGTCCGGCGCGCGCCAGCACTTCGGCCGCATTGATCTCGACGACGCGGCTCTCATCGATCTCGATCAAAGAATTGATCGCGGCGACGCCGATACTCGCTTCCAGCGGCACAGCCGATAGGGCATACCGGGCTAATTCGAACGCGCTCTTGAGATGCAGCTCCCCCACATCGCGCACCGCGGCCTGGCCGTGTGGCCCATCGCCAACCAGCGTGGACGCCAGCCCGCAGCGTCGGCTGCATACTGCCGTCCAATGCGCGCCTACCAGCACGCAGCGCACAGGGCGATCATCCTTTACCGTCGTCAGCAACTCGTCCACGATGGTCATGGTTTGGACAACCTCACATGCCGTTCAGGCCGGCCGGCCCAGCCTGCGGGCAATGGCCGACTGTTGGACGAGTTGCTCGATCAGGACCTCGCGCATCAAATCGCAGATCAGCGCCACCTTGGGATCGGCCAATTCATACCAGACTTCATGGCCGGTTCGCCGCGCCCTGACCACCCCGCACCGGCGAAGGATGGCGAGATGCCGCGAAACGCTGGCCTGACCGATGCCAACGCTGCGGGCCAGATCATCGACGCGCCGGGCGCCGTTTCGCAACAGATGCACCAGCTCCAACCGCACCGGATAGCCCATCGCCTGGCACAAGGCCGCCTGCAGTTCAAAGACTTCGGATGACATGACCCCGGCCTCGCTTGTTTTCAGACTTGTTCAGGGACAGGCTCAACCGCGAACCGGGCAGCGGCGGCGCACCAGAAGCGCTCGCCGTAGCGTGTCACGATCTGCGCCCGCCCCGATGCGGCCAGCTCGGCCAGAGCGCCGCGAATCTGCTCGGGCGTCCAGCACCCCAGCGCCCGCTGCAGATCGACTTCACGCAGCGGGTGGCGCGTGATGACGCTCAGAATGGCTTCGGGCAGACTGGCGCTGCTTGACAGATCGACCGCGCCGCTCGCCGGCCGAACCAGCTGCGCGGTGCGCCCCAGTATTTTCAGCGCGCGCTGCAAGCCGGTTTCATCCGCCGGCTGCACCCACGGTTCGGCGGGCGGACGCACCGGCAGATTGAGGTGGACCTGATCCGGGCGAATGAAGCTCAGCGCGGCCGCAATGGCGCGCAGCGCTTCTTCGGAATCATTCAGCCCTTTGATCAACATGACTTCGATCCACAACAGCCCGCGATATTCGCGCCGAAAAGAAGCCAGGCCGTCAATCATCCGCTCAAGGGTCAGATCGGGCCACGGCCGATTGATCTTGTGGTACAACACCGGCGTCCCCGCGTCCAGCGTGGGCAGCACCGCGTCGGCGGCGCTCAGCTCACGCCGCACTTCCGGCAGATACAGCAGCGCGCCGTTGGTGATGACAGCCACGCGCCGGTTACTGCGCGCTTTGGCCGCCCGGATCAGCCAGCCCAGCCCGCTATGGAGCGTCGGCTCGCCCGAACCGACAAGGGTGATCCAGTCGATCTCGTCGGGCCGGTGCAAAGCCAGCGCCCGATCGAGCTGGGCGACGATCACGGCGCGCGGGATGTACTCGCGCCGCGTGTTGGTCATCGGCACGCTGCGGCCCAGCTGGCAGTAGACACAGTTCCAGTTGCAGGTCTTCAGTGGAATGGGATCGACGCCCAGCGATCGCCCCAGACGACGTGACGGGACCGGGCCAAAGACGCAGTTCATGAGAAGCTGAGGGAGCCGGTGTGCCAGCTCAGTGCAGCCGATCGACGCGATCGACCAGGCGACCCTCAAGGTAGGCCGCGATCGCCTCGTCAATCGATCGGAGATCGGTGACCAGCGGCTTGATGCCGCGCGCCTGCAGGCTCTGATACGCGCCCGCCCCCATGCCGCCGCACAGCAGCACGTCGCAGTCGGCGATGGCCTCGGCCATGCGTGCGTGTCGATCTTGCGCGGCCGGATCGAAGCCGTGTCGCTCGCCGGCGCGGTGATCGTGTTCGTGCGGCTCGTTGGCAAAGTGCGCGTGACCCAGCTTGTCGCGCCGTTCCCGATCGATGATCTGTCCGTTCTCGATCGTGGCGACCACGTAATAGGGCGCGCGGCCAAAGTGTTGACTGATGGTGCGTTCGTCGTCGGTAATCACAGCAATTTTCATCATTTTCCTCGATACTGAGATAGGTTTCGGCGCGCCGCTCAGGCACGCTTTAAAACAAAGTGACGATCCGTGGGCCGGTCACGCTCGTCCGCGGGGCACAGCACCAGCAGCACCTGCGCCGACGCATTGGCGCTGTTCTGCCAGCGATGCGGCAGATGCGATTCAAACAGCAGGCTGTCACCCGGCGCCAGCGCATACGCGCGATCTTCCACCCGATAGGTGATCTGTCCCCGCAGGCAATAGACAAATTCAACGCCGGTGTGCACGATGGGCTGCGGGCCGCTGTCGGCGTGCGGTTCCAGCGTCAGCACAAACGGCTGCATCGTGCGGCCGGTCAGGCCCGCGCTCAGATCTTCCAGCAGGCCGTGAGTCAACGCCACGCGCGGCCGTCGATCGGCGGTGTGGTGCGCGATGCTGTTCTTGGGCAGATCGTTCTCAAAGAAGGCGGTGATGGGTACGTCCAGCGCCGCCGCCAACTGCTGCAGCGTGCTGACGCTGGGCGAGGTCTTGTTGTTTTCGATCAGGCTCAGCGTGTTGACGTTCAAGCCGCTTTGTTCGGCCAGGGCGCGAATGGACAGATCATGTTCCTGCCGCAGCTCACGCAGCCGCTGGCCCACATTCGTCGCCGACGGACCGGCGGCGAGTTCGGCCGCGGGGGTGAAGCTGGATCGATCGGACGATTTACGGATTGTCGTTTTGTTGGCCATGTGTTCGTGATCCCAGATCAAAATCGATACTCAGCGCCGGCGCGCCAGCCACAACCCACCTGCGCCCACGGCGATCAGCGCCAGTCCGGCCAGCAGCCACGGCAGCGACGATGGGGCAGATTCTGTCACCACCGCCGGCGGCGCTTCAGCGATGGTGGTCACCGGCTCGAAGGGACTGGCCACCCGGATGTCGTCGCTGATGCCCGCCACCCGATCGAACAACTGCACGTGTTCGGCGCAGCTGTCCGCGTGGCACGCCTGACAAGTGGTCATGTCATCGCCGATGATCGGGTGGGCGGTGCGATGCAGATGCGCTGCAGCCTGATCGAGCACCGTGTCGTCGCCGTTGTGGCAGTAAACACAGTGCATGTCCGGCTGATTGAGACAGAACCATTTGCCGGTGTCGTACAGATAGTAAAGGTTTTCGTGGCAGGCCAGACAACTCGAATCGCCGTTGAGGGCCGCCGGTCGATCGGCCTGAGCGCGGCCCGGCGTGGCCGCGACGGCCAGCACGGCGATCAGCCCGACAGCCAGCACACCGTATCGCGTTGACATGACGCACCTCCTGCTGGATGGGGACCGGCTGTCACGATCGTCCGACTTCGCCAAATCGCGGCAGCCGATCGACTAATCACGCCTCAGGTCGATTTCAACTAAAATTATAGTTGGTTTACCGCAAAAACGCAATACCTTTACACAAAATTTTAGGATTTCATTGCAACTGAAAGAATAACGGCTCAGCCCGGGTGCAGGCTGAGCCGTTGGCAGGATTTGCCGAGTGCGTTTAATGGCTGCCGCGACCGTTACCGCCGCCTGCCCAGAGCGGACGCCCACTCGCCTCGCGCAGGGTCAGCGTCTGGCCGGTTGTGTCGTCCACGACGACACTGGCCTGAAATTGTCCGTTCTCATAGAAGCCGGTCGCCGTGACGTGATCGCCCGCGTTAAAGGTCACGCCCTGCGCACTGACGTAGCGGCTCTGGCCCAGCTGCACCCACAGCGGCGCGCCGTCATCGGTGCTGAGGCTGAGGCCCACACCGTCGAAACTCTGCACCACACCCGCGATGGTCACCGTCTGCGTGATGTTGGCCTGCGGCGTGCCGGGATTAGGATTCGTCGTCGCGCCCTGACGGCCCGCGCCGTTGCTGGTACCCTGTCCGCCCCGATAGCCCTGCCCCTGTCCTTGCGCTTGACCCTGTCCATAGCCGGCAGCGGCTTGCGTCTGGGCGGCGCCCGGCGACGCGGCCTGGGCGGCAAGCGTCTGGGCCGCCACTGATTTGCCCGTCAACGCATCGGCCACGCCCACGACTACAGCACCGATGACCACGACCACCAACATACCCATCAACACTTTCTTCAACATGATATTTTCTCCTTTGAGGTTGGTCATTGCGAACCGCCGGTGGCGGCGAAGCAATCGTTTGTTTCGGAATGGGAGATTGCTTCGGACGCTCCGCGCCCTCGCCATGACGATTCGATTTGAGTTGACGCTATTCTGCCGCAGTCGCGTGGAGAAGTGATGGAGAAATTGGCGAAGTGTGATGAAGGACCTCACCGGCGGATGTGGTTGAAATCAGCCCATCCGCTTAGCCGCTGTCCATCCGTTGCGCCGCCCCTCTCCTCCTCAAACCCCCACCGCTTCTCCACAACTTCTCCATCGGCGCCTGTGAAAATGACATCCGTATCAATCACTGTTATTCGTGGTGGAAGGAGAAACCATGTCGGAAAGCAAACCACCTCTGCCGCAGCGGGTCTATCGCAGCGCCATCCGCGAGCCGTTCACCGGCGATCGGCGCAGCCGCTTGCGGATCGTCATGAACAATCTCATCCTGCACCTGCATCCCGCGCAAGTGCCGGTCCGCACGCTGCGCTTCACTTACACGTGGGGGCTGGGCGGCCTGTCGGCGCTGTTGATCGTCATCCTTGCCGTGACCGGCGCGATGCTGGAGTTCACCTACACGCCCACGCCGGACGGCGCGTACAACAGCATCCTCGCCATGAACACCACGGTGTTCTTCGGCGAACTCATCCGCAACATCCATCACTGGTCGGCCAATTTGATGATCGTCGTCGTCGCGCTGCATCTCTTGCGCGTCTTCTTCACCGGCGCGTTTCGCGCCCCGCGGGAGTTCAACTGGATCATCGGGTTGGTGATGTTGCTCCTGACCGTGCTCGCCAACTTCACCGGCTATCTGCTGCCATGGGATCAACTGGCCTACTGGGGCATCACCGTCGGCTCGAGCATCATCGCTTACATTCCCGTGATCGGCGACGGTCTGTCCCGATTGCTCCTCGGCGGCCCGGAGATTGGCGCAGCCACACTGCTCAACTTTTACGGCCTGCACATCTCCGTCATCCCGATGGCGCTGGCAGCTTTGATGAGTTTTCACTTCTGGCGGGTGCGCAAAGACGGTGGTCTCTCGATCCCACGCCAAGTAAATGAAACGCCATCGGGCAAGGAAGAGACCGCCACCACCTACCTCGATCTGGTCCGGCCCGAATTCACCTTTGCCATCATCATGCTCGCCGCGATTGTGATCTTCGCGATGCTGGTGCCCGCGCCGTTGGAACCGCTGGCCAATCCCGATGTGAGCCCCAATCCCGCCAAGGCGCCGTGGTACTTTCTGGGCATCCAGGAACTGCTGCTGCACTATCACCCGCTCGTCGGCACGATTGTGATTCCGCTGCTGGTGCTGATCGCTTTGTTCGCCCTGCCGTACGCTGATGCCGACATGGATTCGGTGGGCGTTTACTTTCGATCGCTGCGCGGCCGCTGGCTGAGTTTGTTCAGCGCGGCGACGGGCGTCCTGCTCACGATTGGCTATGTGCTGCTCGACGAGTACTGGCTCGATCTGCCGGGTCTTTTGCCCAGCCTGCCTACGATCATTTCAAATGGGCTGGTGCCGTTGGCGCTGCTGCTGTTGGGCCTCGTGGGCTACTACGAATTCAATCGGCGCGCGTTCAAAGCGACGAAGTGCGAAGCCGTGCTCAGCGTCTTCGTGCTGGTTTTGTTCGGCTTCATCACGCTCACCGCCATCGGCATCTGGTTTCGCGGCCCCGGCATGGCGTTGATGTGGCCGTGGGATGTGGCCGCCGCCTTGCACTATTCAGGTTAACCGAGATTGATTTACAATGGGCGCTATGACATGGACGCCATC
>CAZKBQ010000032.1:0-52234 GCA_964550855.1 uncultured Anaerolineae bacterium
ATGTCATCAACGACCTGATGATCCACGACATCGATCTGCTGCTCGATCTGGTGGGCCTGCCCGTCGAAAGCGTCACCGCCTTCGGCCGCAGCATCCTCAACGGCGCCACCGACCATTGCGTGGCCAACTTCTGCTTCAAGGACGGGCCGATCGCCACGCTGATCGCCTCGCGCATCACGCAGACCAAGGTGCGCCGCATCGACATCACCGGCCTCAACGCCTACGTGCAGGGCGATCTGCTGAGCAAGAGCGTGGCCATCAGCCGCCGCGTGATGAGCCAGTACACCGCCGGCAAATACCGCCAGGAATCCGTGCAGGAAAACATCTACATCCCGGTGGCCGAGCCGCTGATGCTGGAGCAGCAAAGCTTCATCAACGCCATCCGCGACAACCGGGCGCCGGTGGTCAGCGCCGCCGACGGCCTGCGGGCCATGCAGTACGCCGCGCAAATTGTGGAGCTGGTGCGGCAGACCTCGCAGCCCACCTACGATCACGTGCCCGTGACATCGGCGCCGATCGCGGCCGGGGGGTAGGCAATGGACGTCTCGATCGTCATCCCCTGCTGCAACGAAGAAGACAGCGTGCCGTCGCTGGTGGACAAGCTATTCCCCGTGGTGGCCCGACTGCGCCGCGATCGCTCGGTGGAAGTGATCTTTGTGGACGATGGCAGTCGCGATCGCACCTACGAATTGCTGACTCAGATCACAGCCGGTCAGACCGACATGCGCATCGTGCAGCACGAGGTCAATCAGGGCCTGGGCGCGGCGCTGCGCACCGGCTTCGCCCACGCGCAGGGTGAAGTGATCGTCACCACCGACAGCGACGCCACCTATCGGTTTGAGGAGATTCCCGCCTTGCTGTCACACCTCAAGCCCGGCGTGGACATCGTCACGGCGTCGCCCTATCACCGCGCGGGCGGCATTGAGAACGTGCCGGGTTATCGCATCTTTCTGAGCCGCGGCTCGTCGTTGATCTATCAGCTCATCGTGAGCCGCCACGTCGCCACGTACACGGCGCTGTTCCGCGCATATCGGCGCGAGGTGGTGCGGCGTGTGCCGTTTGAATCGACGGGTTTCCTGGCCGGGACCGAGTTGATGGTCAACGCCATGCTGATGGGCTATCGCGTGGCCGAGTATCCCACGGTGCTGCACTCGCGGGTGGCCGGCCAGAGCAAGGCCAAAATTCTGCGCATCATTCGCGCCCACCTGCGCTATCAATTCGGCGTGTTGCTGCGCCGGCTGCGGCTGCGACCGCTGCCCCAGCCGCGCGAACGGGAGTTGACGGCATGAAGATTGTGTCGATCGTCGGGGCGCGGCCGGAGTTCATTCAGGCAGCCCCGGTGAGCCGGGCCTTGCGGCAGCGCGGCCACCGCGAACTGCTGGTGCATACCGGCCAGCACTACGACTATCGCATGTCACGGGTGTTCTTTGAGCACCTCAATCTGCCTGAAGCCGATGTGAACCTCGAGGTCGGCTCGGGCGGGCACGGCCAGCAGACCGGCGAGATGCTGGCCCGCATGGAACGGGTGCTGCTGGAACAAAAGCCCGATCTGGTGATCGTGCGCGGCGATACCAATTCCACGCTGGTGGGCGCGCTGGCCGCCAGCAAGCTGCACATTCCGCTGGTGCACATCGAAGCGGGCGAGCGCTCGTACAACAAGCGCATGCCGGAAGAGATCAACCGGCTGGTCGCGGACCGGCTGGCCGATACGCTGTTTTGCGTCACGCGCACGGCCGTGCAGCACCTGGCCGAGGAGGGCATCGTCAACGGCGTGTACTTCAGCGGCGATGTGATGCTGGACGCGCTGCTGCAGAACCTGGCCGTGGCGCAGAAGCAATCCGTCGTCGTGTCGCGCATCGGCCTGTGCCCGGGTTACTATCTGCTGGCCACGGTGCATCGCGCGGGCAACACCGACAATCCCGACAACCTGCGCGGCATCATCCAGGCGTTCAACGCCATCCGCGAACCGATCGTGTTCCCGGTCCATCCGCGCACGCGGCAGGCCATCGAGCGGCTGGGGCTGACGTTTGCGCCGCACGTGCTGGCAATTGAACCGGTGGGGTATCTGGACATGCTGATGCTGGAAAGCAGTGCCCGCGCCATCCTCACGGATTCGGGCGGCGTGCAGCGCGAAGCTTATTTTCTGAGCAAACCGTGCATCACGCTGCGCGACGAGACCGAGCTGGCCGAGACGGTGCAGGTGGGCTGGAACACGCTGGTGGGTGCGCAGCCCGATCGGATTTTGCAGGCCGCACGTGACTTCATGCCGCCGGACGATCATCCGCCGCTGTTTGGCGACGGGCACGCCGCGGAGTATATCGCCAATCTGCTGGACGCCGCGTCGATCGAGTTCGGCGGCAACTACGATCGTGTCGCGACTGAATTGGCCATGCAGGCTGTGAACGTGTAATCAGCGGGTCATCATTCACTCAAGCGGGCAGGCCGATTGGGCAGCGAACGCCGATCGGGCCTGCTCTGATTTTACGGGAGATCAACATGCACATCGGTATTGTGGGCGGGGGCATTCTGGGCATCACGCTGGGCTACTTTCTGTCGCGGCAGGGCGAGCGCGTCACGATCTACGAAGCCAGCGACACACTGGGCGGGCTGGCCGGGCCGATCAAGATGGACGGCTACAACCTCGACCGGTTCTACCACGCCATTCTGACCAGCGACTGGCACCTGCGCGATCTGTTCGAGGAACTGGGCATCAGCGATCAGTATCGCTACAAAGAAGCGAAGACCGCTTTTTATCATCAGGGCCACGTGTACCCGATGACCAACATGAAGGAGTTCCTGACTTTTCCGCCGCTCAGCTTCATCGATCGGTTTCGGCTGGGGCTGACCATCGTGTACGCACGGTTGGAAAAGAGCATGGACAAAGTGGAAGCCGTGAACGTGGAGAAGTGGCTGACGCGGGTGGGCGGGCAGCGCACTTTCGACAATATCTGGCGGCCGCTGCTGCGCGCCAAGTTCGACGGCAGCTTTGAGAACACGCCTGCCACGTACATCTGGGCGCGGCTCAATCGCATGTCGTCCACCCGCAAGGGCGCCAATCAAAAGGAAATGGCCGGCCACCTGGTGGGTGGCTACATCACTCTGATCGAAGCGATGGCGGCGAAGATTCGGGAGGCGGGCGGCGAAATCTGCCTGAAGATGCCGGTGAAAGAAGTGGTGGTGCGCGACGGCGAATTGAAGGGCCTGCACACGCCCGATGGGCTGCAGACCTTCGATCGGGTGGTGGTGACCATGCAAACGCCGATCTTCACGCGCCTTGCGCCGGGCCTGCCGCAGGATTATCTGGACTTTCTGGGCAAGACCGAGTATCTGGGTATTGTGTGCCCGCTGCTGGTGCTCGATCGGCCGTTGACGGGCTACTGGACGTTGAACATCACCGACGAGCGCATCCCGTTCACGGGCGTCATCGAGACGACTGCCTATATCGATCCGAAGTACGTGGGCGGCAACCATCTGGTGTATCTGCCCAAGTACACGGTGCCGGGCAGTCCGTGGTTCAAGCTGAGCGACGACGAAGTGCGCGAGACGTGGCTGAAGAACCTGGAGTTGATGTTCCCCGATTTCAAGCGCGAATCGATCCGGCACATGCTGGTGCACCGCGAACGGCTGGTGGAACCGATCCACCCGCTGAACGGCACGCACCTGATCCCCAAACTCACCACGCCGGTCAAGAACCTGTTCCTGGTGAACGCCGCGCAGATCTATCCCGAACTGACCAACGGCGAATCGGTGACACGCCACGCCCGCGAGGCGGTGCCGGTGGTGACCGGCTAAGGGCGCCTCCTAAGCCGGGCCGTCCAGCGCCACCCGGAAGCCCAGCTCGGCGCGCCCCATGTTGCGATTGGCGTAGGCGCGGGTGGTGACCCGCGCCTGCCGGCTGTCGGCGTTGAACGAGCCGCCGCGGATCACCTTGACCGCGCCGTGCGTCGGCCCCAATGGATCGACGAACGCGGTTGAGACGGCATAGTAGTCGCGGCTGTACCAGTCCAGCACCCACTCCCACACGTTGCCGGCCATATCCGCACAACCGTACACGCTATCGCCGTCCGGGCTGAACGCGCCGACCGGCGTGGTGGCGTGCAGGCCGCGCTCCAGCGTGTTGCACCGGCCGCGATCCCAGCGTGCGCCCCACGGATAGCTGCGCCGATCCTCGCCGCGGGCGGCTTTTTCCCACTGGGCTTCACTGGGCAGTCGATACGGTTTGCCCGTCATCTCGGCCAGCCACGCGCAGTAAGCCAGCGCGTCGAACCACGTCACATTCACCACCGGATGCTGCGCCAGCTCCGGCGGATAGCGACCTTCGGCCCAGTGGGCGGGCGGATGGCGGCCCGTGGCGGCCAGAAATACGGAATACTCCTGATTGGTCACGGGGTAGCGACCGATCCGATAGGCTGACAGGTAGATCTCGGTTTGCGGCTGCTCGTCCGGCGGCCGCGGCGCTCCGCGCGTGGGCCGCGTTTCAGATCGCAGGGCGCGCGCCAGCAGCGAATCGGTTGGACGCGGGGCAGGCAACTCGATCGGTTCTTCTTCCTCCGGCGTCACGGCGGGACTGCCGCGGAAGAACGGTCCGGCCGGCACCGCCACCGTTTCCGGCTCCAGCGAGAACACGACCTCGAGTCTTACGGGCAAATCCGTATCGCCGGCGTTGGCGATCACGCGCACGGCCTGCGCGTACGATCCGGTCTTCACTTTGCCAGTGACAAAGCTGACGCGCTGGGCCTGGCCGGTCTGACAGCGAAAAGCCGCCGGCTCCACGCTCAGCCAGTCCTCCTCGGGTTTCAGCACGCCCATCAGCACGCCCGGCCCCTGATTGCTCAACGCCACTTCAACGGTGCGGCCAACATTGGGCACCGCCAGATCGAGTGTGCCAAAGTCGATCGCGGCGGGCTCCAACTTCAGCCGCGGCGGACGCACGCGCAGTTGCGCACCGAGCACCAGCTGGCCGCCGTTGCTTTCCACCACCAGGGCGTGATTAAAGGTATTGGCGCCGTCTGACAGTGACTGCGGGTCGGCAGTGCAGGTGATGGCTTGTGTGCTGCGGCTGGGCAGCCGAAAGTTGGTGGGCGAGATGGTCAGCCACGGCTGCAGGCTGCGCAGCGTGCCCACCAGCTGCCCGTGACCACGATTCGTGATGGTGAAGGTTACCTGACCGGTGGTGCCCAGACCCACCGTGCCGAATTCCAGTTGGGCCACGTCGGCGTGCAGCACGGCCGGCAGCACATCGACGGTGGCGGGCAGGCGCTTTTCGCCGCTGACGCTGCGCACCACGAGGCCGGCCGCCGCTTCGACCCGGCCGATGGTCAATCCGTGCGCGTTGGGCTGCACGCGAATCAACGCTTGCTCGCCGCTGGCGCAGCCGAAGTGCGTGGTCAGGACCTTGAGCCATGGCACCGTGCTGACAACCTGCCCGAACAAATAACCACGTTCCCGATTGACAACGGTGACCGTCAAAGGTTCGCCCGTTTCTTCAGCGCCCAGCGGCGGCGCCTCCAGCCGATCGGGTGCGACAAACAGGGCAGGGGGCGCAGCGCCCAGCGACATGAGAAATTCCTGGAGTGCCGAGTTACGCGAGATTTCGTCGTCGGGGGTGATGTGCTGGATCAGGCCCTCGGCTCCGCTGGTGATCGCTTCCAGATCGTCCGCCAGGCCGTGCTGGTGCTCGGCGCGCAGGCGGGTGACGCCTTCGCGCAGCCACGAGGTGATGTAGCCTTTGGCGAAGTGGTTGACGGCGCGCGCCCAATCGGCCTGACAGGCAGCCGGCAAGTCGGCCGGTTCGGTGATGACGTTGCCCGGTGACAGCGTATAGGGCGGCAGCTGGTAGGAGGTGGTGATGGGCGGCGTGGCGAATGACATCGGCGGAGAGCCGGGAAGCGGGGTGATCAGCGGGCCGGTGTCGCGCGCATATGAGGACAGGTAGCGGCCCAGATCGAGCGGCGTGGTGTCGCCCGAGGGCCGCGGTGCATCGGCAACCGTCTGGCCGCCGCTGATCCGATCGAGATCGGCGATCAACTCGTCGGCAGTTTGATAGCGATCTTCGGCTTTTTTCGCCATGGCCCGAAACACGATCGTTTCCACATCGATCGACAGGGCGGGATTGATGGCGCGCGGGCTGGGGATTCGCTCGGTCAGATGCTTGAGAAAGACGGCCACGCCGGTATCAGCGTCATAGGGCAGGCGGCCGGTGACCATCTGAAAGAAGACGACACCCAGGGAGTACAAATCGCTGCGCGGATCGCCGGGCAGAGCCATGACCTGTTCGGGCGAGGCGTAGGCAGGTGTGCCGGTCGTGACGCCGCTGGCAGTGTGCTGACCGCCCCCCAGGATTTTGGCCGTGCCAAAATCGGTCAGGATGACCTGGTTGTCGCGGGTGAGCATGATGTTGGCGGGCTTGATGTCGCGGTGGATCATGTCGTGCGCGTGGGCAAACGTCAACGCCGAGGCGACGGCGCGGGTGATGCGCACTGCTTCGGGCAGGGGGACGGCCTGGGCGCGGGCGGCCAGGTTCTGCAAGGCGGTCTTGAGCGTCAGACCGTCGATGTATTCCATGACCAGGTAATAGACATCCTGGATCACGTCGAAGTCGTACACCTGCACGATGTTGGGATGGCGCAGGCGCGCGGCTGCTTTGGCCTCGCGCTGAAACCGATCGAGAAAATCGGTGTCGTCGGCCAGAAACGGGTGCAGCAGCTTGATCGCCACGTAGCGATCGAGCGTGGCCTGATAAGCCTTATAGACATCGGCGGTGGCGCCGCGCCCGATGTGCGCGACGATCTCATATCTGCCGATGGTTTTGCCGATGAACGGATCGATCACGGTTGCCGGTCCCGATCGGAGTTGGGCGGCGCCGGTCTGCGCCAACCTTAATGATAGCCGGTTTGAGCGGCGCGAAAATACCGACTGCGTTACCGTCTGGCAAGCCGATTGTAATGGTTGGGATGCAAAAAGCCCCCGGCAGTCGCAGACGCCGGGGGCCTTCAGGCGGATTTATCGGGAAGATCAAGGAACCGATCGGAAGGTGAAATCATCCACATAGATCGTGGCGTTCAGGCTGCTGATCACCATCTGCACCTGCGCCCGCGACGCGTTGGATGGCCGGCTGAGCGAGCCGGTGAACGATTGCCACGCGCCGCCGGTGGCGGCGTTGAACGTTCGCACCGTGTCAGTGCGGACGGTTGAGCCGCCGGTGGTTTGCCACACCACCTGCAGCTGGATCGAGAACGCATCATTGGTGGCGGGGATGTTGACCCAGCCGTCGAAGCGATAAGTGGCGGCACTTAGGCCGGTCACGACCTGCGCCACCGTGTAGCCGGCGTTGTTGGTGGCAAAGTGGCGGCCCGAGTAGGTGCCGCCGTGCACGCTGGCGGCGCTGCGCGTAAACTGACTGACGCTGGTCCAGCTGTCCGGCCGGCCGTCGTTGTTGGCGTCGAGCTCAAAGCGGCCGTTGGCCAGCAGGTTGGCGGCTATCGTGAACGACAGGCTGTTGGACGTGCCGCCGCCGGGCGCGGGATTGAAGACGGTGACATTGGCCGTGCCCGCCGAGGCCAGATCGCTGGCGGGGATGCTGGCCTGCAAGCGCGTGCTGCTGACGTAGGTGGTGGTGCGATTGGCGCCGTTCCACCGCACCACCGCGCCGTTGACAAAGTTGGTGCCGGTGACGATCAGCGTCAACGCCGGATCGCCCGCCACCGCTGTATTAGGCCCGAGCGCGCTGATCGTGGGAACGGGGTTGACACTGGTGATCGTGAACGGCAGGCTGTTGGACGTGCCGCCGCCGGGCGCGGGATTGATCACCGTCACGTTGGCCGTGCCCGCCGCAGCGACATCGCTGGCGGGGATGCTGGCCTGCAGGCGTGTGCTGCTGACGTAGGTGGTGGTGCGATTGGCGCCGTTCCACTGCACCACCGCGCCATTGACGAAGTTGGTGCCGGTGACGATCAGCGTGAAGGCGGTGCTGCCCGCCGTGACCGAGCTTGGGCCGAGGGCGCTGATCGTCGGCGCCGGCGCGTTGATGGTCACCGTCACCGCCGCTGTGTTGGAGTCGAGCTGGCCGTCATTGGCTTTGAACGTGAAAACATCCACGCCGTACAGTCCGGCGTTAGGCGTATAGGTCAGGTTCGGTGGACTGCC
The DNA here is from genome assembly GCA_964550855.1 of uncultured Anaerolineae bacterium. Taxonomy (GTDB): domain Bacteria; phylum Chloroflexota; class Anaerolineae; order Fen-1058; family Fen-1058; genus JAGOBP01. The sequence goes on from CAZKBQ010000032.1 coordinate 8,146, forward strand.
GCTGAGCGAACCATAGAGCGGGGCACTCACGATCGAGTAGGTGAGCGGCGCGTTCTCCGGATCGCTGGCGGTCAGCGTAAAGCCGACCGGCGTGTCGACCAGGGCGGAAATACTTTGATCGTAGGCCACGGGCGGCTGATTGGCCTGGAAGACCACATCGACCCAGTAGTTGGCGTTATTGCCGTCCACCGGGAAGCCGCTGCCGCCGTATAAGTAGACACCATTAGGCGCGCCGCTGGCGGCGGCAGGCGCGTGCAGCGGACGGTTGTCCACGCCTACCGCGAAATAACCGCCGTCGAACGCGTAGTAGCCCGACGGGGAGTAGGTCGAGGCGATGTAGGTGGTGTTGGCGTTGATCGCCACTGGCGCACTTAGCACGGCTGTCTGCCAGCCCGACGGGCTTTCGTTGGTAAACTCGATCGTGGCCAGCAGGTTGCCGGCGCTATCCCAGAGGTGGCCGGTGTGCAGGCCGGTGTTGGCCGCGCCTTTGTAGAAGCGCAACGCGGTAATGGTGCCGGCCACGTCCGATCGGAACTTCACGCCCACTTCGATGGGAATGCCGTCTGATACGGCTTCATTTGTCGGTGTGGCCGGCAGGCCATTCCAGAGAGAGCAGGGGCAGGTCTGCCGCGCGCCCGGCCGGAACGACCAGCTGAAGTCGGCGATCATAGTGCCACCGTTGAGGTCGAGCACGCCCGACGCGCCGCCCTTGACCGTGGCGGTGTAGAGCGCCATCGGGCTGAGAGAAACGGTCGGGGTGAGCAGGGCCGTGTTGGCGGCCGCGTTCAAGCCGACCGACGCCGGGATCAACGCGCCGCCGCTGTCGCGCAATTCGAAGTTTGTCGTATTGACGGTGGCGGCGTTTACGGCGCGGTTGAAGGTGGCGCTGAGCGTGCCCTGCGGATCGACATCGGTGGCGTTGCCGAGCGGCGTGTTGGCCTGCACGAAGAGCGGTGAGGCGGACTGATAGACCACGTCCACCCAGTAGTTGTTGTTGGAACCGCTGGTGGGGAAGCCGCTGCTGCCGTAACGGTACACGCCGTTGACGCCGTCGACGCCGCTAGCCAGCGCGTGCAGCGGGATGTTATCGACGCTGCTGCTCAAGCCGCCGCCGGTAAAGGCGAAGTAGCCTGACGCCGAATAGTACGACGCAATGTAGGTCGTGTTGGCGGCGATGGCGACCGGCGCGGCGAAGGCCACCGTCTGCCAACCCGATGAGGTTTCGGTCGTAAAGGTGGCGGAGGCCAGCAGGGTGCCGTCGCTGCGCCACAGGTTGCCCACGTGTGTGCCGGTGTTGGCCGCGCCTTTGTAGAAGCGCACGCCGGTGATGAGGCCGGCCTGATCCGAGCGGAATTTGACACCCACCTCGATGGGCACGCCGTCGGACACGGCATCATAGGCGGGATTGGCGGGCAGGCCGTTCCAGATGGAGCACGGGCAGATCTGCGGCACGACGGTGGTAAACGACCACGTGTAATCGGCGGCCAGCGGGTTGCCGGCCGCGTCGGTGACGCCGCTGCTGCCGCCTTTGACGGTGGCGGTGTAGGCGGCGGCCAGCGCCAGCGGCGCGTTGGGCGTGAGCACTGCCGTATTTGAGCCGGCGTCATACGTCACGGACGCGGCCACGAGATTGCCGGCGGCGTCGCGCAGGCTGAACGTGGAGCCGTTGACAGTCGCGGCGGCCAGCGCTTCGCTGAAGGTGGCGCTGACGGCGGTGCCGGCGCTGACGCCGGTGGCCCCGTTGGCGGGCGTCACACTCGACACGCTGGGCGGCGTGGTATCAGTACTGCCACTTAGCGTGAAGACGATATCGACCCAGTAGTTGTGATTGCTGCCGCTGGTGGGGAAGCCGCTGCCGCCGTAGAGATAGACGCCGTTCGGGCCGTCGAAGCCGCCGGCCAGCGCGCGCAGCGGCGGGTTGTCGTACTCGACGTTGAAGTACCCGGGATCATAGGCGAACCAGCCGCCTGACGAGAAGTATGAGGCGACGTATGTCGTGTTGGCGTTGATGGCCACCGGCGTGCTGAAGTTGACCTGCTGCCAGCCCGAAGCCGTCTCGTTGCTGAAGGTGGCGGTGGCGAGCAAGGTGCCGGTACTGCTCCAGAAATGCGCGGTGTGCGTGCCGGTGTTCGATGCGCCTTTGTAGAAGCGCAGGCCCGTAATGAGACCGGCGGAATCCGAGCGGAATTTCACCCCCACCTCGATGGGTGTACCGTCGTTGACGGCTGCATTCGTCGGCGTGGCGCTGCTGCCCCAGATGGTGCACGGGCACTGCGGCGGCGGCGGCGCGGCGGCCGTTGTGAAGGTCCAGACGTAATCGGCGGACATGGTGTTGCCCAGCAGGTCTTTGACGCCGGTGCTGCCGCCTTTGACCGTGGCGGTGTATTGCGTTGAGTAGGCCAGGGTCACGGTCGGGGTGAGCGTGGCCGTTCGGGATGCGGAGTTGTAGCCTATGGTGGTGTTGATCAGCACATTGCCCGGCCCGCGCAATTCAAAAGTGCTGGCGGTGATCGTGCTGGCGTTCATCGCCTTGTTAAAGGTGGCGCTGACTCGGGTGGAGACGTTGACGCCGGTCGCGCCGGGTGCAGGCGAAGCGACCGCCACAGCGGGCGGCGTGTTGTCAGTGGCGGCGCTGGTTGCAAAGATCACATCGACCCAGTAGTTGGCCGCGCGATACGCGCCGTTGGGAAAACCGCCGGAGCTGGTGTAGAGATAGACGCCGTTCGGCGCGTTGGCAGCATCGGCCACGGCGTGCAGCGGCGGATTGTCCAGACTGGATACGAAATAGTCCGGATCGAATGCGTAGTAGCCAAACTGCGACCAGTACGACGCCACGTACAGCGTGTTGGAGACGACCGGTACCGGTGCGTCGAACATGACGGTCTGCCAACCCGATGCACTCTCACCGGAGAAGGTGGCCAGCCCCAGCAGGTTGCCGTTGTTGTCCCACAGATGGCCGATGTGCGTGCCGGTATTTGCCGTCCCCTTGTAGAAGCGCAGGCCGGTGATGTAGCCGTCGAGATCGGACTTGAACTTGACGCCCACTTCGATGGGCTGGCCGTCGGTAAGGGCATCCTGGGCTGGCGTGAAAACGTTGGGCCACAGGCTGCACGGGCAGGTGGCGCTGACGGTGTTGGTCACGGTAATGGTAATGCCGGTGGGCGTCTGCAGATTGCCGCTATCGTCCACCGCGCGCGTGAGGAGTTGGAACGTGCCGGTGACCGTGGGCGTGTATGAATAGCGCCAACTGATGCGGCCCGTTGCCGGATGCCAGGTAGCACCGCTGTCGGTGGACACTTCAACCCCGCCGACGACGCCGCCACCGCTGTCAGTCGCCGTGCCGAGGATCGATAGCGGTTGACCGGCTTTGACGGTGACGTTGTTTTGCGGAATGGCGATGGTCGAGACGGGCGGCGTGAAATCAGTGGAGGCGGTGGCCGCGATTAGGCCGGCCTGTAGCGTGGCCGGTTGCACACCCATATCGGCGAACAGGTTGACGGTGGCCTGCTGCATGTTGACGTCGGGCGTGGAGGTGCCGCCGTCATGCGTGCCATCCAGCCCCCACGACCATTGAATGGTACCCGCGCCAAAGACCAGCGCGCCGCTGCTGTGGCGATATAGCGTCAGGTGATGCGTGGCTGTGCCGGGACCGGTGGTGCTGCCATAGTCCAGCAGATACTGCGGCACGTCATAGGTGGCCGTCGACAGGTTGATCAGGCCCGCCGGCTGGAAGCCGTTGTCGGGCGTGGTGTTCCATTCATAGCCCAGCGTGCTGTCGGCCAGCGTCGCCACGGCGCCGGGGGCCTGCGTGGCGATGGCGGTGTTGCGCCAGAAGCGCATCTTGCCGTCTTCGGCAGGCACGCGGATGGCGTAGGTGCAGCAATCGACGAAGTACATGTTGCCCACGAGGGCGTTTTCGGGATTCGGCCCCATCGGGTTGAACGCGCGCGGATCGCGCCAGGTTCCCGTCCATTCCGGCGAGGGATCGATCTTGGCGTTGTTGCGCGTTTCTTTGTATGACACCAGCGTGCGAAACGGCGTGTTTGATCCGTCGATGCTGTTTTCCCAGCGCGTGCGCCAGTACACTTCGTTGGCGGTGAAGAAAGCCAGATGCACCCCGGCGGCGCGGGCCGCTTCGACGTTGCTGCGCTGCAATCCCGACCAGTACTCGTCGTGACCGGACGCCACGAAAACTTTGTGATTGAGGATCAGGCTGCCATTGCGGGCGGTATCCACATCGGTGAAGTAAGTGATGTCGTAGCCGTTCCGTTCCAGCCAGCGCAGCATGGGATACTCGCTGTGGAACAGCCAGTCCACCGGCGCCACATCGCGCGTGTTGAAGGGGCGGTTAAAGCTCACTTTGTAAGCGCGCGGCGGATTGGTGCCCGGCCCGCCGTAATACAGACTGTTACCGCCCCAGCTGTTGTAGGCCTGCCACGTCGTGTCGGACGTTTGCAGCAGGATGTCCGAGTGGCTGCTGTCATCACGCACGATGAAGACGATGTGGCTGGTGGCCGGCGGGTTTTGATTGGACACCGCCCTGGCGATGTAGATGCCGGAGGTGGCATTTGACGGCACGGCCCACGAGGCCGTCACCGACCAGTTGCCGCAATCGATCAGGCCGGTGGTGGAATCGGTGAGGCAGGCCGGCTGCGGCGAAGATGAAATGTTGTTGATGGTAGTGATCTTGCGCGCGCCGTTGCCCTGATAGTAGCCCAGACGATAGATGTCCAACCGATAGGTAGCCCCGGTCTGATTGTTGATCTTGAACGACACGGTCTGGCCGCGATTCACGCTGATGTCGGTGGCGAAGCCCTGTAAGTTGGGCGATCCACTGCCGCTGATGTCCCATTCGCTGGCCGGGTTGCCCGGCAGGCAGTTCTCGGCCACGATCGGGTTGGCCGGCGACGTGCAGGGATCGGCGGCGGCGGCGATCTGGATGGGTGCAGTCGCCATTATCGGCAGTTGCGCCAGAATCATGCCCAGCACACTAATCAGGCTCAAAGTCAGTGACAACATCGGTTTGGAATGTGCTCGCACGGTATGTGCCCCCTCTGGATTCTCAAATCTAAATACGCGCGATCAGCTGTAAGCCACCAAACGCGCACATGGCCCGAATTGCGATGTTCAAATTCTAGGGATGTCTGGTTTGCCAATTGTTGGAATGACGCAACGTGGGCAGAATAAGAGGTATGTCTTTCGTCAAAAATGGCGTTGAATCGTCTGGATAAAAGCCATATACAACTTGCTGAGTTAGAGCGAGGTCTGATTTTTTGACGGCGGCTAATAATAGAAAAGCCCCCGGGTTGTCGATCCGGGGGCGATGGCAGGCCGTCGCGTTGAATCGACGGCGGGTGGAGTGGTGGGTCGATGCTACTGGTTGAACGTGACGATCGAGCCGTCTTCCAGCGTCAACAGCAGCTGGCCGCCTCTCACAGCAAACGAGGCAGCCGAGTCGATCGCCTGCAGGAACAGCGTGTCAAGCGAGCCGGGCGGACAGGCCGCCAGCGTGGCCGGCCCCAACTCGAAGCGGATCAGATTACCGCTGATTTCGTAGCTGGCGCCCGCCTGATTGCAATCGGCGCGCAGCGTCGCCATGCCGTCGGGCTGCAGCTGCAGCGTGTACGTATCGGGCGTGGGCACCGGAATGCTGGTGCCGGTCGGCCCGGTGATCGATTGCATCTTCCACGTCGGGCCCACGATGTCGTTGCTGCCTGCGGGCGGTTGACTGGCGCCGGGTGCATTGCCGGGCGCGATGCCGGCGACTCCGGCGATGTTGATTCCCTGCATGATCTGATCGAGCACGTTGAGCGGCGGCGTTACGTCGGCGTCCGACGCAGCGTTGCACTGCCCGGTCAGATCGGCGATGTACTTATCGTAATCGGCGGGCATGTCGCCGGCCGTATCGGGCACGAACTTAGCCGCCACCGGCATAATCACCGACACGTAGTATTGACCATCAGCCGTCAAGCCCTGGAAGTAGTAGCGCAGCTGCGCGCTGGTGACGGGTGACACATCCTGCGCCGTGCGCCCGATAAAGCGATAACCGCTGCCGCCGTTGAAGTCGAGGTACTTGAACTGACATACCAGATCATTGACACCGCCCGGCGGCGGCAGGATGGGGGCAGGTGCCTGGCCGGCCGCGGTGGGGTTGTTCTGCCGCGCGGCCATGATCTGCTGGAAGCCGGCAAAGATTTGCTGCACGGTCTGGTCATTGGCTTGCAGGAACAGCGCCAGGTACTCCTGAATCGGCAGGATGTAGCCGATCTCTTCGCCTTCAAAGTAAATTGCAACGTGCGCGGGCATGCCTTGCGGCGCAGGTGGCTTGGAGTTGTCGTAGGGCGTGGCAGGCACTTGCTTTATTTCCACGTTGCCGCCCAAGGCGCTGAAGTCGATGCCGGCTGCGGCCGCTGCCGCCTGATCGGTGGCGGGCGCGACCACACCGCCGCTCACCACCGGCAGCGCGGTCGCGCCGCCAGCCGGTCGGAATTTGAGACTGCCGCCGTTATCTTTCAACGTCAGCGTTAATTCATTGTTATTGATGGTGTAGCCACGAACATCCTGCAGACTGGCCGTGAAGATCGTGTCCTGCGACCCCGGCGGGCAGCCCATCAGCGTCAGCGCGATAGGGCCGAACAGCAGGCTGGAGGCGGTGACGGCGTACGGACCGCTGCCGCTGTTGCAGTCGGCTTTGACGTTCACCGTGCCGTCGGCTTTGAATTGCAGGGTATAGTTGGCCGGCTGGGCGGCGGTTGTCGTTTGCCCGCTGGCATCCATCTTCTCCAGCCACTCCCACACCGGGCCGATTAGTGTAGCGGCGACCGGCGGCGGTGCGGTGGGTGGTTGAACGGCCGGCGGCTGAACGGCCGGCGGCGGCGTGGGGATCTCACTGTTGCCGGGCATGGTATTGACCGGCGCGGCGGGCGACGCGGCCGGCGGCGGAACGGTGGGTGTCGGCTCGGGCTGCGGCGCCGCGCACGCTGACGCGACCAACGCAACTACGGCCAGCAGCCAGATTATCTTGCGCATGGAAACTCCTCCTGTTTTGTCTGATGAATGAATCAACGCACCATCTCGGAAGACATTCTACCATCGACGGTGGGCAACGGGGAAACGTGCAGTGAGTGCGGGGTGATTGTTGGGGAAAGGTGGATGGACCCTTAGCTGCCAGGCGACTGCACAATCACGGTCTGAATGGGGTAGGGGATTTCAATGCCGGCGCGGACCGTGGCCGACAAAATCGCCTGCGTCACCGCCGTCTTCAATGCCAGTCCGTCGGTCTGCGTCTGATCGAACCAGTAGCGCACCACCGCGCCGATCGAACTGGCGTCGAAGGTCTCAAACGAGACGGCGGGCGCGGGATCGTTCAACACGCCGGCCGTGGCCGACACCGCTGCCGCGATCACGCGCTGGGCTTCGGCCAGATCGGTGCCGTACGCCAGGCCCACATTCAGCGCAAAGCGGCGCCTGGGCAGCACTGACTTGTTGATGATGACGCTTTGATACACCTTGTTGTTGGGCACCAAAACGTGCAGCCCGTCATAGGTGCGAAGATTGGTGGTGCGGATGGCGATGTCGGTCACTATGCCTTCCACTTCGCCCACCTGAATAACGTCGCCCACACGGAACGGCTGTTGAAACAGCAAGAACACTCCCGTGATAGCCTGCTCGATGGTGTCCTTGAGCGCGAAGCCCAGCGCCACCGAGGTCAGCCCCAGCGCCGCCACGATGGCGGCCACATCCACACCCAGCGCCGCCAGCAACCAGATCACCGCCAACGTGAAGCCGCCGATGCCCACCAGCCGGCTGAGTGCGCGCGCCAGTGTCTCGCGGCCGGGGCCGGGACGGCGACCCGCCAGCCGGCGCACCGCCCGCTGCGTCCAGCGCGTCAGCAGATACGTCACGCCGAACAGCAGCGCCGCCAACAACAGGCGCAGCAACAGCGACAACAGCACGCCGGGCAGGTTGTCGAGAAACGCTTGCCAGTCGCGGAGGAAAGTCACGCGCCGTTCCGCCTTTCCTGCCCATCGGCCGGGGCCGCAAACAAATCGCGCTTGCGAAAACGCGCCGCGATCAATCGACCAAACAACTTGCGGCCGGTCAGCCAGCGGATGTCTGCGCCCGATTGGTCATTGCCCAACACCCGATCGGCCAGCCACGGCGTCACCGTCTCCACCCGGTCGCCCAGCAAATTGAAGGCATCCCGGGCGCGCTGAAAATCCTGCGGGCGATCGGTGTACTGATCGGTGACCAGATCCGTTATCACCATGCCGGGACTGATCGCCGCCACCTTCACCGGTTGGTCTTTCAGTTCAACCACCAGCGCTTCGGTCAAATAATTCACCGCGCGCTTGGTTGCGCCATAGATACTCATCCCCGGCCGGATGCGGCCCGTGCTGCCGAAGCCATACATGTTATAAATGAAGCCGCCGCCTTGCGCCAGCAGGCCGTTGATGGCGACCCGGCAGCCATACATCAGCCCGATCAGGTTCACGCTCACCACGCGGTCAACTTCGCTCTTGGGCAATTCCCAGAATGGCACATCGGGATGAGCCAGACCCGCGTTATTGATCCAGATGTCAATCCGCCCGAAATGATCGAGCGACTGATCCCACAATCGCTGAACCTGATCGTAATCGGTGACGTCGGCGGCGCAGCCCCAGACCCGATCGGCTGCCTGTGCCGATAGCGCGCTCACCGCTGCGTCCACCGCCGCCGGCGTGCGGCCATTGACCACCACGCGGCTGCCGCGCTGCAGGAGTTCGCGCGCCAGCCCAAAGCCGATGCCGCGCGTGCTGCCCGTAATAACAATCGTTTTCATGATCAACCTCGCAAGTGAGTACAGGCTCATTTATAGCATGCCCGGCGGGGCCTGCCAAGTCGGAAACTCTTATCTGGCGTTAATGCACGTCTTATGAAAGTGAGGCAAATTTTGGGATTGGCAATCGCCCCGGATGCGGTACAATGTCGGGCGCACCTTCACGCTCAGGAGACGCGCATGATCGAAGTCGAAAACCTGTCGAAAGCCTACGGCGACGTGCAGGCGCTGGACGAAGTCTCGTTCCAGGTGCACGCCGGCGAAATTGTCGGTCTACTGGGGCCAAACGGCGCGGGCAAGACCACGGCCATCAAGATCATGACCGGCTATTTGCAGCCCGACGAGGGCACGGTCGCCATCGACGGCCTGGATGTATTGACGCACACCCGCGAGGTTCAGGCGCGCATCGGTTATCTGCCGGAGAACGCGCCGTTGTATCCCGAATTGTCCGTGCAAAAATACCTGCTGATGATGGCCGATCTGCGGGAGATTCCCCAAGCCGATCGGTTGATGCGGCTGGCCGAGGCGGTGTACGCCACCAGCCTGCAGGAATATCTGGCGCGGCCCATCGGCACGTTGTCCAAAGGCTTGCGGCAGCGCGTGGGGCTGGCCCAGGCCATCTTGCATCAGCCCAAACTGCTCATTTTGGACGAGCCGACCGTCGGCTTGGACCCCACGCAAATCGTCGAAATCCGCCGGTTGATTAAGCGCCTGTCCCAGCACAGCACCATTCTGTTTTCCACTCACATCCTGTCCGAAGTCGAAGCCGTCTGCGATCGGGTGCTCATCCTGATGAACGGCCGGGTGCGCGCCGATGCGCGCCTGTCCGAACTGGAAGCCACCTCCGATGCGATTGTGGTGTTGCAAGATCGCGTCAAGGACATCGAAGCCGCGCTGCGCCGAGTGGAGGGCGTGCGCGCCGTCGAGCCGGCCTCCACACCCGATGGCTATCCCGCCTATCGGCTGCAGGGGGCGGCCAAAGCCGATTTGACGCCGGCGGTGTATGCCCTGGCGCGCGAGCGCAACTGGCCGCTGCGCGAACTTCGCCGCGATGTGCGCACGCTGGAAACCGTCTTCAATCAACTCGCGACCACCGAGGCGGAAGCGTGACTCGCCGATCGATCGACTTCGCCGCCGCCTCCATCTTCCCGAACCGGCTGAGCGTGATCAGCCAATTTGCCAACTCCTAATTTGCCATGAAACAAACACTCTCTATTACGCGCAAGGAAGTCAATGCTTATTTCGGCTCGCCGCTGGCGCTGATCTTTCTGGGCGTCTTCCTGGCGGTGACGCTGTTTACGTTCTTCTGGGTCGATACGTTCTTCGCCCGCGGCATCGCCGACGTGCGGCCCATGTTTCGCTGGATGCCGCTGTTGCTCATCGTGCTGGTGGCGGCGCTGACCATGCGCCAGTGGAGCGAGGAGCAGCGGTCGGGCACGCTGGAAATGCTGCTGACGCTGCCCGTCCGATCGGTGCAGCTGGTGCTGGGCAAGTTCCTGGCGGTGATGACACTGGTGGCAGTGGCGCTGGCCTTGACGCTGCCCATTCCGCTCACCGTGTCGGCGGTGGGCAATCTTGACTGGGGGCCGGTGGTGGGCGGCTATCTGGCCGCGCTCCTGCTGGCCGCGGCGTATGCCGCCATCGGCCTGTTCGTCTCGTCGCGCACCGACAATCAGATCGTGGCGCTGATCATCACGGTGCTGGTGTGTGGTCTCTTTTACCTGATCGGCACCGGCGGCGTGATCGATTTTGTCGGCAGCGGCGGGCTGGCCGATCTGCTGCGCGCGCTGGGCACGTCCAGCCGCTTCGAGAGCATCGAGCGCGGCGTGATCGATCTGCGCGATCTCGTGTACTACCTGTCGCTGACGGGCGTCTTTCTGGCGTTGAACGCGTTCTCGCTGGAGCGCAAGCGCTGGAGCCGCGGCGAACAAACTCAGGCGCACCGCCGCGCGCAGTCGCTGACCACCTGGCTGCTGGTGGGCAATCTGGTGCTGGTCAACGTCTGGCTGTACCCGCTGCAGACGCTGCGCGCCGATCTCACCGCGCAGCAGGAATTCAGCCTGTCACCGGCCACGCGCGATCTGCTGAGCAATCTGCAGGAACCCTTAACCATCCGCGCGTTCTTGAGCGAGAAGACGCATCCGCTGCTGGCGCCGCTGATCCCGCAGGTGCGCGACATGCTCACCGAGTACGCCATCGCGTCCAACGGCAAAGTGCAGACCAGCGTCGTCGATCCGGCCAGCGATCCCGCGGCCGAGGCCGAAGCGGCGCAGACGTATGGCATTCAGCCCACGCCGCTGCAGGTGTCGGGCCGCTATGAGGCGTCGGTCATCAATGCCTACTTCGATCTGGTGGCCAGCTACGGCGATCAAAACGTGGTGCTGAACTTCCGCGATCTGATCGAAGTCACGCCGCGCCGCGACGGCACGGTGGACGTGCAGCTGCGCAATCTGGAATACGATCTGACCCGCGCCATCAAGAAGGTCGTGTACGGCTTCCAGAGCATCGACGCGGTCTTCGCGGCCATGTCGTCGCCGGCCCGCTTGCAGTTGGTGGTCACGCCCAAGACGCTGCCGCAGGCGCTGCAATCGGCCCCGGACACGATCAAGAAAGTGGCCGACGACATCGCCAAACAATCGGGCGGCAAGTTCGTCTTTGAAACGATCGATCCGGATGCGCCCGGCGCAGCGATCACCCGACAGACGCTGCGTGACACCTATCGGCTGCAACCCATTCCGGTCTCTCTGTTCTCGACCGACACGTACTACCTCGACATGCTGTTGACGACGGGCAATCAGACGCAATCGATCTACCCGGCGCAGGACTTCAGCGAAGCATCGGTGCGCACCGCCATCGAGTCCGCGCTCAAACGCGAATCGCAGGGCTTCGTGAAAGTGGTCGGGTTGTGGACGCCGCCCGCCGCGCCGCAGTTCGATCAATTCGGCCAGCAGCAGCAAGCGCTGGTCTCGTATCAAACCATTCAACAGCAGTTGTCGCAGACCTACAACGTGCGCAGCGTCGATCTGACGAGCGGCCAGGTGCCGCCCGACGTGGACGTTCTGGTGGTGATCGCGCCGCAGAACATGACGGACAAGGAACGGTATGCCATCGATCAATTCCTGATGCGCGGCGGCTCAGTGGTGGTGGCCGCGGGCAATTACGCCATTCAGGCGTCGCCGACGGGCGGCCTGGGCCTGCAGCCTATCGACGGCGGCCTGCAGGACATGCTGGCCTCGTACGGTGTCACCATCTCCCGATCGTTGGTGATGGATCCGCAAAACGAACCGTTTCCGGTGCAGGTGCCGCGCAATGTGGGCGGTCTGCAGGTGCAGGAAATTCAGGCGCTGCCATATCCGTTCTTCCCCGATGTGCGCGCCAACGGCATGGATCGCACCAGCCCGATCGTGTCACAGCTGCCCGCCGTGACGATGAACTTTGCGTCGCCCATTACGCTGGACGAGACGAAGAACGCCAACCGCACCACCAGCGTGCTGCTGAAATCGAGCGACGGTTCGTGGCTGCGCACCAGCACGGACATTCAGCCCAACTTTGATCTGTATCCTCAGACGGGCTTCTTGCTGGAAGGCCAGCGCAGCTCTTATCCGCTGGCGGTGAGTGTGCAGGGCGTGTTCGACAGTTACTTCAAGGACAAGCCTTCGCCGCTGACGGCGCAGACGGCGCCCGCGCAGCCTGCTGATCCCGCCGCCACGCCCACGCCCGTGCCGCCCGTGACCACCAGCCTGATCGAATCGTCACCGGCCACGGCGCGGCTGGTCGTCATCGGCAGCGGCGAATTTGTGGACGATCTCATTCTGCAGCTGTCGTCGCGGTTGACGCAGGATCGCTATCTGAACAATCTGCAATTCATGCAGAATGCTGTCGATTGGTCGGTGGAAGATCTGGATCTGCTGACGATCCGATCGCGCGGGACGACGACGCGCGTCCTGAATCCGATGGAGCCGCGCGAGCAATCGACGTGGGAGATCGTCAATTACGCCGTCGCGCTGGCGGCGCTGGTGGGCATCGGCGCGCTGTGGTATGCACGCCGCCGCAACGAGCGTCCGCTTGAACTGCCATTGGGAAACCGGTAAATGAGGATGTGAATCGCCATGAATCGATCCATCAAAATCCTGACCGGCCTGCTGGCCGCGCAAGTCATCATCACTGCGCTGGTGTTTGTGCCGCGCCTGCTGCCCACGCAGTCGCCCAGCGAACCGTTGTTGGGCACGCTGACCGCCGCCCAGGTTGCGGACTTTACGGTGCAGGATAATACGGGCAACTCGATCGAGCTGGCCAACCAATCGGGGACGTGGGTGTTGCCGCAGAGCGAGGCGTACCCGGCCGACGCGACGAAAGTATCCGCCTTCATCGATAAGCTCATCGGCGTCAAGACCGATCCGCTGGTGACGCGCACGGCGGCCAGTCACAAGCGTCTGCAGGTGGCGTCCGATGATTTCGTCCGCAAGATCGTTTTGAAGTTGACGGATGGGTCCACCCGAACGTTGTATCTTGGCTCGCCGTCCGGGGCGGGCGCGACGCACGTGCGCCTCGACGGGCAGGATGAGGTGTATCTGGCGCGTGGCTTGAGCAGCTTTGAAGCCGGTGTGGAAGCAGCCACGTGGATCAACACCACCTATCTGGCCGTGCCCCAGACCCAGATCATCTCGGCCTCGCTGCAGAACGCGCAGGGCACTTTTCAGTTCACCAAAGACGCGACGGGTCAGTGGGTGCTGGCCGGCCTGTCAGCCAGCGAACCGCCCGCGCCCAACGCGGTCGATCTGATGCTGGCGCGGCTCGGTTCGGTGACGATGATCAAGCCGCTGGGCAAGACGCCCAAACCTGAGTATGGTCTGGATGAGCCGGCGGCGATTGTGACAGTGACCGTCTCGGACACGACGGCGAGCAAGGTGGAGACACTGACCATTGGCAAGAAAGATGCCGACGGCAACTATCCCGTCATCGCGTCCACGTCATCCTATTACGTCAGTGTATCGGGCTTCCTGCTCGATCAGTTTGTCAGTGCCACGCGCGATACGTTTGTGGCCAAGCCCACCCCCATGCCGACCGCGACGGTGGAACCTACTCCGGCTGCGCCGGTGACGGAGACAGTGCCGATCACGTCAACGCCGCCGGTGACGTCCTCTGCGACGATCACGCCGACGGCGCCGTAAGCTCTGGCTGCATCCGCGCACGCGGGCGGCGCGCCGCAGACCGGCGCGCCGCCCGCGTGTGATCTCTGCCTAATTCTGCGCGAAGGTGTCGATCATCAATTTGGCGTCACCCAGCGGATAGAGGATGGGACAGGTGCAGCCGTGATTGCGATACTCCTGCACTTTGGCGCGCACGGCATCGGGCGTGCCGCTGGCCGTGATGCGCTCCACTAGATCATCGGGCACGAATTGCTTGGCCTGTTGAATCTGTTCTTTGGTGGCGGGCCAGCCCAGAATCGATTGGATCTTCTTCACCACATCGTCACTGACGCCGCTGGCCTTGGCGATGTGCGGCTGCTGCGCCAGATACTGCGTCAACAGCGTGCGCGCACCGTCCAGCGCCTTGGCGTGATCGTGATCGACCGAGCACACCACCAGCTGTGGCCGATCGAGATCGAGCCAGTTGCGGCCCGCGCGTTTGGCCCCGCGTTCCAGCAGGCGCAGCGCGTTGTCGTTGTACTCCGGCGGCACGCAGTAGTTCAGCACCGCGCCGTCGGCGATCTCGCCCGTCAGTTCCATCATGGCGTCACCGGTCGCGCCGATCATGATCGGCACGTTGCGCGGCTCGCGGCGGCCGTGCACCACATCCAACTCGATGCCGTCCACGTGGTGAAATTCGCCGTGGAAGGTGACGCGCTCCATGCGCAGCAGCCGCCGCATCACTTCCACCGTTTCGCGCATGGCGGTGAGCGGCTTGCGGCGTTCGATGCCGACGTTGCGCGCCAACGGATCCCACCACGCGCCGATGCCGCAAATCACCCGATTGGGCGCCAGATCGTCGAGCGTGAGGAAAGTGGCCGCCAGCAGGCCGATATTGCGCGTCCAATTGTTGATGACGCCGGAGCCGACCTTGATTCGCTCGGTCACGGCGGCGAAGGCCGCCATCGGCACGATGGCGTCGCGCACCAGCCGCGACTCAGCCTGCCATACCGCTTCAAAACCCTTGCTTTCGGCGTACTTCGCCAGTTCCATGCCCTCGCGCAATTCGTGGGCGTCCTGCAGATAGATCGCAACTCGTTCGGTCATGCTGAGGCTCCTTGAGGATGGGGTGTGGTCCAGGGTGATGGCATACAGCTTTTGATATGTAGCACTTTACCTGTGGCGCACGCTGTTCAGCGCGTGTTCTTGATTTTGGAGATCAGGGCGGCCGGCATTTTCTTGACTTCGATTAGCTCGTCGAGGCTGAATGCCAAACACCGACCGCTATCTTATTCTGAAAGCATCCGACCGTCAAGCAACTTTGCGCCGGCCTGATACAGCGCCAGATCGTCGGGCACGTCCAGATCAAGGCCGGTGCTGGGCGAGCGATAGACATGCACGCGCAAGCCGGCGGCGGCCGCCTGCGCGCGATGCGCGTTGAACGAAGCCGCGCCATACGCAAAACGGATCGCGTCGGGAGGGCGCACCAGCAGCACGTTGGTGCCGTCGTCGCGCCGATCAGGGGCGATGATGAGACAACGCTCTTCGTCCAGCATCAGATCGAGCATGGCGTCAAGGTCGGCCGCGGTCAGCAGCGGCAGATCGACCGGCACGCTGATGATGGCGTCTGCGCCGCGACGATGTGCCCAGGCCGCGCCCTGTGTAATGGCAGAATTCAGCCCGGCTTCCGCTTCGGCCAGCGCAGTGACGTTGGCGCGCTGCCGCGCCAGTTCCAGAATCGTCAGGTCGCGGCTGACGACGACGGTGTGTGTGATACGCTCCACCTGCGCGAGCACGTCGAGGGTGCGCGAGAAGATGGCGCGCACCAGCGCGGCGCGTGTCGGCGCTTTCAGGGCGCGTGCCAGGCGGCTCTTGGCCTGACGAAGCGGCTTGACGGGCAGAATGGCGTAGGTGGATGGAGAGGCGATGGGCATAGCGAGCGATGGTAGTGAGTAATGAGTAATGAGTAAAGGCGCTGTTACTCGTTACTCATTGCTCGTTATAAACTCCATTATTTCAGCGGCCAGCCGCGCCCGATCGGCTTCGGTGCGCATGACGGTGTCCGTAACCAGCGTGCGCACGCCCAGCGATTGTATCGCGCTGGCTTGATCGGCATCCAGCTGATCCAGCACGAAGTGCGTGAGGACGCCCTGATAATGCTGCGCCACCGCGTAGGCCGACGGCACCACGCCCAACTCGGCGAACATCTTGGCGGCCGGGCCTTTGAGCGCCTGCCCGCCGACGATGGGCGACACGGCGCCGACCGGCAGCCCTCGGCCCGGCCCTCTCTCATCACCGCGCAGACGAGTGACCGTGAGGATCGGCTCTACGCTCACGAATGGGTTGGACGGCGCGATGACGATGGCCTCGGCTGCACGCAGCGCCGCTGTCACTTGCGGCGTGGCCCGCGCCGCTTCGGCCCCGTCGAAGATGATACGCTTGATCGTCGGCTGCCACTGCCGCCGCACGAAGTAGTCTTGAAACTCAAGCACCCCCTCATCGGTATCCAGCAGCGTGCGAAAACGGTCGTCCGTCATCGGCAGGATCGCCGGTCGAATGTGGAGGGCGCGCGTGAGGATGGCGGTTGCTTCGGTCAGCGTTTTGCCGTCGCGCAGCAGCTGTGTTCGATACAGGTGCGTGGCCAAATCCCGATCGCCGATTTTGAACCACGGCTCCAGGCCCAATCGCTGCAGGGCGCTCAGACAGTCAAACGTGTCGCCCGCCACGCCCCAGCCCGTGTCGGGATTGGCCAGCCCGGCCAGCGTGTACGTCACGGTGTCCAAATCAGGGCAGACCCTTAGACCGTGCCAGTCAAAGTCGTCGCCGGTGTTGACGATGATCGCCAACGTGTCATTTCGGGCGAAGCCGTGCGCCAGCTTGGCGCCGCCGACACCGCCCGCCAGGAGCACGATGTTCACAACCTGTCCCTCGTGGCCCGGAGATGCAAGGACGCGGAGCATCTCCGCGTCCCGGCGTCTCAACGGTAGAGTGTCTTTTCCCTGAAGTCTGTACGATCTTTAATTCGCCCACCGTCGGCCGGATAGCCCAGCGTGATCAGGGCCTGCGCTTCCCAATCGGGAGGCAGGTTCAGGGCGTCGCGAACGGCATCAGGCGCGAACAGCGGCGCGCACAGCCAGCCTGCGCCCAGGCCCAGATCGTGCGCGGTCAGCAGCAGGTTCTGAATCGCCGCCGCCACGCTCTGCACCGCCATCACGCGTTCCAGCGCATTCCGCCGATCATCGGGATAGCGATCCATCTCCAACATCGACAGGCAGACGACGATGACCAGCGGCGCGGCCGTGATGCGCGCCCGCGATCGATGTACGTCGCGCTCGATGTCGTCGATGGGGGCGCCGTCTGCCAGACGGTCGCTCCTGAGGCGTGCCCCCAGCCGATCGGCCAGCTGCACCTTCGCGGTGGGTGTCGTCACCACGGCAAAGCGCCATGGCTGGCGGTTGTGCGCCGACGGCGCGCGCGTGGCCGCCGTCAGGAGCTGTTCGATCGATCGGGCCGGCACCGATCGATCGAGAAAGCGCCGGATCGATCGGCGTGTGTAGATGACTTCGCTCAGGTCGCTCAGGTGATTGATCCTATGCGCCGAACTTGCCCAGTCGTTTGGCGTGCGCCAGCGCCAGCATCATCAGGTCCTCGGCCGGGAAGCGACCCAGCGCGCCCTTCAGCGCTTCGGTCTCGCCGAAGGCGTTGCATGTGTCGCGCCGGGTGGTGCCCGGCGCCCACAACAGGACAGGCACCGGATGCCATGAATGGCTCTTGAGCGCCCACGGCGTGGAATGATCGCCGGTGACGATGAGCACGTCGGGGTTGAGGGCCAGCAGCTGTGGCAGTGCGGCGTCCACGCCTTCTATGACCCTGGCTTTGGCGTCAAAGTCGCCGTCTTCGCCGCGGCTGTCCGTGTATTTGATGTGAACGAAGAAGAAGTCGTAATCGTTCCAGTGATCGGCCACGGCCTTGAATTCGTCTTCGGGCTTGCCGCCGTCAAACTTGATGACGTCCATGCCCACCAGGCGCGCCACGCCTTTGTACATGGGATACACGGCCACGCACGCGGCGCGCAGACCGTACGCGTCGGGGAAGCGCGGCAGATCGGGGTGCGAGGCAAAACCGCGCAGTGTCAGCGCATTGGCGGGATGCTCGTTCTTGAGGATGTCGCGCGCCTGCGCGATCCACTGATTGAACAAAGCCGCGGTGTGTTCGGCTGCCGGCGTCTGCGCGACGGCGGGCAGGGGCGGCGCTTTCTTCTGCGGATCGGTGTCGGCGATGTGGCCGTTCAGCCCTTCGCCGCGCAGGATGACGCAGAAGCGATAATCCTGCACCGGCTCGACGAAGACTTCGACGCCGGGCAGCGTAATCGGGCGCAGTTTCTCCACCAGTTCCACGCACTTCGACGTGGGGATGCGGCCCGCGCGCCGATCGATGATCACGCCGTTCTCGTCAACGGTGCAGAAGTTGCCGCGCGCCGCCACGTCGTTGGGGCCGAGTTCAAAGCCGATGCCGACCGATTCCAGCACGCCGCGACCGATGACGTATTTCAGCGGATCGTAGCCGAACAGGCCCAGATGGCCGGGGCCGCTGCCGGGCGTGACGCCCGCGCCGGCCGGCTGGCTAAGGCCCAGGTTGCCTTCGCGCGCCAGCCGATCGAGGTTGGGCGTGGAGGCCGCCTCCAATTCGGTCGGGCCGTTGACTTCACGCGGCAGGCCGCCCAGGCCGTCCATCACCAACAATACGATCTTGCTTTGATTGGGGCTGACCAGTTCTTTGAGCAGTTCAAAGTTCGCCATGATGGTTCCTTAATGGTGAAGAATTTGATCGAAATTCGATCATTGGGGTCGATCAGTTGAAGGCTCAACTCAACTGGATTATACTTGTGGTGCGGCAGAGACGCAACGTCATGCGTAAAGAGTGGAAATGATCGCTCATGAATAAGCCGGCGCGGCGGCGGTTGCTCGATCGATTGTCTCAAGACCCCAACTGGAAGTGGCTGACGCCCGGCATCGGCGTCAAACGCTGGATCATTCTGTTTGGATTGGGCGTGACGCTGGTCGCGCTGGGGCTGGCGTATGTGTTGGTGGATGTGTACCGCAGCGCCGACTTGCCTGATGCCGCTTATTACGTGACGCTGCAGTTTTTGCCGCGACTGGAGCGCGCGCTGGTGGTGGGCGCGGCCGGGCTGACGGCGATTGTCATTGCGGCGATTGAACTCAGCCGATCGATCCTTACACCACTTACGCGCCCGCAGCAATCGGTGGCCGAGACGGTGCTGCGCCATCGTCAGCGCGAGCGCGGCCCCAAGATCGTCGCCATCGGCGGGGGCACCGGCCAGTCTACGTTGCTGCGCGGCCTCAAGCAGTACACCTCCAATCTGACCGCCATTGTGACCGTGGCCGATGATGGCGGCTCGAGCGGGCGGCTCCGGCGTGAGCTGGGTGTGCTGCCGCCGGGTGATTTTCGCAATTGCCTGGCCGCGCTGGCCGATGACGAGGCGCTGACCACTCAGTTATTCCAGTATCGCTTCAGTCCGCGCCAGACGGATCTGGACGGGCACGCTTTTGGCAACTTGTTCATCACGGCCATGACCGATCTCTCCGGTTCGTTTGAGAACGCGCTGGTTGAAAGCAGCCGCGTGCTGGCGATTACCGGCCGCATCCTGCCCAGCTCACTAAGCGATGTGATGCTGAGCGCGGAGGTGCGCACGCCCGACGGTCTGCGGCGGGTGGACGGCGAATCCAGCATCACGCACGCGGGTGGCGTCATCGAACGTGTGCGGCTGCAGCCCGACGATGCGCGCGCCTACCCGGAGACGATCCGGGCCATTTTGGATGCCGATCTGATTGTGCTGGGGCCGGGCAGCCTGTACACCAGCGTGCTGCCCAATCTGCTGATCAGATCGATTCCCGAGGCGCTGCGCGCCACGCGCGCCATGGTGATGTACGTGTGCAACGTGGCGACGCAGCACGGCGAAACCGATCAGTTCACCGTGCACGATCATGTGCGCGCCATCGAGCGCCACATTGGCCCGGATGTGATCGACGTGGTGCTGGCCAACTCGCGCATGGATGTGGCGTGGATGAATGCGCCGTCGGGCGTGGGCGAGATCGTGCGCATCGAGGCGCTGGGCGGCCTGCCGCAGATCGCCACCGCCGACGTTATCGACGAGACGCGGCCCTGGCGTCACGATTCGACCAAGCTGGCGCAGGCCGTCATCCGCACTTTTACAGAACTGCGCAGCGAGCTGCGTGCCGCCTGAGTCTGATCATGGCCGACAACCGAAGCCGCCGCGATGTGCTCAAATTGATCGGCGTGGTCGGCGCGACCTGGGCGGCGGCGCAGCTGTTGACCCCCAATCGGGCTGCGCCGGCGACGCTCCTCGACGCCGGGGCGGCCGCCCTGCTGGATGATTATTATCGCAGTGCGCGCGCCAACATCGTCATCAAGCGAGGACAGCGCGCCATGCTGTCCAGTCCGCTGTACCCCAAGGCCACTTTTGTGCGTGACGCTTTCTACGGCCCGCTGGCGATGGACGATCTGGGTCTGAGCGCGGAGTGCTACCAGTGGTTCGTGCGCACGCAGCATCGCGGCACGGGGCAGATTCGCACGGCGGTGCCGTTTGAGGTCAGCGACGAAGCTGAATTCATTCCCGGCGATGACGACTCATCGCTGCTGTTCGTGATCTGGTCGGCGTGGCTCAAGCGCAACCGCGTGCCCATCGACCTCGCGGTGGTGGAGCGGGCCTGGGCGTTTGTGCAGTCGCGGGTCAGCGACGATCAGTTTGTGTCGCCGGCCGGGGCGTTCCGCTACTGGGCCGACACCGTCACGTTCGACGGGCCGGAACGGGTGGCGCACAATCAGGGTTTATACGTATTGGCGCTGCGCGCCATGCAGCAGCTGGGGCTGGGCGGCGTCGCCAATCAGACGGTGGACGCGGCCAAAGCCCACTACCAGGCGTTCTTCGACGCCGGGCCCGGCGCGCTGCGGCTGGGCAAGGATTCGTGGTGGGCGGACAAGCTGGATTTGTCGGCGCTATTCCCCGAATTCCTGCTGCGGTGGCTGTACGCCGAGTCCGCGCTGCCCGATTCTGTGGTAGGATCAACGGTAGAGCGTTTCAGGACGATCGGCGCGGTAACCGACGCGCAGGGACGTATCGCCGGCCTTAAGATTATTTGCGCGGCCGACGGCTCATTTCTCGATCGCGAGCGGTTTTACGCGCCGGGCTTGAACTGGCCGGGCGACTATCACAACGGCGGCTACTGGCCGATGTACACGCTGACCGCGCTGGCACTGGCGTTCCGGCTTAACCGGGACGACACCGTGCGCCAGCTCATCGGGCAGCTGATCACGCGCGAGCTCGCCGCCGATCATGTTTCCAAGGAAGTCATCATCCTTTCGCCCGGCGCAGTGGGCAGCGTCGATCCCGAACGTTCTCAATACACCTGGAATGCGCTGATCGTGCCGGCCTTGAAGTGGGCGGGGCTGGCCTGAGGCCGGGTGACAATCATCACCAGAGTTAGTGACAAATTGACACTATTTCGGGCGGGGCAGCCAGTTATAGAATCACAACGGAAGGAGTGCGGTCGTTATGCCGCGGCTGATTGAACTTACCACGCGCACGGGTGAACCTTATATCGTCGGTGCCACCGTGGTGACACCGCAGTCACAAGCGTTGATCATCCAGCTGCCGTTTTTCCGGTTTGTGTGGAATCGCCCGATCGCCGTGTTGGTCGATCGGGCGGGGCAGACCGAGCGGCTGCCCATCGTTGACATCACCCGCTACGCCGTATGGGGCCTGATGGCGTTCAGCGCCGTCATGTCGATGCTGCTGATGGCGACGGCGGCGCGCCGTGGAAAGGAGCACAATGAGCGAGTGGCTTAAGAACATGGGCGTGGAGATTTACCAGACGAGCGAGAAAGGCTTTGGCGTGTTCGATAAGTTGATCGGCACGGCGCGGCCCGAGGCGGTTTTTCAGCCGCCGATTGTGACCGGCGACTACGCGGTGATCACGGCGTCTGAAGTGTCATGCGGCCTGGGTCTGGGTTTTGGGGGCGGCGGCACTGATGACGTGGAGGGCCTGAAAAGTCGGCACGATGTGGCGCCGGCCGAGGATCAAACCGATGAAGGTCTGAAAGGCCGCCACGATGTGGCTCCGTCGAGCGGCCACGGAATGGGCGGCGGCGGTGGTGGATTCAGCACGGGCCGGCCAGTGGCTGCCATCTCGATCGGGCCGGACGGCGTGCACGTGGAGCCGATCGTGGATGCGACCAAGGTCGCGCTGGCGCTCTTTACCACCCTCGGCGCGATGGCGATGATGTGGAGCAACATGCGGCGGGGCGGCAGATAAGTGTCACCGCTGAGAGTGGGGCGGACTTGACCTGACGCTCGTTACGAACTCTGCGGTGGGGCATTCTTAAACACACTTCTCACAAGGAGAAATTGCAATGGCAGTCAAAGTAGGTATCAACGGATTTGGCCGTATCGGCCGGCAGGTACTGAAAGCGATCCGGGACTATTATCCTGATACGCTGGAAGTCGTCGCGTTTAATGACATCGGCGACATGAAGACGATGGCGCACCTGTTGAAGTACGATTCGACCTATGGTCGTTTCAACGGCACCGTCGAAGTCGGCGAAGACGCGCTGCACATCGACGGCAAGAAGGTCGTCGTTTTCAAGGAAACCGATCCCGCCAACATCAAGTGGGGTGATCTGGGCATCGACATCGTCATCGAATCGACCGGCATCTTCACTGTGAAGAAAGACGGTGTCAACAAGAAGGGCAAGGCCGTCAAGGGCGCCGAGAACCACATCACCAAGGGCGGCGCGAAGAAGGTCATCATCTCGGCCCCGGCCGAAGGCGAAGACCTGACGGTGGTGCTGGGCGTCAACGAGGACAAGTACGATCCGGCCGCGCACCATGTCGTGTCCAACGCCTCCTGCACCACCAACTGCCTGGCGCCCGCCGCCAAGGTCGTGCACGACCGGTTCACCATCCGCCGCGCCTTCATGACCACGGTGCATTCGTACACCAACGATCAGAAGGTGCTCGATCTGCCGCACTCGGATCTGCGCCGCGCCCGCGCCGCCGGGTTGAACATCATCCCCACTACCACCGGTGCAGCCAAGGCTGTGGCACTGGTCATCCCCGATTTGAAGGGCAAGTTCGACGGCTATTCGCTGCGCGTGCCGACCCCGACCGTTTCGGTCGTCGATTTCACCGCGGAGATCGAGAAGGAAATCACCACGGACGAACTGCGCCAGGCCTTCCGCGAGGCCGCTCAGGAACCGCGCCTGCGGGGCATTCTCGAAGCGGTGGACGAGCCGCTGGTCAGCATGGACTTCAAAGGCAGCTCTTACAGCTCTTCGGTTGACCTGCCATTCACCAGCGTCCTCGGCAAGGACAAGAGCAACTTCATCAAGGTCGTGACCTGGTACGACAACGAGTGGGGCTACAGCGTCCGCACCGCCGACCTGGCCAACCTGATCGCCGGCAAGCTGTAAATCGGTGTGTGGTGATTAGTGGTCAGGGCTGCATGGCCTGTCCACTAATCACTGTTCACTAACCACTGAGGTTTATCGTGAACAAGAAATCCATCAAAGACATCGACCTCAAGGGCAAACGCGTCATCATGCGCGTGGACTTCAACGTCCCGATGGCCAACGGCGTCGTCACGGATGACAAGCGCATCCGGGCCTCGCTGCCCACCATTCAGTACATCCTCGATCAGGGCGCGTCGCTGGTGCTGATGAGCCACCTGGGCCGCCCCAAGGGCACCGGCTTCGACCCGGAGTTCAGCCTGAAGCCGGCGTCCGAAGCGCTGGCCAAACTGCTGGGCAAACCGGTGCAGATGGCGCCCGATTGTGTGGGCGCAGAGACCGAGGCCATGGCCAAGGCCCTCCAGCCCGGCGAAGTGCTGCTGCTGGAGAACGTGCGCTTCCACAAGGAAGAAGAGAAGAACGATCCGGCGTTTGCGAAGCAGCTGGCCGCGCTGGGTGACATCTACTGCTGCGATGCGTTTGGTTCGGCGCATCGCGCCCACGCCAGCGTGGAAGGCATCGCGCATCAACTGCCGGTGGCCGTGGCCGGCTTCCTGATGGAGCAGGAACTGGAATACCTGGGCCGCGCCACTTCAAATCCCGAGCGCCCCTATGTTGCAATTCTCGGCGGCGCGAAGATCAGCGACAAGATCCTGGTGGTTGAGAATCTGCTGAAGCAATGCGATCAGCTGATCATCGGGGGCGGCATGGCCAATACCTTTCTGGCGGCCAAAGGCTACGAGATGGCCGACAGCCTGGTGGAAGCCGGCTCAATCGAGACGGCGAAATCGATCATGGCGCACGCGGGTGAGAAGCTGCTCCTCCCGATCGATGCGGTGATCGCCGACAAGTTCGACGCCGAGGCCAATTCGCAGGTCGTGGACGTGGATCAAGTGCCGTCGGGTTGGCGCATCATGGACATCGGGCCGAAGTCGATTGCGAAGTTTGGCGAAGTCTTGAAGGCCGCCAAGCTCATCGTGTGGAACGGGCCGATGGGCGTGTTCGAAATGCCCCGGTTTGCCGAAGGCACGTTCGCCATCGCCCGACTGCTGGCCGAAGCGACCGCGGCAGGCGCGACCACCGTCATCGGCGGCGGCGACAGCGCCAGCGCGGTGAAGAAGGCGGGTGTTGCCAAGCAGATGACGCACGTCTCCACCGGCGGCGGCGCGAGCCTGGAGTTTTTGGAAGGCAAAGAGTTGCCGGGTGTGGCGGCGCTCAATGACAAATAGCTAAGTGTAATCAACAGGATCAATAGCCTGTGGAGACCGTCGAGGTTAACCGACCTCGACGGTCTCGTTTGTTTAATTGGTGCTACAATATTCCGAAATTTACTTCGCCCAGGTCATGCTTGATCTCCCCCCATCCCGCCCAAGAGTCCGCCTTACCGCAAGGTGATGCCCATGAAACGCTCTGACCCCCCGCCTGCAGCCGACAAGATCGAGCCACCCTCTGCCGTGAAATCCAGCCGCCGGGATTCATTCACCGCCGGCCTGGTGGCGCTGCCCGTGATGTGGACGCTGCTCCTGTTGGGGTCGCTGTGGTGGAGCCTTGAGCAGTTGCGCGTCACCGTTCAAGACCTGGCGCTGGTGGCCGCGCGGGCCAGCTTTCAAAAGGACTTGCTGTTTCGCCAGTGGGTGTCAGATCATGGCGGGGTGTACGTGCTGGCGACTGATCAGACTCCGCCCAATCCCTATCTGTCCAACATCCCCGAACGGGACATCACCACCCCGTCGGGCCGGCTGCTCACCCTCATGAATCCGGCTTATGTGACGCGCCAGTTGTACGAACTGGGCCGGCAGATCGATCAGCACAGCGGCCACCTCACCAGCCTCAATCCCATTCTCCCAGCCAATGCGCCCGATGATTGGGAGCGGCAGGCGCTGGAAGCGTTCGCACGCGGCGTGCCCGAAGTCAGCACCATCGTCGACATCAACGGCGAGCCGCACCTGCGGTTAATTCGGCCGTTGACCGTGGCGGAGAGCTGTCTGCACTGTCATGCAGTGCAGGGCTACAAAGTCGGAGACATTCGGGGCGGTCTGAGCGTGACTGTGCCGATGACGGAATATGAGGCCATCGTCACGCCGTATACGCGCAACACCGTCTTGCTTCACGGCGGCCTGTGGCTGACGGGTCTGGGCCTGTTGGCCGCCGCCAGCTGGTCCATCCACCGGCGGCGGCGCGAGCGCGAACAGGCCAATGCCGCCGTGCGCGCGAGTGAGGCGCGCTTCCGAAGTTACTTCGAACTACCGCTGGCCGGGCGCGCCATTACTTCACCCGACAAGGGCTGGTTGGAAATCAACTCGACGCTGTGCGCGATGCTGGGTTACGGCAAAGACGAATTGGCGCAGATGACGTGGGACCAGCTCACGCACCCCGACGACATCGCAGCCGATCGGGCTCAATTTGATCGGGTGATGGCGGGCGAGATCGACGGTTATACGTTGGAGAAGCGCTTCATTCGCAAGGACGGCCAGATCGTCTTTGCCGAGCTGGCTGTGCAATGCCTGCGCCGGCCCGACGGAGCAGTGGACTATTTTGTGGCCCTGATTCAGGATATAACCGAGCGCAAACGCATCGAGGCGGCGCTGCGCCAGAGTGATGAGAAACACCGCATCCTGTTTACGCACTCGCCGGACGCCTATCTCATCATCGAAGACGGTATCTTCGTCGATTGCAATCGCGCGGCCGAAGCGATGTTGGGCGGCGGGCGGGCGCAGATCATCGGGCGGTCGCCAGCCGCCCTGTCGCCCGAATTTCAGCCCGACGGACAGCCATCCACCGAGGCCGCGACGGCCCGCATCGCCGAAGCGCTGCGCAGCGGGAATACCACGTTTGAATGGGTGCATCGCCGGCTGGACGGCACCGAGTTCCTGGTGGAAGTGTCGATCTCGGCGATGACGCTGGAGGGCCGATCGGCTCTGTTCGTCACCTGGCGAGACATGACCGCCCGCAAGCGAGTCGAGGAAGCGCTGCGCGAGAGCGAGGCGCGCTACCGCGATCTATTTGAGAGCGCGCCCATCGGTATCTATCGCACCACGCCCGACGGCCGCATTCTGGCCGCGAACCCGACTCTGGTGCGCCTGCTGGGATATGACTCGTTTGAAGAGCTGGCCCGGCACGACCTCGAAATGACGCCGACTGATGTGGAGGGTCGCGCGCCGTTCAAGACCCAGATCGAGCGCGATGGCTTCGTCGTGGGCCGCGAGGTGCAATGGCGGCGGCGTGACGGGGAGCTGATCTATGTGCGCGAAAACGCGCGGTTGGTGCTGACCAGCGGCAGGCAGCCGTTGTACTACGACGGCACGATCGAGGACATCACCGAGCGCAAGCAGGCGGAACAGGCGCTGCGCCGGCAGAATCAATATCTGGCTGCCCTGCAAGAAACCACGCTTGAATTAAGCGTACAGCTCGACCTCGATCGGTTGTTTGAAAACATCGTCGCGCGCGCAGCGGCGCTGGTGGATGCGGACGGTGGCTTCTTCGACATGGTGGATTTGGCCACCCACGCGCTGTTGCCTCGCGTAGGCATGGGCGTGCTGGCCGAATCGTTGCAGCACACTGCCTGGCCGGGCGAAGGCGTGGCCGGCATAGTGTGGCAGACCGGGCAGCCCAAGGTTGTCAACAATTATGATGAATGGTCGAACCGCATCGGCGGATTCAGTCACGGCAAGCTGAGCGCAATCATCGGCGTGCCGCTGCTTCACAATGAGCAAACGCTGGGTGTGCTGGGGCTGGCGTACAAATTCGGCTCTTCTCAAACATTTGGGCCGGAAACCATCGACATCCTGACGCAGTTCGCGCGATTGGCTGCCATCGCCGTTGACAACGCGCGGCTATTCCACTCGGCGCAGCAAGAGCTGTTGGAGAGGAAACAGGTCGAAGACGTGCTGGCGCGCCGCGCCCGCGAATTGACCGTACTCTATCAAACGTCGCTGGAAATCAGCGCTCAAACCAATTTGAACGCATTGCTGCGCGTTATTGTCCAGCGTCAGGCCGAGTTGACCGGCGCCCAGCACAGCAGCATTTATCTGCTTGAGCCTGACGGTCAGGCGGTGCGCAAAGCCGTCACGCTGCGAGAGACTGATCGCCCCGACACCGTGCTGCCCTTGGGCGAGGGGGTGGCCGGCCGTGTGGCACAGGCCGGTGAGCCGCTCATGGTCGCCGACTATCAAGCGTGGGCCGAACGGCCGGCCGTCTACGCGGATGTGGTGGCGCGGCGGGTGCTGGGTGTGCCACTCAAGGTCGGCGCGCGCGTCGTCGGGGTGTTGACCGTAGTGGATCATGAACGCACCGATCCCTTTACCGCCGAAGAGATCCAGTTGGTCCGTCTCTTTGCCGATCAGGCGGCGATTGCCCTGGAAAATGCCCGCCTGTACGAACAGGTCCAGCAGCATTCACTGCAGTTGGAAGAGCGTGTCCGCGAACGGACGGCTGAACTGCAAGCCGCCAATGAACGGCTGCTGGAACTCGACCGCTTGAAGGACGACTTTCTGTCGCGCATCAGCCACGAACTCCGCACTCCGCTGGCCAGCATCAAGATTTACTTGGAGCTGTTGGAAAGCGGCAAGCCTGACCGGCGCGATAAGTATCTGCAGACGCTCAGGAAAGAAACCGATCGGCTGCATGTCCTGATCGAAGAAGTGTTGAGCTTCGCCCAGCTGAGCCGCCCGATCGATCTGGCGGCCTTCATCCCGACCGACCTCAACCAGCTGATCGAGGGCCGCCTGACCACATGGGAGCGCCTGAGCGCCGAACATGATTTGAAGTTCAGACTGAACCTGGCACCCGATCTGCCGCGCAGCCGTGTGGACGGTGATCTGTTCATACAGGCGCTGACCCGGCTGATCACCAACGCCGTCAACTACACCACGGCGGGCTCAGTCACCGTGTCCACCGCGTCGCGTACGGCCGACGGCCAATCATGGGTTGTGACCAGCGTCACCGATACCGGTCCCGGCATCGCGCCCGATGAACTGCCGCATATCTTCGAGCGGTTTTTCCGGGGGCGGGCCGCCGCTGATTACAAGACCACCGGCACCGGCATCGGCCTGGCCATCTGCCGCGAAATTACCGGAAAACTGGGCGGGCGCTTGACGGTGGACACGCGACTCGGCGAAGGGGCCACCTTTACACTGTGGCTGCCGGCCGAGCATTGAGTGGCCGTGATCTTTCTCAATAGAGGAGCATTGCAGGTGAAGCAACTTGCCTCCATCAGGCTGCGGGTTCGATTGTTGCTGCTGGTGTTGTTGGCCGTCGTCCCGTGCCTGGCGTTGATTATTTACAATGGCATTAGAGAGCGGCAGGCTGCGGCTGATGCGGCGCAGCAGGCCGCCCTGGACACCGTCCAGATCATTTCGATCGAGCAAGATTTATTGATCGGAAGCACTCATCAACTGCTGGCGGGGGTGGCGCGCCTCCCGGAAGTTCGCGGCCATGATGCCGCGGCCTGCTCCGTCACATTGAGCGATCTGGTACAGCAGTATCCGTCTTATGCGGAGTTGGTCGTGGCCGATCCTGACGGCAACCTGTGGTGCAGTTCGGTGCCGGTCAACCAGCCGATCAATTACGCCGATCGCGTCTGGTTTCAGGCCGCCCTGCGTGAGCGTGATTTTGTAATGGGTGACTATGTCATCGGTCGGGCGACCCACAAGCCGCTGGCACCCTTTGCTTACCCGGTTCTTGATAAGACGGGTGCCGTGCAGGCCGTGGTGTCTGCCGGCCTTGATCTCGGCTGGCTGACCCAGACTATCACGCCCGCAGACTTGCCGCCCGGCGCTGAATTGATGGTGATCGACGGCGAGGGTACTGTCCTGACTCGCAATCTCGACCCGGATCGATGGATGGGGCGCACGATCAGTACACCCGTGATTAGTGTCGTTCTGGCGCAGGGTAAAGCGGGCGTGATGGAGTCAATTGACGTGGACGGTGTGAACCGTTTGTACGCTTTCAGTCCACTGGGCGACAAGTCGAAACCGGATAGCGCCTATGTGACGTTGGGCATCCCGACGGCGGTGGCATACGCCCAAGTGGATCGGTTGCTGGTGCAAAACGTGCTGGCTTTTAGCGTGGTGGCCGGCCTGGCGCTGGCCGTGGCCTGGATCGGCGGAGATGTGTTTCTGCTGCGGCGCATCCGCGTCCTGCTGCGCGCCACCGAGCGGTTGTCCAACGGCGATCTCAGTGCGCGCACCGGCATCCCCTACAGCCCGGAAGAGCTGAGCCATCTGGCGCACGCTTTTGATCAAATGGCCGCAACGCTTCAACAGCGCGAGGTCGAGCGGCAGCGCGCCCAGGTTCAGGTGGAGGCCGCGTTGGAAGCTCTGCGCGCCAGTGAAGAATTGCTGCGCGAGACCAGCGCCGTGGCGCAGGTGGGCGGCTGGGAACTTGATGTGGCAACCGGGGCGCTCGCCTGGACGGAGGAAACCTATCGGATACACGAGGTGGAGCCGAGTTATCGACCGCAACTACAGACGGCGGTTCAATTCTATGCGCCGGAAGCACGCCTCGAACTCACGGCTGCTATCGAGCGCGCCATTGCCGACGGGGCGTCCTTTGATCTGGAGCTGCCCTTTATCACCGCGCGGGGACGGCGGTTGTGGGTGCACACGATCGGGCATGCCCGGCGAAGCGATGGGCGAACGACGCGACTGTACGGCATCTTTCGCGATGTCACTGCCTACCAGCAGACGCAAACGGCGCTGCGCCTCAGCGAAGCGCGTTATCGCAGCCTGTTCGATCATTCGCCGTTGTCATTGTGGGAGGAAGATTTTTCGCAGGTCAAACTCTATCTGGATCGGTTGCGCGCCGCCGGCGTGACCGATATACGCGCTTACCTGAACCAGCATCCTGAAGCTGTGCAGAAGTGCGTAAGCCTGATCCACGTGCTCGACGTCAACCAGGCCACCCTTGACCTGCTGGGCCTGACGGACAAACACGCGGCCCTGGCGGGCCTGGACGTGACGTTAACGCCCGAGGCGCTGGCCACCTTGCGTGACGAGATCAGCACTCTGGCCGAAGGCGCGACGAACTACGCCGGTGAAGAAGTTTACCGCATCGGTTCAGGGCAGAGCCGCGTGGCGTCGGTGTATGTCAGCATCGCCCCTGATTATGCCGATACCTGGGAACGGGTGGTGGTGTCGATCGTGGATGTCACCGAGCGACAACGGTTGGAAACGGCTTTGCGCGAGTTGAACGCGGAGTTGGAACAGCGTGTGGCCGATCGGACTGCCGAACTCCGGGCGGCCAACTGGCGTTTGACCGAGCTCGATCGGCTGAAGGATGAATTTTTGTCGCGCACCAGCCACGAGCTGCGCACGCCGCTGACCAGCATCAAGATCTATCTGGAACTGCTGGAAAGCGGCCGGCCCGACAAACACGATCACTATCTGCAGATCCTGAAGCGAGAAGCCGACCGCCTGCATATGTTGATCGAAGATGTGCTGCAGTTCTCGCAGTTGAATCTCGGCGCGGAAACAATCGCGTTTGACCAGATTGATGTGAACAACCTGATCGCAGGCCGCCTGACGACGTGGCAGAATCTAAACGGCCAGCACCATGTGCCGCTCGATCTTGAGCTGGCGCCAGGCCTGCCCGTAATCTGCACCAACGGTGAGCTGGTCGCTCAGGCGCTGACCCGCCTGGTGGCGAACGCGCTGAGCTATACCACCAGCGGGTCTGTCACCGTCTCGACGGCGCGCCGCGACGATGACGCTCGACCCTGGGTGACCATCAGCGTCGCCGACACCGGCCCCGGCATTGCGCCCGATGACCTTCCGCACATCTTCGAGCGGTTCTATCGCGGGCAGGCCGCAGCCGACTTTAAGACGCCCGGCACCGGTGTGGGGTTGGCGATTGCGCGGGTGATTGCCGACCGGTTGGGCGGCCGCCTGACCGTGGACACGCAAGTGGGTGTTGGTTCGACGTTTACGTTGTGGCTGCCAGCCTATCTCCAGACTTCGTAGCATCTGCCTTCGCGGGCTGGCATGGACGGCGCATGAGGATGGCCCATTCTATGACCCGGAGAAAGACTGTCGGGATGGGGCGATGACAGCGACGGCTGTCTCATTGTTGGTCAATGTCTGCCTGAGGGGGGCTAGATGTTGAAAAAGATCAAGCAGTGGTTCGCGCCGCCTGTTTTTCCCGATGATGAATTCAAAACACGCCGGGCCGCGTTGCTCAACTTGACGCTGAGGCTCGCCGCGGGGTTGGATGTCGTCCTCATCGGCCTGTTGTTGATTGCGCCGCCCGTCGACTCGACTATGCTCATCATGGATGTCGGCCTGCTGATCGTGACGGTCATTCTGGTGCGCTGGCTGCATCATGGTCGACTGCAGGGCGTGGCCGAAACGTTAATCGCCGTCGGCGTGGTGGCGCTTACCGCCGGCCTCGCTTCGCTTGGCACGGTGCGCGCCCCCACGATTGTCGGCTACGCCATACTCATCGTCATGGCCGGTCTACTGCTGGACGGGCGCGGCATTATCGTGACGACCGCGCTCAGTGCGCTGGCGGTCGGGGCGCTCCTGTGGGCCGAACAGGCCGGCTGGATCGCCCGGCCAGACCAGTCGATAGATGTCACGGACTTTCTGACCTATGTGTTCATGTTTGCCGGCCTGGGCAGTTTGAGCTACTGGGGTCTGCAGTCGATGCGCACTTCGCTGGCCCGCGCCGATCAGGCGCTGGCCGACCGGCAGGCCGTCGAAGCGGCGCTGCGCGAGAGCGAAAGCAAATATCGCATGCTCTTCAACAGCCTGAGCGAAGGCGTGGCTTTGAACGAGATCATCTACGATCAACACGGCGAGATGATCGACTACCGCATCCTGGAGATCAATCCGGCCTTTCGCACCGTCACCGGCTACGAGGGGCAGGTGGTGGGCCGCCTCGCCACGGATCTGTACGAGATGCCGTCGGACTATATCAAGAGTTTCTGGCGGCAACACAAAGATCATCACACCACCCAGTACTCAGAAATGACCGATCCCGACGGCCGTCGCTATTTCATGGTGGCGACCTCACCATTTGCGAACGATCGATTTGTTACCTCCTTCTTCGACCTGACCGAGCGCAAACAGGCCGAAGAAGCCTTGCACGACAGCCTGGCTCGGTATCAGCTGCTGTTTGAGCAGGCCGCCGACGCCATCTTCATCGAAACCGAAGACGACAGGATTCTGGACGCCAACCCGCGAGCGTGTGAGCTGTTGGGCTACAGCCTGGAGGAGTTACGCGCCCTCACACTGCCCGATCTTCAGCCGCCGGAATTGCGTGGACAACCCGGCCAGATCGTCCGAACTGAACTGGCCCAATATGCCGGCCGGCCGTTTGAA
Organism: uncultured Anaerolineae bacterium; assembly: GCA_964550855.1. Classification (GTDB taxonomy): domain Bacteria; phylum Chloroflexota; class Anaerolineae; order Fen-1058; family Fen-1058; genus JAGOBP01. Next base: position 40,956 of record CAZKBQ010000032.1, read on the forward strand.
ACGGTTGAGCTGTGCCGCGACGGCACGCGGCTGCCGGTGGAAGTGACTGTCAGCCCGCTGCGCGGCCGGGGGCAGTCGCTGGTGATGACCATCGTGCGCGATCTGTCGCAGCGCAAGCAAGCCGAGCGTCAACTGCAGTTGCAAAGCGCCGCGCTGGAAGCGGCGGCCTACGGCATCGTCATCACCGATCGGACGGGGCGCATCGAATGGGCCAACGCCGCCTTTGCGGCCTTGACCGGCTATGCCTTCGACGAGCTCATCGGCCACTACCGGCGGCGTTTGCTGCTCTCCGACCAGCACGACCGCGAGTTCAATCGCCACCTGTGGACCACGCTGGCAAATGGTCAGCCCTGGCGCGGCGAGATTGTGGAACGTCGCAAAGATCGCAGCCTGTATGTGGCCGAGGTGATCATCACGCCGGTGTGCGTGGACGGCGGCACCACTGTCACCCACTTCATCGCCATTGAGCAGGACATCACGGCGCGCAAACAGATCGATCAGGCGCTGCGCCAGTATGCCGATCGGCTGCAGGCCCTGCATGAGATCGATCGCGGCGTGGCGCTGGCTCAATCGCCGCGCGAGACGGCGCTGACCACGCTGCGCTACCTGCGTCATCTGCTGCCCTGCGATCAGGCCAGCGTCACTTTGCTCGATCGCGCCGCCCGCGAAGCCACGGTTCTGGCCGCTTACACCGATCGGCCGGCCGAACAGCTGAACGATGCCCGCTTTCCCCTGACGGAGGCGGCGCTGGAACCGTTGGAGCAGAACCAGATCGTGTTGATCAGCGATACCGCCGCCGATGTCGATTCGGTCACGGCCGACGTCAGCCGGCGGCTGTACGCCGAGGGCATTCGCTCGTTTATGACGGCACCCCTGATGACGGCTGATGAGCTGATCGGGTTGTTGAATGTCGGAGCCGCCACCCCGCACGCCTACGATCAGGATCACTCCGACATCATCCGCGAACTGAGTTTGCAGCTGGCCATTGCGCTTCATCAGGCGCGGCTGCGCGAGCAGATTCAGCAGCACGCGACCGAGCTGGAGGCGCGGGTGGAGCAGCGCACGCGCCAGCTGGCCGCCGCCAACGCCGAATTGGCCGAAGCCAATAGCCGCCTGCAGGAACTGGACACCCTCAAATCCAAATTCATTTCAGATGTTTCGCACGAGCTGCGCACGCCCGTCACCAGCCTGATGCTCTATCTGGACTTGCTGGAGCACGGCAAGCCGGAGAAGCGCGCCCAATATCTGCGTACGGCGACGCAGCAGGCGATGCGCATGCGGCAGTTGATTGAAGATATTCTGGATCTGTCGCGGCTGGAGCGGGATAAGGCCGATTTGCCCAATGCCCCGATCGATCTCAATGCCGTGTTGGATCAGGCGGTGATGGCGCAGTTGCCTCGCGCCGAGGCCGCCGGCCTGCAGCTCACGGTGGAACTGGCCGCCGATCTGCCGCTGGTGCGCGGCGACATTAACCGCTTGCTGCAGGTGGCGACCAACCTGGTCACCAATGCCGTCAACTACACTTCGACCGGCGAGGTGCATGTCCGATCGTTCCATCAGGCCGATCGGGCGGGCTTTGAAGTGCAGGACACCGGCATGGGCATCGCGCCCGAAGATCTGCCGCATCTGTTTGAGCGCTTTTATCGCGGCCGGCGCGTCAGCCAGTCCAGTGTGCGCGGCACCGGCCTGGGATTGAGCATCGTCAAAGAGATTGTGGACTGGCACGGCGGCCAGATCGAAGTGCGCAGTGTGGTCGGCGCCGGCAGCACCTTCACCGTTTGGCTGCCCAATGCTTGACAGCGGGCAGGTCACGAGTTACACTCAAGTCGAACCTACTGGGGAGACGCCGCATGAGCGATTCACGAACTGACAGCGGTCGCGCGCTGGTGGTGGTGACCTTGGTGACGGGCCTGCTGGGGCTGGGCCTGTTTCTGGTGATCCTGCTGACGGTGATGCAGTATGGTCAGCTCAATCAGGCCGGGCAAGCCATCGTCTGGGCGGCTGTATTGCTGACGGCCGTGGCCATGGCGCTGGGGCTGTACCTGGCGCTGACGGCGCGCAGCCGCGCACTTGCTTCGCCGGGACTGAGCGGCGCGGGCTGGTTCCTGGTGTCGGCGGGGCTGGTGCTGGCGTTTCCGGCGTTGGGCGCTTCGGTGGGCTTCGCGGCCGCGCCGGGGGTCTCCACTTTCAGCACCACGGCCGGCGCAATGTTTCTGATCATCGGCGGCGCGGGCCTGCTGCAGGCCGAACGTGCCGCTCGCCACGCCTCCCGGGCGTCATAGCCGGGACGGCCCATGTTATCACGGAGGACCATCTGACCATTCTCGACACCGCTCACGGCCTGATCGACATCATCGAGGAGAAACAGGGCGAAGACATTATGCTGCTGGACATCAGCCAGCAGTCAACCCTGGCCGATTATTTTATCGTGTGCTCGGGCACCAGCGAACGTCAGATCAAAGCCATTGTGGATGCCATCACCGATCAGGCCCGCGAGCGGCTGAATTTGAAGCCGCGCCGCGTTGAAGGGCGGGCCGAATCGGGCTGGGTGCTGATTGACTTTGCTGATCTCGTGGTGCATGTCTTTTCCACCAGCCAGCGCAGCTTTTACCGGCTGGAGGAACTGTGGAAGGAAGCGCCGCTGGTCTTGCGGATTCAATAGCCGGGATCGCCCGGCGTTTTAAGGGAGGCTTGCCATGCAGTTGCCGCAGTCAGATTCACGCGCTTTCGATGTTGAACAATTTGCCCCGGATGTGCAGGTCATCCTGTCACAAGTATACCTGCTGATGACGATCGGGCTGGTGGTCACGGCCGTGGTGGCGGCCGCGGTGGCGGGCAGCCCGACGTTGTTGAGGTTCTTCTTTGGCAGCCCGCTGCTGCTGATCGGCTTGTTTATCGGCCAGATCGTGCTGGTCATCGCGTTGTCGGCCGCCGTGATGAAGATGTCCACCGGCGTGGCAGTGAGCGTGTTTGTGCTGTATTCAGCGCTGACCGGCGTCACACTCTCGACGATTTTCCTGATCTACACGGATGCGTCGATCTCGATGACGTTCTTTGTCACCGCGGCCACCTTCGGGGTGATGAGCGTCGTCGGGCTGGTGACCAAGCGCGATCTGACCAAATTCGGCTCGATCCTGTTCATGCTGTTGATCGGCCTGGTCATCGCCTCGGTCGTCAATCTGTTTTTGCAGAGCGAAGCACTGTACTGGGTTTTGACCTACGCCGGCATCGCCATCTTTGTGGGCCTGATCGTGTGGGACACCCAGCGCATCAAGCAGATGGCGGCGATGGGGCTGGCCGACGGGCGCAGCCGCATGGCCGTGGCGGTCATGGGCGCGCTGCGCCTGTATCTGGATTTCATCAACCTGTTTCTGCTGCTGCTGCGCCTGCTGGGGCGGCGGCGCTGAGCGCGACCAATCGTCCGGAAACAAACAGACCCGATGGGCTGAGGGCCCATCGGGTCTTGTGTTTGATGCCGGCGCGCGCTATTCGTTAATCCAGCGATCGGTGGCGCGCTCCCACGACACCAGTTCATTCTCCGCAAAGTACAGCGGAATTTCGTAGGCGGCCGTTTCAGCGCCGTCGGAGGCGTGAATCAGGTTGCGGCCGATCTCGACGCCAAAGTCGGCGCGAATGGTGCCCAGGTCGGCGTCGATGGGGTTGGTGGCCCCGCAGGTGCGCCGCACGATCTCGATGACGCGTTTGCCTTCCCAGACTTGCACCACCACCGGGCTGGATGTGATGTACTGGATGAGGCCGTCGTAAAAGGGTTTGCCCTTATGCACGGCATAGTGGCGCGCGGCCAGCGCGTCGTCGATGTGCAGCAGCTTCATGCCGACCAGCTTCAGGCCGCGCTGTTCCAGCCGCGCCGTAATCTGGCCGATCAGCCCGCGCTGCACGGCATCGGGCTTCAGGATAACCAACGTTCGTTCCACAATGGACTCCTTGTTGCACGACCTCGCGGGTCGGGATGATTACAGGTGGTTCAACGCACGGCGATAGGCGTCCAGCGCGCCGGCCAGATTGCCCGTCTTCATGCGCATGTCGCCCAGCAGGCGCAGCCAGGCGGGCTGCTCATCGATCTCGGCGATGCGCTCCAGGTCGGCCACGATGTCATCGGCCAGCGGGCCGGGGTCGGCAAACATCACCTCGTCCAGTTCCTCGTCCGACAGGTTTTCGACGCGGGCGGGATTGATCAGCTTGCCGTATTCCTCCAGTGCCGAATCGCGATTGCCCATGCTCCACCAGGCGCGCGCGAGTTCCAAGCGCACGGCGTGATTATACTTGTCGGCCTGCAGCTGCTGGAGCAGCGGGTCGATGTTGACATCGGCAGCGAGGGGCAACGGGCCGGTGGCGCGGCGTGTCTCACCCGGCACGAGCCGTCCGGTGTCGCGCGGACGGGCCGCTGCCGGCGTCGCCAGCGGGAGAGGCGCGGGCAGTTCGGTCAGCGGCGCTTCGTCCTCATCTTCGGCAGATTGCACCCACCAGCTGGTTGACGCTGCCATCTCCGGCGGCGCCGACTCGACCTCGGCGGCGGGCGCTGGCGCGGCCTCAACCTCGACCGGCGTGGGTATCGCCACCTCGGCGGCGGCCGGAACCGGCTCAGGCACTGCTTCCTCCGCTATCGCTTCCGGTTCGGCGGGTGCGCTCTCGATGGGGGCAACCGGCTCCGGCGCGGGCCTTTCGGCCTTGACTACGGGCTGCATGGCGCGCAGCCAGTCGGGCAGTTCATCGGGCACGGCCACCGCAGGTGTCTCGGGCTGCATGGCGCGCAGCCAATCGGGCAGTTCGCCCAATGCCGGTACTTCCTCGGCGCTGATTGCGGGCGGCTCTTCTTCGGCCGCAGGCAACTCGGCTTCAGATTCAGTCAGGCCGGCCAGGATGCGCTCTGCCTCGGCGGCGGCTTCCGGCTCAAACTCGGCAGCCGGCATGGCCGGCTCTGCCGGCGTGGTTTCGGCGGGGCGCATGGCGCGCAGCCACTCGGGCAATTCTTCTTCAGGAGTGGATTGTGGCGCGCCGGCGGCTGCCAACTGCGCCAGCCAGTCATCTGTTTCGGGAGCGACTTCGGCAGCAACCTCCAGCGGCTCAAGTTCGAACGGTTCGGCTTTGGCCGGCTCGTACTCTGTGACTACGGCTTCGGGTTCTTCTGCCGCCCCGATCGGTTCGGCCTGGCCCAAAGGCGGCTCGGCGGCCACGGGGGCAGCGGCTGCGGCGGGCGGTTCCGGCGGAGGCGGCTCAGTCTTGCGGCCCATGATGGCGGCCATGCGGGCTTCGCCTTCGGCCTCGGCTTCCGCCCGCAGCTGCTCTTCCTTGCCGGCGGACAACCGTGCCAGGAAAGCCAGCGCATCATCGGGGCTGATGTCGCCTTCCAGGATGGCGGCAGCCTGGGTCGCCGTCACGTCTTCAGCCGGCGGTTCGACGACGGGCGTTGGCTCAGGCGCAGCTGAAGCGGGCGGCTCGGTCTTGCGGCCCATGATGGCGGCCATGCGGGCTTCGCCTTCGGCCTCGGCTTCCGCCCGCAGCTGCTCTTCCTTGCCGGCGGACAACCGTGCCAGGAAAGCCAGCGCATCATCGGGGCTGATGTCGCCTTCCAGGATGGCGGCAGCCTGGGTCGCCGTCACGTCTTCAGCCGGCGGTTCGACGACGGGCGTTGGCTCAGGCGCAGCTGAAGCGGGCGGCTCGGTCTTGCGGCCCATGATGGCGGCCATACGGACTTCACCTTCTTGCTCGGCTTCCGCGCGCAGCTGCTCTTCCTTGCCGGCGGCGAGGCTGGCCAGGAAGGCCAGGGCATCATCGGCGCTGGGCATGGCCGATGGGCCGGAAGAATCGATCGGGGTGGGTGGTTGGGCCATAGTCGCTTCTTCAGGTGGATTTGCCAGTTCGTCGGTTGTCAGCGCTTCAGCAGTGACGAAATCTTCGTCGGCAGGTTCCCGGGTGGCGGGGCCGTGCGTGAGGGCGGTCAGCCCGGCTCCAGCCAACCCGACGACACCGGCGGCAGCCTCGCCGGCAGACCGCGCCAGCCAATCGCCGGCAGACGGTTCGGGTTGGGCGGCCGCAGCATCTTCCGGCCGGGCGGCCTGTTCGGGTTCTGCTTCGGGTTCCGCGCGCAACTCTCCAAGCCAGCCGTGCAGGGTGTCTTCCGGCGGGATGACATCCTGCTGGAGGCGGCCGGTGGAGCCGAGCTGCTTGAGCCAGTCGGGCGTATCGTCTTCGACCGGGATGACGGATTGCTCAGTCGCGGCCTCTTCCAGCAAGCCGGTACCGAGCTGCTTAAGCCAGTCGGGTGTGCCTTCGGCCGACGCCGCCGGCTGTTCTTCGGGCGGAGGCGTCAGTGTGCCGGTGCCGAGCTGTTTGATCCAGTCGGGCACTTCTTCGTCCTGCGCGGAATGTGGCGGAGCGGATGACGGCGCTTCAGTTTCGGCCCGGCCGGCCGCATCGGTGAAGGGGCCGGTGCCCAGGCCGGACAACCAGGTTGGCACTTCGCCGCCGGGTTCCACCGGAGCTTCTTCAGGGGCGACGGTCAGCCCCTGCAGCCAGTCGGGAATATCGCCACGGGGCGCCTCGGCACCGGGCATGTGCAGGCCGGCGGACAGCGGCGGGTTGACGGCCGATTCGGGCGCCTCCAGCAAATCAGCAGGTGCACTTAGTTCGGAGATGCCGCGCAGCCAGTCGGGCACCTGCTCGGCGATTTCGGCTTCGCCCGCGCTCAGCAGTTCTCCGTAGGACGGCGGTTCCCAGCGGGCCACCTCGACGGCCCGGGGCGGCAGCGGCGAATCGGCGCCGAACAACTGCGCGGCGCGCACGTTGTCAGGGTCGACGGCCTGAGCGCGCTTGAGGAACTGGTCGCTGTCGCCGTCGCTGGCGGCGCGCAGGATGGCGCCCAGGATCAGGTTGGCGTTGAGACAGTAGGGCAGGCGGTCGAGCACGCGGCGCGCCCAGTCGGCGGCTTCGACGCGGCGGTCGGCGCGCCACAGCACTTCGGCCAGCAGCACCTGCAAGTCCAGCCGGTCGGGCTGCTCGTGAAGCAGGTCGCGCAAAGCGTGTTCGGCCTCGGCGTAGAGGTCGCCCTGCGCGTACATGCGGGCCACGGCGCCGCGCGTGAGCGTGAGCCGCGACGGCGCGTCGCCGTCACGCCGGGCGTAGAGATGGCGCAGCTCGCCCTGGATGACGTCGTTGTGCGGCACCAAGTCGTAGGCGCGCTCCATCTGATAGATGGCCTTGTCCAGCTGATCGTGCCGCTCGGCGATGATGCTCAGGCCGACGCGGGCGACAAAGTCTTCGGGGTCGACGCTGAGCACGCGCTGAAAGACATCGGCGGCGTCATCGTAGGCCTCTTTTTCCAGCAGCGCCTTGCCCAGCAGGCGATAGACCTCGACGTATTTGGGGTAGGCGCCGAGGATGTGCCGGCAGTGCTGGATGGCGGTGTCGAGCGAGTTGCGCTCGATCAGGGTGTTGATCTCCACGAGGTAGTCGCGGAGCGCTACTTCAGCCATATCGCCTCGCTTGGTCGCGGATGCTGTGGGCATTATGCTATGAGTCAATGAATTGTGCAAGTGGGAAGATGGTTGGTTTTTAGATTGCAGATTGGAGATTGCAGATTTTGGATTGCCGATTTTAGGGGCGGGTTGGCTAGTTGGCTGATCGGGCGGGCGGCCGGCGGCGCTGCCAGATGAGACCAATGACGAGCAGGCCGGCGGCCATGACGGCGGTGAGCACGCCGATGAGGATGGAGGCGTCTAGCCAGAGCTGTTCCGGATAAAGGCGGATGAGCGTGTCGGTGTAGGCGAACATGAACGTATCGCCTTCAAAGAACAGGCGATGGAAGGTGAGGAAGAACGAATCGAAGTTGACGAGAATATACGCAATGAGCGCGGCCAGCAGAGCCAGCGTGAGCAGCGCCCCCCACTTGAGACCGGTCGGCACCACGCGCTGCCAGCCGCGCACCCGGCGCAGGGTCACACCCAAAATGACGACAACCGCCCAGCCGATGAACATGGCGGGGAAGACGCCGGCCATGAGCACGCGCACGTCCTGCATATGTTTGATCTCGCGCTGGTTGAAAGCGGGCGAGCCGTCCGGCAGGCGGGCCTGCTGCAGCCGGATCAGACCTTCGCCCTCCGGCAGGACGGAGTACAGGCCGTCAAGCGCGAGCGGCGTGCGCTGTTCAAGCGTGAAGCCGTACACGTCCGGCGGGAAGCCGGGCCGGTGATATTCGAAGTCGATGAACCACGGGTTGGCCACGAGCCGGATGCTGAGCACGACGAGCAGGAACGGCAGGGCCAGGGCGATGAGCAGGGAAGTGAGTTTGTTGAGCATGGTGGGATGGGTGATCAATGGTTGATGAGCAGTGCCCGGCGGTTAGTGATTTGGGTTGAAGAGAAAGTTGAGCAGCAGGGCGTTGGTCAGGCGCTCCACGGGCGCATTGTCGTCGGTGAAGATGACGGCGTTGGGAGCGGCGACGCGCAGATGCTGCAGCGCGCGCTCCGCCACCGACGGCAGTAGCGGCGGCGGCATGGCGGCCAGGTTGCGCCGCAGATTGCCGGCCGACGTGGGCTGATTGGTGGCATAGATGATGGAGTTAAGCGACGTGGCCACATCGACGACGTGCACCGACGGGAAGACGCGCGCCGCGGTGGCGGCCACCGCATCCACCAGTCGATAATCGGTGGCGGTGCGGCCGACGTTAACGGCGACGACGCCGTCGGGCGTGAGATGCTCGCGCAGCAGCGCAAAGTATTCGAGCGTGGTCAGATGCCACGGAATGTACGGCACGCGAAAGGCATCGACGGCGATGAGGCTGTAGCGGTGCGGCAGGGCGTTGAAGGCCGCGCGCCCGTCGCCGATGATGACGTTGAGGTTGGGCTGCGTCATATCGAAATAGCGCCGACCGACCGCCACGATCTCAGGGTCAATCTCGATGCCGTCGATGGGGACGGGGCCGTAGAGCGCGGTGAACAGTCGGGCCAGGCTGCCGCCCGCCAGCCCCACAATCGCCACGCGCTGCACGCGATCGGCCGCATAAGGCGGCGCGTTGAAGAACGGCGCAATCGTAAAATAATCCCACGTGCCGTTGGTGGCCAGCTGCGTCGGATTGTAGATCGAATGGATGCCCTGGCCTTCGTTGAGCAGCAGATAGCGCGTGTCGCCGCGCTGCACCACCTGAATGTAGTTGTAGGCGGATTCGCCCTGATAGAGCGTGCCGGGCAGATCGCTGAAGGCGGCGGGCAGCAGCGCCTGCAGCGCGATCAGCCCGATCGGCACCCAGAGGAACGGCCAGCCGCGCCGGCCCAGCCCGATAAGGGCGACTACAAAGAGGCTGAGCGCCAGCACGACGAAGGTGCCGCGCGTGCCAACCCAGTTGAGCAGGACGAGTTCGGGCAGGAAGGAGCCGATGAAGCTGCCGAGCGTGGAGACGGCGTACAGGCGGCCGGCCACGCGCCCCGATTGATCCACCCGGCCCAACGAGAGCCGCAGCGCAAAGGGTGCGACACAGCCCAGCAGGGTGACGGGCACGGCGAAGAGCACGATGGTGACGCCGAAGGCCAGCACGGCCAGCGACACGTCGAGATTGACCAGGTCTTGCAGGCCGTCGCGGGCGGCGCGCAGCAGCGGCTGGGCGATGAAGGGAATGACGCCCACCAGCAGCGCCGCCACGGCGATGAGGCGGTAAAGCGTGAGGGCGCGCGGATCCCGATCGGCCCAGCGCCCGCCGATGAGGTAGCCGGCGGACAGGTAGAGCAGAATGAGGCCGATGACGACGGCCGAGATGAGATTGGCGGTGCCGAAGACGGGCGCAAACAGCCGGAAAGCGGACAGTTCGACGGCGAGCGAGACGAGGCCGGAGACAAAGACGGCGAGCAGCAACTTTCGCTGTTCAAGTTGAGACGGCCGAGTGAGGCGGGCGGGCGCGCTGGACATGGAGTGTATTATAATCCATGCCGCAAGGCTGCCGCGGCCGGAAGGCTGTCGCGCGCGGCCTGATTTTTTGCCTTCAAGGAGGCGCATCATCGAACCGCAAGTGGACAGGCACGATCGCAAAACGCTGCGCCGCAATGTGCTGGCGCTGCTGACGGACAGCGGCGGCTTTGGCGGGGCGCTGGGCTTCATGGGCTACAGCACGGTGCTGCCCAGCTTAGTAGTGCTACTGACCAATTCGGAGCCGCTGGTGGGCCTGATCAACACGCTGTGGGCGGGCATGTGGCTGCTGCCGCAGCTGCCCATCGGGCGCTGGATGGCGCAGCGGCCGTACAAGAAACCGGCACTGCTGGGTTCGGCCGTCATCGCGCGCGCGTCGGTGCTGGGGCTGGCGACGGCACTGGCGCTGAACGTGACCGGCACGCCGGCTTTTCTGCTGCTGCTGGCGACGGTGCTGGTGTTTCGCGGCTTCGACGCGGTGTCGGCGGTGGCCTGGTTCGACATTGTGAGCAAGGTGCTGCCGCCGCGCATTCGCGGCCGGGTGCTGGGCTGGACGCAGGCGGCGTCGTTTGTGACGCAGTTTGGCACGTCGTTCGCGGTGGTGTGGGCGCTGAGCGCGAGCGGGCCGCGTTTTCCGCAGAACTACGCGCTGCTGCTGTTTGGCGCAGCGGCGGCGCTGCTGGTCTCATGGACGGCGCTGACGTTTTTGCGCGAGCCGCCGGGCGAGACCGGCGACGAAGGGCTGGCGCGGTTGAACCTGAGCGCGCACGCCCGGCATGTGCTGAAGACGAATCCGGCCTTTCGCCGGCTGGCCGTGGCGCGGGTGGTGGTGGGCACCATCGGGCTGGCGATCCCGTTTTACTCGGTGCAGGCCATTACGGTGCTGGGCCTGCCGGAGGATCTGCTGGGCGTGTTCCTGGCGGCACAGACGGTGGGCGGCGTAGTCTCGGCGCTGCTGCTTGGGCCGCTCAGCGAGCGCCGGGGGGCGAAGGCGGTGATCCGCGTGACGATGGCGCTGGCGTTGGTGCCGCCGACGCTGGGGCTGGTGCTGCACCTGATGGGGCCGGGGACGGCGACGGTGCAGACGCTGGGCCACGTGCTGCTGTTCGCCTTTATCGGGGCCACCGACGGCTCGTTCTTGATGGGCTTCCTGCAATACGTCATCGAGATCTCGCCGCCGGCGGAACTGACGGCCTATACGGGATTGTCCAATACGATCGGCGGCATCACGGTGGTGTCCTCGCTGATCGGCGGGGTGCTGCTGAGCGCCACGTCGTATCCGGCGCTGTTCATCTGCGCGGCGCTGGGGCCGGTGGCGGGCTGGTGGGTGGTGGCCGGGCTGCCGCGGGCCGACGGGTGACGGG